>DAISJM010000031.1:0-37411 GCA_036821485.1 Verrucomicrobiota bacterium | reverse complement strand
ACTCGTAGTCGGCGAGGTTAACCTTCTCGATGCCGCCGTTCATGGCTGCCGCCTGTATGCTGCAGTCGCCGAACGACACGAGCGCGAGAACCGACGAGGAGGATGCAGACCCGGTCTTCGGGCCCAGCGCGGTGTTGTCGTAGTCGATATCGAGTGGAGCCTTATACTGGGTAAGAGCCAGTCCGGCTGGTGGCTGGAATGGCGCGACCACGCAACCTGAACAGAACGAAAGAACGAGTACGGCCAGAAGGATCGAAACAAGGAACTTGCTCATACCTCCTCCTTGGTTAGGTGCCTCAAGCCTAGCGCGACGAATCCGGCAGGCAAGGCAATTCCGTTTCAACGCGTCAACGCCATGATGGCCTCGCGTGCAGCGTAGAGGCCGAATATGCCGGTGAGGCATCCCAGGCTGCCGAGCGGTTTCCGGGCCCGCCCGCGAGAAACGACCTCGTCCTCGATGGCGCTCGCTTCCTCTACCGACCCGCCCTGCGGTGATTCGACGGAGTAGATGCAGTGAATACCGGTCGTGATGTTTTCTTTGCGCAGGCGTTTTCGGATCTTGCTCGCCAGCGGACATTTCTGGGTCTCCAAAAGATCACCCGCCCGGATGAAGGAAGGATTCGTCCGTCGCGCCGCGCCCATACACGAGATGATGTTTGGGATTTTTCCGCGTACCGCAGCGATCAGCAGTGTCACCTTCGGGGTGAGCCCGTCGATGGCATCGATCAGGACGTCGGGTCTATCGTCGATCACCTGCCCGACGTTTTCTGCGCCGATGAAGAGCCGCAGCGCGTCGACGTGACAGTCCGGATTGATGTCCAGCACGCGCGCTTGTGCGAGGTCGGCCTTGGATCTTCCGATCGTGGAGTGCAAGGCGTAGAGCTGGCGGTTGATGTTCGTCGGACGCACTTCGTCAAAATCTACGAGGCTCAAATGGCCCACTCCGGCGCGGGCGAGCCCTTCGACGGCAAACGAACCCACGGCGCCGAGCCCCACAACAGTCACTCTTGCGGCCTTCAGCTTCTTGATGCTGTCGGGGCCAAGCAGCAATTCTGTTCTGTGTAACATGCTCATGATCAATTTGTTACGCCGTACAGGCGACAGGCGTTGTTCCTGGTGAGTTCTGCAATCTGGTTCGAGTCGGTGCCGCGAAGCTCAGCGAGTGCGGCGACAACGTACTGAAGATTGGCAGGCTCATTGACGGCTGGCTCGGATGTGCGATCGCCGTCGCGGATGACGGGTGAAAGGTCGGGAGCATCGGTTTCGATGAGGAGTCGATCGGCCGGCACCTCCCGTGCGGCGTGGTGTCCGCGTCTGTTGCCCGAGCGGGTGATGGATCCCGAGAACGAAAAGTAGGCGCCGAGTTCGGCGAGTGGTTTGATGAGTTCGTGACCACCGGAGTAGGAGTGGATCATGAAGCCGCGCGGAAGAGGGCCGGTCTCCTTCAACACGGCGAGCAGATGTTCCCATGCGCGGCGACAGTGAATTGCGGCGGGGCGGTTGAATTGGCGGGCAAGATGAAGCTGGGCGATAAACACGGATTCCTGCTCTTCATCGTTGCGAGGATCGACAGCATGGTCGAGGCCGATCTCGCCGACGACGGCGGACGTATCCGAGAGTGCGCGGGTGAGGCGTGCCAGCCACTCGGTGGAGCGATCGCCGACATACCAGGGGTGGAGACCAAAAGCGGGAAGGACTCCTGAATACTTGCCGCAGAGTGCGGCGACCTGAGGCCAGTCCTCTTCCGATGAACCACAGCAGAGAAATCGTTGGACACCGACTCGTGCAGCACGTTGCATTGCGCCGTCCAGATCGGGGGCAAGGCGTTCATCCTGCAAATGGCAGTGGGCGTCGAACAGGTTCATTTCGTGGCATCAGGTTAGAAAGTCTTGTTCTTCGAGCCCAGCAAATACTATGCTGCAATCGCTTTCAATGGGGGAGACGAGGGATGAGACCCACACTCAAAGATGTTTGCAGGGAAGCCTTGGTATCCGAGGCGACCGTATCGCGCGTCATCAATGACAGTCCGCTGGTGCATGAGCGGACGCGCAAGCGCGTGAAGGAAGTGATTGAGCGACTCGGCTACACGCCGAACGCGGCGGCGCGGAATCTTTCCCGCAGCAAGACGGACACGATCGGTGTGGTATTTCACCAGATGTCGTCCGGCTTCTTCGCGCAGGTGATGGACGGGATTGACCGGGCCGCGCGGCAGCACGGCTATCACATTCTCAGCGCGTTCACGCGCAACGATCAGGAGAGCGAGCGCGAGCAGACCTGTCTGCGTCTGCTTGACGAGATGCGCGCCGATGGCGTGATCATTCTTGATCCGTGTGTGGATCTGAAACTGATGGAGCATCTGAAGCGCTATCGCAAGCCGATCATTGTTTTGCAGCAGGAGATTGAAGACGGAGTAGTCAGTTCCGTATCCGTCGACAACCGGCAGGGCGCGTACGAGGGCATGAAGCATCTGCTGTCGCTGGGCCATCGCGATATCCTGGTGGTGCGTGGCGCGGCGGGGGCTCAGGATGCGCGTCTTCGGTTGGAGGGTTGCGAGCAGGCCCTGCGCGAGGCCGGCGTGACGCAGCGGCTCTTCATCGATGGCCATTTCAGTCCGCATGACGCCGTGGAAGCCTTTCGCGTCTACAGCCAATCGCATCCGTTGCCACGGGCGATTTTCGCGTTGAACGACTCGATGGCTATGGCGCTGCTCCGCGAACTGCGTGTGGGAGGCGTCGACGTGCCGGGGCAGGTGGCTGTTCTCGGATTCGACGGGATTGAGGCGGCGGAATATGTCGGCCTGACGACAGTCGAGACGCCGATGGCCGAGATGGGCGAGGAGGCGGTGCGTGTTTTTCTGCGCCGCGTGGAAACACCCGATGCGCCGGCGGAGCACATCCGGCTGCCCACCCGCATGCTGATCCGGTCCACGACGGCCTGAGCTGTATTGTTGATATCCGCACGCCTGTGATACGCTTCGGGGCATGGGTCGCCAACTGAAGAACGAATTCTCCTGGTCGAAGTCCCGTGACGAAACCTTCCGCGAATGCCTGCGGCGCTACTACTTCCAGTACTATGGTTCCTGGGGCGGGTGGGAAAAGGATGCCGCGCCGCGTACCCGCCAGCTCTATGTCTTGAAGAACCTTCAATCCCGCCAGATGTGGGCGGGCAGTCGCGTCCATGCGGCGATCCGGCACGTGCTGGAACACGTCCGGAAGGGCGTTCCCCCGCCTGCAGCGGAGCGCGTGGAAGAAGAGACGCTGAGCGCCATGCGCGAAGATTTTCGCAACTCACGCGCCAGGAAATACCGCGAACAGCCCAAGAAGATCTGCGGCCTGTTCGAGCACGAGTACGACGTGCCCGTATCGGACGAGGAGTGGAAGAAGAATGCCGACCATGTCCGCCTCTGCATCCGCAACTTCTACACTTCGGAAATCTTCAAACGACTCTGTGTACTACCCGCGGCGGATTGGCTTGAGGTGGAGGATCTGGCGTCGTTCCAACTCGACGGACTGCGCGTGATGGTGCAGCTCGATGCATCGTGCAAAGAGGACGGCCGTATTGCCATCTACGATTGGAAGACGGGCCGCATTGAGCCGGGGCGCGCGGATCTGCAATTCGCCTGCTACGTCCTCTACGCGATGGACAAGTGGAAGGTGGAACCGTCACAAGTCACCGCCGTGGAATTCAACCTGCCGACATCGACGGAGATTCGCCACGACGTGAGCGATGAGCAACTTGAGACTGTAAAGGATTACATCCGCGAGTCGGCCGACGAGATGTTGTTCCCGCTGGCCGACCCTGAGCACAATGTTGCCGAGGAAGACGGCTTCGACTTCACCGAGGATGAACGCGCGTGCAAGCGATGCAACTTCGTCAAAGTCTGTCCGCGGTGGCAGGGGGCGTAGCGCCGGCGGTCAGAGATCAGAGGCCAGAAAAGAGCCCGTGCCTGTCCATCCGGCGACGAATATTCCGCGTGACTTTGCTCGCGTAATTTATTGTCCGGCAAATGGTTGGAAAAGAGCGCGAACCCAGCAAAGAGCGCGAGCAAGTAAAACGGTTGAACAAACGAGGTCAAACGGTTTACTATATCATTCCAGCGATCAAGACAGATCCCGTCCGTAGAGTAGTCCAAACACGAATCATCGCCCGGATGCGCGAAGAGAAAGCGGAAGCAAAATGAAGACCAGAATAATGAACCTCCTGTGCTTGGCGATGGTGCTGGTGGCCTCGTCCATTTGTGTCTGGGCGGAGGAATCGGGCATCAGTGACTGGGGTGTGAACGATGCCACCTATGGACTGAAGACGCGCGAAAGCGAGCCGGGGTTCAGTTACACGCCCAGCCCGTCCGACTGGCGCGACATCAACATCTACCAGCTCTTCACCGACCGGTTCGCGGATTCCGGCACGGATCAGTTGGGCAGCTACAAGCCTTCGTGGAAGTGCGAGAGCAAATCCTTTCCTTACAACCGTAACTTCCACCATGGCGGCGACTGGAAGGGGCTGCTGAACAACCTCGACTATCTGACCGGCATGGGCGTGAAGGCTGTCTGGATTTCCGGCGTTCAGCAGAACGACCAGGGCAAGGATACGAACTACACACCCTATCACCAGTACCACCCGGAGAACTTCTTCAAGTGCGATCCGGCGATGGGCACGTTCGCTGAACTGAAGGAGTTGATCGACGCCTGTCATGCGCGCGGCATATACGTCATCCTGGACGTCGCCCCGAACCATATGTGCGACAAGAACGGGTTGACGTCCGGCGACACCTATTACAATGCGGGCGGCGGTGACCTGCAGTGGTGGAACTCGGGCAACCAGCATCCTGCGCCGTTCAACAATCTGAGCTACTTCCACAACAACGGCACAATTCAGTGCTGGGATTGCGACCCGGAGAATAAGAAGGGCCAATTCAAGGGCACGGACGACCTGAACACCGACAACGGGGACAGCGGCGTCAACGCCGCCGTGCAGGATATCCTGGCGAAGGCGTTCAAGAACCTGATCGACGCGACCGACTGCGATGGGTTCCGGGTGGATGCCATCAAGCACGTGGACTACACGTGGATCCGGAATTGGGCGCAGGCCATCCGCAACCACGCGGCCTATCGCGGCAAGAACGACTTCATCGTGTTCGGAGAACTATTCTCCTACAGCAGTTCGGCTCTGGCGTCGTATTGCAGCGACGGCTACGGGTTCAACTCTGCGCTCTTCTTCCCGATCAGCCAGACGATAAAAGGCGTCTTCGGCGATGGGAACTGGTCGGGCTACCTGGGGCAGACGATGAACGAGGTCAGTCAGTACGGCGTAGGGGCGTCCCGCCTCGTGGCGTTCATCGACAACCACGACCTCAACCGCATCGCGCTGCAGATCAGCGGTACCGACACGGGCAACGCGGTCTGGAAACTGAGGCCGGCGATGTCCTTCCTCTACCTGGCCACGCCGGTGCCCTGCCTGTACTACGGCACGGAACATGCGTTCAATCAAGGCGGTCACTACAACGGAAGCAACAAGACGACCGACAACCCGGACGACGGCGATTGGCAGCGCGAGTGCATGTTCGACAAGGGCTTCCAGCCGGGCGCGGCCGCGGGCAACATGTTGGCTGCCACCAATGCGCCCCTCTACCTGCACATTGCCTGGCTGAACGGGTTACGCGACAGCTACATCAGCCTGCGCCGCGGCACCTTCAGCCAGCTCTGCTATTCCGGCGGTCAGGGGCAGTACGTGTTCAAGAAGCAGCTCGGCGACCAGATTGCCGTGGTCTACATCAACACATCTGACAGCGGGATCACGACAGATTCGGCCAATGTCGGCGTGCCCAACACGGCCTTCTACGACGTGGACAACACGAACAACGTCAAGTGGTCCAACGGCAGCGGTTATCTGCCGGCGGAGACGCTGAGCGGCAAGGCCACCAAAGTCTACGTGAACAGCCTGCCGGACAATCCGGTGGAGAGCCTCTGGTACAACGGCACTTATGCGTGGCCGGCAAGTGGCGAGGCGACCTCGGCAGACACAATTTACATCAACACGGAAGCGGGGCCCTCAAACGTGGTCACCAACGTGGTGGTGGCATGGAACTCGAACGGGACGAATTGGTACGAGACGCCCATGACCGTCAACACGAACTGGGCGAGTTCGGGTGGCCACTGGTACAACGCGGCGCTCGGGCCGTTTGCCGGCGGCGCGACGTTGCGCTATGCCATCCGAGTGGAGGGTGGCACCAACGTGTTATGGGATAGCAACGGCGGGGACAACTACAGCGTGTCTATCGCCGCCTCCGCCAGCATCGGTCTGGCCGGCACCTACAACTACCCGACGGTGGCCAAGGCTTCGGAGAACCTGTACGTCAACACGCTGGTCACCTCCGCGACGAACGAGACGCAGGCAGCGGTAACGGTCTTCACCTCCGTGGACGGCGGTGTGAACTGGACCCCCGCCGGCATGACCGCCAACACGAACTGGGTCGACAGCCGTGGCATCTGGTTCAACAGCGACCTGGGCATCCCGGCGGCGGGATCGGTGATCAAGTACTACGTCACGGCCAGTAATATTCCGACGGGCGAAGTGGTGGTGGATAACAATGGTGGCAGCTTCTACACGGTCAATGTTGCCGAGGAGCAGGCCGAAGTGCGGATGGCAGAGGCCACGCCCGACATGGCCGGCGAGGTCTTCGACCTGGTCACATCGGGCGGTGGGGCGATCACGCACGGCACCAACGGGTTCGGCGATTTCGGCACCATCTACGTCAACTACGACGCCACCTATCTTTACCTTGGCGGAACCGGCGTCTCCATGCCGACGGACGTCGACAACAATGCCTATGTCATTTTTGTCAGCGGTGGAACGAATCAGGGCGCGGACAACTTCTGGTACGTGAACAGTTTGCCGAGCGGATTGGATCACCTGCACAATGTCGGCTTCGGGCCGGCGGTGCACTGCGCGATCCTGTTGGGCGACATCTACGGCGATGCCAACCACACGAACTTCGGCCTGTATCACTCCGAAGGCCCGGACTTCGGGCAGGGCGTGTTCGCCACGCCTCATGGCACGGAGGGAAGCCCTCAGTCCTTCTACGGCGTGCCCGGCTCGAAGATCATCCAGTTCGGTGCGTATGGCTACAACAACCAGCAGGCGTCTTCGTGGAAGTGCGCGATTCCGCTCTCCTTCTTTGGTGTGACAAATGCGCAGGCTCTCGGCAACGTCTTCCTTTCCGGCCTGATGATCAGCATCAACACCAACAATGGAAACAACAGCTATTTGTCCGGAAAATACCTGGGTGATAGCTGCATCTGCCCCAACACCAACGAGCAACCGGACGTCTACGGAAACTTCGGCACCAGCTACGTATCACTGACCGGACTCCGTTTCTCCGTACCTTCGTCGTCGAACGAAACCTACGGCGTGGATCCCGCCTGGGTTGCGGCATTCGTCGCGGATGCGCGCGTCACGCAGACCGGCTATGTGTTCAACTCGATCAGCGACTTCGATGGGGATGGATCCCCGGATCGTGAAGAGTTCTTTGTCGGCACCGATCCGTTTGTGGTGGATGCGCTCATGGTGAAGTCACTGAGCCCTGGCTGGATCGGATTCTATCGCGGTGACGGCAACTCGAAGAACTGCACGTATGTCCTGCAGCGCGCGACCAACATGAATGCGGAAGGCAATGGCTGGGTTTGGGAGGACTTCCAGACCACCACGACGGCCAGCGACCTGTTGGCCATTCCGGGAGCCAACGAGCCCAACGTCATCATTCGTATGCGCGGATCTGTTCCGGCCGTCGACCAGCCGGCTGACAGCGTAAGCGTTGGGGCCCTGCCGGCGGGTGGTGCTTTCAGCGGGACCAATGTCAGCGTGACCTTGAGCGTGCATGGGGTAAACGTGATCTCCTCCACCTACACGGTGCAGGGCGGCACTGCCACATCGTATGCCAACGGGGATGTCATCGTGTTCGGCAGCGATATGACCAACGGACAGACTCGCACCCTGACGCTGGACGGCAGCACGTACTACAGCGTCAGCACCCAGAAGGTCTACACCTTCACCAAGACCGCGGCGGGCCTGCCGGTTTCGTGGACAGGCGGCATCTCGAACAATCCTGCTGCCGGGTTTCTGGATGCGGGCGAAGCGTTGACGGTCACCTTCGAAACCGCGCCCATCGGTGCGGCGTCGAGTGCGGGCATTGTCTACAACTCGGATGGTGGTTCGACGTGGCCCGCCGCTGCGCTGACGAAGGGAACGCCGAGCGCGAGCAACGACATCTGGACAATCAACCTGGGGAGCTTTGCCGCGGGTACGACGATCCGCTACGCGTTGGTGGCCTACGACAGCGCGGGAAGCAACACCTGGAACAACAACGGCGGCGCCAACTACAGCATCACGGTCAGTGGCGGCAGCAGTACCAACGGCAACGGCAAGTTCACGCCTTACTCGACGAATCCGACCAAGGGGCTCTATCGTTCAGCCGGCATCACGATCGACGGCGCCAATACCGGCGGCGAGTGGACCACCAACATGCTGATCGCCATCGACATGGTCAACGACGACCCGCGGAGCTTGGGCTCCAACTGGACGATGCACGAAGGTCCGGCCGACATCACCCACCTGTGGGCGTGCTGGGATGACACCAAGCTTTACCTGGCGTGGCAGTTTGCGGACGTGACCGACAAGCTCGATCCTGCGAATGCGGGTTCCGCGCTCAGCGGCCGGATTTCCACCAGTCAGGGCATCCTCCAGTTCATTTCCCTCGATACGATTGGCGGTGCGGGGGCTGCCAGCAACATGTGGGCGAAGAACGACCGGATGACCGGCACCGACCTTCCGGACTACCAGATTGGCATGCGGTCAGACCTGTATTCGTCCTATATTTCCAGGTCGGTGGGCGGGGTCTTTGCTGGAGACGCGAGCCGGGGGACGGACTACTTCACCACGGCGGAGCAGACCATCACCGTTGCGAGGGCGGCGGGCTGCGCCTCGTCGACGCTGCTGGGCCCGTACAGCGATGTCGACAACTACCTGTCGAACACCAACAGCGCCTTGACCGAGTACATCTCGTCGGGCCACGACACCTCCCGGGATAGCTTCTATGAAATGGCCATCCCGCTGGCGTCCATCGGCCTGACCAAGGCAACGCTCGAGGCGAACGGCCTCGGCGTGTTCATCAACGTGGGGTCCACCTCGTCCATGGATTGCATCCCCAATGACGGGGCGACCTTGGATTCGCCGGGTGTTACGGGCAGCAACTCCTCCGTCGAGTGGGAGGATCACGATCAATTCACTGCTCCGTACGCGCGTGTGGCGAAATAGCTCTTGAGGCGATGAGGCGGGCGGAGAGAAATCTCCGTCCGCCGCTAGTCCGATCCTTCCGGCTCGATATGCACGGAGACGAAGGCCTCTTCTCCGAATCGTTTCCGCAAGGCCTTCTCCACGTTCGACGCAATGCCGTGCGCCTCCGTGATGTTCAGGTCTGGCGCGACGCATACGTGGAGGTCGATGGCGACCGTGTTGCCGATGCGGCGGGTCCGCAGATTATGCGGCCGGATGGTGCCGTTGACCGCCGCCACGATGGCCGTGATTTCCTGTTCTGCGGCGTCTTCGAGCGACTCTTCCGTCAGTTCTTTCACGCTGCTGAGCGTGATCAGGACGGCCACCTTCAAGATGAACAGACTGACGATCACCGCGGCAATCGGATCCAACACGTGCCAATGCTCGCCGAGCGTCATGGCGCCGCCGATGCCGATCAGGGTACCGATGGATGAGAAGGCGTCGGATCGATGGTGCCACGCGTTGGCGGTGACGGCCTGGCTGTTGATTTCGCGGCCGACACGGACGGTGTAGCGGTAGAGCCATTCCTTGAACACAATCGATATCAATGCCGCCACAAGGGCTATGGCGCCGGGGGTCGGGATGTGTACGCCGTGGAGGCCCGCCCAAATCTTCTTTGCGCCGCTCCAGAAAATCCCCACGCCGACGGCGACAAGGGCCAGCCCGATGAGGGCGGTGGCGAGTGTCTCGTACTTGCCGTGGCCGTAATCGTGACTCTTGTCGGGCGGTTTGCCGATGACGCGGAAGCAGATGAGTACGACGATGTCCGTCGCGAAATCGGAGAGTGAATGCAGCGCGTCCGCCACCATGGCTGCGCTGTGACCGAGAATGCCGGCGACCAGCTTCACCGCGGTCAGCGCGAGGTTGGTGTAGAAGCCGATCCACGTGACGCGGTTGGCCTTGAAGACTCTTATATCCGCAGCGCTGCTCATAATGGTGCGGGAACTCTAAGGCTTGTCTTGCGACAAGGAAAGCTGGAAGGCGAGGCTTTCAGTACGTGAGGACTTCGAGCCAGCGCTCGCCGTTGGAGGCAAGCTTCCAGTTTCCGCCGGCGTGCGAAACGAGATGGCAGCCGTTACGGCCGAGCACGGCCTCGTTGACGTTCAGGACGAGGCTGGATTTGCGGCCGAGTTCGGCCATCTCGGTATCGGTGGCTGCACGTCCGCGCAACGGCAGACCGCTTTCCGACACCTTCAACACGATGACTCCGTGATCAACCGGCGAGCCCTCCCACAGCCCCGGATAGCGCGTGAAGAAATCGGGCGTGCGCGACGTGCGCGCAATGAGTTCAAAAGCGGGCGGTATCGTTTCGAGGTGCGCAAGAAAATCGAAATCCGGGGTCCGCTGTTCATGCGCAAACACGTCCAGCGCGTTGACGCCGAGAAAATTGCGGCCGTGGAAATTGCCGTGATAGGGCTTGAGCTTGTTGGCCTTGTACCAGGCCGCAAAGCGCATGTTGTTGATCAGGCCGATTTCAAAATGCAGATGCGCGCGCGCCATGGGGATGCCGGACGATGCGGTGTTGCCCATTGTGCCGAGCACATCGCCTGCGCGGACCGTCTTGCCGGGACGGAGATCGGGCTCCGCGCGCGCGAGATGGGCGTAGAGCGTATAGACCTCGCCGAGCGCCGGATCGTCATGGATGAGCACGACATAAATGCCGTAGTTGGAATTACCGCCGATGCGGTTGACATAGGCAACGTGGCCATCGGCAACGGCCATGACGTCATCGAGAGGGCGGCCGGCGCGATCGCGCTGCATCGCGGCGATATCAATGCCTTCGTGGAAAGACGACATCAACCCGCTTCCGTTGTTGGCGGTGCGGACGGAACCATAGAGGGCGGACTCGGGATTGCCGGATGCGGTTGGCTGGAACACGCCCATGGGGTCCGGGTCAAGCAGGCGATCCTGGGCGGTCGGAAAGCGGAGCGACTTCCAAGGCGACGGCGCAACGATGGCCGCCGGGATGACGTTCTGAAGCGCCGCCGGCAGGGAGCCCTCCAGCGCGGGCCCGCGGCGGAGCAGGTGGCTGAAGAGAAAGTAGTCCGCCACAAGGACCGGAATGATCCACCACAAATGCTTCGCGTAACTGTTTGTTCTTCGCATGGCGCGTTGTTACATAGCGGCGGAATCTTCGGAGTGCAAGAGTGATTGCGCTGTTTGCAGCAAGATGCTCAACCGAGGCCGAGGATGCGGAGGATGGCGCGGGTGTCGGAGAGGTCGGTCAGGACATGGTCCGCGCCGGCTTTGCGGAGATCGTTCTCGCTGAACTTGCCGGTGGCGACGGCGATGGCCTGCGCTGCGATGCTCTTGGCGGCAAGGATGTCGTGTGGCGTATCGCCGACCAGGAAACACCCGCGAATGTGCTGATCGTCCCTCATCTTGTTCTCGATTCGCCGCATGGCCAGTCGTGCGATATCCACGCGATCGGCATGATCGTCGCCGTATGCGCCGAGAACGAAATGGTTGTGCAGGTCGAATTGCTGAAGCTTGATCCGGGCCGACGCGGCGACGTTGCCGGTGACGAGGCCCAGCACCACATCCTTCCGGGCCGACAGGGTTTCCAGCAGGAGGCGCACACCGGGATAGATCACGAGTTCGACTTCCTTCGCAGTCTGCTCCAATTCGATCGGGAGCTGCGCGAAGAACCGGCGGCGATCCGCATCGGTCAGCGTCACGCCGTGATGGCGGACGACTTCATCGAATACGCTGGAATCCGTGTTGCCCGCGAAGTTGATGTACGGGATTTCGTCGTCCCAACCGAAGACGGTTTTGAGCGCGCGGACAAAGGATTTCCGGCCGGCGCCGCGCATGTCGAGGAGGGTCCCGTCGATGTCAAAAAGCACTATCGTAATTTCTTTCATGCGACTATCATCGGTTACCTGCGAAAGAGGTCATGATGAAGAAACTGATACTTGCGGCCATTATAGCATGCTTTGTGTCCGGCGCCATGGCGGCGACGAACATCCTGCCGGTGTGGAACGTGGACGAAGGGCTGCTGAATGCGCGGGGTGGTGGCTACAATCATTTCGCGGCGGAGCCGTCCTCGGCATCCATTCATCTTGTGGCCGATGTGCATCGCGGGGCCGCGGGCCGATCGATGGAGATCCGATTTCGGAAAGCGGAGACCGGATACTGCGGTGCGTGGATTCATCTGTTCGATGAAACCGTGACGCCCGGCGACGATTCATTCCTTGATGTGTCCAACTACCCCTATCTGTCGTTCTGGATTCGCGGCGCGAAGGGCGGGGAAAACGCGGTCGTGCAGATTGCCGATCAGCGTTGGCTTGCGAAGGACGATTCGAAGCCGCTGAAATCGGTGAGCGATTATCTCGGCGGACCGGTTTCCACGAATTGGCAGGAAGTGGTTGTGCCGCTGCATGAGAGTGGCGTGATGCTGTCACGGTTGGCAGGCATCACGTGGAACTTCATGGAGCAGGGTGAAGGTGCGGTATACATCGACGACATCTCGTTCAAGAGTTCGCCGGATGTGGCTGTGCCGGAATCGGCGGGGAAAGACGCCGCTCACGGAGCGGTGATCACAACGACATCCACGTTGTCGCGGGCGATGTGGGTTTGGGAAGCGGGCCCAGTGCTCACGGACAAAGCTGTGCGCGCGGAGCTTTTCGATTTCTGCGCGGAACATGGCGTGAACGAACTGTTCTTTCAGATTCTGTATCTTGTTGCGGAAGAAGAGGATGCAACGAAGTCGTGCGAGCTGAGCAAGGTGGATGAACTGCGCGGATTCCTGCGCGAAGCGGACGGGCGCGGCATTCGGGTTCACGCGATGGACGGCTATCCGGAATATGCGTTGAGGCGGCTGCATGATGAGGTGCTTGCCGTGGTGGATGCGATCGTGAGTTACAACGAGACGGCGGCGCCGGAAGAGCGTTTCTACGGGATTCATTTCGACAACGAACCGTATCAGATTCTCGGGTTCGACGGACCGGCGCGGCAGGCGATCCTGGCGCAGTATCTCGAACTCAACGAGCGCATCATGGCGCACCTGAAGGAGAAGGGCAGCGACTTGGTGTACGGCGTGGACATTCCGTTCTGGCTGGATGAGAAGGACATGAAGGGCGCGCCGCAGGGGATCGTCACCTACAAGGGTGTGACGAAGGACGCGGCGAAACACATCATCGATATCGTCGACAACGTCGGCATCATGGATTACCGGAGTTTCGCCGGCGGGGTCGACGGGATCATCTACCACGCGATGGGCGAGATCGACTACGCGGACAAAGTGGGCAAGCAGACGTACATCGGTGTGGAGACTTTCCGCTACGAGCCGACCCCGGTGGTGTTCATTTATGGTCCGGCGGAGTCGGACTGGATGGGCTACCAGGGGTGGGCGTTGGGTTCGACGACGATGCTTTCAAGCGCGGTGGGCGGGTTCAAGGTCAGGACTTTCACCGACGGCTCGAGACGTTACATCGGGCTTGCGGAGTCACCGGGCATGCCGTCGCAGGATTACTACATGCGGACGCTGGCGGCGCTCTATTCGCTGTACGGCGCGACGACCGCGGGCCGCACGGCTGACATTGGGGAACTGGAGCAGCGCGTGCCGAAGGCCGTGCGCGGGAATCCGGATTACCGCGATTTCGAGACTTTCGCGTGGACGAACAAGGCGTCGGGCGAGATTGCCGCAGCGGGCTTCCGGACCACGGAGATCATGACAGACAAGATTACCTTCGCGGGCAAGACCAAGGCGGAGATGGAGGCTGTGCTGCGAGAGGCGGCCGAGCATTACAGGGGTAGCCCGAGCTTCCGCGGCTTCGCGATTCATCACTACACGACGTGGAAGGCGATGAAGGACGAGTGAGGCGGTCACCATTCCGATGCGCGGTGTGCCTGCACGCGATAGAACTGTGAATCGTGAGTGAGCGTCATGTTGGTCTCCACCGTGGTATCCACGGAGACCGACAGATTCGATATCACCCGGGTAAATGGCACGGCATTCGAGAGACTTCCATTGGTTCCATAGACATCGTAGGTCCGATTTGTTCGCGCCGACCAGCGCAGGGTGACCGAGGTGGGCGAGATGCCTGCGGGCGAGAGAGTGAACACCGAGGCGGAACTTGTGGGTGAGGAGCCGGCGATCAGTTCCGCGCCATCAGCCATGCCGTCGCCGTCCGAGTCGCTTGTTCCCATGGTGGTGCCTGCTGCGACCTCTGCCGAATCGGGTACGCTGTCGCCATCGGTGTCGGCCGACGCATAGTAGTAGATCGGCTGGCTTACTCCCTCGCTGAGTGTGAAGTAGCCGCGCTCGCGGCCCTGCCAGCCGATGGCCTCGCCTTGGGGCTCGGTGGCGCAGGGGACGGTTGACGGGGTGTTGGTGATTGCGGAAGCCACAGCTTGTCCGTTGGTGCGGGTGTAGTAGTAGGCGTTGCTGTAGTCCTTGATCAGGACTTGCCGGCCGGATGGTGAAATGTCGCCGCCGACTACCCACCCCATGGTGAGCGATCCCTGGTAGACGAGAAGGTTGGTGCCGTTGGTGCTCTGCGGGTATGCGGCACGGTAGATGCGGGAAGGCGTTTCGCGCTTGGAGACGATGATGATGTCGCCGGTCCACGGATCCACGAGCAGTACCTCCGCATCGCGAGCGCCGTCCTCGTAGGCGAGGACGAAGCGCTGGGCGCCGGCGAGATTGCTGGAGACGTTGAAGGCGTTGGTGTCGACGACGGGTTCCGGCACGCGGTAGACGGAGATGTTGGCGCGGACGGCGGTGTTGTCGCCGATGTCGCCGGCGTAAAGTTCGTAGACGCCGCTGGTCGGGTTGGGCGCCACGGCGATATCTTCCCAGTCGGTCGCGGACGCGCCGGTGAGGTTGAAGGTGCCGTGGAGGGCGCCGGCGGTGTTGATGGCGAAGAGGCGCGCGGAGTCGCCCGAGTCGTTGTGGATCCAGAGCACGTTCGGGTTCAGGCGGCTGGCGACGATGCCCGACGCCTCGGTGACGGACGCGGCCTGGTTGGTGCCGATGGCGAACCCGGTATTGAAGGAAGGGGTCTGCGCCGCGGCCGAAAGGATGGCGGCCAACAACACAACGGCACGGATCGCGTGGTGGAACGACCTTCGCATACCAGCATGTATACACCGCAGGGCGCCGGAGGTTTCTATCGCGGCGCAACGTAATGGTGGATGGGCTGGTCGAGGCCTTCGCTTGCGGTGTAATAGCCCTGCTCGTTGCAGTCCCACCCGATCGCCTCGCCCTTTTCCTCGATGACGTAGGGCAGCGGCGAGGGTTTGTTGGTCAGGGCGGAAACAAGGGGTTGGCCGGGGGCGCGACTGAAGTACCACGCGTGTTTGTAATCCTTCACCAGGATCTGTCGGCCGGACGGAGAAATGTCGCCGGCGACGAGGCGGCCGACGGGAAGTTCGACAAGAGGGACAAGCGCGTTGGTGCCGTGGGTGGTGTGCGGATAGGCTGCCCGGTAGACTCCCGAGGGCAGCTTCTTCTTCGTCTTGGACATGACGATGATGTCGCCGGTCCACGGATCGATCATGAGCGTCTCGGCATTGTGCGCGCCATCCTCGTAGACGAGAGGGAAGCACTCGACGCCCTCGAGGGTGTTGGATGTGTCGAGCTTTGCGGTATCCACCACGGGTTCGGGAACGCGGTAGACGGCGACGGACGCACGGGTGGCCGGGTTGTCACCGATATCGCCGACATAGAGGTAATCCACTCCGCTGGCCGGATCGCGGCCGATGGCGATATCCTCCCAGTCCACGGCCTCAGCGCCGGCGAGCGTGTAGGTTCCCAGCAGGGCGCCGGAGGGGGTGATGGCGAACAATCGGGGCAGGTCACCGGAATCGTTGTGCACCCAGAGGACGCCGGGATTCTGCCGGCTGGCCGCGAGGCCGGAGAGTTCGTTCAGCGCGGCGTGCCGGTTCGTGCCGCAGACCTCGGCGTGGGCGGAGAGCGTGGCCGCCAGCAGGCAGAGTGTGGCGATTTTGCGGAGACAAGAGGGATGGGACATCATCGCGCCTGTGCGTTGAAGATGCGATCGCCCGCATCGCCGAGGCCGGGAAGGATGAAGCCGCGGGCGTTGAGACCCTTGTCGACGGCGCAGACGTAGATCTGCACGTCGGGGTAGATGGCCCGGACTTTTCGAATGCCTTCGGGTGCGGCGATGAGGCAGAGCAGCTTGACCCGCTTGACGCCCCAGCGTTTCACCGCGTTCACGGCGGCAACGGCGGAGCCGCCGGTGGCGAGCATCGGGTCGAGGATCAGCGCGACGTCGACGGGATCCTTGCAGAGCTTCTTGTAGTACTCGACCGGCTTGAGGGTTTTCTCGTCGCGATAGAAGCCGAGGTGCCACACCTCGGCGCCGTTGATCAGGTTGAAGACGGGGTCGACCATGCCGAGTCCCGCGCGCAGGATCGGAATGAGGCCGATACGCTGCTTCAGCATGCGGCCTTTGGCGGTGGCGAGAGGGGTGCGCACGCTGACCGGATGGGTCTGGAGATCCTGTGTGGCCTCGTAGGTCAGGAGGAGCGAAAGGCGTTGTACCATCCGGCGGAAGCCGCTGGACGAGGTCCGCTTATCGCGGAGGCTGGCGAGGTGATGCTGGACGAGGGGGTGGTTGATGACGAATAAGTTCTTCATTCGGACCTCCAAACGCTGCGGCCGTGGAGCAGCTTAACGTCTTGCCCTGCAATCAGTAAAGACTGCAGCGTGGCAGGGCCTGTTTTTGGGCCTCGGTGCCCCCGTGGGCTATTTGACGCTCCCCATCGAGAGGGGTATCATATTGTATAGAATTGGCAGGGTAAAGCGTTTGACTTGAGGTGCTGAGGCCGGGTATATAGGTTCCCGGCCCTTGTGAGTTTGGCTCTGTCTGTGGGGGGTATAATGTGAACCGCCTATCTAGGATCTCGCGTCTGGTTCCGATGGTCGTTGCCCTTGCCCTCCTCTTTCTCGTGATTCCCCTTCAGGCGGAAGTTGTCCTCCAGTATTTCAATAATTCGTGGACGGAGATCATCGAAAAGATTCCTGAGCTGGCCGAGGTGGGGTACACGGCGCTCTGGCTGCCGCCGCCGCAGAAGTGCAGTGGCGGGTTGTCTGTCGGCTACGATCTCTGGGATCCGTTCGATCTTGGCGGCAAGGATCAGCGCAGCACGGTGCGGACGCGGTACGGCACGGAAGAGGAACTGCTCCGGCTGATCGAGACGGCACACCGGTACGGGATGCGCGTCTACTTCGACAACATCATGAACCATCGCGCGTTCGACGTGCCGGGGTACAACGCCGGCACGGGGATCGACATTTACCCCGGCATGCTCCCGGAAGATTTCCACCTGCGCGTGACGGAGGAGGGGTTTTATCGCAAGTGGGACAACACGGTGAACTGGGGCAGCACGTGGGAGGTCCAGTACCAGAATCTATCCGACCTGATCGACATCGCGCACGAGACGCCCAACGGAAACTTTGGTCCCAACCTGGGCGATTCGCATCCGAAGATTTCGTTCGTGCGTCATCCGAACAACCCCGAGTATTACGACTTCCATCCGACGCTCGGCCGGGTCGGTTTCGGCACGACGAACATCACGACCAACACGATTGCGCAGAATCCGCTTTTCTACAGCGAGGACGTGGGCGGCTACCTGATGCGTTCGGTCCGCTGGCTGGTGGACAAGACCAAGGTAGACGGTCTGCGGCTGGACGCGGTGAAGCATGTGCCGTCGTACTTCTTCGGCGACCAGTATTCGGCCAACAAGGATGCCAGCACAGATGGATACTGTGGGCAGGCACAGTTGCAGTTCGATTTGACCCGCGGTTTTTCAGACAGTAACAGCTATCGGGATACGGTGTTCGACACAGAGAAGTCGTTCGGCCGCAACGACTTAATGATGTTCGGCGAGCACATGGGTGAGCCGCCACCGTACGACGAATATTGGGCGGCCGGCATGCGCCTGCTTGATGCGCGTACGCATCAGACTTTCAACGACGCTTTCGGCAATCCGGCAGGGCTCTCGGGGCTCGACTCGGCTGATTATGTGTCCGGCGTGCAGATGGGCCGATACCTCGGTGTGTATTACGCCAAGAGCCATGACGACAATGTGGCGTACCGCGAGGAGTTGCACAACGCGATGAACCTGACTCGCGCGGGGCTGCCGGTGATTTACACCGACGGCAACCGCCACGCGGAGACGTTGGGACAGAGCGGCGGCGCATTTCCGCGGCATGCGAACACGGCCTACCTCGGTCAGTGGGGGGATCAGCGAATTCCGAATCTGGTCTATATCCACAACCATTTCGCGCGTGCTGATCACATCCCCAAGTGGGGCGATGCTGATGTGGTGATCTTCGAGCGCAGGGACAAGCGCGAGAACACGGGCATGAGCGATGCGGCCGGCACCGTGTTGCTGATGATGGTGAACGACAACTACTCGGCGGGCGCATCGCGGTCGTTCACGACCACGTTCGGGCACACGCCGATGGTGGACGACGAGTATCTCTACAACTACTCCTCCTACGGCGGCGGGTTCTACACGTACGCTTCGCAGATCGGTTCGGTGATCATTCCGCCCGGCGGCTACTTCGCGTTCGCTCCTCGCAGCCCGGAGGAATCCACGCTGTGGAAGAATGCCGGCGGCAAGCCGGTGACGATTTACGAGAACGATAAGTCAGTAGGCTCCGTTTCCTACGTCCGACGCGATGGGGCGGATGGCGATGCGGGATTCAATCCGTATGGCATCACCGACACGAATTCCTCCGACTACGCCTACACGTGGAGCGTGCCGAGGGTGACGTCGGCGACGAATATCAAGTTCTGTGCCCGGGTCGACGGGTCCGCGATCAACGTGCTGATGAAGCTGGACGGCGGCATCAACCTGAACACCACCAACCACTCGTCCGGCGACAGTCGCGACCATCCTCCGGGTAACGAAGGGTCGACCGATGTTTTCCTCGGCTATGAGCAGGTGGGGTTCCAGCATCGGCAGCACGACGAACTGTTTGCGGCGAAGGATGCGTTCCGCAACATGGTGGGCTCGGCGGGTTCGGAGAGCTACGTCGCGACGATCGGCCAGTCGGGCTTCACGGTCAACCAGGGTTCCAGCAACAACACCTTTGCGGGCACGTACACGGCCAAGTGGATCTACCACGATCCGGAGGCCAGCGACGAGTGGTCGGCGCTGCAGTTCTCTCCGGCGCCGCAGAATGCCATCGGTTCGAACATCACCGTGCGTGTGAAGGTCGGTTACCGCTGGACCTTTGTGAACCGTATGTACCTGTACTATACGACCGATGGTCAGACGTGGCCGGAGGGTGCGGGTGGTGCGGGCATCTCGACCAACGTGAAGGTGGTGGCGCTGAACTGGTATGCCAACGGCGCCCCGGACGACGTGACGAATTATCCCGACTGGTACCAGGGCACGATTCCCGCGATGAGCAGCGGTACGGTGTTCCGCTACAAGATCGGCGGCTTCCGGCTCCAGGATGGTTCAACCGAGTTTCCGTGGGACTGCGTCAAGCCCGATACCGGCGCGAATGTCGCGCGCAAGACGCCGATGATGGGTGTGTGGACAAGCGACTACTTCAATGCGAAGACCATCGCCTACCGGCCCGACAACGACTTCGGTGTTGTCAGCACCGGGTTGGTGGAAGGCTTCCACGTGATCAGCGCGCGCGCATTCCTGGATCGCAGCGGCAAGGCATCGATCTACAACACCTTTGTGCAGCCGTTCTACTTCGATGCATCGACGCCGACGGGTACGGTGAAATATCCGTCGGAGGGCGACACGCTCTACCAGAGTGAGTATGGCCTTGTTGTGCGCGCCGATGATACGGTCCGCGAGGTCTGGTACAACGTCGAGGATGCCGATGCGGGCAACGACACGGGGACCGCGACAAACAACTTCGGCAACGGGACGAACAAGGTGGGTCAGACAGACTGGGCCAAGGCCTACGAGGTAACCCCCAGCCTTTACATCAGCAGCCCCTATCCGAAGGAGTTTCGCTTCTCGTATCTGCTGATCCCCACCACGGGCACGGCAAAGATCCGCGTCAAGCTGGTCGAGTTGTCGTCCTCCACCAATCTCAATCTCTCCGACGCGGTGGGCCACTACACCACGCTGGAGCGGAACATCACCGCCTCGGCGCCGACCACCACATTCGCGTTCGACTGGCCGACCCAGGACGGCACTTCCGTGGCTTCGGGCTGGACGACCCGCGTCAAGTTCAGCCAGTCGCTTGTGGATGGCTATGACGATGAGACGATGCGGAACAAGTTCCTGGTCAGCATCGATGGCTCCGCGCAGGGGCGCGATTATTACAACATTACGCGCGACATCGGCGGAGGGCTGGGACAGATCGAATTCAACTTGCCCGACCTGTACAACGGCGATACGAATTTCCTGCATCTCCTGACCTTCACGCTGGAGACGGACGGGGGTGTCACGCGCCAGGTGAATCGCTACGTCACGGCGCTGCCGAGCGCGGCGAAGATTCTTGTGCAGATCACCGATCCGCCGGAAGTGAATTCGGACGGCCAGCCCTTCACGATTGTGTTGCCCGATGTCGCTTCGCCTGCGGCCACGCAGCGCCAGTACAGCATCCGCGTGGAGACGGATCTCTCCGCGCAGAAGCTCTGGCTCGCTTTCATCAATGGGTCATCCGGTTACACGGTGCCCTACACGAGCGTTTCCAACCTGCTCACGGGCACGGTGTCGGTGGTCTATGGCTCCAGCACGGTCACCGGTGCGTCGACGATGTTTGATTCCCAGGTCGGCGCGGGCAGTCTGATCAAGATCGAGACCAACTTCCTCACGGTCTCACAGGTGGTGGCGAGCAACGTGCTGACGCTGACGACGACGTATCCGGGTACGACCGGCTCCGGGAAGTCCGTGTACCGCATCGACCCGAACCCGTACACGCTGGGCAGCAAGCAATACTGGAGTTTCCTGTGGACGAACATGACGGAGGGTTACTTCTCGTTTGTGGCCAACGTTGACACCAATGGCAATACCAACACGGTTGAGGCCAGCGCGCAACGGGGTGTCACGGTGCTCTTCCGCGAGATGGTGGCCGCCTCGACCAACGACTACGATGACGACGACGACGGGCTCTACGACACCAACGAGACGTCGCCGACCAACCTGCCGGACACGAATCCGGAAACGTGGAACAACGGGCAGGTTCACATCTGGTACATCTACGGCAAGACCGATCCATTGCTTCCCGACACCGATGGCGACGGATTGCCTGACGGTCTCGAGTCCGGCTGGCGCGCGCCGGTCGATGTGGGGCAGACCGATACAAATACGGATACCAACGGCGATGGGTGGAAGAACTTCCTCGGCGATATCGATCCCCCGTTCTACAACACCGTGCCGGACAACTCGGGGGTGCCGGGCTATGTGTTCTATGACTCGCGCACCAAGCTCATTGCCGGCACCACGACGGACCCGAGCAACCCCGATTCCGATTACGACGGATTGCCGGATGGCGTTGAGGACGCCAATCGCAACGGATGGGTGGATGGTGACGGACTGCCGTTGTATCCGGGCCAGGACAAATCCACGCGCACCAACTGGCCGGACAAGGGATGGGATTCGGCGTGGCTGGAAACCGACCCGAACAACTCCGACACGGATGGCGATGGCGCGAGTGACGGTTACGGCGAAGACACGAACTTCAACGGCCGCATTGACGGCGACACGAACTCCAACCGTGTCTACGACACCGGCGAGGCGTGGTCGGAAAGCAATCCGCTGGACCCGGATACGGATGACGACGGCCTGCCCGACGGCTGGGAAACGCGGTACGGGCTGGATGCGCTGGATAACGGAAGCGACAGTCTCCGCACGGCAACGGCGGGTGACGGCAATCCGACAAATGGGGCCAGCGGCAATCCGGACGGTGACTTTATCGTGCAGGGCGGCGTGACCAACGCCTACAGCAACCTGCTGGAATACCAGAATGGGACGAACCCGCGCATACCCGACACGGCCGAGACGCAGACCAACACCGCGATCAACATTGGCCGCGGCGAAGTCATCGGTGTGTTGACCGGCACCGGTACGAACTACTCCGAATTCAGAGACTGGACGTGGGAGGACTGCCTCGTGCTCGACGAGTACGAAGGCGACGGGGGCAACAACCAGCAGGGCGATGTCTACATGGCGTACGATGGATTCGATTCGTCCCGCGATATCGTCGCGTTCTATGCCCACGACGGCGGCGACATCGGCAGCGGCGGCGACGGGAAATTCTATTTCCGCGTGGACTTCCAGGACCTGGCGCCGTTGGCGGAAGAAGGCAATCTCGATATCTACGTCGTGGTCGACACGGGCAATCCGGCCGCGGGCGAAATGGCGTTGCCGGACGATGTAGACCTGATGACCAGCAACCGGTGGGAGTGCGTCGTGGCCGTCTACCAGTCGGGCATGGGCGCGGTATATGTCGACACGAACCCGGCGAGCAATTCCACGACGGTGGCCCATGGATACAACCTGACGCCCTTCGGCGTCGAGCGTCGCGACCAGACCCGGACGGACGGGTTCCGCGATGCCTATTTCAATTCCTCGCTCGATGCCGTGGAGTTCTCCATCAGTCGCGATGCCCTGCCGGGTTGGTTGGGCAACATGAGCAGCCTGCACTTCCAGTGCTTTGTGACGAAGGATGGAACCTGCAATTCATGCGGCACGGACGGCGCGGCCGGTGGCGGCGACATCGGCGGCCGCAACGACGTGAGGGACACGATCTACGACGACGATGTGGCCGAGGATTACTGGATGTCGCAGGCGAGCATCAAGAACGTGCTGAGCTACTGGTGGGCCGGCGACGCTCATGCGGGCCGTGCCAAGGTGGCGATGGTCGTGCACGGCAACCAGGCGATCCAGCCCGGCAGCGTGATTCAGGATTACATCAATGACGGCGCGGGCGCGGGTTACAACCGGCCGCTGGCGGTGCACGAACTGTATGACGTGCCGCTCAACCTTCACATCACGCCGACGCTGGCCTCGGCGCTGGAATGGGCGAGAACCGATCCGGGTGTTGCCGAATCGTGGCGCACGAACTACTACGCCAGCGGGCCGGCCTTCAACGATTGGATTCGCCGGCTGTACGAAACCAACGTGGTGTACCTGCTGGGCAGTACGTTCTCGGACCACATCCTCCCGTACTTCACCAAGGAGTTCAACCGAGACAACGTCGCGCTGGCCAACGAAGTGCTGGGCCAGGTCTACGGCTTCGTGCAAAAAACCAACACGGTTTTCTGGACGCCGGAGCGCGTACTGGATGGCGACGTGCTGAACAAGATCAGTGATCTCGGCTACGAGTACACGCTGATCGATCAGATGACGCACATGTGGCACTGGCAGGGTCGTGCGACGGCGCTGGGCGACGGCGGCTATCGCATCAACAAATTCAACGGCGTGAACTGCTTCGTCATGAACGACGGTGCATCGCAGTACCGGTTCAGCAACACCGACGGCGGGTTGCCCACGGCGCTGCGCTCGCTGCTCAGCCGCAAGGCGCGCAGTGGCACGCAGGACCAGGTCGTGACGATGGTCAGCAACTGGGAGGACTTCGGGACCCTGGGAGATGCCAACGCCTATGATCGCAACGTGATCTGGCTCGCGAATCATCCTTGGATTGAGATCGTCGGTCTTGAGGATGTTGCGGCGGGCCTTGTGGACAAGACGTGGGATGGCTGGGGCGATCACTGGTACATCGAGGATCGCGGGACCGCCACGCGCACGAAGGTGGCGTACGACTGGTTGCACCATGCCACGGAGACGAATTACGACAACTGGTATACCGGCTCGACTTACGAGGAAGGCCTTCAGACCAACAAGTTCCAGGTTCGGCCCGGCGTCAGCATGTCGTCTGCCTACGGCATGATGTACTTCGCGGGGCTCATCACCGACACCTGGGTGCAGGTTGCGAGCATAGCCGATACCAACATCGGCAAGCTTGCGCGCAGCGTGCTGCACGCCTCGGTATTCGAGACGGCCTATCACAACCAGACCAACGGCAGCGGCGGAACCGCCCGCTTCAGCACGGGCGAGTATATTTACCAGGACACCGACTACGAACACCTTGCCGACTTCTCGCGTTACGCGCAGTCGCAGACGCGGCTTGCAGCCATCGTCGAGCGCGTGGATGACTGGGCCGCTGCGGCGTCCGGGATGACCAACGTGCAAGCTTCGAATGAGGACGTGGACCTCGACGGCGAGGATGAGTACCTGCTCTACAACGATCGCGTCTTCGGGCTCTTTGAGCGTGTCGGCGGCCGTCTCATTGGTGTCTGGGTTCGCGACTTCCTCTACGACCGCGTGCTGCAGGCAGCGGGCAATCTGGTCGGTTACCCGGGCTCGTCCACCGAATACGAAGGCACCTACAACGTCGAAAGTAACGGCACGGTTGTGGCGTTCCGCACCTCCTGTTTGAAGGACTGGTGGGCTTCCGCCAACGGCAATCAGTATATCAACGATTTCTACTCGGCGACGTACTGGACCAACGGCTGGCGGTTGACCTCGTCCGACAATGCCGTGCGGAAGACCATCACGCTGGCGCCGAAGTCGTGGAAGTTCGAGGTGCAGTATGCAATGTCCGGCTCGATGTCCGGCCAGCCGCTTTACGTGCGGCACGGTCTCTCGCCGAACCTGTTTGACTTGATCATGCGCGGCCAGAGCACTCTGGGCAGCGAGCAGCATGGCGCCGGGGTGATGACGCTCAAGAACACCAACTACGAGACGACCGTCATCGCGACGATCGGCTATGCGGATGCAGGGCACAACGCCGGGTTCAACACGGGCGCGGTGGATGACGACCCGTCGAAGAGTGTTCTCTTCAACACGGTCAACATGCGCAACCAGGCGCAGACGCACCAGGTGGAAATGGTGGGCACGAACAGCTTTGCCTTCTCGCTCGGGTTTGAGGCCGTGCCGTCGGACTGGGACGGCGATGGCATGCCGAACATCTTCGAGGATGCCGCCAGCTTCAACTCGCAGAGCAATGGTGATGGCACGGCCGACGCCGATCTGGATCTGGTTCCGAACAACCAGGAGTACATTGCCGGCACCGATCCGAACAACATCTATGACTTCCTGAGCGGCTCGGTGGCAAACCCGTCAACGACGGGGATCGTCGTGCGGTTCCCGACCAAACTGAAACGCGAGTACTTTGTGAGTTACCAGAATACGTCGCTGCTCAGTCAGTCGTGGGCGACGGCAAACAGCAACGCCATCGCCGGAACGGGCGGCACGGTTCAATGGCTGGATGACGGCGCGGCGACGGACCCGGATCCTGCGCAGGTCACGAACCGCTTCTATCGTATTCGTGTCCAGTTGCAGCAATAGACGCCTTCTGAAATTCCACGCATGGCGAGGAGGCCGGAGATCCCTCGGCAGCCTCGGAATGACAGAGGGAAAGTGGGGTTCAGGCAGCGGCGGGGGCGCCCGGATATTATGATCTACACATTTTTGCGGGTCTGTGTATCATATAGGTAAAACGTTTTAGCTGGTGCCATGAAAAGGAATAGAAAGTGGTTCGTGGCTGTGGTGGCCGTCGTTCTGATGGCCGCAGGTGCTCTCCCTGCTTCCGCGGAAGTCATCCTTCAATATTTCAACACGAGCTGGAACGAGATCGCCGAGCGCATGCCCGAATTGGCTGAGGCGGGTTACACGGCGCTCTGGCTTCCGCCGCCGTTCAAGGCGGGTGGCCAACTTTCCGTCGGCTTTGACACGTTCGACCGGTTCGATATCGGCACGAAGGATCAGATGGGCGGCGTGCCGACCCGCTACGGCACCGGCGACGATCTGAAGAACATGGTCGAGACGGCGCATCGCTTCGGGATCCGCGTCTACTTCGACAACGTCATGGCGCACAACGGCGGGCCGATTCCCGGCTACGACGAGAACACGCCGATCACGTGTCAGCCCGGATTTGTCCCGGAGGATTTCCACCTGATGGTTCGCTCCGACGGCACGTTTCGCAAAATGCCCGACTGGCCGAACTGGAACGACGAATGGCAGGTGCAGCATCGCAATCCGTTCGGGCTCGACATTGCGCAGGAGACGCCGGTCAACGAGAGCTTCGGTCCCTACGAAGGCGCGCAGTTTCCGAAATACTGGGGCGTGCGACACCCGGACAACCCGGAGTACTACTACGACACGGATCTCCCGATTGCCACGAACTGGGCGAACGAGGCGGTCTACACCTTTGCGAACAAGGAGCCGTACCAAGACACGAATTCGAACGGGCGGTTTGACTGGACCGACACCAACGGCAATGGGCAGCACGATGTCGGCGAGGCCAGCGAGCCGTTCACGGACACGGGCATTGATCCGTCCGTTTCCTGGCGCCGGACGGCACAATGGGGCTACGGCAACGGCAAATACGACATGGGCAATCCCGTGGCCGAGGACGTGAACACCATGCTGTTCCGTGCGATCCGCTGGTTCATCGACCAGTCGAAGTGCGACGGCTTCCGGCTCGACGCCGTGAAACACGTCCCGTCCTACTTCTTCGGCGACACCGGCGCGAGCAAGGACTTTCTGAACTGGGGCTACACCGGTCAGATCCAGGAGCAGTTCAACGTCACGCACGGCTACAGTGACTGGAACAACCATCGCGACACGTGTTTCGGCGATCAGAGTCCGCGCGACGACGCGCTGTTGTACGGCGAACATCTCAGTCCGCCGCCGGGTTACGACGGCTACGCCAACGCGGGGATGCGCATCGCGCACGACGGGGTGGTGAACGGCATCAAGGACAACGTGGGGAGCAACCTCTCGGGCATGGATCAGCCGGGGTGGGGCTCGTACGGAGTCGACGCCGGCATGATGTACGTGATGAGTCACGACAACAACTACCTGTGGGACGGCCACTACAGCTCTGCCCACGCGCTCATCCTCACGCGCGCCGGGATTCCGATCGTCTACACGGACGGCATGCGTCATGCCGGAGCGCCCGACTGGTTTCCCAAACCGTCCTACGTGCCGTTCCTCGGCCAGTGGCACACGTACTACATGCTGAACCTGCTGAACATCAATCGAAACTTCGCGCGCGGCTGGCAAAAGGCGAGATGGGGAAACCAGGACCTGCTGGCGTATGAGCGCATCGACGGCGCCGACACCGCCGGCAACTGTATTTTGCTGTTTGCGCTGGCGCGCGGGTGGACGAGCGGACAATCGATGGAAGCCTTCTACACGTCTTTCCCCGAGGGCGCCTATCTCTACAACTACTCGTTCTACGGCGGCGGATTTTATGCGCGGGTGAATGGCGGCAAGGTGCGCAACAAGGACGACTACAGTCCGATCATCGTTCCCTCCGGCGGCTACTTCGCTTTCTCGTGGCGGAGCCCCGAAGAGTCAACGCTCTGGTCGGCCGGCGGCGGAAAACCCGTCACGATTTATGAGAATGGCCGCGAGTGCGACATGGTCGGTGTGGTCCGCAAAGACGGCCCGAACGGCGACGCCGATTTCAACCCGTACAATGTTGCCGACTCCAATGCCTCGGACTATTCGTATACCTATCTCGTGCCCCGCGTGACGGTTGCGACGAATCTGCGCTTCGTCGCGCGCGTGGACGGCTCGGCGGCGAATGTCCTGATGAAGTTGGACAGCGGCGTGGATTTGGACGGCGACGGCCGTGACAACCCGCCCGCGCTGAGCACGGACGTATATCTCGGCTACGAGCAGGCCGACTTTGTTCAGCGGCAGTATCCCGAGAAGTTCGCCGCCGTCGACTCGGGCCGTGACAAGATCGGCTCGCCGGGAGCGGAGACCTATGTCGCCGTTATCGGTACGGGGCTCACGACAAACCAGAGCGACGGGGTCAATGATTGGAACAGCACCTACACCGCAAGCTGGGTCTACCACAACCCGAACGACACGAACAATATTGCCGGCCAGCCGGCCCAGCGTCACCTGACTCCGCTGCCGCAGAATGCCGTCAATTCCAACATCACCGTCTGGGTCAAAGTCGGCCACAGCGGCCAATTCACCCGCGTGCATTTCTACTACACGACCGACGGCCAGACGTGGCCGGAGGGCGCGGGTGGTGGTGGCATCAAGACAACGCAGGTCAAAGAGATGACGCTCGGTGGGGCTGACGCGGCGGATGGGACCGTCCAGTGGTGGACGACAACCCTTCCCGCAATGACGAACGGAGCGATCCTCCGCTACAAGATCGGCACCTCAAAGCGGCAGGGCGAGAACGGCGTGGGCTGGGACGTTGCGTTCCCCAACAGTTGGAACGACATCACACGCAAAACGAGCATGATGGGCGAGTGGCGTGTCACAAATTTCAACGCGGCCACCGCGCCGTACTTCCCGAACGCCGACTACGGGGTCATGTCCACGGGGCTGGTCGAGGGCACCCATGTGTTGAGCGTGCGCGCGTTTCTTGGCCGCTCCGACGGCGCGGCGATCTACAACACCTTCGTGCAGACCTTCTATCTCGATGCCGCGACGCCGTCGGGGGCTATCATCTATCCGGCATCGGATGGCGACACGCTCTATGGCTCGCGCTATGGCCTCGTCGTGCGGGGCGACCGCACCGTCAAGGAGGCGTGGTATCGCATCACGGACACCGAGACCAACAACGACGATTCGGCCACCGGCGCATCCTACGGAAACGGGGCGTGGGTCAAGGCTGTGCAGGTCAGTGCAAACCCATGGACCAAGACGCCATATCCGAATGAATGGCGGTTCGATTACGTCAACATCCCGGCCAGCAATTCCGCGACGATCGAGGTCCGCCTGTGCGAGATCACCTCGTCGACGAACATGAGCCTCGGCGATGCCGCCGGGCATTTCACCACGCTGACGCGGACGGTGAACACGCGTGGGCCGGACGTGCGAATGTATATTGCATGGCCGCCGGTCGACGGGCAGGTGGTGGGCGCGGGCTATGGACTCAAGGCCTATTTCAGCAAGGCACTCGCGGATGGCATTTCCTCGAACGACCTTATCAACTGTTTCACCCTGAGCATCGACAGCAACGTTCAGGCGCGATCGTCGTATAACATCGTCTACAACGAAACGTGGGATTATCACGCGCTTGCGTTCGCGATCCCGAATCTCTACGACGGCGTGCCGGATCACCAGCATACGATCGAGGTGCTCTTCAACCGCGATCCGTATCCCGAACTTGCCGCCTACCGCCGGATCCTCGCGCAGCCGGTTGACACGCCGTACATGGATTTCGTCACGCCGCCGATTCTCGACGATCAGCAGAACCCGTTCTACATCACGTTCCCGGATGTGGCCGCGCCGACGACGAATGACCGGCAGTACACGGTGCAGGTGGAGGTGGCCTCCACGGCGCAGGACGTGAACGTCTACTTCACCATCGGCACCGGTACGCTGGCCGAGGTCGCGGGCAACCCCGCCACGAACGGAAATCTCAAGACGTGGGATTTCCTGTGGAGCTTCCCGCTGACCAACAACGCGGCGGATATCGAAGGAACCTTCCAGCTTCGCGCGGATGCCGACGTGGACGGCAACACGAACACCGTGGAGGCCTACGTCCTGCGCGATGTCCGCGTCATCCTGCGCGAGACGGTCAACTCGAACACCAACGACGCGGATGACGATGACGACGGGTTGTCGGACTACAACGAAGCGACGCCACGCGAGCTGCCGTCGACGGACTTCAGCACGTGGAACAACGGTGATGTGCACGTCTGGTATATCTACGGAAAGACCAAGCCGCAAAGCCCGGACAGCGACGGTGACGGCCTGCCGGACGGTTTGGAATGCGGCTGGCGCAATGCGGACACGAACCAGACGGATACCGCGGTCGATACCGATGGCGATGGCTTCAAGAACTTCATCGGCGATCTCGATCCGCCGTTCTACAACACCGCCGACAACTACGGCAAAGTGCCCGGCGTCTCCGCGCCCGACCAGGGCAGCAAGACCGATCTCAAGGCCGGCTCGACCACCGACCCAAACAACCCGGACTCGGACTACGACGGCTTGCCGGACGGCGTCGAAGATGCGAATCGCAACGGCTGGGTGGACGGCGACGGAGCGATCATCCAGCCCGACTGGGAGCCTTGGCTCGAACGCGACTGGCCCGACCGCTCGCTCGACGCGAGCGACACATGGACGGAGACCGACCCGAACAACGCGGACACCGATGATGACGATCTGAGCGATGGCTGGGGCGAGGACAAGGACTTCAACGGACGCATCGCCGGCGATACGAATTCAAACCGCGTCTACGATGCCGGCGAGGAGTGGGCGGAAACCGATCCGCTCAACAGGGACACCGATGGTGATGGCCTGCCGGACGGCTGGGAAGTGTCGTACAACCTCGACCCTCTCGATAACGGCTCGAACAGCCTGCGGACCGCAACGGCGGGTGACGGCAGCGTTACGAACGGCGCGGCGGGCGATCCGGATGAAGACGGAATTTCAAACCTCTCCGAGCTGATCAGCGGCACCAATCCGCGCTGGCCCGACAGTGGCGAGCCGCCGCCGCAGGGGCAAATCATTATCGGCACCGGGACGCCGGTGACCGTCGGCGCCGTACTCAACCGCAACGAATTCACGGACTGGACGTACCGCGACTTGATCGCGCTCGACCCGTATGACGTGCTGGAGCAAAGCAGTGGGGGCGATGTGTATTACCGGCCGTGGGCGAGCGACGGGCTGGAATCGTCGCGCGACCTCGTGGCGTTCTACGCGCACGACGGCGGCTCGATCAGCAACGGCGGCGATGGCACGTTCTGTTTCCGCGTGGACATGCATAACCTTCAGGCGCGTGCCGAGGACAGCGGGCTGGACATTTATGTGGTCATCGACACCGGCAACAAGGCAGTCGGTGAACGCAAGCTCGTCGACGGAGTGGACTGCCTGACGGATATGCGCTGGGAAGTGACGGTGGCGGTCTACGACGGCAACAATGGAACGGTCTACGTCAACAAGCCCGGCAGTTGGGATACCACTACTCTTGCCGACGACATCGTGATCAGTCCGGACGATGTGGAAGCGCGCACGAAAGCGCACGCGAATGGATTCAAGAAGGCGTACTTCAATTCCGATCTCGATTCGGTGGAGTTTTCCATCAGCCGGCAGGCGCTGATCGATGCCGGCTGGAACGGCAACCCGGCGTCGCTGAGCTACCAGGTGTTCACCACGCGCGACGGCACCGTCGATGGACCGGGCGAACTCGACGGGCCGGACATCCAGGACTCGATCCGCACCGATTGGATCGCCGAAGATTTCGCCGGGATCGAGAAGGGCGATGTCGACCGCCTTCGTTACGAAGGACGCATCGCGTTGACCACGCTCTCGCAATGGGTCGGCATCAACGCCGACAACGATCGCGGCAAACGGATCAAGATCATCTCCCTCGTTCACGGCAACCAGCACAACCAGCCGGGCCGGGTGATCCAGAATTATGTAAATACCGGCGCGGGAGGTGGTTACTACAGGCCGCTGGATGTGCATCAGGCGTATGGCGTGCCGGTGACGATGCACATCACCCCGACCTTGGCCTCGGCCCTGCAGTGGGCGCGGGTGGACACGAACGTGAGCCCGGCATGGCGCGACGGACCGGCGCTGAACCGGCGCATTGGCGACCTCGCCGCCACGGGTGTCGTGGATCTCGTGGCGAGCACGTTCTCGGACCACATGTTGCCGTACTTCACGAAGGAGTTTAACTCGAACAACGTTGCGCTGGCCGACGAGTTCCTCGCGTCGATCTATGGGGCGGGTTCGGTCTCGCGCAAAGTGTTCTGGACGCCGGAGCGTTTGGTGGACGCGGATGTGTTATCGAAGATTACGGCGCTGGGATTCAGCTATACCTTCATTGATCAGGTTCAGCATTTGCGCCAGTGGTTCGGCTATAACTCGTCGGTGGGCGAAGATGCCTATCGCGTCAACCGAATCAATGGAGTGAAGTGCGTGGCGATTTCCGGACGCGCGAACGAGTTCCGTTTCAGCACCGAGGACAACGGCCCGGCGATGCAGTTCCGCGAGATCTTGAATCGCCGCGCGCGTACCGGCTACTGGAGCGGGCAGCATCCGCAGGTCCTGACGCTTTTCTACAACTGGGAAGATTTTACCGATCTTGGCCAGGCCAATGCCTACGACAAGATCATCCGCTGGCTGGCCAGCCGTGGGTGGGTGGAGCTGGTGACGCCGGACGCCATCGCGGACCAGGAGATCGACATCTCGCTGCCGCCGGACGCCACGGGCGACGCGTGGAACGAGGTCGATCGCGGCACGGGGTTGACCTTGGAGAAAGTCTCGCATGACTGGGTGCAGTACTCGTCGCAGGACAACTACGACAACTGGTACATGGGCTCGGGGCTGAACCAGGGGCTGAACGGTCACCGTTTCCAGATCCGTCCCGGCACGAATCTGCCGTCGGACTACGGCATGCTGTACTACGGTGGCATCGTCAGTACGGCGTGGGATCGCGTGGTGAGTTTGCCGGGCGGCGGGCTGTCGAAGCTGGCGCAGGCGGTCATGTATGCCTCCGTGTTTGAGACGGCCTACCACAACCAGAGCCAGAACCCGGTGAACATGTCCAAGTTTGCCATCGGCGATTTTGCCTATCCCGACACGAGCTACGACACGCTGGCTGATTTCTCCCGGATCGCGCAGTCGCAAACGCGCATGGCCGCGGTGTACCAGCGCGTCGATCAGTGGGAGTCCATCGCGGCGCAATTGACCAATACGCAGACGGCCGCGGAGGATGTGGACCTCGACGGCGAGAACGAATACCTGCTCTACAACGACCGCCTGTTCGGCCTCTTCGAGCGCAGCGGCGGAAGGCTGATTGCGGTGTGGGTGCGCGACATCCTCGGTGGCGAAGTGTTCCAGGCGTCGGGCAACCTCGCGGCCTACGCGGGATCGGACAACGAGGAAGAGGGCGCGACGAACATTCTGGCGAATGGATCCATCGGCTCATTCCGCACCTCGTGCCTGAAGGACTGGTGGGCGGGCACGACGAAATACGTGAACGACCTCTACGCATTCTCCGACCGCACGAACGGCTGGCGAGCGACATCCTCCGACGGCGCGATTGTGAAGCTTGTAACGCTGGCGCCGAAGAGCTGGAAGTTCAACGTGAGCTACACGGTGGGCGGCGTGCTGGCGGGACAAACGCTGTATATCCGCAACGGGTTCTCGCCGAATCTCTACGACCTGTTGCTCAACGGCCAGCAGACCCTCGGCGGCGAGGTCAACGATGGCGCCCAGGTTCGCGTGGTGAACACGAATTACAGCACCACCGTGGAAGCCTTCGCGGGTTACCACGACCTCGGGAACACGGCCGCGTTCAACGCGGTCGCGCGTGACGACGGCAACGGTTATACGAACTATTCCCTGCGCATGCGCAACCAGGCGCAGACGCACCAGGTGGAATTGTTCGGTACAAACAGCTTCAGCTTCTCGCTCGGCTTCCGCGCGACGCCGTCGGACTGGGACGGCGACGGCATGCCGAACACGTATGAAGATGTGCAGGGCTTCGGCGCGTTGAGTAATGCGGATGGCGCCGCGGACGCGGACCTCGATCTCGTGCCGAACGCCCACGAGTACATCGCCGGCACGGACCCGAAGAACATCAACGACTTCCTGAGCGCCACCGTTGCCAACCCGTCGCCGACAGGCATTGTGGTCAGATTCGCGACGAAGCAGAATCGCGATTATTTCATCAGCTACCAGAACACGTCGCTGCTAAGCCAGTCATGGTCGGTCGCAAACAGCAACGCGATTCTGGGCACCGGCGGCACGGTGCAGTGGCTGGACGACGGCGCGCTGACCGACCCTGATCCATCGCAGGTCACGAATCGTTTTTACCGCGTACGCGTGCAGTTGCCGCAGTAGGCGCGGATTACGTTGATTTCGCACGGCGTTTGTTCTACAAGTCCGGCAATCCATGCGTCGTCGTACATCAAGGAGCGGCGGGGTGAATGGCATTTTTTCCAAGGATTGGAAAAAGTGCGTCCTGATTTTCCCTCGGCCGCAGGGCGGCGGCTCGGGCAGGCAACCCCTGGAAAAATTCATTCTTGCGGCGGTTCTCATATTCCTTCTTGTTCTCCCCTCGTTCGGCCAGATGTTAGAATCGTTCGAATACGGCGTTCCGCCGCCGGGCTGGATCAAGACGAATCTGCTGGGCGGCTCGGGCTGGTATCAGTTGCCGATTGGTGTCATGCCGCTCCCTGGTTGGGGCAATGGTACGAGTTCGGTTCCGCCGACGGCCGGAGCTGGAACGCGCAACGCCTACTGCTCGTGGGACACGGGGGGTGGGCCCGCCGAGGGCTATCATAACGACCAGTGGCTGATTTCGCCACGGTTGACCGGCCTGACGGCGACGTCCTCCCTGAGCTACTGGCTGCGGTTCAACTTCACGAACTACCCGGACGAAGTACGCGTCCGCATCTCGACCGCCGGTCCCGCGCCGGCGAACTTCACCATCGTGGCTCTCACAAACATCTTCGCCAAGGGTTCATGGCCCGGCCAGTTTCCTCCGTGGAACCAGTACACGATCAATCTCGGGGCGTTCGGCATTCCGGCGGGGACTCCGATCTGGGTGGCGATCCAGGAATACGTGTGGGACAACACGTGGAACGGGGCGGCTGTCCAACTGGACGTGATCTCGAGCGACTTGACCGCGCCACCGGAGCCGCGTATGAGTTCGGCGTCGCTGACGTTCACGGCTTATTACGATGGCTCCAATCCAGCGGCCCAGACGTTCTCGCTCCAGAGTGTCGGAAGCAGCGGCATGGACTTTTCCAGAAACCTGACCTTCGGCGCCGGACCCACCAACTGGCTGACGCTCGGTGGTCCGTCTGCGGGGACGCTCGCTTTCCAGAACAGCCAGACCTTCACCGCGTCGGTGTCGGTGGCCGGCCTCGATCTGGGCACGTATACCGCGACGAGTGTGATCACGGTTCCGGGCGCGACCAACAGCCCGCTCCGGGTTCCGATCACCCTCAACGTGATCCGGCGTCCACAAACCATCTCGTTTCCCAATCCCGGCCCGCAACTCACCACGAACAAAGTGGGTTGTCGGGGATCGCCTCGTCCGGCCTGCCGGTCACCTTCAGCGCCTATTCCGGGCCCGGCGTTGTCACGGGCGCCACGAACTTGTCCTTCACAGGCACGGGCGTGGTGAAGGTGATCGGGTGGCAACTCGGAAACATTTATTACGATGTCGCACCCACCATCACGAACAGCATCACAGTGACGAAGGCAACGGCGTACATCGCCTTCACCAATCTCGTGCAGGAGCGCGACGGCACGCCGCGAGTGGTGACGGCGACCACGACACCGACGGGCTTGCCGGTCACCATCACGTATGATGGCAGCGCGTCGGCACCACTCAACGCCGGAACCTATACGGTCACCGGGCAGGTCGACACCGCGATGTTCGCGGGCGTGAACACAGCGACACTGACCGTGCTCGGCACGCCGCAGACGATCAACTTCCCGGCCATCGCGACGCAGGAGACGACGAACAAGTTGGGCCTGGCTGCGACAGCCAGCTCGGGCCTGCCCGTGACTTTTGCGGTCGGGAGCGGGCCTGCGGTCATTTCCGGCGTGACGAACCTCTCGTTCAACGGCGCGGGTACGGTGCGCATCGTGGCCTCGCAGGCGGGCGACACCAACTATGCCGCGGCGGCTGTCACGAACTCGTTCACCGTGACGAAGGCCACGGCGACGGTGACGCTGCATGACCTGGAGCAGACGTACAATGGTTCGCCACGAGTGGTGACGGCGACCACAAGCCCGACAGGATTGACGGTCAACATCACGTACGATGGTTCGGCAAGCTCACCACAGGCGGCGGGGATATATGTAGTGACGGGGGTCGTCAACGAGGTGATGTATCAGGGTGCGGCGACGGGCACGTTGACGGTTGCGAAGGCGGATCAGTCGATTAGTTTCCCCGCTCTCCAGCCGCAACTCACGAATAGGGTTGTTGCGTTGGCGGCGACGGCAAGTTCCGGGTTGCCGGTGGCGGAGTTCGCGGTGGTCTCCGGGCCCGGCGCGCTCAACGGAACGAACCTGACGTTCACCGGCGCCGGCGATGTGTTGGTGGCGGCGTCGCAGGCGGGCAACGGCAATTGGAATCCTGCGGCGGCCGTTACGAATCTGGTGAAGGCTTTTGCAGTGAATCCGCTCAGCGGTCCGGCCGCGGGTGGGAATGAGGTCCTGATCACCAACGGCCGGATCGGCGACGGAGCAAGCATCACAAACGTAACGCTGTGCGGAATCGCGGCAACGATTCTGGATCAGGGCACGAACTGGGTGAGCGTGCGGGCGGGCGCGGGCGCGCCGGGGCTGGGCGACTTGGTGATTCAGTCGGACGGCGACCTCGTGGTCAGCAACGCGTACACATATAACGCGGCGGGATTCATCTGGGACAACTCGGGCGGTTCTTGGACGGAAGTCGCGGGGTTGCCCGCCCCTCGGGCTAATCTGGAGGCTGCCACGCTGCACGGGAAAATATATGCGATTGGCGGGAATGATCCGGATTGGAACGTTCAAACGAATGTGTACGCGTTCGACGGGACCAACTGGACAGAGGCAGCAGGATTGCCTCAACCCATGGGATGGATGGCTGCCATCACCTACGACTCAGCCATTTACGTCATGGGACACTACTACCCGACGAACGTTTATCGGTTTGACGGGACTAACTGGACCGAAGTGGCAGGACTGCCGGAAAACCGGCACTATGGGGCTGGCGCCGTGATGTTGGAGAAGATGTATCTCACCGGCGGTCTTGGGCTCAGCGGGGGCAGCCGCACCAATGTTTTCGAGTACGACGGCGCACAATGGTCCGAGGGCGCAGGTCTACCGGAGGGGCGCGTCTTCCATGAGAACAAGGCGGTGGGTTCGAACCTGTACACCATAGGGGGCAGCATTGACGGGTTCAACATGGTGACCAACGTGTGCCGCTTCAACGGAACTTCATGGATCAATGTGGCTGGACTGCCTGATTCTCGAGGCGATATGGCGTCCGCTGTGTTGGACAACGACGTCTATGTGATTGCCGGAGACCAGACCTACTTCCTGCCGCAGACCAATGTGTACCGATACGACGGATCGCGATGGGTTGAGGTGGTCGGCTTGCCGAGGCCGTCCAGCACGCTTGCTGCTTCCACGC
>DAISJM010000030.1:0-40225 GCA_036821485.1 Verrucomicrobiota bacterium | reverse complement strand
GCCGTCGCGCAGCCGGGGCCACGAGCCGTGTAGATCGATGCCAAAACCAGCCAAGCCTATGAGCATCAAAGCTGCAGATGTAGTTACGGACAGTCTTCCTTCTTGAATCATTGCAGAGAACGGGCGTGGAAGTGTTCGGTCGGTACGTTGATAGACTTCGGGGCGACCAAGCCATTCCAGAACCACATAGCCTAGGGCCAGGAGAGCGGCCATGCAGAGGCCCGCCATACGATTCATGTTCCAAGTTGCCCAGAGAAGTATGGCGGAAGAAACGACACCCACCAGCATGCGGATATTCAGGAGGGCGGTGTATCTGGACGAAGCGAGCACGAAAAGCGCTGGGGCAAGCAGCAAGGGCAATCCTCCAAACAGCAAGAGGGGTGCAAGCCATCCGGCGTGTGGCATTACCGCTCTAAGGGGATCGAATTCACGGATGAGCGTATGTACTCGAAGTAGGACAGGATCATGCAGCGTGAACCAAGCAGAAGGTCCCCAAGCCAAAATGGCAGGTAACGCAAGCCCTGCAACAAGGCCAAGCCATCCCTGCCACGGGCGAGAACCTGTGCCCATCTCGTGCCGCATAAATTGAACAAGCGCCTCAGTGAGGCCTAGCCAGCAGAGGGCGTATAGAGGCTGGTTCACCTCCAGCCGCATGCCCATGTGTGCGGGAAAGTACTCTACGAAGTAGAAGATCAGGCTGGTCGAAGCTCCTGCCCAAGCCCATGTGCGCCAGAGTTGTGGCAAGAGAGCATAGTAGGTGCGTGCTGTTCTGAAACTGCGATGTCGGCGAGAGACATAGAACCAAGCGTAAGCGAAGACCCCCAGCCCCACAGCAAGGATCACCAGAAGAAAGAAACTCGCCTGTACCCACAGACCGAGGCCTCCGAAGATGCCTGAGGCCACGAACCATCGCTGCTCAGTGCGATACGCTTTGCGAGCGCATGGAAAGGGCTCGTTCTTGCGCTTTCGATGGATTGGGACGAACCCCATGCTGGTTGTGTACAAGCAGAGCAGCATGCCTATGGCTAAGCCGACCACAAAACCATTGTGATCAATGCGGCCGTAGCTGAACTCCTTGCGCCACACTGGAAGAAGAACAACGCTTAGCAAGAAGAAGAACGTGGTCCACCGCGAAAGGCGGGAAACCAGGAAGGGCTGGAGCAGCAAGAGGACCGTGGCAGCCAGTAAAGGCCCCGACACAAGGCCCGCGTATTCCAGAGCCTTCGCGATGGGGATTGCTCCTGCATGATGTGTGACCAAGGCAAGTCCAGCGAGCAGCCACGTCAATCCGGAGAACCAATGGACTTGGCGACCATAGGGGGCGTTGTCGAGATGGGTCTCGCGAACACGAAACTCGTGCTTCGACAAGATGTCCTGTGCGTAGGACAACCAGTAGTAGGCGTCTCCATCCGTGAAGACGGGACCGCAATCTGGCTCGCTGGCCTTCAAGGCAACCAGGCCTTGAATGGGATCTGCGCGCAGGAGCATCCCCGGCTTGATCCACAACTCGTGCTTGACCGCACTGTCGCCCATGATGCACAGGAAAAGCAGAAAGAGACCAAGTAGGGATAGGGCGGTGCTTCCACGTTTCATCGCAAGGCCAGTATCCTCCATTCGTCGCCCTGATCAAAACAACAAAAAGCCCCGGAGGTTTCCCTCCGGGGCTTCCGAAAAACCGATTGGAATTAGGCATTCTTCCTGTGGCGCAGAAGGGCAAACACCGCCAGACCGACACCCATGAAAGCCATGGTGACCGGTTCCGGGATAGCCGCCACGGTTCCATACACCTCAAGAATACCCGCTCCTGCAGCTGCGCTGGCGTCAAATCCGGCCGTGCCGGATGTGGCGGTATTGCCGTAGGCGTAGAGACGGAACTCGACGGTTGAAGCGCCAGAGATTGCGAGCGCTGTGGATTGTGTAGCCCCATTCACGACAGAGGAAAACGTGGCTAAGTCGGAGGCGAAGCCATCGGCACTGGAGCGAAGGGACATTGTGCTTGGGCCGGTACTCGAATAACTCCAGTTGAAGACAACATTCGTTGCGTCAAACGCATTACCGGAGTCTGCGGAAATCGTCCATGTGAAGTAGTCATTTGCGGTAATGGCCGCGCCGACATCGGCGGAGGCCCAATTTGCTGAACGCATGCTGTTGCCATTTGCCGATGGAACCAGTCCAGCCCCGCGCGTCAGATATGCGGGGTTCTGCATGCCAGCGGCAAAAACAGTGGAAGTGCCCTGCACTTCGCTACCAGCATAGCCTGCAAAATTGAACCCGATCAACAGATCCGCTTGGGCGATGGCGGCGCATGTGAGGATGGTGGCAATAATCAGAAGCTTCTTCATCTCGGTCCTCCTGGCGGTTCTTAGACGGCTGTCCCTGCTTTATGTATTAAAACTTATGCCTCTGCCAACGGCATGTAAAGCGCATTCTCAATAAAAAACCAGCGGAATATTGAGGAATTCAGGGGGCTGGCGGTGGGCGCTGTAGGGACAATCCTACGAGGAAAAAAAGGGGGGGGGGAGAGGAACGTTGAACGCTGAACATCCAACATCGAACGCTGAAGAAGGAACGAGAAAGGCCGAATTGTGGGGAGCCCGGGTTTTACCAATCCGAAGAGGTTGTCCGGCGCTGGGATTTCTTTTCGGACTGGTGATGCTTGTCGGCCAGGTCGTTGCTCTTACAGCAGCCCCAGCTCCTGTTTCCGGCGCAAGAAGAGGATATCGTCCTGGTCCTGCGGTCTCCCGGCGGCTTCCTTGCAGGCGAGGAGATCCTTGCCGGATAGGCATTTCACGGGGGTTCCGTTCTCTGTCTTGTGTTTAACAGCTCGCCGCTCCGCCTCGTCAAAAGGGCAAAGGCCAGGTCCACCAAGATGGAATTGAATGATTCCATGAACAGTCTGATAGGTCTGCACGAAGTTCTCCCCGCGGGGTCCCATGGGCAGAAGCGGCACGTCCAATTGGTCGCCTAGCAATCTGTTGATCTTATCGATGTTTTCTTGGTCCTGACTTGGAATGTAGATGTCCCAGTCCATGGAGAAACGCGGCATGCCTTCCAACCTCAATGCTTGTCCGCCGATGAGGAGGTAACGAACGCGATTCGTGTTGAAAAGTGCAATCACTTCGTCCACTTCGCACCTCCGGAATGAGCTAGTTGGCTCAATCGCTCTTTCTTCCAGGCGTTGAATTCCTCGTAGGAATCGAACTTCTTGGACGTGAAGTGCGGAAGGTTCGAAATACGGGGGAGAGGAACCACCCGGCTTGAACGAGCCCAGATTGTATACTTCGCGGTATAGTCGTCGGTGAATTTCATGTCCCGCGCCTCCCCTGCGATTGCCTGAAAATAAGTATGCTACAAGGCTGTGTGGATGTCTACTGCCGCGACTGATTCCGCTCAATCGCCCGTCAGGCGCTGTCCCAGTTGGACACAGACCGCCGCTGGGCTTTCTTTGCCCCCTGCTTCTTCTTCTCGTCCAGCATGCGGGCCTTCTGGCGGCGGGAGCGGCGGCGTTTCTGGCGGCGGATACGTTCCGCTTCCTGCTGCCGGGCCAGGCCAACGCCTCGAACCTTCGCCTCCACCCGGTCGCAAAGTTCCCGGCGGGCGAGGTAGCGATTCAGCGATTGCAGGCGCTCGCGCTGGCATTTGACCTCAATGCCCGTGGGCTTATGGAGGATGTAGACGCACGACGAGGTCTTGTTGATCTTCTGCCCGCCCGCGCCGGAGCCCCGGATGAATCGTTCAACGAGATCGCCCTCGCGGATGCCGAGTTCAGTCATCCGCCGCTGCAACTGGGCTTCCTTGTCAGGTTTGATTCCGAATTGGAGCATGGGGAAATGCTACACGAAGAACGCAGAATACAGAACAAAGAATGCAGTACGCGGTCAGGGGGCCAGGTTCGCACGATAGATGAGTTCGGTGTCTTCGGTGATGTGGATGTCCTTGCGGACGGGGGCGAGGCCGGGTTTCTGGATTTGAATCGTGTGGGGGCCGGCGGAGAGCACGACCTGAAGCGGTGTGGTTCCCGCGTAGCGGCGGTCGATGAACAGGTCGGAGCCGGGAATGTTGCAGTAGACGGTCAGCGTGCCGGCGCTGGCCGGGGCGCCACCGCTGGCGCCGCCGAGAATGACGCGGCGGAGACCGGTGGGGGCGGTGGGCTGTTGGGCGGTGGCCTCGGCGGACTTCTTTTCGCCGGTGCGGGCGAGCTGAATGAGGACTTCGCCCTGCCTGGGCCACAGCAGCTTGCCGGACCAGTCGGGGCCCGGATTCTTGAGGGTCAGCACCTTGCCGTCGACGCGTTTCCTGGTGTAGCCGTCCTTGATGGCGATGACGGGGAGGAAGATGTCGTAGTCGCTGTTCTCGTTGAATTCTGCGCGGCAGGCATCGGCTGCACACCATATCTCGAGCATATCCCAGCGCTTCTTGAGCATCTTGCGTCCCCAAGTCAGATCAACGGGGACGACGCAGGGGGCGATGCCGAGCCGGGGACCGAGTTCAGAATCGCTGTCTTCGGGAGGCAGGGCGAAGATTTCAGCATTGGGCGGGTCGGAATCGAATTTGACCCAGATAGTGTGCTCGGGTTCAGGTTTTTTGGCCTGAGCAGATGCGGTGCTGCAGAGGATGGCGCAGATTCCTGCGACTGAAAGGATCCTGAAAAGCAAGTGCCTAACCATACCGCACCTCCCTTGCACATTCGCCTCTCGACCACCTGGTCGGTTGCCGCCGAAAACAACAAGAAACGCCCGCCTTCGCTCGGAAGCTCCGGCGTGGCATCCCGACGCGCTTCGCGGTCGGGATGGCGGAGAGGGAGGGATTCGAACCCTCGGTACTCCTTTCGAAGTACACACGCTTTCCAGGCGTGCCCGATCAGCCACTCTGGCACCTCTCCACAAACAACTTCTTCAAAAAACACGAGGCCTCACCTCCGTACCACGGAGGCGGGGGCACCTCTCCGCACTGCGGAGTAATCAGTAGCCAGTTATCAGTATGCAGTCAAAGAAATACGAGGTGATGGCATTTGAACCGATGACCGGCCCTCAGTCGGGGAGATGCAGGCACAGCGGCGTCAAGCCGCCGCACTCCACAAAGGGCCAGATGGCTTGCCCGGGCGTAGTTCGGCGGACAAGCCTGCGAGGGGAAGTGGCGCACCTGGCAGGACTTGAACCTGCAACCCTCAGATCCGAAGTCTGATGCTCTGTCCAATTGAGCTACAGGTGCATGGGGTCTTCTATGTAGTATGTTTCGGATGTCAGGGCAAGGTTCTTGACATGGCATCGGTAAATACATTCTGGTATTGCTAAGAGACAGAGAATGGGGCATAAATGGGTTTATCAGTTAACCTAACAAAGTGGTCCCTGTGAATCTCCGACGAATGGTTCATGCTCGTGCTGCAGGTTTTGCCTTCTTCCTTTTCCTGACGGCCGTGGCCATTTCTGCTCAGGCGGGTTGGATCGAGGATCGCGACGGCAAGACGATCATTCACGTCAAGGCGTTTGACCTGCCCGATCCGAGTCGGACCGATCCTGCCAATCGTGCCGCGGCCGCGGCCGTGAAAGAATTCGTCCGGCGGTTTCCCGCGTTGTTCGAGCAGAAATATCGCGCGCGGTACGAGGCTGACCCGGAGCGCTACGGGCAGCATGACTGGACCCGGGTCGAGGTTCAGTTGCATCGTTTCTCGGGCATCACTGTGCAGGGATTGAGCATGGATGCACGGCCGCTCATGGCCATCGCCGGCGGCGTATCGCCCGACATCATCTACGTGAATTTCCGCCAGTCCGACACGTACATCCAGCAGAGTTTCCTCTACCCGCTGGACAAGCCGGAGGACGGTTACCTTGTCGGCATGACGGAGGATGAGAAGAACTTTCGCATTCACTCCAAGATTTGGCCGGTCATTTATCGCAAGGGGCCCAAGGGGGTGAAGCATGTGTGGGCGTTGCCCTATGGCGGCGCGCTGGGGCGGGTGGTGACCTATCGAAAGGACCTCTTCGATGCGTCGGGGGTGCCGTATCCGACCAACAACTGGACGTGGGACGATTTCATGGCTGCGGCGAAACGGATCTCGAATCCGGGCCGCGGCATCTACGGCGTCGGGCTTGGGCGTGGCCTGCACGAATCGTGGTACTGGACATCCTTCCTGTGGTCGGCGGGTGGGGAGGCGTTGGCTTACGATGAGGAGCGCGACGAGTGGCGCGCCGTATTCGATTCACCGGAAGCCGCCGTCGCGCTGGATTTCTATACCCGCCTGAGCGTCGAGCCGTGGACGGATTCCGAGGGCCGCAAACGGTACGGCTACGCCTACAAGGAGACGGACAACGAAGTCAAATGGTCGCGCGGCGAGATCGGCATGATGTTCGAGTATGTGGATGAAAAACTGTTCTCCACGATCAATCCGGACATCACGGGGATGGTGCCCGTACCGATTGGCCCGACGGGGCAGCGGGGGGCGGAACTGAACAGCAAGATGATGGGGCTGTTTGCCGGCATCGACAACGTGGCGGTCCGCGATGCGGCATGGGAGTACATGAAGTTCTACGACAGCGAAGATACTGTCCGCATCAAGACGCGGGTGATGGTTGAAGGCGGTCTCGGCCGCTTCGTGAACCCGCGGTACCTCGCGATGTTCGGCTATCCGGAACTGATCCGCCTGGCGCCACGCGGTTGGAAGGAATGCTTCGACATAGCGATCGAAACCGGTCGGCCGGAGCCCTACGGAAGAAACTGCCAGTTGGTCTACAACCTGATGACGAAGCCGATGCAGGAGGCCGAGCAGATGATGCTGGCGGGGCGCCTGCCGGCGGAGGATGGTCCGAGGCGCGCCGTACTGCATCAGTTGCTGCAGAACGCGGTGAAAGTGACGAACGAGAAAATGATCGGGATATTGAGCCCCAGGCAGCAGTCCATGCGGCGGGTGACAGCGGGGATCGCGCTCATGTGTATCGTGGTGACCTTCATTGTTGTCCTGCGCCGCGTGACGCGCGTGTTTACGCCGGTGGAGGTTGTTCCGGGGCACCGGGTTGCATGGGGATTCCGGAAGTACGCGATAGCGTATTTCATTCTCATCCCGGCGGTCGCCACGATCGTCTTCTGGCAGTATATCCCGATTCTGCAGGGCTCGGTGATCGCATTTCTCGACTACCGCATCCTGGGCGGATCGCAGTTTGTGTGGCTGGACAACTTTGGCGACGTTCTGTGGGATGGCGAATGGTGGGCTGCGGTATGGAACTCGTTTCGTTACACGTTTCTCGTGTTGGCGTTGACGTTCATTCCTCCGGTTGCGCTGGCGATCCTCCTGCAGGAAGTGCCGCGTGGGAAGGTGCTCTTTCGGACGGTGTTCTACCTGCCGGCGGTGATAACCGGTCTGGTGGTGGTATTGCTGTGGAAGTCGTTTTACGATCCGACGGAATTGGGCGTGCTGAATGCCGTGGTCATGCGCATCCCGGCGATCGGGTACCTTGCCGCCGGTTGCGTTCTGTTCTTTGTTGCGTACTCCTTCTTCCGGCGGCTGCTGTCGCATCGCATGTTGCTCGCGGCGGGGCTGTTTCTGGGCGTCGGGATTGCGCTGCTCTACACCTGTGTGAACCTGGCGCGGCCGATGCTGATGTTGCCGGGCGTGCCGTTGCTGAAGCGGCTGATCCTGACACAGCCGGAACCGTACCGATGGCTGCAGGATCCGGAAACAGCGATGTTGTGTTGTGTGATGCCGATGGTGTGGGCGGGTATGGGGCCGGGCTGCCTGATCTACCTGGCGGCGCTGAAGGGAATCCCGGATGATTTCTACGAAGCGGCCGACATGGATGGCGCGACGTTCATCGACAAGATTCTCTTCGTCGTCTTCCCGATGCTGAAGGTGCTGCTGATGATCAACTTCGTGGGGGTGTTCATCCATTCGTGGCTGTACGCGAGCCCGAACATCCTGGCGATGACGGGCGGTGCATCGCGCACCGAAGTGGCCGACCTGCATATCTTCTACAAGGCGTTCATGTTCCTCAAGTTTGGGCCGGCCACGGCAATGGCCTGGGTGCTTGGGTTCATGCTCATCGGGTTCACGATCTACCAGTTGCAGATTCTGTCGAAGATCGAGTTCAAGACGACGGGGGGCAAGGAGAAGTGAAGAGACTGCTGGAGTATCGGAGTGATGGAGTGATGGGAGGATCTTGTCTTCTCTTGTCACTGCAACCCTCCACCACTCCAGCCCTCCATTACTCCAATGTCATGCCATGCCGATAATCTCGTCCATAGGGCGGAGAAGTTGGAAGGTGCGGTTGCTGCTGGGCAGCATCTATGCGCTGCTGCTGCTGGGCGGGGTGACCATGGTCTACCCGTTCCTGATCATGTTGTCCGGCAGCACCAAGAGCGCGGTCGACCTGAAGGATATCGACATGGTGCCCGAATTTCTGCGCAGCGACGACGCGCTGTACAGGAAGCACCTGGAAGGGTTGTTCAACGAGTCGCTGGACGCGCTCAACAGCACGTATGATTCCGACTTCACATCGTTCGAGATGACGGAGCCGCCGACGGTGATGCCCGCGCGGCTGGTGGACGAGTGGGCGTCGTTTCTGTCCAGTGCATCGGTGGCCGACTACATGTACGCGTGCGGATATATGGCGGCCAATGTGTCCCGCACGGTTCCGGGCGGCGCGCGGGAGTTCAAGACCGCGCTCATGCGGGAGTATGGGGATGACATCGAGGAGGTCAACGATCTCCTGGGCACGGACTTTGTCAGTTGGAATGCCTTCTACGTGGTGCCAGAGAACTATCTGCCGCGGGTCACCATGCCGCAGCGTACGAGATTCGCCGAGGCCCTGAACACGTTCAAGCGGTCACGGCCCGGGGGAATGTTGTACTACCACTCGCCCGAAGGATTCTTCAAGCGCCAGTATCTGAAGTCGCTCTATTCGCGCGACATCGGGGAATACAACAAGCTGCATGGCACAGCGTATCGGTCCTACAACGAGGTCCACCTGCCGCGTGTTGCGCCGAAGACCGGGCTGGCCCGGCAGGACTGGGAGCTCTTTGTGCGCGAGAACCTGAACCTCCTCTGGTTGCGTGCGGACAAGGCCGCGCTGCCGGAGTATCGCGGCTTTCTGAAGGCCAAGTATGGGGACGTGGCGGCCCTGAACCGGAACCACGGAACGTCCTATGCGTCGTTCGATGATGTGCCGATGATGGAAGAGCCTCCGTTCGAGGGAGTGGCGCTGAGCGACTGGTCGGCTGTTGTGAGCGGGTGGCGCGACCCGGACACAGGCCGGGAATACCGGATTCCAACGGATCATCTACGCATTCATAGCATCGAGTTCATGTTCCGTGACTGGCTGCGGGAGAAGTACGGAGATGTTGCCGCGCTGAACGAGGCTGTGGGGGTGTCGTTCAGCGGGTTTGATGACATTGTGCCGCCGCAGCAGGCGTATCATTTCAAGGCGTTCCAGACGATGCGGCGCTCGCTCCGCGTGGAGTTCGTCACGCGAAACTACAGGACGGTGCTGGACTACATACTCTTCCACGGCCGAGGGATCGCCAATACGGCCATCTACTGTACGCTGGCCGTGCTGTTTGCGTTGATCGTCAATCCGCTGGCTGCCTATGCGATGAGCCGCTACCGGATGCCTTCGACCTATAAGATTCTGCTCTTCCTCATGCTGACGATGGCATTTCCGCCGATGGTGACGCAGATTCCCGTATTCCTGATGCTGAGGAAATTGCAGTTGCTGAATACCTTTGCGGCCCTGATTCTGCCCGGGCTGGCCAACGGATACGCCATATTCCTGCTGAAAGGGTTCTTCGATTCCCTGCCGCGCGAGCTCTACGAGAGTGCGTCGATTGATGGAGCGAGCGAGTGGACGATGTTCTGGCGTATCACGATGAGTCTTTCCACGCCGATCCTGTCGGTGGTGGCGCTGAACGCCTTCACCGCCGCGTATTCGAATTTCATGTACGCGCTGCTGATCTGCCAGGACGAGAAGATGTGGACGATGATGGTGTGGCTCTACCAGTTGCAGGAGCGGAGCGGCCAGGCGGTGATGTATGCCTCGCTGCTCGTCGCGGCGATTCCGACCTTTGTCATTTTCGTACTCTGCCAGAAGATCATCATGCGCGGCATCGTTGTTCCCGTGGAAAAATAGGCGAAACAGGGGGAAACGCGGCGGCGCTTGACATTGCGCACACGTGTGTCTATTGTAGTTTCCATGATGTTTTGCCGGGATGCCGGACGGGGTGTCCGCGGAACGGAGAGGGGTGTGACGGTGGAAACCACACGGAAAGACGGTGTCGAAACCATGAATGTCACGAAGCGATATGAGGCCGCCGCGAGAAGGGCGCCGGGATGTTTTCCTCACTGGTTGTCGGCCATTCAGCCGTACTGGACGTTGGTGGGGACCGTGGAGGACGAGAGAGAGGGCCTGTTCTGCGAGGATGGAACCGTGGAGGCCCACAAGAGGGGCTTCACGATCCAGCCGGTGCTCAGGGTTGCGGGAAGCCTTGTGACGCGCAATGAAGCGCTGGTTGTCCAGACCCTGGAGCGGGGGTATCTGCCGATACCGACGGTGACCTGGACGCATGGGGCGGTGACTCTCGACGTGCAGGCGTTCGCCTACGGGGGAAGGTCGTCGACCGTGTATCTGCGATACAGCGTCAGGGCACAAGGGTCTGAGCGGTGGAGGGGGCGGTTGTACCTGATGCTCCACCCGGTGCAGGTGTATCCGCCGTGGCAGGGGGGGCATGACGGGTTTGCGCGAATCCGGGCGATTCGGTACGCGGAGAACGTCGTGGAATTGGATGAGGGTCGACGGGTCTTTCTGGCGACCAAGCCAGACACGTTCATGGCGCTGGCAGGCGGGGTGGACGTTGCGGATCGTGTTTTGTCGGATCAGTTGCAGTCGGTGGTCGATGCGGCGGATGAAGAGGGCCTGGCCTCGGCGGTGGCGGCGTACGACTTCGATCTGGTTGAGGGCGAGTGTCGCGAAGTATTTGTTGCCGTGCCGCTGCATGACGTGGAACCCGTGTGGGCGCCGGGTCTGGCGGAACGCCAGGTGCGCAAACAGTATGAGTCGATGCGGGACGAACTGGTTGAGTTGTGGGAGTCGAGGGTCAGCCGGGTGGAAATCCGCGTGCCAGATCGGGGCATCACGGACGCGCTGAAGGCCAACATCGCCTACAACCTGATCACGCGGGATGGCGTGGGTTTTCAGCCGGGGTCGCGCAGTTACGACAAGTCGTGGATGAGGGATGGCGGTGTGCAGGCGCTTGCGATGCTCAAGATGGGCGCCGCGGAGGAGGCAGGAACCTTCATCGATTGGATGGGGAGCTTCCAACTCGAAAGCGGGGAGGTGTCGCCGATCATCGACACCAAGCGGGAGGACCCGTTGTGGGAGGAGAAGGCGGGTCTGTGCGAGTACGATAGCCAGGGACAATTCGTCCACGCCGTGTGGGAATACTACCGATTCACGCGGGACATGGACTTTCTGAAGAGGCAATTCGGTCGCGTGGAAAAGGCGCTGAAGTTCCTTGAGGCCCTGCGGGCGAGCCGATGCACGCCGGAGTACAGGAATGGGCCGCCGGAGAAACGCATGTGCTTCGGGATTATCCCCGTGTCGCGGAGCTACGAACCGGCCACACCGGGCGGGCCTTTCCACACGTACTGGGACAGTTTCTGGGCCTTGGTGGGGTGGAATGACGGCTGCACGATGGCCGAGAGTCTTGGCGAGTCCCGCCTTGCGGAATGGATGAGGCGGGAGTATGCGGCTTTGCGTGATGCCCTCTGGGAATCCATGGCGCTTGTGAACGCTTCGAGAGATACGAGCGGCGTACCAAGTTTCGTGGAAGCAGACGCTTTCGAGCCGGCTTTCACCATCGGTGCGTTGGCGCATGGCGGGCAGCTTCACGCCATCTCCTCGGATCTCGTGAGAATCACCCTCGACCGTTATGTCGAACTTGTGAAAGCGCGCATGGTGGATGGCGCGCAGTTTGTTCTGGCCCCGTACGAGCTGATGATGGTGCGTGCGTTGCTGCAAATGGGGAAGAGGCGTTCAGCTCTCGAGGCGCTGCGGTTCCTTATGCGCTATCGTCGTCCGATGGGTTGGCATCAATTCGCCGAGGTCGTTGACAGTAATGCCCGATTCCCGCGGAACATTGGCGACATGCCGCACGCATGGGTGGGCGCGGAGTATCTTCACGCGGTGCGTGGATTGTTTGCGGAGGAAGACGGGGATGTCTTGATCGTCGGACAGGGCATCTCGGAAGAATGGGTAAGGGGAGATGGCGTGTCGGTACAAAATCTGCCTACGCAGTTCGGCGTTCTGAACTTCGACATGCGGGGCGACTGCCGAAAAGGCGTCCGCGTGCATCTGTGTGGCGATGCGCGTCCTCCACGCGGCATTCGCTTCAAGTTGCCGGTGGAAATGGCTGATGCCGAAGTGTCCAGCGATGGGCGGGCTTGGAAGGCCGTATTGCCCGAGGGGATTATCGTCGATGGGCTGCCCGCGGAGTTCATCTTCAGGGAGGTCGGGAAAGGAGGCGGGGTATGAGGACGGTGGCGGTTGGACTGCTCGTACTGATCGCATTTGCGGACATGGCGCCGGTGTGCGCGCAGGGGTTGAATCTTCTCCGCAATGGCGGATTTGAGGAGGGAGGAGTGCCGTATTGGGGCGTTACGGGCACCGCGCAGCGGCTTGAGCGCGGCGATTGGCACCCCCACACGGGAAAGTGGGCTTTCGGCATTGGAAATGACAGCGGCATGCAGGACGCCTTTGGAGCGATAGCGCAGGAAGTCGATCTATCGGGGACGGCCGTGGTGGGGCGGAAATGCGTTTTCACGGTCTGGCTGCTGACAGAACCCGACCATTCCGGATCCTTGTTGATGAAGATGGAGTTCCTGGACAGCGAAGGAAAAGTGCTTCGAGAAGTTTCCAGGCCTGCGGCCGGATCAATGAAGCAGGGCTGGCGGCCGTCACGCATATATGGGCTTGTGCCGGCAGGGGCGACGCGAGTAAGGGTGGTCTTTGCAGATGAGCGTATGAAGTCGGGAAGAGGACAATCGTTCGTCTGGATCGATGATGCGGAAGTTGTCGTGGATTAGGGCCAGACCGTTTCAATCTCGTCCAGAAAGAGGGTGTCATGAAGTCACGAAAACAGTGCCCGTTGGCTCGAGTCTGGTTTCTGGGGCTGGTGATTCTCATGGCCGGCTGTCGGCCGAGATGCCCGGAAGCGGAACGCAACATTTCGGCGCCGACGCCGGTCGCGTCACCAACGGCCGCCCCGCCCCCACCTGTTACGGGGCCGGCTGGTGGTTGGAGTGTCACGGCGTCTTCGGTGCAGACACCGGATGAATGGAGCCGGGCGGCCAACGCGATCGATGGGAATAGAGATACCCGATGGAGCAGCGCTCTTTCTGATTCTCAATGGCTAAAGATCGATCTCGGTGCGGTTCGTGAACTGGCCGGACTTCGTGTGTACTGGGAGACAGCCTACGCAAGCGCCTACGAGATTCAGACATCGCTTGATGGGGGAAGGTGGGAGACAGCGTATTCGACCACAAACGGAGATGGCGGTGAGGATGAGGTCTGGTTCCAGCCGCGGGCGGCGCGATGGGTCAGGATTGAGTGCAGCAAGCGAGGCACGGATTTCGGCTACTCGATCTGGGAGCTCGAAACCGAGGCGCCGGGCGCCGAACCCCTGTTCACGGCGTCCTCTGCCCGCCCCGGCGACGAGCCGGTGCGGCTCCTGTCCGCCGGGACAAATGCCGGCTGGCACAGCGTGGGTTCAACCGGCGAGTGGCTGCAGATTGATTTTCGCCGGCCAAGGGTGTTCGGAAGACTTCTTGTGAACTGGGGTCCGGACTTCGCACGGGCCTTTGATGTGGCCGTTTCCGACGATGGCAAGGATTGGCGGCATGTTTACTCGCAGGATCGCGCCGCGGGCGGCGCGACGCGAGTGTATTTTGAGAAATCAACGGGACAATACGTGCGCATTGAATGCCGTGAGAGCGGTACGGGCAATGGTGTTGAGATACGACGCGTAGAGGTGGGCATGCCGGACGAAGCCGTGACGCTGCAAAAATTCTTTGAAATCGCTTCGGCACGAGCGCCCGGCTGCTACCCGCGATGGATGTCGGACCAGCAGGCGTTTTGGACGGTCGTCGGGGTGGCGGACGATGATAAGGAGAGCATCTTTTGCGAGGACGGAACCATTGAGCATCACAAGCGCGGGTTTACCGTCATGCCTTTGCTTTATGTGGATGATCAACTGGTGACGCGCGATCAGGCGGTTGTCCGGCAGTCGTTGCAGGACAATGTGCTCCCGATTCCTTCCGTAGACTGGGCCGTCGACGGTCTCAACATGGACATTACGATGTTGGCCGGGGGCAAAGCGGGCCAATCATCCACGTACACGCAATATCGAATCCATAATGATCGGGAAGTGGATGTCAGCGGCAGTCTCTTTCTGTTGCTCCGGCCATTTCAGCTTTATCCGCCCTGGCAGGGAGAGGGGGAGGGCGAGAATGAGGCCGAAGGGAAAGGGAAGGGAGGTCTGACCTATGTCAGTTCCATTCGGCGGACCGGCGAGGGTTTGGACATTAGCGACAAGTACCATATTTCGCTGCTCACCCAGCCCAGCGGCTTCGGCACCCTGGCCGGCAAACCGGCACTCCGTTCGCCTTGTCGGGATGTACTTGTGGATGACTTGCAGCAAGGCCTCATCCCGTCCGGCGGGGATGTGACCAACGATCCGGATCGGTTCAGTTCTGCGGTCTTGCGGTATGACTTTGCCTTGGAGCCCGGCGACTCCAGGGACATCTACGTAGCGATGCCTCTTCACGAAACAAGTCCGGAGTTGACCGTGCGAATGGGTGCGGTCGGTGTGGAGGAAGGGTTCGAGCGGATCTTGGGGACGCAGGTGGCCTTCTGGGAAACCAAGGTGAATCCCATTGAGATCGCGATTCCCGAGCCCGGCTTCACGGAGACCTTGAAGGCGAATATCGGCTACACATTCATCACGAAGGACGGTCCCTGGTTGCAGCCGGGCACCTGGTGTTACGACAAGTCCTGGATTCGGGACGGGGGAATCGCCGCCGTGGCGCTGATGCGGCTGGGCTTCTTCAAGGAGGCGCGCGCATTCATCGATTTGTACACGACCTACCAGCTTCCGACCGGAGAGATACCGTGCGTCATTGACAACAAAGCGAAAAACCCATTCTGGGAGAATATCAGCGAGTATGACAGCCAGGGCCAGTACATCTATGCCGTGCTGCAGTACTACGAGTTCACACGTGATCTTGCGTTTCTGCAGGGCAAACTGACGAACGTCGTGAAGGCCCTGCGGTTTGCGGAGGAACTCAGAAGCCGGCGCACCACCGCCGAGTACCGGGATGATCCGGACAAGAAGCTAATGTACGGGCTCATTTCCAAGTCCTACGCGAATCACAACTACTATGACAATCTGTGGACGCTCAAAGCCTGGAATGATGGGATGTCGATTGCCCGCATCCTGGGAAGGGACGATCTGGTTGAGTGGATGGGTGGTCAGTACATCGCACTCCGGGATTCTGTTTATGCGTCGATGACCGGCGCGATGAAGAAGCATGGCATTGATTACATTCCCGAGTATCCCGAGGGGACGCATTTCTGGGCGTCTTCCATTGCGGCCGGTGTATCCCATTGCGGCGAACTGGCCAACATGCCGCAACCTGCTCTTGGTCGTACGATGGACAAGTACTACGAGGAATTTCAGTCATGGCAGAAGCCCGGAGCCGTATACCGGTTTACACCCGAGGAGATGCCCATTGCAGAGACTTTCCTGTACATGGGTCACAAGGATCGTGCGATCAAGTTTCTCCGGTTCATGCTGGCGCATCGCAAGCCGATCGGCTGGAAGCAGTGGCCCGAGGTCGTTAACAGCGATGAGCGCCGGCCGACGATCTTTGGCGACATGCCCCATACGTGGGTAAGTGCGCAGTACATCAGCGCCCTCATGAGCCTGTTTCTCTATGAGAAGCGTGATGCCCTTGTCCTCGCCGCGGGAATTCCGGAGGAATGGGTTCTGGCCCCCGGCGGGGTAGAGCTTCGTGGTGTGGCGACACATTTTGGAAAGTGTGGTCTTCGACTGACCGGCACAAAGGATCAAGTGGACGTCCGCCTGACGGGAGACCTTCGTCCCCCGGGATGGATCACGCTGGTTTCGCCCATGGAAACGCCGTTGCGCGGTGTCCGGGTCAACGGGCAGGAATGGAAGGATTTCTCTGCCCGGGAAGTCAGGCTGCCAAGCTCTCCGGCCAACGTCACGCTTCTGTATGGTGATCCGGGCTTTACGGTCGATTGAGGGTGCCCGACGATTGGCGGACGATCAGCTTTGCTTTCATCGCTATCTGCTCCGGGGCGCGTCGTGGATTTTCGAGAAGGCTCATCAACAGCGCCACGGCGCGCTCGCCGGTTTCCCGCAGGGGTGGGCGCAGAGTTGTCAGCGACGGTGAAAAGTACTGTCCGGATTCAATATCATCAAAGCCGACCACGGCGAGGTCCCTCGGTACCTTCAGACCTTTCTTCTGTGCCGCCCTGATGACGCCCATAGCCATCAGATCGTTGGCGCAGAACATGGCGGTCGGCCGTGGGCGAAGACACAGGATCCGGGTCATTTCCTCGAAGGCCTGCTCCTCGGAGTAGTTTCCGCATCCGACGAAATGCTTCTCGAGCGGCAACCCCAGTTTGGTCAGCGCTTTCCTGAATCCATCAAATCGTTCCACGCCGTCCACGGACATGGCCTGTCCGTTCATAATGCCGATCCGTCTGTGACCCAAATCATGAAGATGGGTCATCGCGCGAAGGACGGCGTCGAAATTGTCCACGCTCACATTATTCGTCTTCCGATCGTGGAGGTACTTGTTGATGAAAACGGAAGGGACCCGCTCGCATTGAAGCCGCTGGAGATCTCGTGCGGCGGCTCGCTGATACAACACATTGTAGATGATGATGCCGTCCACGCGCCAGTTATCGAGGACCCACATGTACGAGAGACCTTCCTCGGTCCAATAGTCCGTGGAGAGAAGCATGAGGGCGTAGTTGCTGCGACGGCACGCGTCCGCGACCCCGCGAAGGATGGGTTGAACATGCGGGTTGAGGTCGGGCGTGATCACGGCGACAACCCGGGATTGCTTGCGAACGAGGCTTCGTGCGATCAGATTGGGCCGGTAGCCGAGCTGCGCGGCAATCTTTCGGATCCGTTTCTTGGTCGCCTCGCTTACGCGGGGACTGTCGCTTAGAGCACGGGAAACGGTTGGGTGCGTGACGCGGGCTTTTGCCGCAACGTCCTTGATGGTGACCCTCTTGTTCATCTCGTTTCCGCCGGACTCCATCCCCCAGGGCTTGCGCCCGATCGCCTCAGGGCGATGCCTGGTCGGATTTCTGATTCTGCCTGACTTCCGACGCCTTGATGTCGTCCCAAATTGCATCGAGATCTGCGAGATTGCAGTCGGTCATCTTACGGCCCTGCTCGTGGATGCGCTGTTCGATGCCCTGGAAACGGCGGACGAACTTGGCGATGGTGCCGTTGAGGACCTCTTCGGCGTCGTGGCCGAGAAAGCGGGAGAGGTTGACGACGGCGAACAGGAGATCGCCGATTTCCTCGCGTACCTTCTCGGTCTGACCGCTGGCAAGGGCTTCCTTGACCTCGGCGGTCTCCTCTTCGAGCTTGTCGATCACCTGGTGGACGGCCTCCCAGTCAAATCCAACGCGTGCGGCACGTTTTTGCACCTGCTGGGCTTTGTGCAGAGCGGGGAGGTGCTTGGGAATGCCGGCGACAACGGACCTCAGTTCGCCTTCCTTTTCGGTCCGCTTGATCTGGTCCCAGTTCTTGAGGACGTCGGCGGAGCCGGACACCTTCACGTCGCCGAAGACATGGGGATGGCGGCGGACCAGCTTCTCGGAAATCAGGCGGGCCACGTCATCGAAAGTAAAGGAACCCTCCTCGGCGCAGATTTGCGACTGAAAGACGATCTGCAGGAGAAGGTCGCCCAATTCCTCGGCGAGTTTGGAGCGGTCGTTGCTATCGATGGCGTCGAGGACCTCGTAGCACTCCTCGACGAGGTATTGCTTCAGGCTCTGGAGTGACTGCTCGCGATCCCACGGGCACCCATTTTCGGCACGGAGGGTGCGCATGATCTCGAGGAGGCGGTCGATCGGTTTCTTAGCGGCGTCATTCACGATGGACCTCGCCGTCTTGGCACGGATAAGCGAAGGCATATCCGCCGGGTTTGCTGCGCGCGATGCAGCCCGTACTATTTCGTTGCTGCCGCGTGCAAGGGGAAGAGTATCTCAAGGATTTCACGGGCGCTGAGGTCGTCGAGCTTTTCGAGGACGACGGCCACGCCGGCGAAATCCTGGAAAGACGTGTACTCATCCGGGGCGGCAATACAACGCATATCCGCGGAAAGGGCCGTCTTGCAGACGCGGGCGCTACCGCCGAGGACAGCACAGCGCAGGGCCTTCTGACCGACGCCCTTGGCGGCCTTGAGCCAGACATCGGGTGTGGGGAAAAGTCGATCAGCGCTTTCGAAGGTCAGCAGGCGGGCGCCGAGGGCCGTCAGCCCTGATTTTTCCATGAGCTCTTCCGCCGTGGCGCGTGGAAGGGCGGAAACAACCACCGTGGAAATCTTGAGATCCTTGCCCAGCTCGATGATCTTGACGAGGGCGGGGGGAAGTTTCGCAGCAGCGAGCAACTTCTTGCCGACGGCGTCATGATAGACATCCAGTGGATTGCCGTCGGCGGACTTGCCTTCGCCGAAGGTTTCCACCAAGGCGGGTATGAACTTGTTGGGATGCTGCTTGAGGCAGTATTGGACGAAGGTGGAGAGGGTGAATTTCTGCCCAAATCGCTGTTTGAGGACCTCGAAAGCGGCCTGCCTGCCATGAAGGGGGATATCCTCGAGTTCCAGAAGCAGGGTGAACATGGGCGGCGGAGGTGCGGCCGGCTGCTGCACTTCGTCCGCTGCGATCTCGCCTTGTGTCTTCTCAAGTGTCTTGGACGTCACGGTGTTCTCCTTCATCTAAAATCAGGGGGTGCATACTAGGGGTCTTTCGCTTTGTGGTCAAGCCTGCCACGCGCTCCCGGTCCGCTGCCCTGTCATTTGCCAAAGAGGAAACGAAGCCATTCGGGTGTGTGTTTGGCCCAAGCCATCTCGTTGTGCTGTCCGGCGGGATCCTCGGTGGTGAGGATGCGGGATGAACCAAAGCCCCGCTCGCGGAGCAGATCGGCCATGGCGTACATGCCTTCGGCCAGTTCCTGCTCCGTGGGGTCGCCGAGGCCGCAGTAGAAGAAGAAGCGGGTGTCGGGGATTTGGGCCGTGTGGCGAACGATTTCAAAGAGCCGACTGTCATCATGAAATCTGAAAGCGGGAGAAAGGCAAGCCGCACCGAAGAAGACCTCAGGATGTGTCCATGCCATGTAGAAGGATATGCCACCGCCCATGGAAGCTCCGGCCACTGCGGTATTGGCGCGATCAGGCAGGGTTCGGTATTCCCGGTCGATGAACGGCTTGAGTTCCTCGAGGAAGAAGCGGGTGTACTCACCGCCCGCAAGGGAGGGATTGTATTCTACGAAGCGATCTTCCGTGGAGTAGACAGCGACGACGATGATCTCGCGCAGCTTGCCTTCGTCGATGAGCTGTGTGCACCACTCATCGACCTGCCAGTCCTGTTTCCAGGTCGACGTCTGCGGATCGAAGACCTGCTGGCCGTCGTGCATATATAGAACGGGATAACGAGTGGTTTGGCTTTGCTGGTAGGACGGGGGCATCCAGACAATCACGCGCCGGTCGAAACGAAGGTACTTCGAGTGGAAGCCTTCATGGAACCGGTAGTCGCCGACGATTTGCGGTGTTGGGCCGGAGGCGGTGTCCTGCCATGCGGCGACGCGGTGCTGGACGGTCAGATCGCCGCCGGGTTCGACGATGTGATTGCCGGAGGGGCTTCCGCTATCGAGGATCTCTTCGCTGGTCCAGTCGCCTCGGGTGATCTTGTATTCCAGCCTCTCGCCGGCGGGTACGATCGCGGTGCCGGACCAGACGTTATCCTGTGTGCGTGTGAGCGGCAGACCTTCCGCGTTCCAGTCGCCGAGGACGTGCTGGTTCCCGGTGACAAAGACCTGTTCGCCCACGGGAAGAGGGGTGCGGGTGATGATTTCAAACGTTACCTGGCGCATGTCGGACCGGTTCATAGCAAGCCCCTCCTGATGTCCCTATATTATAAGGTATAGGGGAAAGGGGAGGCAAGCTGCGCCGGCGCCCGGTATTTTCCGGGCGCCGGCGCGGGAAACGGCAAGGTTACGGGTTAATTCTGACCGTGGGGGCCGGGTACAGGACGCGGTTGGTCCAGACCCAATTATTGGTGGACCCGACGGTCCAGATCATTAGTGCGTCATCCGACATGAAGAAGTTGTCCGGCACCGGCGGATAATTGGTTGAGCCGGGGTACGTATTGGCCAGCAGCCAGCGGCCGGTGCTGACGGAGACCTGGTACCAGACATCGGTGCCCGCCTGCTGCTTGTCGCGCGTGAACTTGCGGATTCGATCGGACACGATTGGGCTTGCGCCGCCGTGGAAGCCGGACTCGAGCAAGCCCATTTCGCTTGGATGGACGCCGGTGCGCGGTGCGCGGAAGCTCAGCATGTTGTAGGAGCCCTTCAGAACGCCCGCATCCAGCTTGCGCACGATCGGACTCTCCATCGCATTGGTGGGTACGCGGCCCGCGATGACGATGACCTGCGGCTGCGCCGCGTTGGTCGGAATCTCGATGACGCAGCCTTCGTTCAGCGGGACCTGCATGGTGTCGGCCAATCCAACACCACCGATGGCGAAGTTCCACTGGGAAACGGAGCCGGTTCGGGACAGCCATATCTGTCTGTTGGCCACCCACCGGTTGGTACGCGAGTACCAACTGATCTTTGTGGCATAGCCAGCCGACGAGGCTGCGCCGGGCAGATTGACGCCGAAGACATCCCTGACCGAGAGATGGTCCGGTATGACCGGCAGGGCAACCCAGTTCTGGCCGCGGTACAGGCGTAGCGTCTTCAGGCCGTACACCTCTGCGCTGGCCACGCGAGGATTGCGGTTGGTGCGCCAGGCGTCCTTCTGTGCCGCGCGGTAGAAGCGCATCGTGTTGATGAGTTGGCTTGGCGGCAGACGGGTCGGGGACCCGGTGTCCTGATACCAACTGTTGGATACCGAGCCGACCAGATTCCACGAACTGGTCAGCGCTTCGGTGAAGCTTGGGGAGTCGGCATAGATGAGGTCGAACTCCTTGACAATGGAGCCCTGAAGGTTGGTGGCGCTCCACGATACGACGGCACTGGTGATCGCGGACTGGGCGTTGACCAGTGTCTGCGTGACGCTGAACCCAAGCAGTGTCACGTTGGTGACGGTGGAAAGAGGTCCGAGGTTGCCGGCACGGTCAAGGCCGGCTATGCCAAGCTTGTAGTCTGTGCCGAACACCAGGTTGCTCAGCGTCAGGCTGCTGGTCGTATTGGTGCCCAAGCTTGGGTATGTGTTGACGTCCGAGTATGCGCTATTGGTGGTAGGCGTAGAGCCGTCGTCCGTGTAGTAGACGCGATAGGACTTCCATGGCGAGAGGCCTGTGCCGCCACCGTTGGGCAGAGCGGTCCACTGCAGGTCAATTTCCGATGTGCTATCCACAGCGCCTTCTGTGGCCTGCAGGCCGGAGACCTGTGCCGGTGGCGTCTGATCGAGGTAGATCGTGAAGTTGGTGTTGCCACTCTTCAGTCGATCGTCGGGCCGGTCGTCGTCATCATCCACGGAGAACAGCCATACCTGGTTGGAGCCTTCTGTCGCGTTGGTATAGACGGCGCCAAGGCCATAGGTATCCACAACCTTGACCGTCACAGAGACATTATCCCACCAACCGGTGAGGGCCAGGCCAGAGCCGCCGGATTCAATACCGCACGAGAGCAGGAGGGTGCGGGTGTTGGCGGGGCCATTGGTGACCGTCAGGATCACATTGGTCCATGTCGTGACGTTCTTGCCCTTGAGTGGCGCGCCGTTGTGATCGTCGTCGACTTCGTTGTCCACGGTGCGCTCAATCTTCCCGGTGGCGTTCAGGAACTCAGCCTTGAGGAAGGCGACGCCTGTGGCTCCGTATGCGGAGTAGTCCATATTGCCCTTGAACCATGCGGAGATGGTGACCAGCACGGGCTGGTTGAGGTCGTTCGTGATACTGATGTACTGGGAGATGAGCGAGTATCGGCCGCCACCGGTCCACAGCCAGCCATCCTTGATCTCGTGCCGCAACGAGTTTGTGCCGGTCTGGTGCTCGGCGCTGTCCCAGATACCTGTTGCCCCATCGGAACTGAGCGACAGCCAGCTGTTGGTCGATACCGGGTAGTACGGTACACCGAGGCCGCTGGCGCCGACCTCGAATCCTCCGTTGCTGACGACGGTGTTGAACGTATTGGTGACGGATAGCAGAGCCATCGGTTCTCCGTTGGTAGTAACCGTGGGGGCCATGGCATTACTCGATGCGCGGTATTGCCAGATGCCGGAGTTGTCGGCTGAGTTCGTGAACGTCACCACGAAGTAATTCACATTGGTCCACTCGGCCGGTGCAATGGTTACGTGCGACGGTGTGGTCGGCGCGTTGGTATCGTCGTCCACCACGAGGAAGCGGTTGGAGGTGATGGCCACGTTGGCGCTGTTGGTGAGCACCTTGCGATCGCCATCGCGATCATTGTCTTCGTCCTCAACGGAGAAGACGACGGTATAGTAGCCCAGATCGACGTTGGTGTAGTCGAGCGCGCCAGCCCAGTTTCGCCACAGGTTGACGGTGTTGGTGCTGACGTCATAGACGCCTTCCCAGCCGCGCTGCGTGATGCCTGTCACGCCGGCGGCATTGATGACGCTGAAGTTCGGCGCAAAGGTGTTGTCCGTGTTGGAGCGGCTGATATTGCTGAAGTCATCCACCGTAATCTGCATGTGCCACTGGCCGATGTGGATTTCCTGGTCGGTGACGCGGTTGGTTACATCATCCGGGAAGCCCCAGTTGACTTGCATGGCGCTGAGTGCAGGGAAGTTGGTGTCGTCGTCGATGATCTTCAGGAAGCCGAATCGCACGTAGGTGTTCGACATCCGGTCGGCGATGCGGTCGTCGTCGTTGTCGAACAGCGTCGCGCTGATCAGGTTCGATCCGGCATCAATCATATTCTGCATCTCGCCGGCGGTCAGGCTGTCCCACGCCCAGACGCTGGAGCTCGTGGCATTGGTCGATCCGCTGGAGCTATAGCCCGGCACGTAGTGCTCCACGTCGTTCGTGACGAGGCAGGTGACGTTGACGTTCATCTGCGTCGCGGCGCTTGAATTGCCCCGCGAGATGCCGCTTTGCGCGTCATAAGCGCCGAAGGAAAGGATGAGCGGATTGCCGGCCGCGATCTGGCCGGCCTGCCCATCCGTCATGGTGAACGTGGCGTTGGTCGTGTTGCCGTCGGCCAGAATCGGGGTGCTGCCGAGGTACACACCGAGGGGTACGCGCGGGCGCAGCACGGCGTCGTCGAATTGGAGGGCCCCATCAGCCCCGACGCCCACCGCATTGATCACGAAGCGCGACCAGACTGTCCCCACCGGTGCAGTGCCGGTGACGGAAATGAGGGTCCAAATCTCCCCGGGTGTCGTGAAGACGTTAGTGGCCGCACCGACCTGCGTGACGCGGTCGTCCTCATAGAACTCGATCTTCAGGGCATTATACAGGGATGTCCACGCGGTGCCGCCGCCATCGCTCCAGACCCAGATCGACGCATCCCAGATGCTGCCGAAGCCATAGGCGTTGGTGACTTCCTGCCACCAGCCGCCATCCACGTTGGTGTGGACACCCCAGCGACCGGGGATGGTGCCGCTGTACTCGCCGCTGTAGTGATGCCGGTTGGTCCAGAGCCCGTTGCCCCAAGTATCGCCGTGCTGATCAGGGTTGTCCCACTGCCAGCCCCAGGCATGGTATCCATCCCAGCCGCCTATTTCGAAGCTCGAGTTTCTGAGCAGGTTTGTGTAGCCGCTGGTGCCGAGGAGCGGGGCGTTGGTGTCGTCATCGATGACCATGAACGACACGGTCTGGTTGTTCGTCAGCGTGTCGCCGACACGGTCATTGTCATAGTCCACCATGGTCACGATGGCGGTGTGCATGCCGAGCATGATGTTGTCATGCGTGAAGCCGGTGATGGCATCGGACAGCGGTTCGGCAGAGGCCAGCGCGTCGCCATTGGCAGCGGGGGCTTGGCTGAACGTATCGTTGTTGATGATGAGCGTTCCATTGGGCTGCCAGATGCTGTAGTGCGGCGCGAGGGCGCCGATGGCGTAGATGCCGCTGCCCACATCCTGCACGTTGCCGGTGATGGTCAAGCTGGCGCTGGCGAGATCGCCATCCGTAACAGGACCGAGGTGGGAGCCCAGCAGATTGACCGTATCTATCGCGTACGAAGTCCACTGGTTGGTGTCGAAGGTCGTGGTCGGACCCGTGACGCTGGACTTGCGGCTGAGGGTCACATCGGCACCGGGGTAATTGGTATCGCCAATGACGCCCACGACGTCAATGGTTGCGCCATTCTTCTGAAGGGCGACCGCATCATCGCCGTTGAACTGCAGGAAGTACACGGTCTGCTCCGGTGTGCCGCCCCAAATGGTGGCGTTTGAGTGGGCCACCACGTAGGTGTCGGCATTGGCCAGCGTACCGGTCAGGTTGATGATGAAATTGCCGGTTGTGAAGTTCGTCGCGCCATTGAAGTACTGCACGATGCGATAGACAGAGAGGTCGACGGCATTGCCTGTGCCATTGAATATCTCGATGTATTTATTGTTGGAACTGCCTTCAATGTACTCGGAGATGAACAGTTCGCTGCAGCCGGAGATTTCCTGCCCGGAGCCCAGCGACGCGCCGGAGATGTTGGGCGCCAGCGAGTCGTCATCGACGACCGTGAACGGGAAGTTGGAGGTGCCCGTGAGGCTGTCGCCGAGCCACCCGTCGTTGTCGTAATCCACCGTTGTTACACGCACGGTCCAGACACCGAGCCGGTTGTCGTAATACGAGACCGGGATATTGTTCTTGCCGAGAGACGTGGCGGTGGTGCCGCCGCCATCGGAAATGGACTGGCTGTTCATCGCCTGGTTGGCTGAACCGATCAGGCCCGTCGGGCTGTACAACGAATACAGAGGTTGCGAGCCGCTCCCGGTACCGTAGATGCCGCTGGCATCCTGCACGAGGCCAGTGATGGAGAACGTGCTGTTGGTCAGGTCGGCATCGGTTGGCGAAGTCTGGCCGCCGTACCGCATGGATGTGATGCTGGGGACCGCCACGTCATCGTCGATGACCGCGAGATAGCCGACCTTCTGTGTATAGGAGACGGACTGGTCATTGGGCCGGTCGGTGTCGTCGTCCACCAGCGTGGCAAATACCGTAGTCGTGCCGATGGTGATGAGGTTGGAGATGATGTTGTCCGTGAAGAAGTCCGGATCGCCATCGAACGTCCAGACATTCGTGGTGACGATATTCGGACCGTTTGCCGAGCTGCGGGAGATGTCGTAGCTGGTCTTGGCCGCGCTGCCATCCACGACGCCGCCGATCGTGACGAGCGTGATGGTGTTGGTTTCGCCTTCTGTGTCACGAGCGAGACCGCTACCCACGTCGATGGCGCCAATGCCGAAGTACAACGGATTGCCTGCGGACAGATTGGCGATGTAACCATCCGTGACGCGCCATCCGGTGTTGCTGGGGCCTGCATCTCCGCCTTCCTGCCAGCGGTCGCTGATCGCGCCGTCGGCACCGGTGTTGGTGGCTACAACGAGGTACTTGGCGCTGATGCCGCCAAACGTGATCGTTCTGGGTTCCGGCGGCAGGATGTCGTCGTCCGGCACGTACAGGAAGCCGAACTGCTGGTCGAGTCTGCTCATCCGGTCGTTGACGCGATCGTCGTCCGCATCGAACAGGGTGGCCGACACCTTGTTCGTGCCGGCCTGATACAGCATGCTGATTTCGAACGGATCCAGATGCTCCCAACGCCAGACGTTGGTGGCCGTGGCAGCCGTCGAGTCGGGGCTGCTCAGGCCGTAGTCGAAGTTGGCCATGTTGTTGGTCACCCACTCGCCGACATCCACGTTCATGTCCGTGTTGGTGTCGGAGCCGGGGCGGGACAGGCCGCTGGTGCCGTCGTATGCGCTGAAGACCAACTTCAGCGGGCTATCCACCTTCTTCAGCATGAAGTCGTCGAAGATGTGGAAATCAGCGTTCACCATGGCCGTTGGGTAGTTCGTGTTCACCACCGCCACGACGCCGCGCACGCTGACCGTCACCGTACCGGCCGGGGCCGTGATGTCCGAGATGGTGGCGAGCGTGAATTCCTGATCCGCCGTGATGTGGGCCGACTGGAATTGCCCGTCGGGCTCAATCAGCGTGCCCGCACTATTCCAGAACTGTACCTCCAGGTAGGAGAATGAGTTCTCCACCGACACAGCCTTGATGTAAACGCTGGCATCGAACACTTCGCCCGGGGAGGCGGGTATTTGTTGCCGCAGCACGCGGTACTCGGCACCGAGCTCATTGGTTAACACATCATTGACAGCTCCGTACGTGCCGTCGTGCATGTCCACGGGGTTGTCGGATACACGCCAGCCGGTAACGTCGTTCAACCAGTAGGCAAAATTGAAACTGTCGAAGCTGAAGTTCCGGACCAGGTTGGTGCCGCCCGCCGCGGCGAGGTCGCCGTCGCTTACCGTAAACACGGCGTTGGTCGTTGTCGCGCTGCCGGTGAAGTTGCTGGTGCCGACCCAGACCCCCAGTGGCCTCGTGTTGGCATTGGACGCGAACAGCGGTGCGACAGAGTCATCGTCGTAGACGGTGAAGTTGAGCATCTGGTTGCCGGTGACCTTGCGGTCCCACGGAACGGTGGTGTCCACTACTCCCTGGCTGTTGGTGACGGTGTTGTGGCCACGGTCATCATCCAGGTCTTGTGCGCTGACGGAGAGGGCCCATATACCCGTGTTGATGTTGTAGTAGTTCAGTTGTGCGACGTTGTGCACGGCGATCGTGGCGTTGAGTGAGCCGTTGCCCAGCGGGCTGAAGAGATTGGTCATGGGTGGGATGGCCTCTGTGACGAGCCCTGTGCCCCAGGGATCGTAGAGGTCCCAGTTGATATTGACGTTGCCGAAGTTGCCGTCGACATTGGTGGCGCCGGCGATCACGTTGGTGATGAAGAGACCGGACGGATCCCAGAACCCGAAGGCGAAGTCGAACCCTGCGGCCATATCGGCATCGGTTATCGGGTTGGTGTTCCACATGCCGAAGCTGCTGTAGTTGCTGCCGACGAATTCCAGCCAGGCCCACGGACCGTTGGTGTCGTCATCCGTCACCACGATTCGGCCGGCGAGTTGGTTGATGCCGCCCCATTCACGATCCGGCACGTCGCGGTCGCTATCAGCATTTGGACCGGAGAGGTGGACCTCGTTGGTTCCGTCGAGCATGAGCATCCATACGAGACCCGTTTCACCGTCAGCCCACGCGCGTGGTCCCGTATAGGTGTAGTTGGATACCTGCTCGAAGACGCTGGAGGCGGTGTTGAGCGTGGTGGCGACGTCGCTGAGATTGCTCGCGTAGATGGAGCGGATGTCCTGCAACTCCGTCTGGACGCCCATGTCGAAGTTCAGGAATTCCTCCGTTGTGCTGCGGAGAATTCCGCTGGTGGGATCGTAGAATGTGAAGATGTACTTCAACGTGTTCGTGCTGCCGATTTGTGCGAGTTCACCATCGGTAACACGGAAGATCACGTTGGTACCGCCGCCGGTGCGGTACACGCTACGGCCGCCGATGACGAGGTCCATGGCGATGTTGGTCACGGCGCGCAGGCTGATGTCGTCGAACTGCAGGGCACCCTTGTCGCCGGTCGCCAGTCCGCTGGCGTTGACGTAAACACGCGCCCACGCGGCGTTGGCCGGCGCGGTGCCGGTGACGGCGAAGTAGGTCCATGTTTCGCCCGGTGGCGAGAAGGCCGTGGCATAGTTCGTGATCTTGCCGGACGGCAACCGGTTGGTGCCGGGATAGAATTCGACCTCGATGCCCGCCCAAGCTGCGGTCCAGACCTTGCCGCCGGTGTTGTCACTCCAGAAGTAGCCCGAGGCAATCCACGTGGAGCCGGCACCGATCTCATTGGTCACTTCCTGCCACCAGCCGCCGTTGTCATTGGTGTGAATATCCCAAGTGGCGGGGATGGAAGCTTCGAATCCACCGCTGTGGGCGCGCCAGCCGGTATTGGTGCCGACGCGGAGGTAGTTACCGACCGTGCCACCGGCGGAGCCGTCGATGTGCGATTCGAGATCATGATCCCAATAGGCGGCCGCGCCCGTCCATGAGCCCGCAAACTCGAAGCTCGGATTGTAGAGCATATTGCCGGGCTGCATGACGCCTTGCGTTGGACCATTGGTGTCGTCATCCACGATGTAGATGAAGCCGAACTGTTGGTCATTTCTCCATGTGGAGTCACCCGGTCGATCTGTGTCGGCGTCTGGCAAATTGCCGGTGATGCGGTAGAGCTGGCCGGTCGAACCGATGGGCAGCAGGTTGGTAATCTGCGTGAGGCTGAAGGAGGACCACATCCAGACACTGGTGGCAGTACTGAGCTTGGTGTCGGCGAACGACGAACTGTCGCTCTTGGTGAAGTTCAACGTGTTGTTGGTGGCCAGACCTTCGATCGTAACATTCATGTACGCGCTGGCATCCATGGCACCCATGCGGCGGAGGCCGCTGTCGGGGTCCGAGGCGTTGAAGACGAAGCTGATCGGGTTGGTGGCCGTGACCAGGCTGGCGTTATCCCACGGGCAGGAACAGCTTCCCACGTCGCCGGTGCCATAGACCATCTCGATCACCACACGGACCTTTGCTGCGGTGGCGGGTGCGCGCGCCTGCACAACATAGTCCGCAAACGCATTGGGCATCGACGGCAGAACATCGTTGGTGGTGCCGTCCAACATGGTGTCGGCAGCATCGATGAACTCAATCTTGAGCAAAACGTTCGACGCGTAGAATTGAGATTCGCGTTTGCCGCGGATGCTGAACGTATACAACTTGCCCGGTTCAACGCCGGTGGTGATGTCCTGATAGGCACCGCCGTAGTAGGGGGCATTCGCCGGGGCGTCCCAAGCGTCGAGAGACAGCCCATAGGTTCCGCTCTCTTGGGCCCAATTCTCGATTGTGCAGCGACCCCACAGCATCCACGCCCCGGCCGCGCCCGACTCGAAGCCGGCATCGGCCAGCAGATTGGTGCCCTGCAGGGCGTTGTAGAGGTCGCCGTCCGTGATGCGATAGACGACGTTGGTTCCTGTTCCACTGTGGATGTCGGCCACCCGGCTGCCGACACGCACTTGGAAGGCCGTGGCGGTTGGAGCCACGGTGTCGTCATCGCTGGCAATCTTCAGGATCACGAGTTGTGTGGAGGACAGCGAATCACCGGTGCGATCTACATCGTAGTCCACGGAGATGACCTTGGCCGTGTAGATCGAGTAGATATCGCCTGAGAGGACGAGCCCGCCTACGGCCATACCTTCAGGGTTGGGACCGGCGGCGCCGTTCGATGAAGGGCCGGAGGTGAAGTACGAGCCGGCGACGACGGTGCCAGCCGAGTTGTAGACCGTCACGGTGGGGGAGTTCGCGAAGTTGCCGGCGCGGTATACGCCGCTCAAGCCGTCCTGCACGAGGCCGGTGATGGAGATTCCGCCGACCAGGGCGTCGTCGGAGAATTCCACGTATACGTCAGGGCTGACCACGCTGAACCACATGCGCGGCCAGGTCTGGGCATTGTCATCCGTGGTCCACAGAGCGGCGGTGCTGACGTTGGTGGCCAGTACGAAGCTGGAGCCGCCGCGCGGGCCGCTGTAGTAGCCGTTGTCGCGCTCAGGGCTGCCGATATTCACAGCGGTGACTCCATCGACGAGTCCGGTCGGCATGGCCGTGGTCGCGGTCGTTGTCGCATCGCTCCAGCCGGTGCTGTCGGCGTTGATGGCGAAGATGAACGATGTGCTGGATGCTGTCTCTTGGTAGACGAGGACCTGATCACCGCTTGTGGAGAGGTCGAAGCTCGACCCGCTGATGGTTCCCGTGGATACGCTGACGCCCGACGTATAGATATTGACGATGGTGCCTGCGGCCACGCCGGAATCTGGCGCTGTCCACGTCAGGATGCCTTCACCTGTCCGGAAGGAACCGGATGCCTGCCAGCCATTGTCTGTGAACTTGATGACCGTGCCGGGGACGATGTCGACTGTGGGCACGAAGGCCAGGTTCTTGGGTGCGTCCGATGCATAGCCGATGATCACAATACTGCCCGGGAGCAGGTTGGTTCGGCTGCCATTGGGCACATTGAAGCTCTCGTAGGTCGGCCCGGCCACATCGTCGTCCGCAATCTTGATGAAACCGAACTGGACGTTCGACACGCTCGACTGGTCCCCAGGTCTGTCGCTATCGGCATCGCGCAGAACGGCGCTGACGCGGTTGGAGGCAGCGCTCATCAGCGACGTGATCCAAGTGCTGTCGATGGAAGTCCATTGCCAAATGCTCGTGGCCGAGCCCAGCTTGGTGTCGGTTGCACTTCCCGTTGCGTAGTAGTTCGTGACGTTATTGGTGGTCAGGTTGACCGCCGTGATGTTCATCTGCGTGGCGGCGGAACTGATGCCGCGCGACAGCCCGCTGTTCGTGTCGTAGGCCGGGAAGTTCAGCCGGAACGGAGCGCTGGCACTGACGTGTGCCATGTCGCCGTCCGTCATCACGTAGACCGTGTTGGTGGTGAAGAGGGTGGGGACCACGCGCACGTTGGATATTCTTGCCATATCCCCGGCGCGGGTTGAGCTGTTGTCGTTCTTGCCGGCGACGTGGACATAAGCCTGGGTGGAGAAGTACGCCATCTGCGCGGCCGTCAGGTTGGTGACGTAGCTCACGCTTGCGCTGGCATTGGTGGCATAGAGCGTGATGTTGGTTCCGTTCAGCAGGAAGCCGAACGTCGTGTTCGTCATGTAGTTGATGCTGTACATGGCGCCGAGCAGGGCAACGGCCGGGTTGGAATCGTCGTAGGCGGTTACGTCGGGTGCGTCGGTCTTGAGGTAGAGTTTCACGCCCCAGTTTTGCACCGCGCTGGCATCGTAGTCGCCGACCTGCATGAGCAGAACATTCGGGTTCTGGTAGTCGGAGTAGCCGTACGGCTGGACACCTGCATCGTTACCAACGAGGAACATGGATACACGGAAGTTCTCGCCGGTGAACATGTTGGCCATCGTGAACTGGTAACGGTATTCGACATTGCTGACCCAGGTGTAGGTGTGGCGGCTGCCCATGGATACCTGGGAGTAAGCGCCCGTGGCCCACATGTAGTAGTAGCCATTGTCGACGGCACCCATGGTGTTTCCCTCGGCCTCCCAAGCCCACTGGTACTTCAGCGTTGTGCCGTCGAAGAACTCGTCGATCATGTTGGCATAATAGCCGTCGACGCCAAGCACCAGCGGGGCGCCCAGCAGGGAGGTGCCTTGGGCCGGGATGTCCTCATCATCATCAATCACGCGCAGGAAGCCGAGGTGCTGGTTGGTAACGCTCAACTGGTCACCCGCGCGGTCCATATCCGCGTCGCGCAGGGTCGAACTGACGAGGTTGGAGCCGGCGGCCATCCAATTTGTCATGATCGTCGTGGAGATGGAGGTGAAGGTCCAGACGCTGGTTGCGCTCAGGGTCTTCGTGTTGGCCGAACTGGCGGTGAAGGTAAAGTTCGTCGTGTTGTTCGTGGTCAGGTTGGCCACGGAGAGCGACATGTTGGTGCCATCGGCGCTCACAGCGTTCGTACGCTGCAGGCCGGTGTCGCCTTCAGCGTCCGTGTCGTAGGCGCGCACGGACAGGGTCAGCGGGTTACCCGCGCTCACGCCCACGAGGTCGCCGTCTGTGACGCGGTACACGGCCGAGGTCCACACGCCTTCCACGGAGGGGTAGTTCGTAGAGCCGATGCGCACGAACAGCGGCGGCGGTGACTCGGAGAATGAGATGCTGTCCACATAGCAGGTGCCGCCCGCGATCGCCGTGTCATATCCCAAGCTGCAGCGCGTCTCTACCGTCCCCGGCGGGGATGTGGCCGAGTGCGTAAACAGAGTCCACTGATCAGTCATCGATGACTTGATGTCGATCATGTTTGAACATATCTCGCTGCCGCCATCCCAGAACTCGATCTTCATGTAGAACCGCGTCACATTGAAGCCATCAGGATGCGTCTTGATGTAGTACTTCATCGTGTACGTGTTTGATGGTGAGCCGACGAGTGCTTGGTTCAGATTGGCCCACGAGCCAGCTTCGGATGTGAATTTGACGCCCGAGGTCCCGCTGTAGGCTGCTTCGCCGAGGGTGTAGGAATAACCTGCGTTGCCCTGGTTCCAAGAGGTGAATCCCTGCTCGAAGCCGGCGTTCAGGAGATAGTTGGTGTTCTCGATGGTCGGGTACGTTGTGTCATCGTCCGTCACGTAGAATTGCACGTTGGAGTTGATGGTGAGCGCGCGGAGCACGGGCACGTTGTCAGCGCCGTTGGGCGCGGTGATGAACCCGCCGTTGGTGTTGTTGTTTTCGGCGGACATCGTGATGTAGTACGTGTCGCCGACGGTCGAGTTCGTCAGGGTGAACGCGGTTTGAACGTAGGTGGTGACGGTGAGCGCGCCATTGGCGCCCACGAAGCTCACGAAGTTCGAGTCATACCCGAGAGGGTTGGTGCTCACTCCGTACGACAAGGGATCCCAGTTCGGTGTCACGCGGCCCGCGCGGGAGCCGATGTTGAACGTCGCGTTGCCGTTGGTCATGAACACGCCGTACGAGTTGCTCCACATCACCGCGAAATCGAGCCGGTCCCCAAGGTTCGTCAATTGGGCGTCGGTGATGGTGATGTCGGATGCCGTGCCCTGGGGGTTAGCCGCCGGACTGTAGTTGGTGCCGACGTAGAGCAGCTTCGGCGTCGGGCCGTTGCCCATGGCGACCCATTCGGTTTCGCCCTGCTTGCGCGTGACCTGGAACCAGTTTGTGCCGACGCGGACTTCATCGTAGTAGACGTTGCCGACCGCTTCGCCGTTCTGGCCGCCTGCGTTGAGGCGGAAGCCGGTGAGTTGGGTGATGTAGCCGACGCTTTGCGTGGTGGAGACGTGCCAGTAGCCCGTGGGTTCCTCGGCGATCATCTCGGAACTGTTGTTGTTGGCCACCTTGTAGGCCGTTGCATTCAACTGACGGGTCGAGAAGTCATACATGCCCACGATCAGGTAATCGTTGCCGGTGCCATTCTCGATGTTGTTGGTCTGCGTGCAGATGGCGTCGACGTCGGCATCAATGCCCAGCTTCTTGTCGTAGCCGTAGAGTTTGCCGACGAGCGCCTTTTCCGTCGTGCCGTCCAGCAGGTTGATGGCGGCGTACTTGTTGTTGCCGTTGTTGGCGTAGTTCATCAGGTATGAGAAGTAGACCTTGCCCGAGGTGAACACGCGATCGAAGTTACGCGAGGCGGAATTCCACGTGCCGACGGTGGTGCCGTCCAGTACGACCTTGTTGCCAGTTGGATCGACGTAGCTGGAGTAGCCGTTCGTGAAGGAGTCGGCAACATAGGTGCCCAGTGAGCTGCCGCCGAGTGCCCAGTTGTTGGACCACCCCGTGCCGCCACTGCCGCCTTCCAGCGTGCCGCTGGCCGAGGCGAACCCATCATAGATGACGGCTGACTGCACCGGCGGGGCAGATGTTACGATCAGGAGACCATACTGCTGATTGATTACGATCAACTGGTCGCCTGTCCGGTCGGTGTCGTTATCGAACACGCTTGCGACGATCTTGTTGGTTACGCTGTTTGTCAGGCTGGCCAGTTCAGCCGAGTTGAATCCGTACCATACCCATGCGTTCGTTGCGGTGGTGAGACGCGTGTCGGCTTCAGTTGTGCTGTTGGACAGTACGAAATGCGTCACGTCGTCTGTGATGGCGGCGCCGATATCCACGTTCATCTGACTGCCGCTGTCCGTTGTACCGCGTGAGAGGCCGCTGTCCGCGTCAGATGCCGTGAACCAGAAGTACATGGGGTTGGCCCCACTGACGGAGCCAAGCAGACTTGAGTCCACGTAGAAGCGGGCGTTGGTCGTGAAGTCAGACGGAGTCAAATACGTACTGCCGATCCGGATTCTCAAAGCGGGCACAGGCATGAAACACAATTCATCGATATCCATGACCCCCGTCTGACCCTGGCTCCACGTGTTCAGGACATAGCGGGCATGGACGGTACCCGCAGGCGAAGTAGCCATGATGCTTTCAAGAGTCCACGTGTCGTTGGGGAGCGAGAAGACATTTGTCTGGCCACCAATGGCCGTGCCTGAGGCGTCGTAGAATTGGATGGCGAGTTGCTGGCCCCCATTGGTGTAGGCCGCATCCTTCCAGCACCACGCCGATGCGTACCACACCACACCACCGCCGGCACTGTTGGTTACTTCCTGCCAGATGCCGGCTCCGTCGGCCGTAGCGTCCCAGTTGCGGAAGTACAGCGAGTTGGATCCCCCGACGGTCTGGAAGGCTCCGATCACCGACTGTCCCCAGTGTGCGGAGTGCGTGTCCGGATAATCCCAGGACCAGTGCCAGGCGTTGGTGCTGCCTACAGCTCCGATCTCGAATCCCGGGTTCTGGAGGACGTTACCAACCATGGGATAGGTCACGTCGTCGTCATTCACCACAATGTAGCCGTACTGCTGATTTGTCACCAGTCGTCGGTCATCTGTCCGGTCTGCATCCTTGTCGAATACCGAGACGCTGATCTTGTTGGTCGTGAGAGCCAGGGAGTCCACCAGCACGTTGGCGAATTTCCACGTGCTTGTGGCGCCGTAGGTGAAAGTGTCTGCGTCGGGTGTGCTGAGCGTCACGTCGTAATTGGTGACGTTGTCCGTGAGCCACGAGCCGAAGTCGAGGTTCATTTGGGTCGCACTGTCTGTTGTTCCTCGGGAAAGGCCGCTGCCTTCGTCGTAGGCGGGTATGACAACCTTGAGGGGGTTGAGTGCGCCCACGGCGGCCAGGTCGGCATCGGTCAGCGTTACGATACCGTTTGAAGAAATGTTGCTATTCGGGTAATTCGTCGTGCCGATGTAGACTTGCATGGAAGCGGACGGGGCAAGATAGGCATCGTCGATTCGCATGATGCCGCCGGGGCCGATGCCACCTCCAGACGCCAGGAAGCGTACCCAGCAGGTCCCGTCCACGGTGGTGGCCACGCAGGAGATGTTCGTCCATGTATCCGCCGGGATCGTGAAGCCGTAGTCGGTCTCCGACAGTTTGGAACTGCGATCGTAGTTGTACAACTCGATCTTGATGTTGTACCAGAGCGCGGTCCAGTTGTTGTCGCGCCGGAACCATGCGGATGCGGTCCAAAGCGTGCCGATTGGCGTGTCGTTGGTCACTTCCTGCCACCACCCCGCACTGAACGTGGTCCCGTCATTCCAGAGCAGTGAAGCCGAGTTCGTACCCGTGTGGGCGAACCCATCCGGAGTCCACAACATTGCGCGATCCCAGGTCGATCCGTGCTGATCGGGGTTGTTCCACTCCCATCCCCACGCACTGGCGGCCGTGGTGCCATTGATTTCGAAGCTCGGGTTTCTCAGCCGGTTATCGAATGTAATCGGCGCGTTTGTGTCATCGTCGTACACGGTGAAGGTCATCGCCGTCCCGTTGGAGAGGGTGGTGGCGTCGAGCGTCGAGACGTAGTTCGAGTTGATGGCACTCCAACGGCTGGTGTACGTGCCCAGCACGGTGACGTCATAGGCGGCGCCCGCATGCGAACTGTCGGAGGCGTACACGGTCTGACCGTTGTCCTGATACGTGAATGAGTTGAACACTTCGTCGGTCAGAATCTGTATGCCCACGCTGTTCCACAGGTCGAAGTTCGGTTGGAAGAAGGCGCCCGATGTATTGGTGGTCTCAATCCCTGCCGTGTCGCGCAGGTACATGGATACGTTGAACACACCGCCTGTAATCTGAGCATCGGATACGTAATTCGACGTATTGACGCTATAGTTGGTGGCCACGGGTTGGGTGAGACCCAACATGGCCGTCCAGGATCCCGCCACGCGCACCTCGTCGAAGTAGCAGTTGCCGATGGCGCCACCATCTCCGGCGCCGCCGGAAATTCGGACGCCGTCTATACGGGTGATCCCGTCGCCCGGCACAGTGACCGTGGCATCCCACGAGGCGGGTTCGCTCAGGGGTAGTCCGTTGGTGCGGTAGTAGGCCTTTGTGGACAGCTGCTTCGTGCTGAAGTTGTACCGCGCAATCAACAGATACGTGCTGTTGGTGCTGGTCTCCAACCCGCGCAGGTCGTAACTGGACCATTCGGTTGCTCCACCATACGAAGCGATGGCCAGCGTGTACCAGTTGGCGCCGTAGCCCTTGCCCACGAACCCGGTCTCCACGCTGCCGTTCATGAAGCTCAGGCCCGCGTACTTGCTCGCGCCTTCCCAGCTGTAGGCCATCATCACACTGGCATAGATCGAGCCATTGGTGACCGCGGGGAAGTGCCGCCGTGCCGTGCCGCTGCCGTTGACATCGGGGTTGGTAAGCTTCACCCGTTGTGCCGCCATGTTCGGGTAGTTCTGCATGTTGATGAACGTGCAGCTTTCCACGTTGGTTTGTGCGGTCCACGTGCCGGCGCCAACCGTCCATGTGTTGGTCCATCCATTGCCGCCGTTTAGTCCAGCGAGTGAAACACCGTTGGTATAGGCAAACGGCTCGACAATTTCATTGGCCGAATAGGACGGCAAGGTGACGTTTCGGGCAAGCCCGGGGGAGTAGTAGTTGCCACTGTACGAGTAGAACTCATAGTAGTGCGTCGTGCCGCTGGCGAGGACATGTTCGAGATGTGCGCCGGACCCCTTGTAGAGAACTGTTCCGCCACCGCACGCACTGCCTACACTGTACGCCGTGCCCTGGGTCGGATCGGTTGGAGCGCTGCCGGAGCGGTAGACGATCATCACGTCGTAAGACGCGTGCTTTGTCCAGTTCAGTCGCACGAGTTCCCTGCCGTCTGCCGTCAACGTTGCCGCCGAGGGGTCGGAGATGGCGTTGATCGTCCACGCCACAGCGATGGTCTGCGGACTGTTTGACGCGTTGGCATCGGTGATGGTGATCGTCGCATTGGATGTGCCCGCCTGTACGCCCGGCGGGACGGCAAAGGTCACTGTGTGCTGTTGTCCCGCCGCAGCCGCAAGACTGCCGGAGACTGGTGATACGGTGAGCCATGAGGCGTTGGTGGAAACGGCATAGGATAGGGTGCCCAGCCCGATGTTGGTCACCCCGAAACCGACAGATGCCGGAGCGGAACCCAGCGTGGAAGATACGCTGATCGACGCCGGGCTGTTCGAGATGCCAGCAGCATTGCCGGTGCCTTGGATCGAGAAGTTGAAGGGATTCTCCGTCAGGCCGTCACCGGCACTGTCATCTGTGTTTGTGAAACTGAGCGCTGCCGTATGCAGGCCCACGGCGGACGGGTCGAACTGGACCACGAAGGTCGTCGTATTGCTCGGATTCAGCGGGGATGTGGGCTGTGTCGTGATCACAAAGTTGGTGGCATGGGTGCCACTGGTCGTCACGGTTCCAAGACCCATGACGCGGTTGCCGCTGTTGGAGATCGTGAACGTACGGCTCAGCGTTGAGCCCATCAAGCCGACATTGCCGAAATCGGTGTAGTTGTTCGTGACGGGCGACACACTGCCGTCGGTTATATTGCTTCCGTTTCCTGTGACGGCGATTTCCACGTATGTGCCGGTGCCCTGGAGAACGAAGTTGTAAGGGCTCTTGCTGGACACGTTGTTGGTGATATACAACATGGCCGTGCGCGTGCCGGCTGCCGAGGGATCGAAGGTAACCTTGAACGTTGCGGTGCTGCTGACGCCCAAACTTCTGCAGAATACGCGCGCATTATCGAAGAAGACCGCTCCGGACACCGTGGCCGTCCAGTTCTTGACTCCCAACACGATGCGGCCATAGGCGCTGGCGGCGGGGGAGGTGTAGCAACCGGTCAACAGTATCCATTGGTTGGTGGGATCTGTTGGCAGGAAGTAGTCCAGCTCCTGCGAGGCGAGCAGGCCATTGCCCGCGTCGTAGAACTCAACCTTCAGGTAACCCTGCCAGTCGACCAGGGGCTCGGCGTCCCGCTGACGTGCGTAGACGTTGAGTTCGTATACGGCGCTGCCCGCGCATGTCCAGTCCTGGAAGAGCCCCGAATCGTCGTACCACAACTTGACGGACATCTGGGAATCGATATCGCTGTTATACCAGCCGCTGGGGCCCCAAGTACCCCAGTTGTTGATAGTGGCCGCATTGATCTGTGCGGCGACTCCGTCCAGCGCGAAATCGGAGTTCAGCAACAGATTGGTCGGACTGAAGCTGAAGTCCGACGAAACCGAGAAGTCCGAGGCATGCGTGCCGCCGATGGCCACGTGGTCGAGGTTCAGCAAGGCCGAGCCGCTGTTCGTGACGGTGAAGGTGTGTTCGCGCGTTCCGCCACTCGTCGCGACGTCTCCGAAGTCCGTACCGACGCTGTTGGACGGACTGGAGGACCCATCGGCGATGAACGTGCCGTTGGTCCCGAGAATCCGGATGTCTGCCGCTGCGCTGCTGAAGGTGATGACCACGGCGCCATTGGCGTAGCTGACAGTACCCTCCTTCGTCCCCAGCCAGTTGGTCGCGGTGAAATATCCGCTGACGGCGCTGTTGTTGAGGCTGGTCGCAATCGTGTAGGAGCCGTCGGTCATCGAACCGTCATCGCTTACCGTCAGGGCTCCCGTCAGTGTGATGTCGTCGCCCACGAGGATGGGGCTGATTGCGCTGGAGACGAAAGACACTGCAATCGTCGAGCTTCCGTTCTGCACAGTCAAATCGTTGGTAATGCCGATGCTGGCCCCGTTGCCTATGACACGGAACGTTCCGACGCCGCCTGCCGCGCTGCCGATCCAGAGGTGGTCCTCGATTCCAAGCCCACCGCCGGACATCGTGTAGAAGCCGCGCGACGAAGCGCCGTCTGCGATCTTCAGCACAGAGTCACCCGTGGAGGATTGAATGGTGATCGTTCCGTTGGACTGGTTGATGATACCGACGCCTGCCGCACCGCTGCCGAGGATGAAGTCGGTCTCGCCGGTGTTATCACCGACGTACAGTGCAGCCGTTCCCGCCATGTTCAGCGTGCCCGTACCGTTCACACCCAGTTGCAGGTTGCCAGAACCTACCACGCTCATGGATCCACCGGAGAGAGCCATCAGTCCATTGGCGCCGGAAACGATGCTGACTTGGGCGGCGTCGGCCGTGCAGGATCCGCCTGTCATCTGGAAGAGACCGATGCTCCCGCTATTGTATCCGAGGAACAAGGTGTCATGAATAGCCATGGTGCCGCCGGTCACATACACCCTGCCGGTTGATGTGCCCTGATCGGCCAGGAAGAGGTGGTCTGCGATGCTCAGCACGCCGCCCGACAAGTTGTAGGTTCCGTAACCGCTGTCGCCTACCCGAAGATGGGAAGCGGACCCTGCCGTGATCGTCACCGTGCCGTTCGACTGGTTCACCATACCGGCAGAACCAGCGACTCTCCCAACATAGAAGTCTGTGTCGCCCGAGCCATCGCCCACATTTATGGTTGCGTTGTTCCCGATATTCATCGTAGCCGCGCCGTAATATCCGACGGAGAGACTGTCTGATTGGCTGACGTTCAGTGTGCCGCCGGTGACGGACAGGAGGCCAATGGATCCCGCGTTCATCCCGACGAACAGTCCGCCGACAGTGGCTGTGCCTCCCCCCATCATCATCGTGCCGAGGCCGCTCTGGCCGACGTACAGGACGTCGCCGGCGCCATCCTGGTCGAGCACACCGCCCGTCATCGTCAACGTTCCCGTGCTGCTCGCGTTGTTGGCGACGAAGATGTCGTTTGTCACGCTCAGCACACCGCCGGAGACTGTAATCGCCCCGTACGTGCCCGCGACGTAGCCCGCGTAGATGTTGCCGCCGACGTTCAGCCGGCCTCCGTCGACCTGCACGCGATTGGCCTTGTTGTTGTTGGCGAGGCTGCCGATGTAGATGTGGGCCGACGTGGTGTTCAGGCTTACGGTTGCCGTGCCCGTGACGGTGAAAATGCCGAGCCCGGTACGGCCGATGTAGAAATCATCGCCGCTGTCGAATCGGCCCGCCGCCACCGTCATGCG
>DAISJM010000029.1:0-42894 GCA_036821485.1 Verrucomicrobiota bacterium | reverse complement strand
TGTCGCAGATCCGGTACGATGGCCGCGACAAGTTGATGGTGACGAAGCCGATTGCGACCACGCGGGCTCAGTACGCGGTGGATCCGGGCCAAGTGCTGGCCGGCGCGGTGCAGGCACCGGACACGACGCGGTTCGGCACGGAGTTCGTAGCGCCGGTGGGAACCAACACTTCGGCGAACAATGCCTTTACGTATTGCTCCATGTCGGTAATCGCGGCCAAGGATGACACGCTGGTGAGCTTTGATGCCAACGCCGATGGGACGGACGAGATGCAGGTGTGGCTGAATCAGGGCGAAACCTACATGATCACCAACATTGCGGTCGGTGCGCGAGCCAAGTCCAGTCGGCCGATTCAGGCACACCTCTTGACGGGCAATGTCGGATCTTATTACCAGATGCGCTGGTTCATGCTGTTTCCGTCGTACCAGTGGGACGACGTCTACTACGCGCCTGTGGGCAGTCGGACGAATGCCGATGGCGGTGTGACTTATGTAACCGTACATCTTTATAATCCGCACACTTCCAACATGACGGTGCGCTACCAGACCGCATCCGGCAGCGGCAGCGTGACCGTTCCCGCGAGGGCCAACGCGTCGTACCAGATGCCGTTCGAGACGGGTGGTCGTTTCTATGCCACGAATGGGATGACGTTTCTGGCCATTGCCCAGTGCGACAGTGGAGACCAGTCGCGCGAGTGGGGCTATGGGTTGATGCCGGCGGACATGTTGACCACGATGGCGATTTGTGGCTGGGGGCAGGGCAGCGGCGATCTGACGCAGAACGGCAGTCCTGTGTGGGTTTCGGCAACGTCCAACACGACGCTCTATGTGGACTTTGACTCCAATCCGAACACGGGAGCCAATATCGATCCTTTGGGGCGGCGATATGACATCAGCACCAATGTCAGTGCCTACGAGACGGCCATTATCTATGACACGATCAACAACGACAAGGATCAGACCGCGACCCGCGTCTACACGTTGAGCAACTTCATCACTACGGCGTGGGGCGAGGATCCTCGTTCCTCATTGACGGGCAATCCGTACCTCGACATGGGCTGCGAGATACTGCCAATGCCGACGGTGCTGGCGGAAAAGCGGCATGTTCTCTTCAATGATCTTAACGGCAATCTGGTGACCGATCCGGGCGATCAAATTGAGTACACGATCACGCTGCGCAATGTCGGCTGGGTCAGTGCGAACAATGTGATCATCTATGACGCGGTGCCGCTGAATACGGCCTACAATGCGGGGAGCAGCAAGACAAACGGTTTCAGCATTTCCGACAACACGTTGCCATCCACGCCGTTTCCCTTTGATGAAACAGGATGGGTCTGGGGTTCGCTGCCGGTAGGGACGAGCGGCACACTGAGTTATGTTGTTTCGGTGACCAATGCATTCCCAACGAACCAAGACAACGTTGTGGTTAACAACGCGCATGTGACGTCACACAGCGGTGGCACTGGAACGCAGGACCCGGAACCGGTGAATCGCGGAGGACTGCTCATTACGAAGACAGCTGATCCGACCAACCGGGTCTATGCGGGCAGCAACATCACCTACACCATCACGGTTCAGAACACCGGCACGTTTGCGCAGACGATGGTGCGCATAGGTGACACGTTGCCGTCCGGCGTCAACAATCCTTGGAATCTTACGGAACCGCCAGGGACCAATACGGTGCTCGATGAGTTCAGCGATGTTTCGTATGCCAACAATGACGGGACAGAGAATTGGAGTTCGGACTGGGTGGAGAACGATCCCTACGGGACTGCCGGGCCTGTCGGGAACTATGTGGGTGTGACGGGAGGGCGGTTGTTCCTGACGTACATCTATGTGGGCGAAGAGTGGATTCAGCGCAGTGCGGATATCTCCGGGGCAAGCAGTGCCCAGCTCAGCTTTGACTGGGAGACCGTGGGGCTGACGGCCGGCAAGACCATATCCGTGCTCATTTCCTCGAACAGCGGGGCCACCTACACGACGCTGGATCAGCTCAGTGGAACGGCCAGCGGGACAACGAACTACAACATCACAGCCTACATTTCCTCAGGTACCCAGATCCGTTTTGTGAACCAAAGCATCAATTGGGCGAGCGGTGAGTACGCATATTTCGACAATGTTCAGATTCAGTATTCGACTACGGGAGGTGTCGCCAGTGTGGTGACTGGTCGCGTGGACATCGTGACACAGGAGTATGTGACCAATACGGTGAGCGATGCGTTCAACGCCATCTCATATGCCAACAACAATGGAACCGTGAACTGGTTGGGCGATTGGGAGGAAACGGGAGAGAGTGATGGTGCCAATGCAGGCTCCATCAGGGTGGTCAACCAGTGGAGTGCCTACAACCTGCGAATCCTGCGAGAAGTCCGATCCGTTTCGCGCTTTGTGGATCTGGGTGGCTATACCAACGCGGTCTTCAGCTTCGACTACCGCCGCATCCTGATGGATCCTGCGGACACCGTCCGCGTTTATGCTTCGAGTAATGGTGGCGCATCATGGACGCAGATCGGCACCATCAACGGTCCCGCCAGTGGTGCCACGGATACTTCCACGCTCTCCTCTAACGCCAACATTACGGCGTTCATCTCCACCAATACCGGCATCCGGTTTTCCATCCCTGTCCGGTTGAGCAATGGGGAGGGCATTGCCTTCGACAATGTGCAGATACTCTTTACGCGTTACGGGGCGGTTACCAACTCCGGCGTACTGCCGCCTGTGATGGCGGACGGATATACGCTCAATCCTGGGGAGTATATGTCTGTTGTTGTCGAGACGCGCGTGGATTCTCCGATCACGGCGACGCAGTTTGTAAACTCGGCGTGGGTGCTCAGTGCGCAGAATCTTGGAAGGATCTATGCCTATGCGACAAACTACCCTGTCAGCGCTGATCTGGCCCTCTCCAAGACTGTGAGCAATGCTTCGCCGAACACGAACGATTTGATCGGCTACCGCATCGTGCTCACGAACCGGGGGCCGGACACGGCGACGAACATCGTGGTGAGGGATTTGCTTCCATCGGGTGTTACGTTCGTCAGCAACTCTGTCAGCCAAGGTACGTACAGCGGGATCACGGGCATTTGGACGGCGGGGACGGTCAACGTCTCGGGTTTTGCCACGTTGTGGATTACGGGCCGGGTGGCGGCAGGCACCGGCGGTCAGACCATCACCAACCGTGCGCGTATCAGCCGGTCGAGCGTGGTCGATCCGATCACGACCAATAACACGTCCAGTGTACCGATCACTGTTCAGAGCACAGACCTGGGCGTCACGAAGACGGTGGATGCGCTCACGCCTGCGACAAACCAGTTGCTGACCTTTACGATCGTGCTGACCAACAACGGTCCGCAGAATGCCACGACGATTCGCGTCACGGACCTCCTGCCTACAGGTCTGACCTACGTGAGCAATCAGGTCAGTCAGGGTGTGTACAACCAGGTGTCGGGCATCTGGACGGTGAACACGGTGAACGCCGGGAGCAGTGTCAACATGCGGCTGTATGCGCGGGTGAATGCCGGCACGGAGAACAGTTCCATCACCAATTGGGCGAGGATTACGCAGCTTGACCAGCAGGATATCAACCTGGCGAACAACTCGAACTCGGCCGTGATTGCCGTATCGGGTCTGGACATCGGCGTGTCAAAGACTGCGGATAACTACACGCCGAACACCAACGACGTCATCGTCTACCGTATTGCCGTGACGAACTTCGGACCGAGCGGGGCGTCGGGGCTTCAGTTCACGGATGCTGTTCCCGTTGGGGTGACGTACTTGGGACATGGGACGAGTACCGGCTCCTACAGCAGCGTCACAGCGATCTGGACGGTCAGCAATCTTGGCATTGGTGCGTCGGGAACGTTGACAATCACAGGCCGGGTGGCGGCCGGCACCGCCGGCAGCTACATCACCAACACCGTTTCGCTCAGTGCTTTGAATCAGGCCGACTACAAGGCGGCCAACAACGTGTCGAGCGCGGTCATCCGCGTTCAGTCGGCCGACCTTGCGGTGTTCAAGAGCGTGGATAAGGTGCTGGCCAACGAGAGTGACACGATCAGTTTCACGATCACGCTGACCAACAACGGTCCGTCGGCTGCATCGGGCATCGTCGTGACGGATTCCGTTCCGTCCGGTGTGACGTATGCGAGCGCCGTGCCGAGCCAAGGCACCTATACGCCGGCGTCCGGCATGTGGACGGTGGGTACGGTTTCCGCTTTCTCCACGGCCACGTTGACGCTCCATGGGACCGTCAATACGGGGACCACCGGGCAATCGATTACGAATCGCGTGCGCATCATCGGTGCGCAGCAGTACGACCCGGTGTTGACGAACAACACGAACGCTGTGGCGTTCACGGTGATCAATGCCCGGATGGGCATCAGCAAGGTGTCGGTTGCGACCAACCCGCTGTATTTCGACGATATCATCACCTACACGATTGCGGTCACCAACTACGGCAATATTGCACAGACGGGTTTGACCATCAGCGATCCGTCGCCCTCCGGCAGCACGTATGTGGCGGGCAGTTCGAAGATCACGGCGCCGCTGCTGGTCACCAATACCGTGGCCGACTACTTCAACACGGCGGTGTACAACGCCAACAATGGCACGACGAACTGGATTGCGAACTGGGATGAGGCGGGGACCGATGATGAAAACGCTGCAGCAGGCGACATTCAGATTCTCGTGCAGAATCTGCGCATCACCAACCCCAACAACATCGTTCGGCGCATGGCAAGTCTGCGGGGTGCAACCAACGCCGTGTTGAGTTTCCTCTACCGGGGGGACAGTCTGGATGGGGCCACGGATTATGTGGCGATCGAGATTTCTTCCAATGGGTATGGGGGCACGTGGACCCAGTTGGGACGGATCATCGGGCCGGCGACCGATGCGTTCTTCACGTCCACGAATTTCGATATCACAGCGTATGCCTCCACCAATGTGGCGATCCGGTTCAGTAGTTCAGGGACGATGGCGGCGGATGATTACGTGTGGTTGGATGACGTGAAGATCACGTACATGGGAAGGTTTGTGGTCACGGTGGATGGAGGGACCCCGGCCCCAGTGGTCAGCGGCTACACGTTGCGGACGAATGAATCGCTCAGTGTTACGTTCCAGGTTGCCGTGGCTAATCCGACCACGCAGACCCAGGTGCTGAACACGGCTTCCGTGACATCTGCCCAGCATCTGGCCACGTTGAACGCCTTCGCCACAGATCGGGTTGCGCGGGCAGACCTCGTAGTGAACAAGAGTGTCAACAATGCCACACCGACCGTGGGTGCGCTGGTGGAGTATTACATCACCGTGACGAACAAGGGGCCGGATGAAGCGCGTGGTGTGAAGATCACCGACGTTCTGCCTGTGGGCATGACGTACAGTAACTCGGTTGCAAGTTCGGGTGCGTATGACCGCATCAGCGGTGTGTGGACCGTGGGTACCGTGGCGGTCAGTGGAAGCGCATCATTGACGCTGCGTGCGCGCGTGACGAACGACGACGCGTGGGCGGGGATCACGATTACGAATTTGGCTGTGGCAAGCGGTCGGCGGCAGATCGAAGTGACCACGACGAATGATCAAGGGAGTGTGACGCTGACTCCTCGACCGACGCTGGTGGTGGTGACGGGGGTGAAGGGGTTTGAGGAGGGAGGGGTGTTGGGGTTGGAGTGGGAGACGGCGTTGGAAGTGGGGACGGTGGGATTCAACGTGTACCGGGAGGTGGAAGACGGGGGCGTGGTGCAGGTAAACAGCCGGCTGCTGCCGGGATTGGTGGTGGCGGAACAGGGCGGCGTGTACCGGCTGGTGGACGGGGGAGCGAAGAGCGGGCAGACGTACCGGTACTGGATCGAAGAAGTGGAGAACGGTGGACGGAAGACGCGGTACGGGCCATACGCGGTGACGATGAAGGCGGGGGTAAAGAAGCTGACGCTGAAGAACAATGCACCGGCGAGCTATAGCCGGACGGCGAAGAGCGAGAGCGCGGAGAAGGCGGCGCGGGCTGCAGCACGAAGCGAGAGCGTGGAGCAGACGAAGAGCTTGAGCCTGATGGACGAAGGGAACCTGGGGAAGGTGGGGGTGACGGAGACGGGGATGAAGTACGTAAGACGGGAAGAGCTGGCGACAGTGCTGGCGCTGCCGGAAGCGTACGTGGGGGAGATGCTGTCGAAGGGGTACCTGGAGCTGAGGAAGGAGGGGGTGCGGGTGGGGTACCTGCCGGCGGGGAGCAACGGGCGAGGGATGTACTTCTACGGGGAAGGGCTGGAGAGCATCTATTCGGACGAGAACATGTACGGGGTGGGATACGGGCAGAACGGGGGTGTGGGGACGGTGTGGGGAGGGAACCCGGCACCGAGCGCGGGGAACCCGACGTACCGGGACGTGGCGAAGGCGGAAGAGAACCACTATTCAGCGCCGGCGCTGTTCAGCGACGCGGAAGCGGATGTGTGGCTGTGGGACTACCTGTCGGCGGGAGTGGACGGGTGGGACCAAAGAGACTTTGAGGTGGAGTTGAACGGGGTGAGGAAGGATCACCGGACAGCGATCGTGAAGGTGAAGCTGCTGGGAGGAACGAAGAGCGGAGTGGCGGACGAACACCACGCGGTGGTGTGGCTGAACGGGACGCAGATCGGGGAAGAGGTGTGGAGCGGAGAAGAGTGGCGGACGGTGGAGCAGGTGGTAGATCAGGCGTTGCTGGTGGAGGGGGCGAACACGGTGACGGTGAAGGCGGTGCTGGGGGGTGAGGTGCCGTACAGCCTGGTGTACGTGGAAGACATCGAAGTGAACTACGCGCGGTATTATCGCGCGAAGGAAGACGAACTCCGGATGAGAGGAGACGGGCATCCGGTGGTGACGATTTCAGGATTTACGAGTCCGCGGATCGCGGTGGTGGATGTGGGCGATGCGGCAGGGCCGAAGGTGGTGAGGGGGGTGAGGGTGGATGGAGTGGAGGGGGACTACCGTGTGAGCTTCATGCCGACAGACGGGAGTCGGAACTACGTGGCCTTTGTGCCGGGGGTGCTGGAGGAGCCTGCGGTGGTGGCGGCGGGGGATGTGAGCGGACTGACAAGTTGGGGGAACCGGGGCGAGTACGTGGTGATCACGGTGGAGGAGTTGAAGGCAGCGGCGGAAGAACTGGCGGCATACCGGGAAGGACAGGGGTACAGCACGAAGGTGGTGACGCTGGAAGAGATCTACGATGCGTTCGGGTATGGGGTGGCCAGTCCCTACGCGATCAAGGCATTCGTGAGATATGCGTATGCGTACTGGGAGGAAGCGCCGCGGTATGTGGTGCTGGTGGGAGATGGGACGTACGACTACAAGGATTACAAGGGGTATGGAGACAACGTGGTGCCGCCGAAGGTGGTGAGTACCCCGCACGGGTTGTTTGAGTCGGACGGGTGGTATGGGGATGTGGAGGGGGATGATGGGGTACCGGAGGTGATGGTGGGGCGGTTGCCGGTGCTGACGACGGGGGAACTGACGGCGGTGATAGGGAAGATCAAGGGATATGAGGCGGCGAGTGGGGGGTGGGAGACACAGGTGGGGCTGGTGGCGGATGATGGGGATGAGGGAGGGAAGTTCGAGGAGGACAGTGACGCGCTGGGCGGGTGGATACCGGGTGGGTATGTGAAGAACCGGGTGTACCTGTCGGAGCTGGGGTTGAGCGGAGCGAGGAGCCAGTTGACGACGCTGTGGAACAGCGGGTTGAGCCTGGTGAACTATCTTGGGCATGGTGGATTGGACCGATTTACGGCGGAGGGTTTGGTGACGAGCGGGGATGTGGGTGGGCTGACGAATGGGGAGAAGCTGCCGGTGGTGCTGGCGTTGACGTGCGCGGCGGGGCGGTATTCGTTGCCGGGATTTGATTGCTTGGGAGAGGCGCTGGTGATGAGGGAGGGAGGGGGAGCGGTGGCGGTGTGGGCGCCGACGGGACTGTCGATGAATGATTTGGCGAAGCGGTTGGATGAGGGGTACTTGAGAGCGCGGTATGAGGAGGGGGAGACGGTGCTGGGCGAGGTGGTGGGCCGCGCGATGGAGGGGTATGGCACCAACCCCGAAGAACGTTACATGCTGTACATCTACAACCTCCTTGGCGATCCTGCTCTGAGGATCAAGTGAGATGGTTTCCGCGGGCGACATGTCCCAACTGAGCGATCGGGAATTCATGGATGGACTCCGTCGCCGTATTGCGAAGGACCGAATCCCCTGTACCGGCAGCATGGAACCCACCCATCGCTGCAACCTGAAATGCGTGCACTGCTATCTTGGCGATCGACGAACTCACCATGCCGCGGGCACTCGCGAACTCACCACGTCCGAGTGGTTGCGCATCATTGACGAGATGGCCGATGCGCAGTGCCTGGAGTTGTTGATCACGGGAGGTGAGCCCCTGCTGCGCGATGACTTTGCGGAGATCTACACCCGTGCGCGCGAGCGGGGAATTCTCACGGCGGTCTTCACCAACGCGACGCTTCTGGATGACCGGATCGCCGCGCTGATGGCGGATCTCCCGCCGACGCTCGTGGAGGCAAGCATCTACGGCGCGAGCCCGGAAACGCATGATCGTGTTACGGGTGTTCGCGGCTCGTTCGAGCGCGCCATGGCGGGGGTGCACCGCTTGCTGGATCGGAAAGTCAAAACGGGCCTCAAGACGATCCTGATGACGGTGAATGTTCACGAGTATCACGCCATGGAGAAGCTGGCGGAGTCGTTGGGCTGTTCCTGGCGCCTGGATTCGGCGGTTTTCCCCTGTTTGCCCGGCAGCGATCACCGCTCGCCCGCGCCGTGTTGTGGTGTTGTGGCGGAGGATGATGCGTTGCGCGCGGCGGAGCGTGCGCCGCTGGAACTGCGTGTCGATCCACAGGTCGCGGTGGACATCGAATGTTCCAATGACCGGCGCGTGACCGCCCTGCGCGATGCCTACCGGCGCTTTCAGAAGCGGGGAGTCTCGCCGCAGTTGTACACCTGTGGCGCCGGGTTGACGGGCTTTCACATCGACCCCTATGGCTTTCTGCAGCCCTGTGTGTTGACGCCCGGTTATCGCTGCAGCGTGCTCGAACGTGGGTTTGCTTCGGCGTGGCAGGTTATTGGACGCGTTCGGGAGGTGCCCGCCCCGGCCGACCATGAATGCAATCGTTGCGACAAGCAGCCGATCTGCAGCGGGTGCCCGGCCTTGTTTGACCTGGAGAATGGCGCCTCGCATATCAAGTCGAAGTATCTATGCGAAGTGGCACAACTGAGGTATACTACTATGTTGTCGAGGGCAGTCGTTTTGGGAGCGCCGGGAACATGAAACCGGAAGAAGAAGCCAAACAGAAAAAGAAGCCTTACAGCAAGCCGCACCTGCGTGTCATTCGTCTGGCCGCAGACGAGGTGCTTGCCACCGGCTGCAAGACGTCGCCCGCCAGTACGGGCTTCGGCGGCAATCCTTGTACGAATGGAACGTGCGTCAGCACGGTCGGTTCCTGATGAGCCGGCGGATGGCCGATAGCCCAGCGGGCGGGTGAACCATGTCCGCAGCAACCCACATCCAGATCGGGGGCATTCACTTTGCCGTTCGGTGCCGGGAGCTTCCCGTGTTGCCCGAGCCATGGGTATGCTACCGCACGTTTCTTGAATCAGAACCCGTGGCAGCTTCCATTCGCGTCGAGATCGATCTCCAGGTGGGTGGGCTTCCGGATACATCCCGGATGGAAAAACTGTTCGACGGCGACTCCTGGCAACTTTTCCGCAGCGAGAAGGGCTATTGCCTTTCGCAGGCACCGCGCGGTGTGAAGCTTCCTCCTGCGTGGATCGCATGCATGGATTCCTCCTTCACCCGTGGCGTGGTGTATTGCGATGACGTGCTGGTCCGCGATAACCAGGGCGTACTTGGGCTGGTGAATCCTATTCTGCACCGGCTTGACCAACTCCTGCTCATGTACATCTACGCTGCACACGAGGGTGTGCTGGTGCATTCGGCCGGCATGGCCCTGGATGGTGCCGGCTATATCTTTCCGGGGCGATCGCGCGCGGGCAAGAGCACGATCTCGCGGCAGTTTCTGGCGAGACCCGACGTGCCCAAGCTGCAGCTCCTGAGCGATGATCGCATTGCCGTCCGGCGCGAGGAAGGTGCCTTTCAGATGTACGGCACGCCGTGGGCAGGGGATGCCGAGGTGGCGCTGAACCTGTGCGTGCCGATGAAAGCCGGATTCTTCCTGTTCCATGGATCGGAGAATGCTGTTCGCTCGCTCACGCCCCGCGAGGCATTTGAGTCACTGATGCCGGTTGTCTCGCTTCCCTGGTACGACCGGGAGTTGATCATTCGGATCACCTCTGTTTGCGAGCGGCTCACGGCCACCGTTCCGTTCTTCGCGCTGGATTTCAAGCCGGATCCCAGTGTGGTCGATTTCATCCGCAACTTTACGGCGGCGTTGCCATGAGCGGTTCCGACATCATTGAATTCCGCGAGGATATCACCGCCGAAGTGCGCGGCCTGATCGAGAGCCTGATCGAGAGTGGCTACGAACTGCGCGTACATGTGACAGGTCGAAGCATGCGGCCGTTCCTGAAAGGCGAGGAGGTTGTGACGATTCGGCCGTCACGCGTGGAACCCTTTGGGTTTGGCGATCTCATTCTTGCGCGCGGCGCAGGCGGGACGTTGGTGCTGCACCGCGTGATTGGCCAAACGGTCGATGGCGCATGGCTGACGAAGGGGGATGGGTTGCAGGCACCCGATGAGCCTGTACGACCTGGGGATGTGCTGGGGGTTGTGGTCTTGGTGCAGACAGCTCCGGGGAATATCAGGCGATTGGATACACGCGCGGGTAAGTGGGCATGCAAACGGGCGGCGTGGCGAAGCGTGACGGGTTGGCGGCTACGGCGGTTGGGCTCGGTCCTGAAACAGATGGTGTTGCGCCCAAGTCGTTAGAATTACTTCTTGGCCGATTCCTCGGCGACGATCTTCTGCTGCTTCTCGAGTTCCTTGAGGAGCTTCTGCTTCTGATCCTCATAGGTCACCGCAAGATAGGTATCGTCGGTGCGCTCCATGGGCGCATTCTTGGACTGTGCCTCGAGGCCATCGATATCCTCGAGTTGCTTCTTGATCTTCTTAATGTTCTGTTCAGCCATGATCTTGCGAAGCGGCACTTTCATCGGCGATCTCCTTGGACGTTTGGACACGTGTAACAGGCTGGTTTACAGAAGGTTACAACCACGCAGCTCAGTTACATCCGCCGCACGTCGGGTAGAAGCTTACTGAAGTCCGGGTGGAAAATCAAGGCCGGGCCCAAATCGGGGTTGTCGGGTGCGGCAGCCGATTGAAAGGGTGCGTAAATCCAATAAACAAAGGCCGATGGCTTGCTTGCAGTGAATTGGGCCGAAATTGTGCTTTTCAGGGAGGTTAATTCTGGGTAGTTTTCCCGCCCATTCGTTTCGGTTTGCCCAGACGGCCCAAAAGGCTATGCTCGGTACTTGGGGCGGAGCTGGCAGGCCGATAATCGCCCAAAAAACCTATGAAGATCGTTAAAGATGGCTGGCCGTTGATCATCGGGCCCTTGGTTGTTGCCGGGGTGGCCGGTGGCTTGATTGCCGCTTTCGGCCATCCGCGTGCCGCAGCGGGCGTGGCGTCCGTTTTTGTGGTGCTCGGCGCGTTCATGATCTACTTCTTCCGCGATCCCGAGCGTACCGTTCCGGCCGACCCGAATGCGCTGGTGGCGGGCGCGGACGGCCTTATCCGGCAGGTTGAGATCATTCAGGAGCAGCGGTTCCTCAACGTAGAGACGGTTCGCGTCAGCATTTTCCTCAGCCCGTTCGATGTCCACGTCAACCGTACACCCATGGGCGGAACGGTCAAACACCTCAGCTACACCCCCGGATGGCATCTTCTGACCATGCAGAATGCGTCATCGGATCGCAACGAGCACAGCTCGATTCTTGTGGAGGGGACGGATACCCGTTGCCTCGTCAAACAGATCGTTGGTCCCATCGTTCGGCGCGTTGTATACTGGCTGGACATGGATCAGTCGCTCGCCAAGGGCGACCGGATCGGGATGATGAAGTTCGGTTCGCGGCTGGACATGTATTTCCCTGCGGCCGATGTTCGGGTAGTAGTCAAGAAGGGCGACCGTGTGCGAGCCGGTGAGACGGTGGTTGCCATGCTGAAGAAGGGGGGCGCATCATGACATGGCGGCAAGTCATTCCGATGAGCTTTACCATGGGCGCTTTGCTCGCGGGTTTCTTCAGCCTTATGATGAGCGCCGCCGGGCAATATGCCGAGGCATCCCAGCTCATCATGCTCTCCATGGTCCTCGACGGACTTGACGGTACGCTGGCCCGGCTCCTAAAGGGCACCACGGCTATCGGCGCAGAGATGGACACCTTTGTCGACATGACCTCCTTCGGTTTGGCGCCGGCGTTCCTGGCCTACTACGTGGCCCTGAAGCACTACGGTCTTTTCGGCCTGCTGATTGCGGGCGCGATTGTTCTTTCCGGCGTGACGCGCCTCTCCCGGTTCCGCGTGGTTGACCCGGATCGCGGACAGAAGGGATTTCTCGGTTTGCCGATCACGGTTAACGGTGGCTTCATCGCCATGGCCGTTTTCTTCATGGAGACCACGCCGATCGACGCCGAATGGCTGGACCTGGTGCATGGCCCGTTGGCGGCGTTTGTGTGGGGGACCGTGCTGGCTTACACGGTGCTGCAGGTTTCGCACGTTCGCTATACGAAACCGACAAAGAACCCTCTCTTCTTCGTGGCCTGCTTGCTGATGGTGTCGCTGATCTTTGTCAGCAAGATACATCTTGCCTCGGCGGCGGCGTTGACCATCTGCGCCTATGGATTCGTCTACGCGTTCATCAGCCCGTTCTTCCGCAAGAAGGACGTTCTGGCGATGGGCGAGGAAGACGATGACGAAGAAGAGATTGAGCAGCATATCTCGCTCGACTAATCCTCTGGCGACCGGTCGCGGATCCTTGTTTGCCTGACGGTTTGCGCCCATTCCCTGCCTGCTTCCTGCAGATGCCCAAAGATCGAAAGAAAGTGCTTGCTCTTTGATAGGTGACCGGTATCATACCGGTATACATAGGCCTTCCGGGATGTCCAAACAAGATGCCGTGAGACGGGTACTACTGGAGAGAGAGGTTGTATGGCGATGAAACTGTCAGCATGCATCAAGTTGTCTCTTCTTCTTGCGTCTTTTCTTCCGGCCGCCGGCGTGTCCGGGGCGAGCCTGCTGACCAATCCCGGATTCGAGGATGAGGGGCCGGCGGGATTGGCGACGAACTGGTGGTATTACGGACCGAGTTCTGTCGGGCGTGCTTCCTGGGCCAATCGGAATGTTCTCTGGGGCAACTGGGGCAATGCCTTCTATGCCGCGGGCAATGCCTACGGCGGCTTCGGCTCCGACGTGACGGTGGATTCGACTCGCGGATCCGTATTCACATTCCAGATTTCCGGCAAGGGCGAATTGAATTACACGAACGAGAACACAACGGTCGGGATGGAGTTCTGGTCGGGTGCGAGCTTCCGTTATGCGATCACGCAGAATGTCTACCAAGCCCTCGCCGCCAGCAGGGATCAGTGGGTGTTCCTGACCCTGACGCATACCAATACGGATGCATCGGTAAACCTTGTTAAGGTGCGGTGTGATTTTGCCGGCGGGCTGATTCCTTCGGGCACGTCGCTGGCCACCTGTCAGTGGGATGATGGCCGGCTCTACCAGGGTGTCGTGCGGACCGCATCGGTGCCGCAGCAGGCGAAGTTTGAGCCGTTGGCCGGTGCGTATCTCGGCATTGTGCTGGATCGCGGTGGCACGGCCGCCTCGATCCAGGAAGTAAACCAGAAAGCAGGCAGACGGCATGCCGTGTACGCGAAGTTCCTCGTGTTCAAGCAGGACGCCTTTCCATGGGACTGGGTGAACATGGTGAAGACAAATTGCCCCGGCGCGGGCCTCCATCTCGTTCTTGAGCCGATGGTGGACTTCGAAGATTTCTACGCGCCGACTTGGGGTCCGGGGCAGGAGACCTATGATGCCGCGCTGAGTTTTGCGACGAATTGTGCAGCGGCGGGCGTGCCCATCTTTCTTCGGTTTGCCCACGAGGCGAATGGCGATTGGTATCCCTGGCATCCGCAGTTCTCGGAGCGCTATGGCATACCTGACACGGTTTCCAACGAGACCTACATCGCCGGGTTTCGGAACTTTGCGAACCTGGTACACGCCAACGCCTCAAACGTGGTGATGGTCTGGGCGCCCAACCAGGGCAATGGCCCCGACCCGTTGCCGTTCTATGAGGATGTTTACCCCGGCGATGAGTACGTCGACTGGGTCGGACTGAGCATCTACAACGGGTGGTCGTACGGCAACAGCAACGAGGTACTGGACTTCCAGTTCCGCAACGCAGTTCAGAAGGGCTACTGGCAGCAGAACGAGGATCACTACGACGACACCTTTGAGGACTTCTACTGGACGTTCTCCGATCCCGACAATCCGGTGGGACATCACAAGCCGATGATGATTGCAGAGACCGCGGCGGCCTTTGAGCCGAAGTACGTGGTTTCGAATGAGATTCTGATCGCCGGCTTTGAATCGTTGTCAGGTCCTGACTTCACGGCATCGAGCACGATCGCGCAGTTCCAAGGGCTGAATAACGATGGTGTGGCGGTGACCAACGAAAGCCTGCTAGAGGCTTTTGAATCCACTAATGCGTGGAATTGGGGGCCTTGGAGCGACATGTATTTCAGCAACTCGGCCGTGTGTGTGCAGGGCACCAACGCGGTCCGGCTGGGTGCAAAGGCCTCGTTTGGAAGTGGAGAATATGTCGGAGGCAACGGGCGCTCGTTGTCCCCGGCGACCAATGTATCGGCCTGCAATGGGTTTGTCCTGCAGGTGCGGCGTGAGGAAGCGGGGGTGTTGCCTATCCTGGTGATCGGATTCAGGAGTCCCGGTGCAACGGCGACGGTTTCGCGGGCCATTGTTTCGACGACGTATGCTCCGCTGAAGGTTGCCTTCAACGACATGACCTTCTTCGGTCCATTTTCCTGGACGAATGTGGACGGTGTGACGTTGGAACTGATCACGTCCCAAACCGGTCAACGTCCGGCCGACGTGTTCGTCGATGGATGGATGGTGGCCACGCTTACGAACGAGTCTTACGTTGATCAGGACTGGTGGCCGCAAGGCACAAATGATGTTCCGTGGGGTGATGGAGAGGATAGCGTCGGTGGGTGGCATGCGTGGACCGTGGTGGAGGACCCCGTGGACGGCTATCCGGCCAATGCCGTGCGACTGGGTGGTCTTGATGCCAATTCCAACTTCTACATTGGCGGTAATGGGTTTTCGCTGCGGGATGGCGAGAAGGACTGGAGTGGGGCGGGCTGCCTGTCGTTGCTCGCACGCCGGGGTGATACGACGAATGCCCAGCCACTGTTGGTGATCTCGCTGCGCGATGCGAGTGGGGCGAGGACTGCACAGGTCAGCCAGGTCATCGTTTCCACGGACTATCTGCCGTTGCGCATACCTTTTGCCGACATGGCTGTGACACCCGGGTTCGAGTGGACGAATGTTTCCGCGGTTGTGTTTGAGCTGCTGAGCGGTACAGCGGGCGGGCGGGCATCGGACGTGTATCTCAAGGAGCTTCAGATCGGTTCCGTCACGAATGTGTATGAGCAGGACTGGTGGATGGCCGGATCCGGCTATCAGCCGTGGGGTGATTCGACGTGGACACAGACCACGGATGCCGCGGTAGGGACCTATGCTCTGCAGATCTCCGGGGTGATTACGAACAGCTCCCAATGGTATATCGGCGGTAATGGGTGCAGCATGGCAGTCCCGCAGCAGGATTGGTCGTCCAGTGAGGCGCTGGTGCTTTACGGCAAGCAGGCGCAGGTGGAGGGCCGCGTGCAGCCGAGGTTCAAGATCACGCTGGATAACGATTATGCCGAGACCAACGGGAATGAAGCGGTCGTGGAGACCAAGGTGGCCAACACTAGCTACTACGAGATGGTCATAGCCTTCGAGGATTTCACAGTGGATGAAGGCTTCGCGTGGACCAATGTCAGGATGTTCAAGATCGAACTGTTCACGGGCGAGGCTGGAAAGCAGCCCAACGATCTCTTTCTCGATGAGGTTCGGCGCGCCGAGATCACCCTCACCAATGGGGAGGAGAATATCAAGTGGAAGCATGACTGGTGTGACCAGTTGTATGCGCTTGAGAATTTCCAGGATGCAGACCCAATCGATCCTGATGAGTATCCGGACTACGTAAGCATTTTCGCGCACTTCCGTAATATTCACATGATCAACTGGTTTCATGTGAAGAAGTTCGAGGATGGCTTTACGAAGGACCTGAAGATCGCAGAGGACGGGAGCGGAGGTGTCGCCTATGCATCGTACTACAACCGGATCAAGGACGCCTATTTCCTGACCAACATGGTGACGGATGTGGATGGCGATGGATTGCCCGATTCCTGGGAACTGCAGTATTTCGGCGGTGTGACCAATGCCGATGCGGGGACGGATTCGGACGACGATTCCTTCAGCAACTGGGATGAGTATCTTAGCGGCACCCAGCCAATGAGTGCGTTCTCGCTCTTCGAACTCAGTCCGGCTGGCTCAGTGGTAACAAATGCCGACGGCGGGTTCGTGCTTGAGTGGGGCAGCGCCACAAACAGACTCTATGCGATTGACCGCTCCACCAATCTCCTCTCGGGGTTCAGTGAAATCGCGACAGCCATTTCGTCCACGCCGCCCATGAATACCTACACGGACACGGTGAGTGGAGCAGGCCCGTTCATGTACCGCGTTCGGATCAGGCCGTAGGCCGGGAGCAGGCTACTTTTTCTTCGGGAAGAAGTCCTGCAGTGCCTTCACATCCCAGCTGTGGTCGCGCATGTACTTGATGGCAGACACGGTTGCCCGGGCGCCGGGCTCCGTGGTGACGATGGGAACACTTCGCAGAATGGCCTCCGAACGGATCCTCACCTCGTCCAGACGGCCGCGTGTGCCGCTGGGCGTATTGATGATGAGGGAGACCTTTCCGGCCTTCATCAGATCAAAGATGTTCGGGCTCTTCTTTTCAGCCAGTTTCCGCAGCACCTCGATGTTCTCCACGCCCGCGGAGCGGAGGACGGCGGCCGTGCCCTCGGTGGCCGCAATGGTGAAGCCCTGTTCAGCCAAATCCCAGCCTATCTCGCCGATCCATGACTTGTCCTTGTCGGCTGCGCTGAGGAAGACGAGTCCCTGGCTCGGAAGAACCTGGCCTGCTGCGATCTGGCTCTTCCAGTAGGCGACCTCGAAGGTCGAGTCGATGCCCATGACCTCGCCCGTGGATTTCATCTCCGGGCCGAGAATCGGGTCAACGCCGGCAAAGCGATTGAAGGGCAGGACGGCTTCCTTGACGGCATACCACGCCAGTTTCGGCGCGCGTTTGCCCAGGCCCATGTCCTTCAACTTGTGCCCGACAGCGATACGGGCAGCCATCTTGGCGAGCGGCACGCCGGTGGCCTTGCTGACGTAAGGCACCGTACGCGAGGCGCGCGGATTGATTTCGAGAATGAATATCTCATTGTTACGCACGGCGATCTGCGCGTTCATCAGGCCCTTGACGTTCAGGGCGAGTGCGATGCGGCGGCAGGTGTCCTCAATACGGCGCTGGATGGAGATGTGGAGGCCATGCGGCGGTACGCAACATGCGCTGTCGCCGGAATGAATGCCGGCCTCTTCGATGTGCTGCATGATGCCGCCAATGTACACTTCCTCACCGTCGCACAGGACGTCCACGTCCACCTCGGTGGAGTGGTCGAGATAGCGGTCGATCAGCACCGGGAAGCCGGGGCTGGCCTTGAATGCAGCGCGGATGAACGGACGTGCTTCCGTCTTGTTCTGGGCCACCATCATGGCGCGTCCACCGAGCACGTAGGAGGGGCGGATCATGACGGGGTAGCCGATGCGGTCAGCGACGGTCAGTGCTTCATCCTCGGTCATACCGGTGCCGCTCTCGGGCTGCTTGATGCCGAGTTGGTCCAGCAACAGGCGTGTTTGTTCGCGATCCTCCGCCTTGTCGATGCTTTCCGGCGATGTGCCGAGGATCGGAACGCCGGCCTTCAGCAGTGGCAGGGCAAGATTCAAGGGGGTCTGACCACCAACCTGCACGATGACGCCGAGGGGTTTTTCATTTTCGTAGATGTTCATCACATCTTCGAACGTCAGCGGTTCGAAATAGAGTTTGTCGGCTGTGTCGTAATCGGTGCTGACCGTTTCGGGGTTGCTGTTGACCATGATGGTCTCATAACCCAGTTCGCGCAGCGCCTGTACGGTATGCACGCAGCAGTAGTCAAACTCGATGCCCTGACCGATACGATTCGGGCCGCCGCCGAGAATGATGACCTTCTTCTTGTCTGTCACACGCGACTGATCGACCTCGCCGCAGTAGCTGGAGTAGAAATAGGGGGTGTACGCTTCAAACTCGGCGGCGCAAGTATCCACGAGCCGGTAGACCGGCTTGATGCCCGCAGCCAGCCGTTCGTTGCGGATATCCATCTCCTTGACGTCCGGACCCCGCAGCGCGGCGATCTGGCGGTCAGCAAATCCCGAACGCTTGGCGCGCCGCAGCAGTTCTACATCAAGCGGGCGATCCTTGGGCGCGTCGAGCAGTTCGCGCTCCAGACCGGCGATCTGTGCGATGATATCCACGAACCAGGGATCGATGCACGTGATCGCCGCGATCTTGTCGATCGGCATGCCGCGCTTGTACGCAATCTTGCTGGTCATGCAGCGGTCTTGCTCGGTCTGGGCCAGTTGCTTCTCTATATCCTCGACGACCACGCGCTCTTCAGCCTTGAGATCCAGTCCGTCCACGCTGATCTCGAGGCCGCGGAACGCCTTTTGCAGGGCCTCGCGCATGTTGCAGCCGATGGCCATGGTCTCGCCGACGGACTTCATGCTGACGCCGAGCCGGGGATCCGCGCCGGCGAACTTCTCGAAAGCAAAGCGGGGCACTTTCACGACGCAGTAGTCGAGCGTGGGCTCGAAACTCGCCGGAGTTTCCTTGGTGATATCGTTTGGCAGCTCATCGAGCGTGTAGCCGATGGCCAGCTTAGCGGCGATCTTGGCGATCGGGAAGCCCGTGGCCTTGCTGGCAAGTGCAGAGCTGCGTGAGACGCGTGGATTCATCTCGATGACCACCATGCGGCCGGTCTTGGGGTTGACCGCAAACTGGACGTTGGAGCCACCGGTCTCGACGCCGATTGCGCGCATGACCTTGATCGCGGCGTTGCGCATCTCCTGGTATTCCTCGTCGGTCAGCGTTTGGGCGGGGGCCACGGTGACGCTGTCGCCCGTATGAATACCCATGGGATCGAGGTTCTCGATCGAGCAGATGATCACCACGTTGTCTTTGCGGTCCCGCATGACCTCAAGCTCGTATTCCTTCCAGCCCCAAACCGACTCCTCTAACAACACGGTGTGCTTCAAGCTGGCTTTGAGTCCGCCGGCCGCGATGTCGCGGAGTTCATCCATGTTCTGTGCGGTTCCGCCGCCGGTGCCGCCGAGGGTGAAGCTGGGGCGCACGATGATGGGGAAGCCGATCTCCGCCGCAACAGCTTCGGCCTCTTCGATCGACTGCACCATGCGGCTCTTGAGGCATTCCAGTCCGGCTTCGGCCATGGCCGCCTTGAAAAGTTGGCGATCCTCGGCGCGCCGGATGACGTCGGCGTTGGCGCCGATCATTTCCACGCCGTATTTCTCCAGGATGCCGCGCTCGGCCACTTCGAGGGAAACATTCAGCCCGGTCTGGCCGCCGAGGGTGGGGAGGATCGCGTCCGGCCGTTCCTTGGCGATGATCTTCTCGATGGCCTCGACCGTGATCGGCTCGACATAGGTACGATCCGCCGTCTCCGGATCGGTCATGATGGTGGCGGGATTGCTGTTGATCAGGATGACCTGGCAGCCCTCCTCGCGCAGCGCCTTGCACGCCTGTGTGCCGGAATAGTCGAATTCGCAGGCTTGTCCGATCACGATCGGACCGGAACCTACGAGGAGGATTTTCTTTATGTCAGTTCTCTTTGGCATCGGATGAAAATGGTTAATGGTTGATGGTCTGGAAAATTGGGGTTGTCGTCATTCCCACTCGATGGTTGAAGGCGGTTTTGAACTGATGTCGTATACCACGCGGTTTACGCCGCGCACTTCGTTGATGATTCTTCGCGCAATACGATCGAGCGTGTCGTACGGCAGGCGGAACCAGTCCGCAGTCATGCCATCCATGCTCTGAACCGCGCGGACGGCGACGACATTCTCATACGTCCGTTCGTCGCCCATGACGCCCACGGTCTGCACGGGGAGCAGTACCGCGAAGGCCTGCCAGATGTCCTTGTAGTTCGGCAATACGCGGATCTCTTCCTGGACGCGGAGATCAGCCTGCTGCAGCAGCGTGACGCGTTCGGCGTTGACCTCGCCGAGAATACGCACGGCAAGACCCGGACCCGGGAACGGCTGGCGGTCGACGATATGATCCGGCAGTCCGAGTTCGCGGCCGAGCAGCCGGACTTCGTCCTTGAACAACTCGCGGAGGGGTTCAATCAGCTTGAACTGAAGATCGTCCGGCAGCCCGCCGACGTTATGATGGCTCTTGATCGTGGCCGAGGGGCCGCCGATCGGTGAGGAGCTCTCGATCACATCCGGATAGAGCGTGCCCTGTGCCAGAAACTTCACTTCGCCGAATTTGCGGGCTTCATCTGCGAATACGTCGATGAACGTGGAGCCGATGACCTTGCGCTTCCGCTCAGGCTCGGTCACGCCGGCGAGGCGCCCAAGGAAAAGGTCTGCCGCGCGCGCCACGTGGAGGTCGATGCCGAAATGCCGGCCGAAAGTCTCCTCGACCTGCTCGGCCTCGCCGTGCCGGAGCACGCCATTATCGACAAAGACGCAATGAAGTTGTTTGCCGATGGCCTTGTGGAGCAGGGCGGCTACGACGGATGAATCCACGCCTCCGCTGAGCCCGCACAGTACGTGATCGTTGCCCACGGTGGCGCGGATGTACTTCACGCTTTCGGCGATGAACTGCGACATCTTCCAGTCACCCGCGCAGCCGCAGGCGTCGAAGAGGAAGTGGCGCAGGATCTCAACGCCGCGCGGGGTGTGAACGACTTCGGGATGGAACTGCAGTGCGAAGAGTTTGCGATCGGGGTTTGCCATGGCCGCAATCGGGCAGGTGCCGGTCTTGGCCAGCACCTTGAACCCGGGCGGCAGCGTTTCCACCTGGTCGCCGTGGCTCATCCATACATCGAGGGTGGACGGCAGTCCCTTGAAGATCAAATCAGGATCGACCAGGGAGATGTTGGCGCTGCCGTACTCGCGCGCGTGGCCCTTGCGGACCTGGCCGCCGAGGTCGCGGCCCATAAGTTGCATGCCGTAGCAGATGCCGAGGACGGGCACGCCCATGTCGAACAGGGCCGTGTCGCAGGAGGGGGACCCATCCTGAAGCACGCTGGCGGGTCCGCCGGACAGGATGATGCCCCGCGGCTTCCGCGCTGCAAGATCCTTGGCCTTGGTGTCAAAGCGCAGGATTTCACAATAGACGTTCTGCTCGCGCGTGCGTCGCGCAATGAGCTGCGTATACTGCGAGCCAAAGTCGAGAATCGCTATCCAGTCGTGGTTCATGGGCGGACCCCCGTGCCCGGGAGTGATGGATTGATGGAGCCATGGAGTGATGGGGAGAATCTGGATTCTCCAACACTCCAGCAATCCAATACTCCGGTGCTCCGATGAATCATGATCGCTTCTCCATCAGCTTCATGAACCGTTCGAACAAATACGTCGAATCGTGTGGGCCGGGGCAGGCCTCGGGGTGATACTGCACGGAGAAGACCGGCAGCTTCTTGTGGCGCATGCCCTCGGATGTCTTGTCATTCAGGTTCACATGCGTCGTTTCCACAAGCGCCGGATCAAGCGACTGGAGATCGACGCAGAAGCCGTGGTTCTGGGACGTGATCTCGACCTTGTTGGTGGTCAGGTCCATGACGGGTTGATTGCCGCCGCGATGTCCGAACTTCAGCTTGTAGGTCTTCCCTCCGAATGCCCAGCCGAGCAGTTGGTGCCCGAAGCAGATTCCAAAGGTTGGAACTTTCGACTCGATGATTTTCCGAATGTTGGAAACCACGTGAGGGACACCCGCCGGGTCGCCGGGTCCGTTGGAGATAAAGAACCCGTCCGGTTTGGTCGCCAGGATTTCTTCCGCCGGGGTGGCGATCGGGAAGACTTCGAGCGCGCAACCCATGTGCGCCATCAATCGCAGCTGGTTGGCCTTGATGCCGCAGTCCAGTACGGCCACGCGGAACCGGGGCGCTGTGGCGGTTGCTCCGAGCATGCGGTCATAGGCGTGCTGACCTTCTCCGCTGATCTGGGGAAAGGTCTGGTAAGCAGCATGCGGGCCGGGCCATGTGTAGCGCGTTTTGGTGCTGACCTCGCTGGCGATGTCGCGGCCGACGAACCCGGGCCAGGCCTTGGCCTTTTCCACGAGGGCTGTGCGGTCGGATGTTTCCGTCGACAGCACGCACTTCATTGCGCCGCGCGAGCGGATGTGGAGCGTGATGGCGCGGGTGTCCACCTGGTCGACGCCGATCATACCGTACTGGTTGAGATAGTCGGGCAGCGTCTTCTTACAGCGCCAGTTGCTGGGGATGCGGCTGCATTCGCCGATGACAAGTGCGGCGGCGTGGGGCTTCGTCGATTCGAGGTCCTCGTCGTTGATGCCGTAGTTGCCGATCAGCGGGTAGGTGAGCGTGACGATCTGCTCGTGGTACGAGGGATCGGTCAGAATCTCCTGGTAGCCGCTCATGGACGTGTTGAACACCAGTTCGCCGAAGATCTCGCCATGGCCGGCGAAGGCCTGGCCTTCCCAGCAGGTGCCGTCCTCGAGGGCTATCAGCGCTTTTCGGTGTTTTGCCGTCATGTGTATGTCCGTATCGAAACTTGAAACTTGAAACTGGAAACTTGCCGCCGGCCTCTCACGCGCGCGGGTCGCCTTTGGCCCTGGCGATGGCTGCTCCCACGAACGCTGCAAAGAGCGGGTGTGGCACGAGCGGTTGGGATTTGAGTTCAGGATGCGCCTGACTGGCCACGAACCACGGGTGGTCTTTCAATTCGATCATTTCCACAAGGTGCCCGTCGGGGGAAAGGCCGGCCAGCACCAAGCCCTTGTCCTCGAATTGCGCGCGGTACTTGTTGTTGACCTCGTAACGGTGGCGGTGGCGCTCGCTGATCTTCTCCGCGCGGTAGGCCGCCGCGGCCTTGGTGCCCTGCGTCAGCACGCAGGGATAAGCGCCGAGGCGCATCGTGCCGCCCATATCCTTGACCTGCTCCTGCTCTTCCATCAGGCAGACCACGGGGTGGGGAGTATCCTTATCGATCTCCGTTGTCTGTGCGCCCTTGAGTCCGCACACGTCGCGGGCGAATTCGATGACCGCGCATTGGAGGCCGAGGCAAATGCCGAGGAAAGGAACCTTGTTCTCGCGCGCGTACTTGATCGCGCGGACCTTGCCCTCGACGCCGCGTGTTCCGAACCCGCCGGGGACGAGGATGCCGTGGGCCTTCGCGAGTTCGTCCAACTGCTTGCCGTCCTCGATGTCCTCCGCCGCGATCTTGAGGATGTTGACCTTGGCTTCATGCGCGATGCCGCCATGGAAGATCGCCTCGAAGATGGATTTGTAGGCGTCCTGCAGCTCGGAGTATTTGCCGACCACGGCGATGTTCACCGTTCGCTTCGGATGAATGATCGTGTCGACCAGCTTCCGCCACTCCGTGAGCTTTGTGCCCGGCTTGGCGAGGCGGAAGTGAACCAGGATGATTTCGTCCAGCCCCTGTTCGGAAAGGACCAGCGGCAATTCGTAGATCGTATGATCGACGTCCTTCTCCTGGATGACCGCATGCATTGGCACGTTGCAGAAGAGGGAGAGCTTCTTGCGGACATCGTCGGGAAGTTCGACTTCCGACCGGCAGATCAGGACGTCGGGGACGATACCGATCTCGCGCAGCTTGGCGACACTTTGCTGGGACGGCTTGGTCTTCACTTCGCCCGCGGCCTTGATGTAGGGCACGTAGGTGAGGTGGATATACATCACGTTGTCGCGGCCGTCCTCGAGGCCGATCTGGCGGATTGCCTCGAGGAAGGTCAGGCCCTCGATGTCGCCGACCGTGCCGCCGATTTCGACGAGGACGATATCGACGTCCTTCTCGTTCAATGCGCGGATGTGGGTCTTGATCTCGTCGGTGATGTGGGGAATCATCTGGACCGTGCCGCCGAGGTAATCGCCGTGGCGTTCCTTCTTCAGCACTTCCCAGTAGATCCGGCCCGCGGTGAAATTGCTCTTGCGCGAAGTTGGCTGGCCGGTGAACCGCTCGTAATGGCCGAGGTCGAGATCGGTCTCGGCGCCGTCGTCGGTCACATAGACCTCGCCGTGCTGGTAGGGGCTCATCGTGCCGGGGTCGACATTGAGGTAAGGATCAACCTTCAGCATGCGAATTGTCAGCCCGCGGCTGATCAACAGCCGTCCGAGAGAAGCTGAGGTGAGACCCTTGCCGAGGGATGAAACCACGCCGCCGGTAATGAAAATGTATTTAGCCATGGAGCCTAGCCGCCTGAAATTTTGACAACGTAACCATAACTCAGGCAGCTATTCCAACACAAAAACGGCCGCACTGTGGCCCGATCGCGTTACTTCGAATCCACGAAAATGTAGGAAAGCGTGCTTTTTGGGGATGGTCACACGTTGTACCGCGGGAATGGAGTGATTCCGGGCCCTACGAAAATGAAGGGCGCGGTATCACGAAGGGAAGAAGGGGAATGGTTAATGAGCCATGGTCAACGGGGAAGGCGCGCGAGCACGAGTGGCGGAAATCAGTTCGTTTCCATGTTGACGAATTGCACGGAGAGCGGCTTGAGCGTCCACGAGGAAGCGGACGAAGCCGTGCGAGTGGTCAACTCCCCGCGGGGGTTGTCGAACTCGGTTATCTCGATACTGCGGGCTGTATCCGACGCGAGGTTGCAGGTGATCTGCTGTTCGCCGATGTTGGCCAGAAGCAATCCAACGTTGCCGGCCTCATCCCGCGCCGCAAGAGCCCACACGGGTTGGAGTGATCCGTCCACGCTCGGCGCGGCATCCAGCAATTCATCGCCGGTGGTGATCTCCAGCCGTTCCGTGAAGCGGGCCATGCGACTCCAGAGGTGAAAGGCGTAGGCGGACGGTTTCTTTGAGCCGTCGGCAAAGAAGATGCCGTAGAATCCCGGGTTGTTGATGTTGGTGTCGGTCCCGCGGAAGAGCAAGGAGGCATCCGCCCCCGCCTGTTGCAGGGCGATCCAGCATGCGGTGACGAACGGGGCAGCCTTCCGTCCGACGCGCACCTCCATGCCGCCTTTCTCGGTGTTCCATTCGGAGACGTGCAACTCGACTTTGCCCATTCCGCGCTGGGCTGTCTCGCGACGATAGAATTGCACCATGTCGTAGTACTCGGCTGGATCGTCGGAGTAGAGGTGGAAGGAAATGAAGTCCGGCTGGACGCCTTCCTTCTTCAGGTAATCCAGAAAGCGGGTCACGTTCTGACGTGCACCGGGCACCTTGTAGGACGCCACCACGAACCCGGGACCGCCGACTTTCAGGTCAGGCATGTTGCGCTTGAGTTCCCTGAACGTCGTGACGAAGAAGGGCCAGAAGTCCTCGTATCTGGCGGGCCAGAAATGCTTGTTGTCGGGTTCATTGCCGATCTCGACATAGCGGAAGGGCGTTGTGAATCCATTCATGGCACCTTGGCGGTAATGCTGAACAACCCTGACCGCGGCGCGGGTATAGTTCTGCATCTCTTGCCGGTTGGAGGGAACGCGCACGTCATTGTGCGAATCGCCGAGCCGCAGGTAGGGTTCGCATCCCGCGTGGACGATGGCCGTGAATGCTTTGTCGCTGGTGGAAAAGTCGTACGAGCTTTCCGACAAGGGGTTGGCGGCGAGGTCGGGATACATCACGCTCAAATCGAGTGGTCCGTAGAAGTCCTGGGTGCGGACCTCCCTGACGCCTGCCCAGCGATACTGAGCGGTCAGTTCGGCATTGCCCGACTCGCCGGAGGGGGCGGGTCCTGCGTTGATGCCGAGAAGCGGCTTGAGCGGTCCAAGCGATTTGCCGAGGGAAAGACGAAGGTGCGTCTCCTGTAGTGTTGCAGGACTGCGGCCGGCCTCGCGTACGCCGGGGCCCTGGCGTGCCTGTTCAAGGCGTGGCCGACCCGGAGGAAAGGGCCCCTGTTGTCGTGGCATCAGCTGGGCCTGCGCCGCCTGCGCCAGAAGCCCGCAGAGCGCAAGAAGGCCGACTGTTGTCGCGCGCCGCCGCATACGTTGCACGGTTAGACCCAGCCGCGCAGTTTCACGGCCTCGGCGACGCGGTTGACGGCGACGAGGTACGCGGCAAGACGCATATGCACCATCTTCTGTTTGTGCGTCTGGAGCACGGCGTGGTAGGCGTCGGTCATCTTCCGGTCGAGCTGGCGGTGTACATCCTCCAGCGTCCAGTAGTAGTTGTAGGTGCCCTGGACCTGCTCGAAGTAGCTGACCGTTACGCCGCCTGCGTTGGCGAGGAAGTCCGGGATGACGTGGACGCCGCGGACGTGGAGAATCTTGTCCGCCTCGGGTGTGGTCGGTCCGTTGGCCAGTTCGCAGACGATCTTCGCCTTGACCGTGTCGGCGTTGTTCTCGGTGATGGAGTTCTCGAGCGCGGCGGGATAGAGCACGTCGACTTCGAGTTCGAGGACGTCGTCATTGTTGATCGGGCGCGAGCCGGGGAAGCCAGTGACCTGGCCGGTCTTGAGCTTGTAGTCCACGATAGCCTTGGGATCGATGCCGTTCGGATCGTAGACGCCGCCGCTCGTGTCAGACACGGCGACGAGACGCCCGCCGCCCAGGATTTCCGGGTGGAGCATGGCGGCAAATTGGCCGGCGTTGCCGAAGCCCTGGATGGCAAAGGTTCCGTGCGGATCCACCCCGAAGGCCTTGCAGGCCTCGCGGACGCAATACACGCCGCCGCGCGCGGTGGCGTCGTTGCGGCCCTGCGAACCGCCCAGTGCCAGCGGCTTGCCGGTGATGACAGAGGGGTGCGACCGGCCGGTGATCGTCTCGTATTCATCCAACATCCACGCCATGATTTGTGGGGTCGTGTAGACGTCGGGTGCGGGCACATCGCGGTCGCCGCCGAGTTCGCGTGCCATGACGCGCATCCAGCCGCGCGCGAGGCGTTCTTTTTCGTTGTCGGAAAGCTTCTTCGGGTTGCACGTTACGCCGCCCTTGCCTCCGCCAAGCGGGATATCGACGACGGAGCACTTCCACGTCATCCACGCGGAGAGGGCTCGCACGGTGTCCAGCGTTTCGTCGGGGTGCCAGCGGAGGCCGCCCTTGCAGGGGCCGCGGGCATCGTTGTACTGGACGCGGTAGCCGTGGAAGATCTGCGTCGAGCCGTCGTCCATCTTCACCGGGATGGTGAATTTGTATTCGCGCTGCGGCCAGCGAAGGATGTCTCTCATGGCTGGTTCGAGGCCGAGGAGTTCGGCGGCTTCGTCAAACTGTTCCTGCGCCATGGCAAACGGATTGGTCTTTCCGGTCATGTTCATCTCTCCTTCGTGACGTGCGAATCTACCTTCTTATATAGCATTCCCCGGCGGATTCAAATCCGGCGGTTGTCCGATATAGCACAAAGCCTGTCGCCGCCAGGAATCGGCATAGAGCGTAAGCCCGCGCCCTGCGGTGAGCGTGGTGGTATCGATCACGCGGATGGCATCGCGCAGCCGGGCCGCGGCCGGGACGAGTGCTTCGAGCCGGTTGGGTGCCGCGGCCAGCAGGTCCGCGTGGAACGTATTGCGTTCACGGCCGGGCTGAACGGCGACGTAGAGCATGTTGGCGGCCACGAGTTCGTTGAAGCAGTGCGTGGCGAGCGAGAGTTCCGGGGTCAGATGCTCGTGCATCTCGGCGATTTCGACCATGACCGAGGCGCGGTTGATTTCGGCAAAGGAGACGGGGATGCCGAGGGATGGGGTGGTGGTGCCCCAGCGGCCGGGGCCGATGAGCATCAGTGCACCGTCCTCCAGTTTGCGCTGGATACGGCCGATCGTGCGCGCGATTTCATACCTATCCTGCATAGGCAGATGCGCGTAGGCGGCCGAGGGAACGTGGATGATGTGCCGCACGGGGATGACGCGGCCACGGCCGATGACCGGGCCGTGCACCTCAAAGAGAAGATTCTTGTCGAGCAATTGGGCCATGGGGATGCGATCGCGTGCGGGTCGCAACTTGTCCCATGGCTTGCAGCCGTGGATCCGCAGCGTGTGATGACCATTGGGTGCGAGCAGGACCGTGAATTCCAGTTCGACGGGATGATCGAAGGCCTCGCCCAGGAGACGAAGCATCTCGCGGAGATCCTTGATGAAGCTGCCATGGTTCACGAGCGGTTCGAGGGTAAGGATGGGCATGGTTTTCCCGGTGACGGGATGGGGCGATTCGTCCGGCGTCGACAGCAGGTCGACCGGCATGCCATCGGGTTGCCGGGCCATATCCATGAAGTACTCGGTGGCGACCTGACCGGCCGAGAGGTCGAGGTAGTCGACCCGCCGCTGTGAGCTTTTCCGGATCTCGTCAAAATCGGCCTCGGGTCGGCGTTCGGGCGCATTGAGCGAAACCAACCGGGAGAAATCCTCCGCGCCCTTGGCGAAGTGCGTGCCGAGGCCCACCACCAAGCGGGCTGCACCAGCCTTGGGATCGATGTACTCGTTCCACGCATAGGGGTTGAACGATAGGGCGACACCGCTGAGGTCGGGGAAGAAAGCCGTGCCACAGGTGCGGCCGTGGACGCGCGACACGATGAGTGCCGCGGGTGCGTCCGACAGCGTGGCGGCATCCGTGAAGATGTGGCGCACGGCACCGAGAAGTTCACGACTGCGGTTATCCCTCGAGCCGCGGTTGAGACAGAAAATGGAATGGCACATTGAGGAGGGCGGGGCGCCGAACGGCAGGCTGGGTCGCACGATCAGCGGCGTCTCGCTCCAGCGATCACTGACGGTCTCGAGTTGCCGGGCGATGTCTTCGGGAACATCGCCCGTCGCGCGGAAGGCGATGGAGACATCGGACCCGATGAAGATGGAATCATCGCGCTCGACGGCGAATGTGAAACTGGAAGTTGCGCGCGCGAGCAGCGCATCGGCGAAGACGAGGCCGGCGGCGCGTGCGCCGATCATGCCGGCGCCGACGCGGCGGTCGCGTGCGGCGACGAGTTCCCCGGCAGTGAGCCGGCGCCGGAGAACTTGAAGAAGACTGTCCGGCGGGGAGAACATCTCATCGATGAGCGCATCACGGTGCGGACTGCGCGGAGTCTCGGCGGCCTTGGCATCCACGTGATCGGTCATGCATTCACCCTGTCACAAAGCGTTGCTTCCGGCAAGAGGCGGGGGCGTGTTCCCGAAAGGAAAGGCGGCCCCCGTAAAGGGGCCGCCTTTCTCGGATTCCTTGATGGAAACGTCTCTTCCGATCAGACGAGCCCCTGGTCGAGCATCGCATCGGCCACCTTGACGAAGCCGGCGATGTTCGCGCCGACGACGTAGTTGCCGGCTTTGCCGTATTCCTTGGCCGTTTCGAAGCAGGCCTTGTGAATACTGACCATGATGCCGTTGAGTCGGCGATCCACTTCCTCGCGTGTCCACGCGAGGCGCATCGAGTTCTGGCTCATCTCGAGCCCGGAGGTCGCCACGCCACCGGCGTTGGCTGCCTTGCCCGGCCCGTAGAGGATCTTGTGCTCGATGAACAGATCGACGGCGGCCGGCGTGCTCGGCATGTTCGCGCCTTCGGAGACAACGTAGCAGCCGTTCTTGAGCAACACCTTGGCGTCATCGCCGCTGATCTCGTTCTGCGTCGCGCTGGGGAATGCGCACTGGCAGGGGACGGACCACGGGCGCTGGCCTTCGAGGTACTGTACGCCCTTGAACTTGTCGGCGTATTCCTTGATGCGGCCGCGCTTGACGTTCTTGAGCTCCATCACGAACGCCAGCTTCTCGGGGGAGATGCCGTCCTTGTCGTAGATGGTGCCTGTCGAATCGGACAGCGTGACGGCCTTCGCGCCGAGCTGGTTCAGCTTCTCGACGGTGTACTGGGCGACGTTGCCGGAACCGGACACGGTGCAGACCTTGCCCTTGAACGTTTCGCCGCGGGTCTTGAGCATTTCCTCGGCGAAGTAGGTCGCGCCGTAACCCGTTGCCTCGGGACGAATCAGGGAGCCGCCCCAGTTCAAACCCTTGCCGGTCAGCACGCCGACGAACTCATTCGTGAGGCGCTTGTACTGGCCGAACATGAAGCCGATCTCGCGGCCGCCCACGCCGATATCGCCGGCGGGAACGTCAGTGTCGGCGCCGATGTGACGGAAGAGCTCCGTCATGAAGCTCTGGCAGAAGCGCATGACTTCGGCGTCCGACTTGCCCTTCGGATCAAAGTCCGAGCCGCCCTTGCCGCCGCCCATGGGGAGGGTGGTGAGCGAGTTCTTGAACACCTGCTCGAAGCCGAGGAACTTCAGGATGCTCTGGTTCACGCTCGGGTGGAAGCGCAGGCCGCCCTTGTAGGGGCCGATCGCGCTGTTGAACTCAAACCGGAAACCACGGTTGACCTGCACCTGGCCCTTATCGTCCAGCCACGGCACGCGGAACATGATCTGGCGCTCAGGCTCGCAGATGCGCTCGAGAATGCGGGCATCCTGATACTTCTTGTGACGCTGAATCACCGGCTCCAGCGACTCGAGCACTTCGCGGACTGCCTGCAGAAACTCCGACTCGCCCGCGTTGCGTCGTTCAACAATTCCCAACACGTCCTGTATGTAACCCATCGACTGTCTCCTCTTTGGTTGTTTGAACCCCACCCAAGACCGTATCCAAGCCCAACATCGCTTCGTACATCTAATACGGTATGTACTAGCCGTAATAGTATGTGTCATTATCAGCATGAAAAGGTATTTAATTGGGTGTGCGCTATTATTGTAACGGTATACTTGCCGTATATAGCAACAAAGGCTATTGTTGGTATTGCTATTGTTTATGGAATCGACTAACCAAGTCGGGACTCCAAACGGCAAATTCATACGGCAAAACGCCGCTACATGGAGGGTCACGTGGCACGTCAGGGAAAGCAGATCAAGTTGGCGATCCTCAAGGCGCTGCAGGAGATCGGCGAGGCGGCGGGCGCGGCGCGGATCAATGACGTACTGGTGGCGAGCGGTCTGGTGCTGCAGCCGCGCACGGTGCGCTTCTACCTTCTTCAACTGGATCGGGAAGGGCTGACGCGTTTTGTCAGCCGGCGACGAGGACGCGAGATCACAGCGCGCGGTCGCGAGGAGTTGGCGCACGCGAATGTGATCGACAAGGTCGGCTTCGTCGCGTCGAAGATCGACTCTCTGGGCTATCGCATGACCTTCAGCGTGTCGGCGGGCCGCGGCACCATCATCACCAATGTTGCGATGATTCCTCGCGGCTACTTTGCGCGCGCGCTGGAAGATATGAAGCATGTCTTCGTGCGCGGGTTGGGAATGGGTACGAAGTTGGCGGTGGCCCGCGAGGAGGAGGTGCTGGGTGGGCTGACCGTGCCGGCGGACATGGTCGCGCTGGGAACCGTTTGCAGCGTGACGGTGAACGGCATTCTCCTTGAGCAGGGCATTCCGGTGACGTCGCGCTTCGGTGGGTTGCTGGAACTGCGCGATTGGCGACCGGTTCGTTTCGTCGAGCTGATCGAATATCGCGGCACGACGCTGGATCCTCTGGAGACGTTTATCCAGGCGGGGATGACGCGCGTGCGCGAGTGTGCGCGGAGTGGCAACGGCATCATCGGTGCGAGCTTCCGCGAGTTTCCTTCCGTCGCGCTGGACGACGTTCTCTCGCTTAAGAAGAAGATGGAGCAGCACGGCTTGGGCGGACTGCTGGCCATTGGTCATCCGAACCAGCCGCTGTTCGATATCCCGGTGGCCGAGGGGCGCACGGGGATGATCGTCGTCGGCGGACTGAACCCGGTCGCTGCCCTCCACGAGGCGGGCGCGCGGGTGAGCATTCAGTCGCTGGCCGGACTGGAGGAGTTCTCCATGTTCCAGCAGTTCCAGCTGATCCGGGATCGATTTGGCGGGTGAGTCAGAACGAAACCTGAAACTGGAAACCTGAAACCTGAGTAAGAAGAGGGGCCGATTTGTAGATCGAGACAACGTGGAAGCCGGAAAGGCGAAAGGGGAGAACATGGACTACAAGAAGTTTGTGGCGGCGCAGGTCGAGGAGTTGCGGGCGACGGTGGGTAAGGGGCTTGCGATCAATGCACTCAGCGGCGGCGTTGACAGCTCCGTGTGTACGGCGCTGGGTCACAAGGCGCTGGGCAAACACCTCAAGACGGTCTTCATTGACAATGGGATCATGCGCGAAGGCGAGCCGCAGCGCGTGGTAAAGCTCTTCCGCAAGCTGGGCATTCCGGTGGATCTGGTCGACGCACGCGCGGAATTCCTGGGTGCGCTCAAGGGCGTCATTGATCCCGAGGAGAAGCGGCAGGCGATCACCCACACCTTCTATAAGAAGGTCTTCGGGCGCATCGTGAGAAAGACTGGCGCGCGATTCCTTATGCACGGCACGATCCTGACGGACATCGAAGAAACGGTGGCTGGCATCAAGCGCCAGCACAACATTCTTGCTCAGCTTGGCATCGACGTGCAGAAGGTTTACGGCTACCAGGTGATCGAGCCGCTCAAGACGTTGCGCAAAGACGGCGTTCGCAAGGTGGCTCGCGTATTGGCGCTGCCGAAGGAGATCACCGAGCGCATTCCGTTCCCCGGCCCGGCGCTGGCTACGCGCATCGTCGGCGAGGTGACCAGGGACCGTCTGGCCACGGTGCGGGCCGCCACCGCGATCGTGGAGGAGGAACTGCAGAGCACCAACGCGTTCCAGTACCTCGCGGTGCTGCTGAACGACTACGCCACCGGCATCCGGAACAATCGCCGTGAATTCGGCCAGATCATCGTCGTGCGCTGCATCGAGAGCGTCGACGCGCGGAAGGCCACGGCGACGCGGCTCCCCTGGCCGAAGCTTGAGAAGATCTGCAAGCGGGTCGTCACGGAAGTGCCGAACGTCAACCGGTGCCTCTATGACCTCACGCCGAAACCGCCGGCCACGGTGGAATACGTCTAGTAATCGGTGAGCACTTATCAACCATCAAGCCATCAACCATCGAGTAACCAATGCCCAAGCTCAAAGACATCAACAAAGTCATGATTATTGGTTCCGGGCCGATTGTTATCGGTCAGGCGTGTGAGTTCGACTACTCCGGCACACAGGCCTGCAAGGCGCTGCGCGCGCTGGGCTACAAGATCGTGCTGGTGAATTCGAATCCGGCGACGATCATGACGGATCCGGGCATTGCGGACGAGACGTACATCGAGCCGCTCAATCTGCAACGCATGGAGGAAATCATAGCGCAGTGCCGGCCTGACGCCCTGCTGCCGAACCTTGGCGGGCAGACGGCCCTCAACCTCGCGTCGCAACTGGAGAAGGCCGGCATCCTCAAGAAACACAACGTGCGGATCATTGGTGTGAAGATCGATGCGATCGAGCGAGGGGAGGACCGCCTCGCTTTCAAGGAGACGATGAGAAAGCTGGGGATCGATCTGCCGAAGAGCGAACTGGCGTACTCCGTTGAGGAAGCGGAGAAGATCGCTGCGCAGCTCGGCTATCCCGTCGTGATTCGGCCCGCTTACACGATGGGCGGCACCGGCGGCGGTCTCGTTTACAACGTGGAGGAATTGCGGACCGTCTCGGCACGCGGCATTGCGGCAAGCTTCGTCGGCCAGATATTGGTGGAGGAGTCCGTTCTCGGCTGGGAGGAGCTCGAGCTCGAAGTGGTGCGCGATGAGAAGAATCAGATGATCACCGTGTGCTTCATCGAGAACATCGATGCGATGGGCGTGCACACGGGGGATTCGTTCTGCAGTGCGCCGATGCTTACGATCGATGCGAAGCTTCAGCGGAAGCTGCAGAAATGGTCCTATGCCATTGTGGAGGCGATCGGCGTTATCGGCGGGACGAACGTCCAGTTCGCGCACGATCCCGTGACGGACCGGACGGTCATCATAGAGATCAACCCGCGCACGTCGCGTTCGTCCGCGCTGGCATCGAAGGCGACCGGGTTCCCCATCGCGCTGGTGTCGGCCAAGCTTGCGGGCGGCATGACGATGGACGAAATCCCTTACTGGAGGAAGGGGACGCTGGAGAAGTACGAGCCGTGGGGCGATTACGTGGTGGTCAAGTTTGCCCGCTGGGCATTCGAGAAGTTCAAGGGCTCGGAGGACAAGCTCGGCACGCAGATGAAGGCTGTTGGCGAGGTCATGAGCATCGGCAAGACCTATAAGGAGGCCTTCCAGAAGGCGATCCGCTCGCTGGAGAATGGTCGATATGGTCTTGGCTTTGTGAAGGACTTCAACCGCAAGGCATTGCCGGAACTGCTGGAGCTGTTGCGCGAGGCGACCAGCGAGCGCCAGTTCATCATGTACGAGGCGCTGCGCAAGGGCGCGACGGTCGAGGAACTGAATCGGCTGACCTACATCAAGGCCTGGTTTATTCAGCAGATGAAGGAGCTTGTCGAGCTGGAGGAAAAGATCATCGCGTGTAAGGGCCGCGAAATGCCGGACGAACTGCTCGTGCAGGCCAAGAAGGACGGTTTCGCCGACCGCTACCTCGCGAAGCTGATTGGCATTTCCGAGAAGCGTCTTCGCGACCGCCGGATAGCGCTCGGCGTGGTGGAGGCGTGGAACGCTGTACCCGTCAGCGGCGTGGAGAACGCGGCATATTACTACTCTACGTACAATGCGAAGGACGAGGTCCCTGTCAGCAAGCGCAAGAAGGTCATGATCCTTGGCGGCGGGCCAAACCGGATCGGGCAGGGCATCGAGTTCGATTACTGCTGCGTTCATGCGGCGTTTGCCCTGCGCGATCTCGGCTACGAGACGATCATGGTCAACTGCAATCCGGAGACGGTCTCGACGGATTACGACACGTCCGACAAGCTCTACTTCGAGCCGCTGACCGTGGAGGACGTGCTCTCAATCTACGAGAAGGAGAAGCCCGAAGGCGTGATCGTCCAATTCGGCGGTCAGACGCCGCTCAATATCGCGACCGAACTCGCCGAGGCCGGCGTAAAGATTCTCGGCACGAGCGTCGACACGATCAACTTGGCCGAAGACCGCGACCTGTTCCGGAAGATGATGGAGCGCATGGGCATCCCGATGCCCGAATCCGGTATGGCCAGCACGCTTGGCGAGGCGCTGGACTGCGCACGCCGGATTGGCTACCCGCTCATGGTGCGTCCGTCGTTCGTGCTTGGCGGCCGCGGCATGGAAGTCGTCCATGACGAGGCCATGATGCGCGAGTACGTCGCCAAGGCGGTGGAGGTCACCCCGGATCGCCCGCTCCTGATCGACAGATTCCTTAACGATGCTCTGGAGTGCGAGGCGGATGCACTGGCCGATGGAACGAGTGCCTTCGTGCCTGCGGTGATGGAGCATATTGAGTTGGCCGGCATTCATTCCGGCGACTCGGCCTGCGTCATTCCGCCGGTGAGTATCTTTGAAGGAAATCTGGACACGATCTACGAGTACACCAAGCGGATCGCGCAGGAGCTGAAGGTTGTCGGGTTGATGAACATCCAGTACGCGATCGAGAACGGCAAGGTATTCGTCCTCGAGGCCAATCCGCGCGCATCGCGCACGGTGCCGCTGGTGTCCAAGGTCTGCAACGTGCAGATGGCCCGGATCGCCACACAGCTCATGCTCGGAACCGCTCTGGCGGACGTCAAGCTGGCGCCCAAGAAAATTCCCCACTACGGCGTAAAGGAGTCGGTATTTCCCTTCGACAAGATGCCGGAGGTGGACCCGATCCTTGGCCCGGAAATGCGGTCGACCGGCGAAGTGCTGGGCATGTCGGATTCCTTCGGCATGGCGTTCTTCAAGGCCGAGGAGGCCGCGCAGTCCACGCTCCCGCTGGAAGGCACCGTGCTGCTCAGCATCGCGGAAAAGAATGCGCTGGTCGTGCAGATGGCGAAGGAACTGGTGAAGATGGGCTTTCGGCTGCGCGCCACAGGTGGCACCCAGGCGTTCCTGGACCAACACGGCGTGAAGGCAGAGCTGATCGCCAAGCTTCAGGAAGGGCGGCCAAATATCGTGGATGCGATCACGAACAAGGAAATACAGCTCGTGATCAATACGCCGATCGGCAAGAAGAGCTCGTGGGATGATTCCTACATCCGCAAAGCAGCGATCCGGTACAAGGTTCCCTACATCACGACCCTGGCGGCTGCTTTGGCTGCCACCAAGGGTATGGCCGCGAGCCTTAAGGGCCGTGGGGGCGTGAGGTCGCTGCAGAGCTACCACGCAGACATCCGGTAAGACATCGGTTGGCATTCGGGGCGCGACTCCGTATAGTCCCGCGCATGACGGATGTACAAGAGGCCTTCACCGATTTCTCCGGATTGATGCCGGATACGGTGATCAATCTGGTTGAAGCAGCGCTGGGCAAGCGTTGTTCGAACCTGTGCCGCTCGCTCACCAGCTACATCAACCGGGTGTACGAGGTGCAGTTGGAAGACGGCGGGTGGGTCATCGCGAAGTTCTATCGGCCCGGCCGGTGGAGTCGCGATGCGCTGCAGGACGAGCAGGATTTTCTTGCCGAATTGAGCGCGCAGGAAATTCCCGTCATTGCACCGCTGACGTGCGTCGACGGCCAGCTTCTGCAGCATCACCACGGCCTGAATTTCGCGCTCTTCCCAAAACGGGGTGGGCGTCCGTGCGAGGAGCCTACGCCGAACGAGCGCGTGCTGCTCGGGCGCCTGCTGGCGCGTGTGCATGCGGTGGGCTCTCTCCACGAACCGCGCGACCGCATACGGATTCATCCCCGCCATTCCCTTCAACAGCACCTGCAGTTCATTCTCGAAGCCGGGGTAATCCCGCGATCGGCCCGCGCTCAGTTCGAGGCGGTGGTGCAGGAAATCGCCGACCTGATCGAGCCCTTGTTCGAGGGCGTGCCGATGATGCGCATTCACGGCGACTGCCATCCCGGCAATATTCTCTACCGGCCGGGCGAGCCGTTTCACCTGATCGATTTCGACGACATGGCCGTTGGCCCCGCGGTGCAGGACCTCTGGATGCTGCTGCCCGGCATGGCGCACCACGTGCGTGAGGAGATCGAGCTATTTCTGGAAGGCTACGAGACCTTCCACGATTTCGACCGCGGTTCGCTCCAGCTCATTGAGCCGCTGCGGGCGATGCGGTTCATCCACTTCACCGCATGGTGCGCGCGCCAGAAGGCCGATGGCGGGTTTGTCCGCCTTGCGCCGAATTGGGGGACGGACGAATTCTGGCAGCAGGAAATCCACGATTTGAAAAAGCAGCAGCAGGAAATCGTGGACGCGTTGAAGTCGGAGTGAGAGGTGCAGTGTTTTTGGAGTGCGGCGGCTTGACGCCGCTCTTCTTTTGCGGTCCGTTACTTGATTTTCCAAGGGTTGGAAAATCCTGATGCGATTCTTCCAACCCTTGGAAAATCTCCCCGGATTCAGCGCGTATCGCCGTCGCCGTGTAGTTTGCCGCCGGTTTTGCGTGCGGCGAGTTTTACGAGGTTGTTTTCGGCAACATCCTGAAGGTTCAACCCCAGTTCGGTGCACATCGTGGCGAGATACCAGAGCACGTCGCCGAGCTCCTTGGAAAGCAGTTCGAGACGTTCGGGGCTGATGCGGCCGCCGTCATCGCGAATGGCCTTCTTGAGTTTCTCGCAGATCTCGCCGGTTTCACCCGCGAGGCCGAGTGCGGCGTAGGTCCAGTTGCCCTGGCCGCGGTTGGGGTAGACCGCTGTTGTCTTCGCGCGTTCCTGGTAGTCGTTGAAGTTGATCATGTCGTCCTCGATCGTTCTACTTTCTTTGCTCCAGCCAATTGAACACCGTGCGGGCCACATGGGCTTGGCGTCCGCGAAAACCGTGATCCACGCGGGGGATGATGATGGATTCGAAACGCGTGGAGTGAGAATGTTCACGGAGCACGCGTGCCATGTCCGTGACCGGCTTGGTGGCAAACTCGTCGGCGCCCGCAAAGACGGCAAGCATCGGGGTACGGATGCGGCCGTAGTGCGTCATGGGCCCATCCAGATCGAACAGGCGTGCCTCGAGCTCCTTGCGGTCGGCGATGCTGAGAAAACGCCGCGCGGAAAAACCGAGGCAGCAGGCCGGCAGTCGCGTGTCGCCGCGACCCGACCGCACGAGCCGGCGTGCGCGGGTGACCCAGGCGGTGAGGCGTCGGCCGAGGTCGCGCTTCACGATGGCGTAATCGTCCCCGAGGCCGAGGAGGACAAGCGCCTCGATGTCCGCGCGTGCGCGCAGCGCATGGTGATAGGTGATCTTCTGGCAGCCGGTGCTGTGGCCGGCGAGGACGAATGAGCGATAGCCCAGCGCGCGGCCGAACCGGATGGCCGCCTCGATGTCCGCGAGGCAGTCCTTGAAGCGTTCGTCGGCCGTGTTTTCATCGCTGCCGCGATTGTTGAAGCTCAACACGTCGAAGGGGGTTTTGGCGGCGGCGAGCATGAAAGCCTTTTTGAGCGGTGAGCGGTAGAAATTGCTGCCCATGCCGTGAACGAAGAGGAGCAGGCGACGCTTGCGTGCGCGGCCGCCGGTGAGAAAGCCATCCAGCGTGACCTTGGTGCCGGGCACGGGGATGGCGACGAGTTGGCCGGGTATCTGGATAGGCGCGGTATTCATGTCGGTTGCTGCAGATACGTTCCGTTTTTCGGCGCGACATTCAAGCTTCAAGTTGAGCTTGGACCCTGCCCGGCGCATGGAGTATGCTGGCTGCATCAAAGGAGCATGCGCCATGGGACTCTGGTCAGACTTTACTTCGCGGTGGCGGAAACAGGGGTCAGGGGACGGTGTCACGGGCGAGTATATCGACGTCACGCCTCCGGCCAGCGGCACGGCGGCGCATCTTGAGCCGCCCACGAAAAAGGAGTCGTGGTTGTCGCGGCTGAGGCCGGGGTCGAAACGCGATCGCCAGATCGCGTGGCTGCAGGCCGGCTATTCGGAGACGCTGGAGTTGATGCGGACCATCCGGCAGCATCTTGAGCGCCAGGAGGACGTGCAGCACAAGATGGTCGCCGTGCTGGAGCGTGTTCCTGAATCCATGGAAAGCCTGAAGGGCATTACGCGCGTGGCCGAGCAGCAGGGCGAGATGATCAGCCTGCTTCGTCAGCAGACGGAGGCCGCCGCGGCGCACGACCGGGAACTCATCGAGTCCATGAACCGGTTTAACCAGACCTTGGGCCTGCTTGACGAGACGAATCGAAATTCAGGCCGGACGGTCGCGAACCTCGTGGAGAAGTCGCGCGAGTCCGAGGATATGCTGCGCAGCGTCATCGAGCGCTCCGAGCGACGGATCATGGTGGTGATCGGGCTTTTCATTGCGGTGGTCATCCTGGGTGTGGGTGCGCTGGTCTATTTCGGTACGGATGGCCGCGCGGCTGCGCGGAATGCGGGCCCGGTCGCGGCCAGCATTTCCGCCGCGGCAGATACGGCCGTGGAGGCGCCGGCGACAGAGGCTGCTGTCACGGTAGCACCGGAAAAGCCTGCGCGTCGCGGTTTCTTCCGCCGGATTTTTGGACATCATTCGGATGGGTCGCAGATGAAGCCCGCCGCTTCGCCGACGGTAGATGACGAAGAGGATGAGTATTTCGATGAGGATGCTCTGGAATCTTCGCGCTGACGGACGGGCCATGCCGAGACTTCCTTCATGTTTCCTTTGGGTGAGCGTGCTGGTCATGGCTTGTGCGGGCGCGGCCTGGGCAGAGGGTGCAGATGGCGTTGTGGGGCAGTGGCTGACTACGAATGAACGCTCGACCGTGGAGATCTTCAACGAGAACGGGACCTACTGCGGAAAAATCATCGATCTCAAGGAACCGCTTGATCCCGACACCGGCAAACCCAAGTTGGACAAGTTCAATGTGGACCCGGCGCGTCATCAGGACCCGCTGATCGGCATGAAGCTGGTCTGGGGATTTGCCCACAAGGGGGGCAACTCGTGGACGGGTGGGCGGATCTACGATCCTGAAAACGGCAAGACGTATTACTGCCGGATGTCGCTTGAAGGCACAAAGCTGACGGTGCGCGGATCGCTCGATCGCTGGGGCATTGCCGGCCGTACCGTGGTGTGGACCCGGAAGTAGGGCTGGTGGCACCAGTTCATGCCCGGCGGGACCGTTTTCGTGCGTGTCGAGTTGGTGCACTTGTCGGGAGTGGGGGGGCAGTCGATTCTCTCACCAGCAGTCGCGCGCGCACGGAACTGACCACAGGAGTGAGTCTTCGTTTCCCCGTCAGCCCGATCAGTTTCTTCACACCCAGTCGTCCCATGAGTTCCTTGTCGACATGCATGGTGGTAAGGCCCGGCCAGGCATCCGTGGAGCAGCGTGAGTCGTCGAAGCCGATGATGCTGATATCTTGGGGGATACGGAGGCCGCGGTCATACACGGCGCGCATGGCCTGAATGGCGAGGGCGTCATTGGCAGCAAAGACAGCGGTGGGTGGATGCTCCATCGCGAGCAGGTTTCGCATGCGCGAATAGCTGTCGTCGAGGTCATCATCGCAGACAAGCTCCGGCTTGATGGGGAGGCCGTACGCGTGGAGCGCGGTGGTGTAGCCCGCGAGGCGTTCGCGGAAGCTGGGGCAGCGGAGTGATCCGCTGACAAAGGCAATGCGTTTGTGACCAAGTCGGAGAAGGTGTTCTGTGGCTGCATGGGCAGCGGGTTCGTTGTCGATCACCACGGCCGGATAGGAAATGCCAGGGACCGTGTGGTCGATCAGCACGAAGGGGATGTTGTTCTCTTGTGTGGCCGCGATGAGAGTGTTCTGCTGATTGCCGACGAAGAGAAAGCCGTCAGCCCGGTTGCCACGAAGTTGTTCGGGAAGAACCGCGTCGGCGTTGTAGTGGCAACTGGAAAGCGAATAGAAGGTAAGGTTGAGTCGATGGCTGAAGGTCTCCGCAGCGATGCCCGACAGAACTGTCGTGTAGAAAGGGTTCTCAAAGAAGCGGCTGCTTTCGTCGCAGAAGATCAAGGCCAAGGTGTCGGTGAGTCCCGTGGAGAGGCTTCTTGCCTGGACGTTCGGAGAGTATCCGAGCTCGGCAGCACGGGCAACAATGCGCCGGCGGAGATCCGGGTTGACGCCGGCCTTGCCGCAGATAGCCCGGGATACGGTGGCCTTGTCGACGGCAAACTCCTCGGCCAACAGCTTCAGTGTGGTTCGCATAGAACGGCGGCTGATGCATCCCCGGATTCCCCCGCTCAGGCTGCCAACAGTGCTCTCTGTTGCGTAAACGTATGTCCGCAACCGGTTGATGTATAGATAATTCAGAACCATAAAGGCAATATGGACGCAAGCGGTTGCGTACCTTGTTGCACAGGCGTGGGGTTTGTCGTGTCTTGCGATCGAGAGTGGGATGGTGGCTAATAGCCAATCGTGAAAAGAAGAATCAGGGTGGCTATTCCGGAGGAGTCCGCGGGTGCAAGCCTGCTGGAGTTCCTGTGTGCCCGCTTTCCATATCAGTCGGCGCGCGAGTGGGGGGAAAGAGTGGAGAAGGGGCTGGTACGAGTGAACGGGCGGGCAGGTGCTGCCTCCGAGAAGCTGGCCTGTGGCGATGTGGTGGGGCACACGGCATCGGACGTTCCGGAGCCGCCTGTGGATGACCGGATAGACATTCTTCATGACGATGCCGACATCGTGGTGGTGAACAAATCGGGGAACCTGCCGTGTCATCCGGGTGGCCGTTACTTCGAGCACACGCTGTGGGGAATTCTGAAAGCCCGCTACGGGGTTGAGTCGCCGGAGATCGTGAATCGGCTGGATCGGGAGACCTCGGGCATTGTGCTGGTGGCGCGGCATGCCGAGGCATCGCGGAAATGCCGGGCACAGTTCAGTCGACGGAAGGTGCGGAAGAAATACGTGGTACTGGTTGAGGGTGCATTTCCGCGGGAGGTCGAGGCGTGCGGCTTCGTCGTGGCGGACGAACGTTCAGCCAATCCCAAGCGGCGCCGATTCGTGCCGGCGACAGCTGAAGAACGCACGGAACGCGAAAGTGAATGGGCTGAGACGACGTTTCGATCTCTGCGGTGCGTGGGGTCGTTGAGTCTTGTGGAGGTGATCCCTCACACGGGCCGCCAGCATCAGATACGCGCCACCCTGTTGGCGTTGGGTTTCCCCGTGGTGGGCGACAAGTTGTATGGAATGGATCCGGGCATCTTCCTGCGTTTCTGCCGGGACGAACTGACCGATGCCGATCATCTGCAGATGCGGATGGGGCGACAGGCCCTGCATGCGTCGACCTTGGAGTTCAGCCATCCATCCACACGCGAGAAACTTCAGATCGAAGCACCGCTGCCGGAGGATATGAGTGAGCTGATGCGGCGCTTGGATGCGAGCGGCAGGTGAATGGTGCGGGCTGGCCTCATGCTTGTTTTTGCGCTGTGATGAGAAAGATGGAATAGGGGCGCAGAGTGCCGTCGGCGGCAGGCTTCATCAATTGGTGTGCATCGAGCGCCCGTGCATGAAGGAATCCCTCAGAGGTGAGGATGTCGCACAGAACTTCGCGATCGAATCCGTGGTGATGCACTCCTGTCGTATCGGTATGGAACCGGCCATCCTCGGTGTCGAGATCGGCGACGGCCATCCATCCCTTCGGTTTCAATGCGCGGTGGAACTGACGGAAGAGCGCCCCCGTGTCCCGGACATGGTGCAGCGTCATCGAGCTGACGATGACGTCGAACTCGGCGGGTGTGGCACGTCGCATCTCCAGGGTGAGTTCTCGGGTGTGGACGTTGCGAATG
>DAISJM010000028.1:0-43828 GCA_036821485.1 Verrucomicrobiota bacterium | reverse complement strand
TTTACCTACGGCGGGGCGCTCAAGATGTTTTCCAAGCATTGGAAAATGGGCGTCGGCGAGTTCCATCGTTCGTTCAACAAGAAGGCGTTTCTGAAGGCGTTGCAGCGACTGCTGCCCGAGTTACAGATGGAGGATCTTGCGCCGGGCGGCGCAGGTGTCCGGGCGCAGGCCGTGACGCCGGATGGAGGCCTGGTGGACGACTTCAAGATTGTCGAAGCCGACAAGATGATCCATGTCCTCAACGCGCCTTCCCCGGCGGCGACCGCCTCCATCAGCATCGGCCAAGCCATCGCGCAGATGGCAGAGAAGAGTCTTCTTAACCACTAAGGGTCACTAAGAGGCACTAATGGGAGAGCACTTGCTGCAACAGGAAGGGTATGACCTGATGGCAGCCGCATTCGAGGTCTACAAGGAAATGGGAAGCGGCTTCTTGGAGGATGTTTACCAAGAGTGTCTTGAGAGAGAATTGGCATCGCGAGGTATGTGTTTCCGGCTGAAGCCAAGCCTCGAAATCCAATTCAAGGGCAAGTCTCTGACAAAGAGATACGTCCCTGATCTGATAGTGGCGGAAGGAATCGTTGTTGAACTTAAGGCGGTGCAAAGACTGGCTCCTGAGCATGAGGCCCAACTTCTCAATTACCTTAGAGCCACACGGAAGAAGGTCGGATATCTGATCAACTTTGGTGCTTCTGGCAGGCTCGAGTGGAAGCGTATGGTTTTGTAGTCCCAACTTTAGTGAGTATTAGTGACTATTAGTGGTTTATCTCTTCAATCTGACTGGCGATGGCAGGTGCGCCACAGCCTTCGGTGTCTTGAAGACTTGGAGCGGCGGTTCAAGCTGACCGCCGCGGAGCGTCGTGCCATCCAGGGCCTGGACGGACGGATGCCGATTGCGATCACGCCCTATTACGCTGACGTGATTGCGCGGAGTCCGGCGCTGAGGAAGACGATGCTGCCCAGACCGGCTGAATTCATCCGCGCACCGGGTGAGTTCGAGGACTCGCTGGGTGAGGATGGACACAGTCCCGTTCCGGGGTTGGTTCATACGTATCCGGATAAGGTTCTCTTTCTTGTGACGGATCGGTGCGCCGTCTACTGCCGGTACTGCACGCGTTCCCGATTGGCCGGGTCCGGCACGTTGAAGTCCTCGACAGCGGCCTGGAAGCGGGCGATCGCGTATATCCGCAAGACGCCGGCGATTCGCGATGTGCTGGTGTCGGGTGGAGAGCCGCTGGTGCTCTCGGATGAGAAACTTGACTGGTTGCTCCGGCGTCTGCGGGCGATTCCGCACGTGGAAATCATCCGCATCAGCACCAAGGTTCCGGCGGCGATGCCGCAGCGCATCACGCCGAACGTGGTGCGGGTTTTGCGCAAGTATCATCCGTTGTGGCTGAGCGTGCATTTCACACATCCGGATGAACTCACGCCTGAGTCCGGTCGAGCATGCGCGCGACTGGCAGATGCCGGGATTCCCATGTGCAGCCAAACGGTACTGCTCAAGGGCGTGAACGACAGCCCGGGAGTGATCAAGAAGTTGATGCAGGGCTTGCTGCGTTTCCGGGTGAAGCCGTACTACCTTCATCAGTGCGATGCGGTTGCCGGATGCTCGCATTTTCGCACGCCGGTGGAGAGAGGCCTGGAGATCGTCCGTAGTCTTCATGGGTTCACATCAGGCTACGCAGTGCCCACGTTCATGATCGATGCGCCCGGTGGCGGCGGAAAAGTTCCCGTGGCGCCGGATTACGTTGCCGGTCGCGAGAAGGGCGAGTGGCTTCTGCGGAACTACCTCGGAAGCATCTTCAGATATCGCGATGGGACATCGCGGTTTGGGCGCGACATCAGGAAGGCCCGGGGCTGACGCCTTCGTCGTTCCGGCGTGCCGCCTCCATCAGCAACGACATGGTCGGTGCGTCGATCGTCTGGTCGGGGAATTCCTGGCAGGATTCGGCGGAGAAGGCGCCCGACTTCCATCGCATGAGTTCATAGAACGCCATTTCGCCGGAGAGCGCAGCGACATTGGCGGCCACGATGTTTCCATCGCGCAGGTAGAGGTAGCCGGTCGTTCCGTCGCGTGTGAGGATCACCTTCATACTGCGCAAACCCGCGCACAGGATCTGGATGAGATCCGAGAGCATGATCTCGCTCAAGCTGCCGGCCATTGCGCCAAGAGGCTTCGCCGGGCGCACGGCGAGGAGCTTGTTGAGCTTGATGAAGAGGAGTTCCATATCCACCGGTCGCAGAATCACATCCTCCGCTCCGGCCTTGAGACACTCGCGGGCGACGCGCTGGCTCTTTCTGGACGTCAGCATGAGGATGGGGATTCCCTGCGTTTCGGGTTTCTCCTTGAGCGCGGCGCACAGTGCGCGTCCGCCATCGATGGGCATATCGAGTTCGACCAGCATTACATCGGGCTTGAACTCGGCAAGTGCGGCTTCGGCTTCCGGCGCGTTTCCGACCACGCAGGTGTCGAAGCCCCGGTTGCGGAGGGGAATGGAAATGACCGAGTTGACGACCTCGGCGGGATCGACGATGAGAATCTTGCCGACGGGCGCCTCCGCGCTGAGCAGGAACTGCTCGTCGCGCAGGATCAGCATGAATTTCCCGAGGATGGCGCTGCGCATGGAAGAAACCGCCCAATTGGCGCGAAGTTGACGCCGCACGGCGTTGAGATCGCGCTCGATGCCGGGTTGCTCGCGGCGGAGTTCCTGGTAGCCGGCGACGAGGCTAAGGACCTGGATGCCCATGTTGGGGCATTCGGGGTTTACGAATTCATCCGGCACATCGAGCATGTCTTCAAGATGATGCTCTTGGGAAAGAGGGTCGATCAACTCCGGGTGATCGAGCAGGGCCGAGAGCCACGCGACAAGGACGATTTTCTCGCTCTGCACCGGAGGAAGTTGGAGTCGGCCTGCGAGCAACTGCGCGTAGCGAGCCATGCCAGCCGTCTCGGCGAAGATGGAGGAATCTTTCGCATGGGCGTGCACCAACATGCGGGCGACAAGGACTCCACCTTCGATGCGCTTGACCTCAAGTTCCTCTATCCGTCGCTGGTTCATAAAGCATTGCTGCGCAGATGATCCTCCATGCCGTTGCCCCAAGTCAATACGCTGTGGTGTCCGCGGCGTAAAGCTCGACCCTCGACAGGAAGGCCGCCGGCGCCTATCCTTACCCGTGAGGGGAAGGTCGCATGAACAAACGGGCTTCGATATTGCTGACGTTCTTCAGCCTTGTGTTCGCGGCAGCGGGGGCCACTTTCTACGTTTCGCCTTCGGGTTCCGCGACACCGCCGTTCGACACGTGGGCAAGAGCCGCCCGGCATCCTGATCCGGCCTATGCAGCGGCGGGCAACGGCGACATCATCTGGGTGGCGCCGGGGACCTACGCCATCACAAATCCTGCCTCTCTGGTCACACTCGATAAGTCCGTTGTCTTGAAGAGTTCGGGTGGTGCAGGGGTGACGCTGCTCGATGGCGGCCATCCCGTGATGACCAACGGTGGTCTGACAGTACTGGACGGTTTGATCGACGGCTTCACGATTCAGCGATTCAACAAGGGTCTGATTCTCGGCGGCGGCGTGGTGCAGAACTGCATCATCCGCAGCAATAATTGGGTGGGTGTGGAAATGGATGGGGGGACGGGCTTGCTCCGCAACTGCGGGGTGATTCTGAACAATGGCGGTGGTGTGGAGATGCACGGCGGTTTGGTTGAGTCGTGCGTCATCAGCGGCAACGTGCAACGCCTCTGGTCCGGTGGCGGCGGCGTATTCTTTCAGCCGGGCGAGGGCGGGACAGTACGGTGCTCAACCATCCGCAACAACACGGCGACCAACGGTGGTGGTGTGTATATGGATACGGCGACATGCCGTGTCGAGCACTGCATCATTCGCGACAACACGGCGCTGGAGTCAGGCGGCGGAGTCTATGTCCAGGGCGGCGTGCTGCTTGCCGGGCATCGGTTGGAGAACTGCGTGATTGCGCGCAACTCGGCGACGTTGGGCGGTGGCGTATATGTGACCGATGGATGCTTCATTGATGCATGCACGATTGCCGACAACACGGCTGGAACGGGTGGCGGGTTGAGATTCTTCGACACGGCGCTTGCGGGCACGGGTTCCATCGTAAACACGGTGATCTACAGCAACACGGCCTCGTCCGAAGCCAATTGCGCGATGAGCGTGTCGAACTACGGCGTCACGTATTCATGTACGATTCCCAAACCGGCGAATGCCGATGCGACCGTCTTCACCAACGCGCCGCGATGGATCAATGGCAGCCAACTGAATTACCGGCTGAGTGCGGGGTCGCCCTGCATCGACGCCGGGTTCACGCAGTCGTGGATGCCGGGGGGCATCGACGTCTATCGGGGGACGCGCGTGGTGGCGAGTGCCGTGGATATCGGGGCCGACGAGTTTGGTCACGTGCCGAACGACTTCAATGGTGACGGTCGGGGGGACTTGGTGGTGTTTCACAGCGCCGCGGGCAATTGGTATGTGCGTTCGCTGACGGGAGGGACGTTGGCGCTGGGCGAGAACTGGGGCTTCGCGGGTTGTGTTCCCGCGACCAGTTGGCTTGACACGGGGACGGGCGTGGCGCAGGCCGTCTTCCATCCGGCGTCGGGGCAATGGTATGTGAAGAAGTTCCATGGCGCGGTGGCGGTTTCGGGATTGAACTGCGGGTTCAGCGGGTGCGTGCCTGTATATAAGGACTATAGTGGAGATGGAGCGGGGGATGTGGGTGTCTATGACCCGGCGGCTGGAAACTGGTACATCCCGGGCCTGTTGTGGGGTGTGAACTGGGGGTTCCCCGGCTGCCGGCCAGTTGCGGGTGATTATGACGGCAACGGGTTGGTGGACCTTGCGGTTTTCGACACGGCGACGGGCAACTGGTACGTCAAGCTGCTGAACGCTTCCGGCGGCGGGGTGGCGCTGGGTGATGCGGTGCTGCTGGGCGTGAACTGGGGATTCGGCGGCTGCGTGCCGGTGCCGGGCGACTATGACGGCGACGGCGTCTGGGACTTGGCGGTGTTCGATGCGGCAACCGGCAACTGGTACATCCGCGCGGTGAGCGGGGCGAGCATCCTGTTCCAGTACAACTGGGGGTTCAACGGATGCACGCCGGTCGCGGGCGACTTTGACGGTGATGGAGCGTACGATCTTGCCGTGTATCACGCCGCGACGGGCAACTGGTACATCCGCAGTCTCAACGGGACAGTGATGGCCGCGCCGGTGAACTGGGGTTGGAATGCGACAGAACCCGTAGGCCTCTAGAACCCACCTTGAAATCCCCTTGGCGCCGCGCGGCTGCGTAGCTTGCAAAAAGACGGGCATCGTCGTACTCTGTGGCCCTTTTCCGGAAAGGACGAACGGCACGGGTATGGAATGGCTTGTTAAGAAGATCGTCGGGACAAAGAACGAGCGCGATGTGAAGAAGATGCGCCCGATCGTCGCGCGCATCAACGAGCTGGAGCAGCAACTCCAGTCACTGTCCGATGAACAGCTCAAGGCGAAGACGCAAGAGTTCCGGGAGCGCGTGCGCAACGGTCAGACCCTCGACGACATCATGTGCGAAGCGTTCGCCGTGGTGAAGAACGCGTGCCGCCGTCTTGTCGGCACCGAGGCCGATGTTTGTGGCCACAAGCTGAAGTGGGACATGGTCCCGTTTGATACGCAGATCATCGGCGGCATCGTTCTCCACCAGGGCAAGATCGCTGAAATGGCGACGGGCGAAGGCAAAACGCTGGTGGCGACCATGCCGGTCTACCTCAACACGTTGGCCGGTCAGAGTGTCCATGTTGTGACGGTGAACGATTACCTGGCCCGCCGCGACTCGGAGTGGATGGCCACGGTGTACCGTTATCTCGGGTTGACCGTCGGCTGTATCCAGAACCAGATGCGGCCGGATGAGCGCCGCATCGAGTATGCCAAGGACATCACCTACGGCACGAACAGCGAATTCGGCTTCGACTACCTGCGCGACAACGGCATGGCCTATCATCCCGAAGAGATGGTGCAGCGCGGGCATCACTTCGCGATCATCGACGAAGTTGACAGCATCCTGATCGACGAGGCCCGCACGCCGCTGATCATCTCAGGCCCGGCGCCGTATTCGACGACGCAGTACCAGGAGTTGAAGTCGCACGTCGAGCGCCTCATCCGACGGCAGAGGGATCTCTGCAACCGCCTGATGCAGGAAGCGCGCACCCTGATCGAGCGCAAGCAGGACGACGAGGCGATGCCCAAGCTCTACCAGGTCCGGCAGGGCATGCCGAAGAACAAGCAGCTTCTTCACATGATGGAAGAGTCCGGAACCCGGCGCCTGATCGAGAAAGTCGAATCACAGATGCTGATCGACATGAACAAGGAAAACGCGCGGGCGCTGCGCGAGGAACTCTATTTCACCATCGACGAAAAGGGCAACGATGCGAACCTGACGGAGAAGGGCTGCGAAGCATTGAGCCCGAACGATCCTGACGCCTACGTGTTGCCCGACCTCGTCAGCGCGCTGGCCGTGCTGGATGGCGATGCCACGTTGACCGAAGAGCAGAAGATCGAGAAGCGGCAGGAGCTTCAGAACCAATTTGCCGATCGTAGCGAGCGCATCCACGCGGTCGATCAACTCATTCGCGCGTACAGCGTGTACGAGCGCGACGTGGAGTATGTCGTGCAGGACGGTGAAGTCATCATCGTCGACGAGTTCACCGGGCGACTCATGCCGGGGCGCCGTTGGAGCGACGGGTTGCATCAGGCCGTCGAGGCAAAGGAAGGCGTGACCATTGAGCGCGAGACGCAGACGCTCGCCACGATCACGATCCAAAACTATTTCCGCCTCTACAAGAAACTCGCCGGCATGACCGGTACAGCCGAGACGGAAGCGGACGAGTTCCACCAGATCTACAAGCTCGACGTGGTGGTCATACCTACTAACCGGCCCGTGCGTCGCGTGGATGGCGACGATCACATCTATAAGACCCAGCGCGAGAAGTACAACGCCATCATTGCGGAGATTGAGGAGTGCCATAAGAACGGCCAGCCGGTGCTGGTGGGTACGATCTCCGTCGAAACCTCCGAACTGATCAGTCGCATGCTGCGGCGCATGGGTATTCCGCACAACGTACTGAACGCGAAGAATCACGCGCGTGAAGCGGAGATCGTTTCGCTGGCGGGTCAGCGTGGAGGCGTCACCATTGCCACCAACATGGCCGGCCGAGGCACGGACATCAAGCTGGGCGATGGGGTGGTGTACCTTCCGCGGGATGTCATCACGTCGAATCGCAAGCTGGATGAGAAGGTGGACGGCACGACGTTGCGGAAGATGCTGCAGGAGAAACCCTGCGGCCTGCACGTGATCGGCACGGAGCGCCACGAGGCGCGCCGGATCGACCGCCAGCTTCGCGGGCGCTGCGCCCGGCAGGGCGACCCTGGTTCGTCGCGATTCTACATTTCGCTGGAAGACGACCTGATGCGCCTGTTCGGCTCGGACCGCATTGCGGGTATCATGGAGCGGCTGGGCATCCAGGAGGGTGAGGTGCTGCAGCATCCGTGGCTCAACCGGTCGATCGAGACCGCGCAGCGCCGCGTGGAACAGCACAACTTCTCCATCCGCAAGCGCACGCTCGAATATGACGACGTGATGAACAAGCAGCGCGAGATCATCTACAGCTTCCGCAGTGAGATCGTCGCCAGCCCCGATACACGCCCGCACCTCTACAACGTAGTGGATGATGTCGTGCACTCCAAGGCCGAGGAAGCGCTGGCCGACGAGGACGAGGATGCGCTGAAGCATTTCACAGCCTGGGCGAACACGACTTTCCCGGTGGGTCTGAAGGTTGATGATGTGGCGGGGGTTGAGGATGCCGCGGCGCTGGCGGCAAAGGTGACCGATCGCGTGTTCAAGGCGTATGAAGTCAAGGCGCGGTTGGAAAACCCCGACGGATTGAAGCACATGGAGCGGATGATTCTGCTTCAGGCGATCGACACGCATTGGCAGGAATATCTCCGAAACATGGATACGCTGCGGCAGGGCGTGGGCCTGCGGGCCTATGGGCAGCGCGATCCGCTGGTGGAGTACAAACACGAAGCCTACACGATGTTCTCGGACCTGATGGACCGCATCAAGAGCGATGTCTCGCACAAGATGTTCCGCTCGGCCACGACGGCCGAGGCGTTCAAGTCGTTCCTGGCCGAGTTGCCGCAGATGTACATCCACGACGAGGTGTCGACGTTGGGTCGTGGTCAGGCAGCGGCACCGGCGGCGGCGAGCCGGCGGGCCCCCGCGTCAGGTGCCGAACAGGCGTTGGATGCGGCGTTGGCTTCCAAGGGTACCCCGGTCAGGCGTGACGAACCCAAGGTCGGGCGCAACGATCCGTGCCCGTGCGGCAGCGGTAAGAAGTACAAGAAGTGCCACGGCGTCGGCAAGTGAGTCAGGGCGTCGTGGGCGCGTTCGTTTCCGTGGCCACGGGTTTCTTGTTCATGAACTGGTAAACGCCGGTGATGTTGCCGCGAACTACGCCATAGATTTCGACAAACTGGGCTTTCAAATCCAAGTCCTGCATCAGCTCGGCATCCTTCTTTACCACGAGCGTCTGACCGTAGAAGTGAACGTTGCCCACGATGCGCCCATCGATGTCCGCGGTCTGGCAAAGCATGGCAATGCCCCGGTCGCTGCCCTTGCGGATGGAGACCGACTGGCCGACGAAAATCGTCGGCTCGGTGATGCGTTCGTTCACCACAATGACCTGTTGCTCAATCTTGCGATAGCCCTCACGCTCGAAGCGTTCCATGACGGTGTTGTATTGCTTCACCACGATGCGTCCGACAAAGAAGAGGATGATGATGGCGAGCAAGGTGACAACCGTGCAGCCGAGGCCGCAACCCAGAAGGCATCCGAATTTTGATGACTTTTGCACGGGCGCTGTGTTCATGTCCTGCATGGCTTCCCTCCGTCGTTCATCGCGCGAGTCGTCGAAAGGCATATAAACATCGCTTTGTCGAAAACTTCAAGCCTTCCCGCCCTTTGTTGAGCAGTTGCAAAGCTTCCATATTCAATTAACATGTCCGCGCTGATCATGAAACTCAGTCCAAAGATCGAGCGCTGGATACCGCGGCTGGCTGCGGCGGTTTCAGGGCTGCTTGTCTCGGCGGCGTTTCCTCCGCTGGAGTGGTGGGGTGCGGCCTGGCTGGGCTTGGTGCCGCTGCTGCTGGCGGTGCGGCAGACCGATACACGGTCCGCGGCGCGTTTGGGTCTTCTGGCCGGTGCGTGTTGCTGGCTCACGTCGATCCAGTGGCTCACGCATGTGACGGTGGTGGGCTGGATCATCCTGAGCCTCTACTGCGCACTCTATTTCATACCGATTGCGGTCGTGTTTGCGGCATGGACCCGGCGGTTTGGTGGGGCGACCTGGTGGAGAAATCTGGCACTCATGCTGCTGGGCGCCGCGGTCTGGGCGGGCTCCGAATATGTGCGGTCCAACCTGTTGACCGGATTCCCGTGGAATCCGCTGGGGGCGACGCAATATCGCAGCACGCCGTTGATCCAGATTGCGCGCTGGGGCGGGGTGTACGCCGTATCCGCACTCGTGGTGTTTGTGAATCTTGCGGCGACACTCACGATGCTCCGCTATGCAGTGCATGGATGGCGCCGCACGCGCTTTCATCCGGAAATCATATTCGGCTTTCTCGCGATGGCGGGCTGCGTTACGCTTGGATGGTCGGTGATGAAGAACGACGTCGTGGAATCGCGCAAGTTGCGCGTGGCGCTGATCCAGCCGAATATTCCGCAGGACGATAAGTGGACATCGGACACGGTGGATATGATCTACGGGCGGTTGCGCGACCTGACGACCTCGGCAGCGCATGCGGAGGGATTGCACCTTCTCGTATGGCCGGAGACTGCCGTCCCGGATGATGTGCGATATAGTGAGACCAGCCTCGGTCTGGTCTACGAAATGGTCTCCAACGGCGTGCCGTTGCTGGTCGGCTCGATGGATACCAAGTGGAACGACGACGGGCCGCGCTACTACAACAGTTCGTTTCTCTTCGACAGGGACGGGGCCATTGTCGGCGCCTACAATAAACGCCATCTGGTTGTCTTCGGCGAGTACATTCCATTCCAGCCGTATGCATCCTTCATAAAGGCGCTGACACCGATCCAGGAAAGTTTCTCCCCGGGTTTCTTCAGTGCGGTATTCGACCTGTCGCCGCCGGGCATTACGTTCTCGGTGCTGATCTGTTTCGAGGACACCATGGCCAAGCTGGCGCGCGAATGCGTGCGCAACGGTGCGCGTCTGCTGATCAACCAGACCAACGATGCATGGTTCGATCCATCCAGCGCATCGCGCCAGCAGATGATCCAGTGCATCTTCCGCTGCGTGGAAAACAATGTTCCCGCGGCGCGCGCGACGAACACGGGCGTGTCGTGCGTGATCGACCGGTTCGGGCGTGTGCGCGGGGTCCTTGCGGGCCCGGATGGGCAGGTGCGAGTCGCCGGCTACCAGACCTTCGAGCTGGATGTGCCGCAGGCCCTTGCGCGGCTTACCTTCTACACACGGCATGGCGACCTGTTTGCCGGATCATGCGCCATCATCGCGCTGCTGGGCGTCATCGTCGCGCTGCGGCAGGGACGCGCGGATGCCCGCCGGGCCTGAGAATATGATCGACCGCCCGGCTTCTCTTACCTTATAGAAAGCACGACTGGTTCGCGGCCCCACAAGGTGAAAAGCCGCGTCGGCGGGAGATTAGAGCATGTTGAGCGATCTTCAGGATAGATTGCAGACGGTCCGCAGGCACCTCCAGGAAATGCGAGGTTATCTTTGACGTCGACCACCGCCGCCAGGAATTGAGCGATCTTCAAGCCCAGGCCACAACGCCCACCTTTTGGAACAACCAGCTCAAGGCGAAGGAAGTCATCGCCCGCACCAACGCCGTCCGCGCGGTGTTGGACCCCTTCGACGCCATCTCCAAAGATGCCGAAGAGGCCTCCGTCCTCCTGGAACTCGCGGAGGCCGAAACGGATCCCGCGCAGCAAGCGGCCGTGTTGAAGGAGATTGACGTTCAACTTCATCACGCGGAGAAGTCCTTCAGCGATCTTGAGCTGCGCGCACTGCTGAGCGGAAGGTTCGATGCCAGCAATGCCTACCTCAGTCTCCACGCGGGCGCAGGCGGCACGGAGTCGTGCGATTGGGCCGACATGCTGTTGCGGATGTACCGGCGTTATTGCGAGGACCACGGATACGAGGTCAGCGTCCTCGATTATCTCGCAGGTGAAGAAGCCGGGGTGAAGAGTGTCACGATCCTCGTCACGGGGCCCTTTGCATACGGCTACCTGAAGGCCGAACGCGGCGTACACCGGCTCGTGCGCATCAGTCCGTTCGATTCGAACAAGCGTCGGCACACCTCGTTTGCCTCACTCGATGTTGTGGCCGAAGTGGATGAAACGATTGATATTCAGATCGATGACAACGATCTTCGGGTGGATACCTATCGATCGAGCGGCGCGGGCGGGCAGCACGTCAACAAGACTGATTCGGCCATCCGCCTGACACATCTGCCGACGGGTATCGTCGTGGCCTGCCAGGCCGAGCGTTCCCAGCACAGCAATCGCGACCGCGCAATGAAGATGCTGATGGCCAAGCTGTACGAGTACGAGATGGACAAGAAACGGAAGGAGATGGAGAAGTTCTACGGCGAGAAAGGCGAGATCGCCTGGGGTCACCAGATCCGTTCCTATGTGCTGCAGCCTTATACCATGGTGAAGGATCACCGCACCGAGACGGAAACCGGCAATGTGCAGGCGGTACTCGATGGCGATCTGGATATGTTCATCGAGGCGTATCTCAAGCAGAATCGCGAAAAGGAACCGGCCTAGCCCGTGAATATTCTTCAACAGATTGTGGCCGACAAGCGGCGCGAGGTGGCGGAGGCAAAGAAAGTGCGTCCGCTGGACAAGCTTCGCGCCGGGTCGCTGGCGCGGCCGGCGCCGCCGGCGTTCGCCCGGTCACTGGCCTCGGTGCCCATGGGACTGATCGCCGAGGTGAAGCATCGTTCGCCCTCGGCCGGAGTGATCCGCGACCCGTTCGATCCGTCCGGGATTGCAGCCGCCTACCAGGCCGCGGGCGCGCAGGCGGTCTCCGTGCTGATGGATGGCAAGTACTTCGGTGGGGGGGAAGGTGATTTTCGGCAGGTGCGCAGCACGGTGACGCTGCCGTTACTCTACAAGGAGTTTGTGGTCGATGAGTGGCAGGTGTGGCATGCGGCATCCGTTGGCGCGTCGGCCGTGTTGCTGATTGCCGCCGTGCTGGACGATGCAGCCCTGAAGCGTTTTGCCGCGTGCTGTGCCGAAGCGCGCGTCGAGCCGTTGCTGGAGGTCCATGACGCCGCCGAGATGGAGAGGGCCGTGGAGAGCGGTGTACGCTGCATCGGCATCAACAATCGCGACCTGAAGACGTTCAAGGTTTCGCTGGAAACCAGCCTGTCATTGGTTGGGCGCGCGGGACCCGATGCGCTGGTAGTGAGCGAGAGCGGGATTCGTTCCGCCGATGATGTGCGTCGGCTTAAGGCGGCAGGGGTGCAGGCGATTCTTGTCGGTGAGCACCTGCTGCGGCAGCCGGATCTGGTCGACGCCGTCCGCTCGCTGATGGTGGGGATCGCGCCGGGGATGGAGTAGGACATGCCGGTACATGTAAAAATCTGCGGCCTGTGTTCTGCGCGCGATGTTGAAGCCGTCGCCGCGTTGAAGCCCGATGCGATGGGATTTGTATTCTGGAAGTCTTCGAAGCGGCACGTGGAGCCGGCCGACGTGGCCGCGTGGGTCCGGCATTTGCCGAAGGACATCCTGAAGGTGGGCGTGTTTGTTGATGCCCCGGCAGTCGATGTCATTCGCGTGACAGAAATGGTGGGGCTGGACGTGGTGCAGTTGCACAGTGACGAAGGCCCGTCCGTGGCGGCCCGGATACCGGTGCGTGTTTGGAAGGTGGTCTATCCCGGCAAGACCGACCTCTCGCGCCTGGGGGCCTATCACGTTGACGCGTTCCTAGTGGACAGTTACAGTGCCACTTTGCCGGGCGGCACGGGCGTTACTGCCGACTGGGCGGCGGCCAGGAAGTTGGTGAAGTCTGTGAAGACCCCCGTTGTGCTGGCCGGCGGTTTGACGCCGGAGAATGTGCGTGAGGCCATTCGCCAGGTGGAGCCGTGGGGCGTGGACGTCAGTTCAGGTGTTCAGTTGCAGCCACGTGAGAAAGATATGGCCAAGGTGAAGCTTTTCATCGAACGAAGCAGAGGCGTATGAACGTACCGGATACCAATGGGCATTTTGGAGTGTTCGGGGGCATGTTTGTTCCCGAGACGCTCATGGCGCCCCTGCACGAATTGGCGAAGGAATACGCGTGCGCGCGCCGCGATCCGGCGTTTCGCAAGGAGTTGAACTACTACCTTAAGGAATATGTCGGGCGCCCGACCCCGCTCTATTTCGCCCGCCGCATGACTGAGGAACTTGGCACGGCGCGGATCTATCTCAAGCGCGAAGATCTTTGCCACACCGGTGCGCACAAGATCAACAACAGCATCGCGCAGGTTCTGCTCGCCCGGCGCATGGGCAAGCGGCGGGTGATCGCGGAGACGGGCGCGGGTCAGCATGGCGTGGCCACGGCGACGGCCGCGGCGCTGTTCGGACTCGAGTGCGCCGTGTACATGGGCAAGGTCGACATGGAGCGGCAGTCGCTCAACGTTTTCCGCATGCGGAGTCTCGGTGCGGAGGTGATTCCCGTCACCGCCGGACAACAGACGCTGAAGGAAGCGATCAGCGAGGCGATGCGCGACTGGGTGACGACGGTCCGCTCGACACATTACGTGCTCGGCACGGTTCACGGACCTCATCCCTATCCGATGATGGTGCGCGATTTCCAGAGCGTGATCGGCCGCGAGGCGCGGCGGCAGTGCCTTCAGATGGAAGGACGCCTGCCGACGACACTGGTCGCGTGCGTGGGAGGGGGGAGCAATGCGATGGGGCTGTTCCACGCGTTCCTCAAGGATCGTGGCGTCGGCATGATTGGTGTCGAAGCGGGCGGACTTGGCGTTCGCACCGGAAAACACGCGGCGCGTTTTGCGGGTGGGCGACTGGGCATTCTGCAGGGCGCGCGGACCTACGTGCTGCAGGATCGGGACGGGCAGATTCAGTTGACGCACTCCGTCAGCGCCGGTCTCGACTACGCCGCTGTCGGGCCGGAGCACGCGTGGCTGCGTGACCGCCGTCGTGCGGAGTATTCTCACGTGACGGATGTCGAGGCCGTGAATGCGTTCAACACCCTGGGGCGGTGGGAGGGTATCCTGCCGGCGCTGGAGTCGGCGCATGCCGTGGCCTACGTCATCCGCAACGCGCGGCGCTGGAAGAAGAAGGATTTGGTCATCATCAACCTCTCCGGCCGCGGTGACAAGGACGTTCAGCAGGTCGCCGAGTGGGAGAGGAAGAAGAAGTCACGAGTGAATAGTAAACAGTGAGCAGTGATCGGTCGGCTGCAAGGAACACTATGAGTCTTAGAAGCATGACAGGGCATGGGCAGGGGACAGCTTCTGCATCGGGCATCCTTGTGAGTGTGGAGATCAGTTCGGTCAATCGGAAGCAGTTGGATGTCTCCATCGGACTGCCGAGGTCGCTCGGTGCGCTTGAGCCGCGGGTTCAGGAGGAAGTGCAGAAGTGGCTGTCACGGGGCCGGGTGACGGGAGAGGTGAATGTACAGCTTTCTCCGGCCGCGCGCCGTGAGGCGGTCTGCGTGGATGCCGAGCTCGCGGGCGCCTATCTTCGTGAACTGCGCAGCGCCGCCAAACGGCTGCATCTGACCGATGACTTCCAAGGGAGTGCGTTGCTCTCGCTGCCGGATGTGGTTCGTTTCGAACAGCCGGCCGCATCTTCGGATGTGGCATGGCCGCTCGTTGAGAAAGCCTTGAAGCAGGCGTTGGCGCGTTTGTTGAAAATGCGTGAGCGCGAGGGCAAGGCTCTTCAGAAGGATATGGCCCGGCGGCTGACGTGGATCAGTTCGGTTGTTACGCGGATTCGACGCGTTGCACCGGCCGTCTCCACGCGCTATGCGGAGAAGCTCCGCGCGCGGTTGCGCGAGGCGGGCTTCCTGGCGGAGACGGGCGATGAACGTCTGCTCAAGGAAGTGGCGCTGTTTGCGGATCGCTCGGACGTTACCGAGGAAATGACGCGGCTTGAGAGTCACATTGCGCAGGCTCACAAGATGATGGAGTCGTCCGAGCCGGTGGGTCGCTCGCTGGACTTTCTTGTGCAGGAGATGTTCCGTGAGACGAACACCATCGGATCGAAGGCCAACGATGGCGATGTGGTGAAGGAAGTGGTGGAACTCAAGGCGGAACTGGAACGTATTCGCGAACAGGTGCAGAACATCGAATGATCAAACCCAAGTGGAAAGCCATGATCATCGTCGTGTCGGCTCCTTCGGGGGCGGGCAAGACGACGTTGTGTGACAAGCTGCAGGCAGAGTTCAAGTCGCTCCACTACGCCATCACGGCCACGACGCGTCCGGCGCGTGATGGGGAAGTGGACGGCAAGAGCTACTACTTTCTCACGCCCGACGAATTTCAGAAGCGATTGAAGGCCAACGGGTTCTTTGAGACGGCGATCGTTCACGGGTACCAGTACGGATCGCCCAAGGCCCCGGTGGTCGAGGCCCTGAATGCAGGCAAGGACGTGCTGATGAACCTGGATGTACAGGGCGCGGCACGGATCAGGGACTTCGTGCAGAATGCGCCGGCAGGAGACCCGCTCCAGACGGATCTGATCGACATTTTCGTGGTGCCGCCCTCGTTGGAGACGTTGAGAAACCGCCTGGTCAAGAGGGGTAAGGACGGTTCCGAGGTGATCGAGCGACGCCTGCGGCAGGCAGAAGAAGAGATCTCGCACTGGCGTGAGTACAAGTACATGGTTGTGAACGACGATCTCGCCGAAGCGTATGACAATATGCGGGCGATTATCCTCGCCGAGCATCACCGCATTCGCGACGACATGGAGGACTGACATGAGCAGCAGGCGAATTGTCCTCGGCATCACCGGATCGATTGCCGCCTACAAGGGCGCCGAACTTGTTCGTCTGATGACGGCGAAGAAATGGGATGTGTGGGTGATGATGACGGAGGCGGCGACGAAGTACATCGGTCCGCTGACGTTCCAGGCGTTGACGCGTCATCCGGTTCCTTCGGGTCGCGCCGAGTCCACGCCGTCGGAAATATTCCAACATCTGGACCTTGCCGCGGCGGATGCAGTCGTCATCGCGCCCTGCACGGCAAACGTGCTGGCGAAGATGGCGCACGGCTTGGCCGACGACATTCTGACCGCGACCGTACTCGCGACGAAAGCGCCGCTCATTGTCGCGCCGGCGATGAACGAGAACATGTGGACGCATCCCGCCACGCAGGAGAATGTGGCGACGTTGAAGAAGCGCGGCGTTCGCATGCTGGATGTGGAGAGCGGCGAACTGGCGTGCGGCGTAGTGGGCGCCGGGCGCCTCTGCGCGCTGGAGAAGATTGTTGAAGCCGTGGACAAGGCGTTGTAGTTCCGCTCGCGGAACGAAGCGGTCTTCGTGTTGGACTTCGGACCATGAGATTTCTCGTCACAGCAGGACCCACGCGCGAGGCACTCGACCCCGTGCGGTTTCTCAGTAATCGTTCTTCCGGCCGCATGGGCTATGCCCTTGCGCGGGCTGCGCGCAGCAAGGGCCACGACGTGGTGTTGGTGTCGGGCCCTGTCGCGCTACAACCTCCTGATGGCGTGATGGTTACGCATGTTGTGAGCGCCGCTGAGATGTGCGCTGCCGTGGAGCGCGAGGTGGAGGCCTGTGACGTATTGATCATGGCGGCTGCGGTAGCAGACTGGCGTCCGGTTGAAGTGCGCGCACAGAAGATGAAGAAGTCCGAATCGGTTGCGTCGGTTCACCTCGAGCGCACGCCGGATATTCTGCAGCGCGTGGCCGCGCGAAAAGGCGGACGATGTTTTGTCGGGTTCGCGGCGGAGACGGAAAATGTGGAAGTCGAGGCGAGACGAAAATTGCGCGAGAAGGGGTTGGATCTCATCGTGGCGAACGACGTCACAAAGCCCGGTTCGGGTTTTGATGTGGAGACCAACGAGGTGATCCTCTTGAGCGCGGATGGCGTTGTCGAAAAACTTCCGCTGATGCCGAAGTGCGCTGTCGCGGATCATATCATCGCATGGATTGAGCGACGCGTTTCGGCGCGCTGAGTTTTCCTCTTCGTGATCTCTCCCCGGCGGACTTATCCGCGCAAGTTTCATTTACAAAAAATGAAGCGAAAACGATTGACGCATTGCGGAATGCGCTTTACTTTCATGGTCAGCGGCGTGCGCATCGGTCTTCTTCCATTCGCCGCGAGTGCTCTTTGAATTGTCGGGATGAGACATTGCCTGGAAGAATGTTTCACCCGTATCAGGGCAGACACATCGGTGACGGTCGCGCTGAGCGGACCCGAGACGGTGTGAGGGATGGAGTGTTGCGAAATCCTTCGCGCAAGTTGTACAGCGACAAAGGAGCTTTCTTCAGCAAGGGGGCTTCAAGGATGAGCGGCACGAAAATAACCCGCGAAGTTTGCTTCGCGGGATAGAAAGGGGGGAGATTAGAATGGCGAAGAAGGCGAAAAAGGCGAAGAAGGCCCCGGCTAAGAAGGCAGCCAAGAAAAAGAAATAGTGTCTCGGCAGTGTACCTGCCGTGCAGAGAATTGTATAACAAAGTGGCGGTTCCGATCGCAACAGGCTGCGTCGGTCCCGCCATTTTGTTTTTCTGTTCGACGCAAGGTCCGCTTGCCCCCGTAACTCCTTGACAACCCCACATCTTGTGCGCTAATCACGCACAGGCACAATAGAAGGGATACGGCCCTTGTGCCGTCTGAGGAAAGCATGCGCTGCCCGAAGTGCGGACATCAGGATGACAAGGTGATCGACAGTCGTGCTGTGCGCAACGGCGATGTCATTCGTCGCCGGCGGATCTGCATCAAGTGCAGCTATCGCTTCACCACCTACGAAGAAGTCGTGAAGGCGACGCTGCGCGTGATCAAGCGCGATAGCCGGCACGAGGAGTTCGACAAGAAGAAGTTGATGAGCGGCATCGAGCGTGCGTGCGAGAAACGGCCCATCAGCGCCCAGCAGATCGAGGCGATCGTCGACAACCTCATCTCCGAACTCGAGAGCGAGTACGAGCGCGAGGTGCCGAGCATCGTGATCGGCAAGAAGGTGATGGACCGGTTGGAGAAGATGGACGAGATTGCCTATGTGCGCTTTGCCTCCGTGTACCGCCGCTTCCGCGATGTGAATCAGTTCCTCAGCGAAGTTGAGGGATTGATCGGCCGTCAATGATCTGGAAAACCTCAGAGCATCCCCGGCGCTCCGACGCGCTTCATCAGCACCTCGTTTCTGAAATTGCCGCGGCGTGCGGCGAGTGCCCGTTGCCACCGGAGCAGATGGAAGAAATCGCGCGGGCGGTGGAGGTTTATTGGGATGAGTTCCCCGTCGACGTATCGCTTCCGTCGGACTACGTGAAGTTGATGGTGGCGCGCGCATTGGCGGGAGTGGGCGAAGAGGATGCGGCCCGACGGTTGGCGATGTCGACCGCAGCGGACGAGGAGATGCGTGGGGCGGTGGAGGCCTTCCTGGAATTTACGCATCTGCCTCCTGAAGTGTGGATGCTTTTTGCGTGCGGGTTGGTTCGGCCATCACGTTGGACGATGACCGGCGTGGACTGGGTGTGGGTGTTGGATCTGTCGCGCCTGACGATTGGGCAGGGGGATCAGACGGAACTCGCGGTGCTCCAAGTATTGCGCGCCGTGGTGCGGACGGTGGCGGAGGTTTGGGATCCGGCGCGGGGGCGTGGCGTGATGGGCCTGCGCGAGTTGGGTTCGATGGCTTCGCGTTTGGCTGTGCCGACCGGTTCGGCGCGTTCTGCGGAACGCTGGGTCGGTGTGGTGAAGACGTACTGCGAAGATTTGTTGGGCGCCCTTCAATCGGAGCGGGGCTGGACTTGCCGCCCTGAATTGGTGATTCTGGACGCCGGGATACGGGGGTAATCCTCAACCGGGCGTTGACATTGCCCTGTTTTCTGGTAGTGGTGTACGCGCCTTCGGGCGGAAACGGTTAAAAGGAGTACGATTTATGTCACTTCACGCGAGTCTTAAAGCGGCGAACAAGATCACGACGCGTCGTAACGTTTTGAAGCGTTTCGAGCGTATCGAGATCATGAAGAAGCGCGGCAAGTGGAAAGATGGAGATCGCGGCCACGGATTGCCGAAGACGAAGTCTTCCTGATTTGCCTGACAAGTTGTTGCGCGGCGGCATGCGGGTTCCCGTATGCCGCCGTTTGCTTTTTCCGGTCAGTCGTGGCTGGCGACGAAGTGATCGCGCAGGTAACGGGTGGCGGATTCGAGGTCGGGCAGAATCTTCGTGCAGTAGCGGACCATCCACGGGCTGCAATCCTTGAACGGGAATGGGGAGAAGGCCACGACGAATTTCCCGAGGTCGTGCGCCGCGAAAAAGACTTCCATCGATGTGCCGATGGAGGCCTTGTTGTAATTCACCAAGAGGATGTCGGCGTCGCGCACATCCTGAAGATCGAACTCGGTGATCTCGTTGGCGCTGTCGACCTCGCGGTCCTTGAAATTGCGGCGCATGGGATCGAGAAGGGCAAAATCTTTGGAGAGGAGTTTCTTGGCCTCCTCGCGCCATGAGCGTGCAAAGCCCTCGTGCTCATCCATGATCGGTCCGCTCAGGTAGACTTTCTTCTTCATGATGCTTCCTTTGTGATAAATCGGGTTTGCGCAGAACGGGCTTTTTGTACCCGAAGATTGCGCCGGGTTCAAACCGGAATCGAGACGAGATGACGGTTGATTCCTGCTTGGCGGCGGCGGGGTGGTGCGACTATAGTCTGTGGGTCGTCCGGTGTCCTTCGGAAGGGGGCCGGCGGGTGGGGCAGTTTCCATGGCAAGACGCTATCATGTTGAAGGTACGCGGCGATTTCTCTACTGGGGCGTGGTCTTTCTCGTTATCGGTCTGTGGTGTGTGAAAGACGGCTGGTTTCCTTCCGCCGATGTGCTGGTACGACACCCGTTGGGGAAGGTGGGCGACAGTTTCTACCTGTTCAACAAGAGCCTGGCCTTCATTATGCTTGTTGCCGCGTCGGTCTGCGGTTACATCCATCGTGTGGTGCGTTAGGGGTGTGGTTGGCGTGGTCTTGGGATTTGGGGCCGGAGGGATGATTCGGTTTCCCCTTGACCGGGGGCAATAGAGTCCTAATATCGCGCTGTTAACTAGTTACAGGATTTTGAGCCGTGGCGGAGACCGTTGTGGCCCAGGGCGCCGAAGAGGAGTGACATACCATGACGAAGAGAGACTTGGTGGTTCGGATTGCGGATGAGACGGGGCTGATTCAGCAGGACGTCTATGCCGTCATCCAGAAGACCCTCGATTATATCGTCGATGGGCTGGCCAAAGGGGAAACGGTGGAGTTCCGCAACTTCGGTGTTTTCGAAGTGCGTCAGCGCAAGCAGCGCATCGGACGCAATCCCAATCGCCCGCAGCAAGTTGTCACGATCCCGGAGCGCAAGGTTGTGAAGTTCAAGCCCGGGAAGATCATGAAGAAAATCATCACCGGCGCCTGAGCGTCGCTGGCCGGTCCATGACCTCATCCGATTTCCAGCCCCTTCCGGGCATGTCCGACCTCGGTGTCCCGGAGATCAGCACATGGCAGCGCATGGAAGAAAAAGCGCGCCAAGTGTTGGCCCTCTATGGTTTCACCGAAGTCCGCACGCCTGTTCTCGAGCCGACGAGTGTCTTTGTTCGTTCGCTGGGCGACACGACCGACGTGGTGCAGAAGGAAATGTATACCTTCGAGGATCGCGGCGGCCGGAGTGTAAGCCTGCGGCCGGAAGGCACGGCGAGCATCATTCGTTACGCGGCCGGGCTCGGGCAAGAGGCGGCCGACGGGCGTTTCTACTACATGGGGCCCATGTTCCGTTGCGAGCGTCCACAGGCCGGGCGCAAGCGCCAGTTCCACCAGTTCGGTGTTGAGGCGCTCGGCGTGGCGAGTCCCGCCGCGGACGTGGAAGTGATCGCGTTACAGCAGCACGTTTTTTCGGCGTGGGGGTTGAAGGCTTCGGGCGTCGAACTCAACACGCGTGGGTTGCCGGAGGATCGACGCGCGGTGGTCGAGGGATTGACGCAAGCGCTCAAGCCGCACATGGGCGAACTTTGTGAAGACTGCCGGCGCCGGTATGAGTCGAACATTCTCCGTGTGCTGGACTGCAAACAGGAAGCGTGCGGGAAGGTTGTCGACGCGCTGCCGCCGATGACAAGTTTCATGAGCGACGCTTCACGCAAGTACATCGACGATGTGCTGCGGCTGTTGGAACAGTTGAGCATTCCGGCGAGGATCAACCCTCGGCTGGTTCGCGGGTTGGATTATTACGTCCACACGGTCTGGGAGAACCGTCATCCGGCCTTGGGTGCACAGGACGCGATCTCCGGCGGCGGGCGTTACCAGATCGAGGTGGCGGGCAAACTCATTGACGGCGTGGGCTTTGCGGTGGGGATGGAACGCGTGGTGACGGCGCTACAGCACGATATGGGAGGGGCCTTGGAAGGGGCTCCCGGGCCGGTGGTCTGGATCGTCTCCCAGGGCGATCGGGCATTGGCGGAGAATATGGTGCTGGCACAGACGTTGCGGTTGCGCGGCGTTGCCTGCGGAATTGATGTTCACGCGCGGAGTTTGAAGTCCCAGATGCGGCAGGCCAACCGCGCGGGGTCCGCTTATGCGGTCATCCGCGGCGATCTGGAACTTGAGAAGGGGTTGTTGGTGCTTAAGAACATGAAGGATGGCTCGCAAGCGGAGATGTCGCTGGCGGAGCTGGTCGAGCGGCTGCATGCCGTCGGCGGTACGGAGGTTTTGAAGTCATGATGCGGACTCATACATGCGGCCAGTTGCGGAAGCAGGACGAGGGGAAGACCGTCAAATTGTGCGGCTGGGTGGACACCGTCCGTGATCACGGCGGCGTGATCTTCATCGATCTCCGCGACCGCTACGGCGTGACGCAGGTGATTTTCGATCCGCGCGATTCGAAGGAAGCGTGGGATATCGCGCAGTCGACACGTGCCGAGTATGTCATCCAGGCGCAGGGCGTCGTGGAGCCCCGGCCCGGCGAGATGGCGAACTCGAAGCTGGCGACGGGCGAAATCGAAGTGCGGTCGACCAGCATCGTGGTGCTGAACAAGAGCAAGACGCCTCCGTTTCCGCTGGACGACGAGGAAGCCATGCGCGTGTCCGAGGATCTGCGCATGACGTATCGCTATCTGGATCTGCGCCGGAAGCAGATGCAGAAGAACCTGGAGCAGCGGCATCGGATCGTGCAGGCGGCCCGCGTGTACTTGGACAAGGCCGGGTTCATGGACATCGAGACGCCCATGCTGACCAAGAGCACGCCGGAAGGCGCGCGCGATTACCTTGTGCCGAGCCGCATTGTTCCCGGTTCATTCTATGCGTTGCCACAGTCGCCGCAGCAGTACAAGCAGTTGCTGATGCTGGCGGGCATGGATCGCTATTATCAGCTCGCGCGTTGTTTCCGCGACGAGGATCTGCGGGCGGATCGTCAGCCTGAGTTCACACAGATCGACATGGAGCTTTCCTTTGTCACGGTGGAGGACATCTTCCAGATCATCGACGGCCTGATTGCGGAAATCATGCGCGTATCGGGTCGTGGCGAGGTGAAGCTGCCGATTCCGCGGATGAGCTATGCCGAGGCTATGGGCAAGTATGGCAGCGACAAGCCTGACCTTCGTTTCGGCATGGAAATGGTGGATGTGTCCGAGGTGTTCAAGGCCACCAGCTTCAAGGTGTTCGCGAATGTGCTGGGGAAGGGTGGAGTGGTCAAGGCTATCAACGCGAAAGGCCTTGGGTCTACGTCGCTGAGCGTCATGGAGGACTGGACAGCACTGGCGAAGGATTCCGGGTTGGGTGGTCTTGCCTACATTCGCGTCGGCACGGATGGCGAATGGAAGTCGCCGATCATCAAGTTCTTTTCGGACGCCGAGAAGGCGGGTTTGGCGGAGAAACTGTCGATCCAAGCCGGCGACCTGATTCTATTTGGTGCGGACAAGATCAGCGTGGTCAACACGGCGCTGGGTCGTTTGCGTTTGATTGCGGGTGAGGCGGCGGGTTTGATCACGAAGGATAAATTCGTGTTTACGTGGGTGACCGATTTCCCGCTGTTCGAGAAGAACGACGAAGGGGAGATGCAGGCGATGCATCATCCGTTCACGTCTCCGCACCTGGACGATGTGGCATTGCTGGACAGTGATCCTTTGAAAGTCCGGGCACAGGCTTACGACATCGTGCTCAACGGCGTCGAGCTGGGCGGCGGCAGCATTCGAATCCACGACTCGGATCTGCAGGCGAAGATGTTCCAGCTTCTAGGCATAGCGCCGCAGGAGATTGAGGATCGTTTCGGTCATCTGATCCGCGCCTTCAGCCATGGGGCACCTCCGCACGGCGGCATCGCGCTGGGTTTGGACCGGTTGGTCATGCTGATGGTCGGTGGCGAGTCCATTCGTGATGTCATTGCCTTCCCGAAGACGCAGAAGGCGATGGATCTGATGATGAACGCACCGGCAACGGTCGACGCGAAGCAGCTCAAGGATATCCACATCCAACTGTCGCTGCCGGCAGAAGAGCCCAAGCCGTAGTTTCGACCGGAGTCTTCAGCCCTTTCCAGGTCTATACAATATCCAGCGAAACGCGTTCTTTATTAGTAATCCAAACAAAGTGGCGTTGTTGATGAAGTCGTACATGCGAGTTGTCAGCCGGGTTGTTCTCCTGTTGGCCCTCTGTTTTGGACTGGTCTGTGAGGAAGCGCAGGCGCGCGTGGTGTTGTGGGCGGGGCGGAACTGGCTGGTGAAGAATGGGACGGACCTGGGCCCGGGGCCGAACGATTGGTCCGACAGTACCAACAACGTGTGGGTCGACGCCAGTGGCTACCTGCATCTGAAGATTACAGAGGTCGGCGGCAACTGGTACTGTCCGGAGCTCATCAGCGAGCAGTCTTTCGGCTACGGTGAGTATCGCTTCAAGCTTGCGACCGAGTTCGACAAGCTGGACACCAATGTGGTGGGGGGGCTGTTCACTTATCTGGACGACAACAACGAACTCGACATCGAGTTCGTCCAGGCGTGGACGGGCACCAACAACGCCAACTTCGCGACACAGCCCGCGCGGGCAGGGAACGTTCACGAGTTTCATGCTGCATTCACCGAAGGCAGTTACTCCACGCACCGGTTCATCTGGGAAACGAACAGCATCTTCTATCAAAGCTACTTCGGGCACGCGGACCCGCCGCCGGGCGAGGCGTTGAAGATTGCGGAGTGGACCTACACGAGCAACAGCATCCCGGTGGCGTCGACCGAAAAGCTGCACCTGAATCTGTGGTTGTTTCAGGGGAGGGTGCCGACGGACACGCAGCAACTGGAACTGGTTGTGCACGAGTTTGTCTTTGTGCCAAGCACCAACAGCCTGCCGCCCATGGCAGGGCTGGGCGTCTTCGAGGATGAGTTCAACGATTCCTCGTTGAGCAATATCTGGAGGTCGTTCAACGACCCGGAATTCGTGGTCGAGACCAACGGTGTATTAAGGATCAATCCTTACGGGACGGATGTGGAGCAGTTTGGCGTGGTCACGACGAACGCGATTCAATGGAACGCGGCTTCCGGTGTTTGCTTTCAGGCCAAGCTGGACTGGATTGATGTCACGCAGACCGGCACGACCGAGGGTGTACATGTCAAGGCGTTGATGGCGGCCGTATCGGAGCCCCAAAGCGTGTGGTTCGCGACGAATGCGGCGGTGCTGCTGGCCGGCTACGACAGCACGGCTAATGTGCTCAGGCTTTCCTTTGCGACCAAGACCGGCCAACCGTCGAGTATGGGAACGGAGCGCTACTCGGGTGTCGTCACGAATGCGTCCGCCTATCTCGGCAATGGGGGCGTGGTGTTGTCCTTCACGCTGGACGGCGATGAATACAGGGTTCAAGCGTGGAACAGCGAGAATCTGCCGGTGGCGCTGAATGGCAGTCCATCCGGCGACGTGGGCCTGCACTATCTTGGGGGGACCTTGACCAACGCCTACTGGGTGATGGGGGGGCAGGACTGGTATGACAGCACGGCCTACATCTACTATGACTGGACGCACGTTTTTTTGACCAACGCCATGGCCACCAACACGCCGGGTCCATCGCCGGTCACGAATGTTGTGAGTATTGGTGGTGGAACGTCCACGCGGCGCAATCCGCTGAATGCCTACTACGAACAGGAGCGGCTGCAGACCCTCTATCTCTCCAGGGAGATCCGGTGGACAGGCACGCTGACAGAGTTGTCGATTGATGTGGCCCGCTTTCCCACGATTCCGTTGAGCAACTACACGATTCGTCTGCAGCACGTAACACAAACATCGATGACGAAGGGGTGGATATCGAATGGGTGGACGACGGTATACCAAGGGACGCTCATCATCACCAACAACGGCTGGCACACGTTCGTCCTCACGAATTTTTTCTACTACAACGGGTCCAACAGCCTGCTCGTGGATTTCTCAAAGAGCAACGAGGGGTGGGTGGATGCAGGTTTTGTCCGGTTCACACAGACGAATGTGAATCGCAGCTATGAACAGTTCATTGACGGGAGCAGCGATCCGTTGACGTGGACGGGACAGTTGCCGCTGAGAAACGGCATTACCCCGCCCGGCATCAACAAGTACATGCCGAACATTCGCATGATGTTCTCCGATGACGGCGACGAGGACGGCATGCCGGACGCGTGGGAGGTTGGATATTGCGGCGCACTGACCAACATGACGGCGTCGAGCGATTCAGATGGCGACGGGTTTATGGACGTGCACGAGTACCGGGCGGGAACGGATCCGACGAACAGGAACTCGCTGTTGCGATTTGTTGCGACGAATGATTGGAGTGGGGGTGGAATCGTGATTCGCTGGCTAAGCGCGGAGGGGAAATCCTACAACATAGATCGGGCAACAAACCTTCTCTCGCCGGTCGCGTTCTCGAGTCTTGGGTTTTGCACGTCGACGCCGCCGGTGAATGTGTACACGGACAGCACGGCGAGCAGTACGGGTCCGTTTCTCTACAGGATCAGGCTTGCTCCGTGACGGGAGGGCGACCTGCCGGAGTTACTTCTTGTCATCTTCGCCGAACACGCCCATGGCGCGGAACTTCTTGTAGCGCAGGTCCATGAGTTTCTCGGGAGAGAGCTTCCGGAGCTCCTTCAGATTCTTGAGCAGCGCTGTCTTGAGGGTGGCAGCCATGGCCTTGGGGTCGCAGTGCGCGCCGCCGGGCGGTTCGGGCACGATTTCGTCAGCCAAGCCTGCTTCGAGAAGATCCTTGGACGTCAGTTTCAGCGCCGCTGCGGCTTTGTCCGCATTCGCACGGTCTCGCCAGAGAATGGCCGCGCAGCCTTCAGGGGAGATGACGGAGTAGTAGGAGTATTCCAGCACGAGCACGCGGTCGCCAACGCCGATGCCCAAGGCGCCTCCGCTGCCGCCTTCACCAATGATGGTGATGATCATCGGCACGGGGAAGGTGAACATCTCGCGGAGATTAACGGCGATGGCTTCGGCGATGTGGCGCTCCTCGGATTCGACGCCCGGGTAGGCCCCTGGGGTGTCGATGAGCGTAACGATGGGGACATTGAACTTCGCAGCCAGTTTCATCAGGCGGAGTGCCTTGCGGTAGCCCTCGGGATAGGCGCAGCCGAAATTGCACTCGAGGTTACTCTTGGTATCGCGGCCCTTTTGAGTGCCGATGAGGAGCACGTTTTCAGCGCCGATGCGGGCGAAGCCGCCGATGATCGCGCGGTCGTCAGCATGAATCCGATCGCCGTGGAGTTCCACGAAGTCGGTGGTCATCTCGCGGATGTAATCGAGTGTGTAGGGACGAAGGGGGTGTCGGGCGACCTGTACCTTCTGCCATGGAGAGAGGCCGGCATAGACCTGTTGGCGCATCTCGGAAATCTTGGTCTGCATGCGCTCGATCTCGTGGGAGACATCGATTTTCTGGGTCTGGCTGAAGGTCTGAAGTTCCTTCAGCTTCTTCTCCATCTCCATGATGGGCTTTTCAAAAGGTAATACGCAGGTTGCCACGGTTGCCTCCCTGGAGTTGCCTACTCCGTGATCGTGACCGGGGTGCCTTCAGGCACCAGGGTGAAAAGTTCTTCGACGTCTGAATTCAGCAGGCGTATGCAGCCGGCGCTGGCCTGCTTGCCGATGGTCTCGGGCTCCCACGTCCCGTGGATACCGTAGCCGCTGAGCGGCGAATCGTCCGCATATTTCAGCGACATCCAGCGTGTTCCGAGGACGTTGTTGGTGTCGCCGAACGGAATCTGCTTACCGTCGGACCGCCACCACGGCGGGTTGGGTATCTTGTCCTTGATGACAAGTTCGCCGGTGGGGGTCTTCCCGTACTGGCCGGTGCCGACGAAGTAGCGCTTGAAGAAGCGGTCGTTCATCAGCAGGACCATGTCGTTGCGCGACTTGCTGACCTTGATGGCGAACTTGCCGGTGAAGATGCGGAGCCGGTCGCCCACGCGGATGTTGGCGGAAGTCAGCCGGTTGCCGATCTGGATCGTGTCGATCGTCGTACCGTTCTTCCGCGCCAGGAGTACGAGGGCGTCGCCGGGCTGGACTGCATAATCAATTTTCTCGGGCATCTGGCGCGGGCTGAGGACGAGGGCCACGTTGACTTCGCCGAGGAGTTGTTCCGCGGCGGTTCTGGCGGCCGCGTTGGAAGACTGGTCGAGCACTTCGTAGGCCTTGTCGCGGGCTTCAAGATACTTGTCCTCGTTCTTGAACTGGCGCGCCGAATTGAGCAGGGCGGCGCCGGGATCCGACGAAGGGGTCGAGGGGGCGGCGGTGGAAGCCGGGGCCTCGGCCGCGGCGGGGGATTCGGCGGAAGGCGGTGGCGTCGAAGTTGCCGGCCGCGTGAAACGCCAGAACACGAAGGCCGCGAAAGCGACGGCAACGAGCACCGCGATGACGAGGCAGCCCTTATTGGATTTCTGCTGTCCGAGATAGATGTCGGTCATATGATTGCTTCAAGGTCCCTGATGACAAGGCTCATGGATGGATAACGCGCGTCCGGCTGTTTGGCCAGACACTTGAGGACAAGAGTTTCCAGTGCCGTGGGGACGGCCGGGTTGTGCTGTTTCAAACGGGTGGGCGGAATATTGGGATCGACCTGCGCCGCGCGGACCTGCTCGATCTTATCGCCCTCGAACGGCTTGTGGTACGTCAGCATCTCATAGCAGGTTACACCGAAGCTGTAGATGTCGGACCGTTCATCCACGGTATGGTGGGTGAGCGTTTCCGGCGCGATGTAAGACGGGGTGCCGGGCATCTGCTTGATCTTCTTCCACCAGCGCTTCGTTTTCAGCGCGAGATCGAAGTCGATGATGAAGACATGGCCGTCGTTCTGGATGAGAATGTTCTCGGGCTTGAGATCGAGGTGCAGGTAGCCGTTGCCGTGGATATGGAAAAGACCGGCGGCGATCTGGCGGATGAGCGAGAGCACGTTCTGGGCAAGGAGCGGGTCGCGATAGAGAATGAGGTCGCGCAGGGTGCGGGATTCTTTGTAATCGAGCACCATATACGGGATGGAGCCCTCGTAGCCCGTTTTGATGAGTTTGATGATATTAGGATGGTTGAGGTGGCTCAGGATTTCCGCGCTGTGGAAGAAATTCTTCCTGATTTTGCGGTGCCGGGCCCACTGATCAATGAGATGGCGGATGACCACCCGGTTTTGTTGCGGATCGAGCCCGACGTAAAGACGGGTCATACCGCCACCGGCCAGTGTGCGAACAATAGGATATCCAGCAAACTCGCGCGTCGTCATTTGCGGGGAGGATAAACGAGGCCTCCGGGAAGAAAAAGGCTAAAATTTGGTCGGGATCAGGGTGGCAGGGGGGAACAAGGAAGAGTCTCAACCGCGGATGACGCGGATATCGCCGATCCGATGAGGGATTCCACCACGAAATACACGAACGACACGAAAACAATGCTCGGACTGGGATATTGCCAACAGATCACGCAGATAGAGATGGATGAACAGAAAGGGCGGCTACGAGAAAGCACAGAATCACAAAGAGGAACAGGGCGGATTCCTATCGCTGTCTCGCCCCGTTGTTGCCTTTCGCGCGGTGTTCGTGTTAGGTGTGTGGCCCTTCATGATGGATCATGTTACAGGGCGGGGCAGGAGTGGTTGGACGCAGGTAGGTGCTGCGTTCCTCCTGGCTTTTGGGGTGGCGGTTTTCGGTGCGCCCTACCTCTTTAACGGGTTGATCGCGCTTGGGCGAGCGGTGCCGTCGGTTGAATTCCTCAGGGATGTCGAGTTCGAGGAGGTCTTCACCCGGACTTTCGTTATGGCCCTCCTGCTTTCGTTCGCCGTGCTTTCGGTCATGGGCGGGCGCGGATTCAGGGAGGGTATTGGTTTCCGGCGTGATCCGCATGGGGGACGACGGCTGCTGGCCGGATTTGGCCTGGGGGCCGTGACCATGGCTGCAGTATATCTCATCGGCTGCCTTGTGGGCGCGTATCGGCCGGTGTCCGGGCTGGGATTGGGGGTTCTCGGCGTATTGGCCGGGGCTCTTATAGGTGCGTTGCTGGTGGGGCTCATTGAGGAATCTGTTTTCCGGGGTGGGTTGTTCGGTGGGCTGCGCGATACGCTGGGGGTCCCTGCGGCAGCGACCGTTTCGAGTTTCATCTTCGCCGCGCTGCACTTCGCATCGCCGATTCCGTTGGCGGGGGTGGTGCGCGGGCACTGGTATTCCGGGCTGAAGATCGTGCCGGACCTGTTCCGAGGTCTGCTGACGGGGACGGATGTCCAGCCGTTCATCCTCACCGTATTCGTGATGGCGTTGGTGTTGTGCCTGTTTTTCCAGCGGCAGGGCTCGATCTATTTCGTGATGGGGTTGCACGCCGGGTGGGTGTGGATCATCGGCAGCGGCGGTGCGCTGCTGGAGGCCGTGGGCGAGCCGGGGGCATTTCTGCGGACACCGGGGGATGCGCCGCGTGGCTACTTGGCGTTACTGGTCATGCTGCTCTTTGCGCTGGTGGCGGTGTGGCGGCGGGAGCGGCACGCGTGATCTGGCGTACCTTTCTGGACCTGCTCTATCCTCGATCCTGCGGGGGGTGCGAAGGTGAACTTGCGGTGGACGAGCAGCACCTCTGCTGGGAATGCACGGCGGGCATGATGTATGTGCAGCCGCCTTACTGTGCGCTGTGCGGTGACCCGGTGGACGGCCGCGTGGACGGTGCGTTTACCTGCTATCTCTGTGGCCGGGAACAGCCGCATTTCGATCAGGCGCGGTCTGCGGCCCGGCATCGCGGGGTGTTGAGGCAGTTGCTGCACGATTTCAAGTATCGCGACGCGCTTTGGCTGGAAAAGGACCTCGTCCGTCTTCTCGAAGTGTGCGTGCGTACACATTATAATGTAGAGGAGATCGATGCGGTGGCCTGCGTGCCGTTGCATCGGGTCAAGCGGCGTGAGAGGGGTTTCAACCAAGCGGAACTGCTTGCACGGGGGCTCTCGCGCGTGTTACGCAAGCCGGTGTTGAGCCATTGCCTCGTCCGCACGCGTGCGACGGGCAGTCAAACGAATTTGACAGCGCGTGAGCGTGCCACTAACGTTAGGAACGCTTTCAGGACCCGGTGGGGTTTCCGAGTTGGGGGCCGGCGCATCCTGCTGGTGGACGATGTGATGACGACGGGCGCTACGGTGAGCGATTGCGCTCGGGCGCTCAAACGGGGTGGCGCCGCGAAAGTTGTGGTGGCTACGATCGCGAGAGGGTAATGTCGGAAACCGGCTGATAAAACATATGCCTCTGTTTGGAAAAAAGAGAAACTACTCCACGGTCAAGATCCGCAAGCGGGACATCCCGAACGGACTCTGGATCAAGTGTCCTTCCTGCCAGGAGATCATCTTCAAGCAGGAGTTGGATGCGGCCACCGGCGTTTGCCCGAAGTGCGGGCACCATTTCCCCCTCGGTCGACAGGCCCGCATGGCGATGCTGGTCGATGCGGCCAAGTTTGAGGAGTGGGATGAAGACCTGTACAGCGTGGATACGCTGGGATTTACCGGCGTGGCTTCCTACGCGTCGAAGATCGAAGACAACGTCAAGAAGACGGGTTTCAAAGACGCCATCATGTGCGGCAAGGGGCAGATGGATCACCACGCGGTGGCTCTCGGCGTCATGGATTTTTCCTTCCTGGGCGCGAGTATGGGTTCAGTGGTGGGCGAGAAGGTCACCCGGCTCATCGAGAACGCCACCGAGCAAAAGCTTCCCGTGGTCATGGTCTGCGCATCGGGTGGCGCCCGCATGTACGAGGGTATGCTGAGCCTGATGCAGATGGCGAAGACCAGCGGCGCGGTGTCGCGCCACGGCAAAGCGGGACTTCCATACATCACGGTGTTGACGCATCCGACAACCGCCGGCGTCATGGCGAGTTATGCCACGCTGGGCGATGCGATCGTGGCGGAGCCGGGCGCGCTGATCGGTTTTGCCGGTCCGCGCGTGATCAAGGAAACGACGCAGCAGGATTTGCCGGAAGGTTTCCAGCGTTCGGAATTTCTCCTCAAGCACGGCCTGTTGGACATTGTGGTGCCGCGCAAGGAACTGAAGAAGACGCTGGTGCTTTTGCTGGACTACATGATGGGGATCAAGCAGGAAGCCTGACCTCCTGTCCTGTCCCCGCCTGAGAGTGTATCTTGAAAGCTGCGTCACTCGATGCCGATCTGAAGCGACTCTTTTCCCGGCGTGCGCACGAGATCAAGCTCGGGCTGGAAACCGAAACCGCTCTTCTCGACGCCCTTGGCAACCCCCAGTTACGCATGGCTCACATCCATGTGGCCGGGACCAACGGCAAGGGCTCGGTCTGCGCGATGATCGAATCGATTCTCCGTGCCGCCGGTTGTCGGACCGGCCTCTACACCTCGCCGCACCTCGTCCGATTCAACGAACGCATTCGCGTGGCCGGGGAATGCATCAGCGATGATGAGTTGGCTGGATTGTTCCGCGAGATCGAGGCGCACGATCAGGCCTTGGCGGCGAAACCCGGCGGCCGGCTCTCGACCTTCTTCGAATTCACCACGGCGCTGGCGCTGGAGCATTTTCGACGGAAGGGCGTCGAGGTCGCCGTGCTGGAGACCGGGATGGGCGGACGGCTGGACGCGACTAATGTCGTCGCGCCGCTGGTATCCGTCATCACCCGGATCGACATTGAGCACACCGAGTTTCTGGGTCACACGATCGAGAAGATTGCCGCCGAGAAGGGCGGCATCATCAAAACGAACCGACCGGCTATCCACGGGCCGATGCCGGACGAGGCGCGGGAGGTGATCCGGTCCATTGCGGCGGAACGGAAGGCGCCGCTGATGGCGGCCGAGGATATTGCGTCGGTGCGCCGGGTCAGCCAGTCGTTGACCGGTCAGAAGCTGAAGGTGGAAACGGCGAGCTGCAGCTATGGCACCGTCGTGCTGCCGTTGCTCGGCAAGTACCAGATGGAGAATATGGTGACGGTGGCGGCGGTCATCGAGTATCTCAACAACTCGTCTCCGCTGGTGATCGACGAGGCCGCATTCAAAGCCGGGGTGCAGGGTCTGCGTTGGCCGGCGCGCTGCCAGATTTTGTCGACGGACCCCGTTGTGGTGCTGGATGTGGCCCATAATCCGAACGCGGCACGATCCCTCGCCGAGGCCTTGAAGGATCTGGCGAAGGGCAAGAAGGTGGCCTTGGTGACCAGCTTGCTGGCCGACAAGGATTGCCGTGGGTTCATGGCGGCGTTCTCGCCTTGGGTCGGACGGTGCTGGGCCGTGCAGATTCACAACGAACGCGCGAAGCCGTTGCCGGAACTGATCGACTGCATCCGCAATGCGGGCATGCAAGTGACGGGTTCCGAGCTTGGCGCGGCGATGGATGAGGCAAAGGCATGGGCGCGCGAGAATGGCGGGGTGGTCTGCATTGCCGGGTCGCTGTTTCTTGCCGGCGAAGTGCTGGCGGCTTCCGGCCGTCAAAACCTGTTTGCGTGAGGGTGTCTTTCCTCGTCTTGCCTGAGTCCAGCGCGCGCGCTATCCTCGCGGCACTATGAGCGAACAAGCCATTGAAATCGTTGCACGCGGCGTGATGGTTCGGGACGGGCACGTTCTCGTCTGTCACAACCTGAAGAAATCGAACACCTTTCTGCCGGGCGGGCATGTGGAGTGGAATGAATCCGCCCGTGAGTCCTTGCGGCGTGAGATCGTCGAGGAGATGGGGCGGAAGAGCAGGGTGGGGCGGTTTCTTGGCGTCTGCGAGCATACCTACCTTTGGAAGAAGAAACAGGTGTGCGAGATCAACCTCGTGTTCGAGTTCGACATTCCCAAGCTGCGTCCGGGCAAGCCGGTGCCGTCGGCGGAAGTGAAGCTCACGTTCGAGTGGCTGCCGTTGAAGAAGATTCCGGGTTCATCGATGGAACCCCGAGTGCTCGCCCGCCAGTTGGCCCGTTGGCTGCGCCGCGATGACTCGATGGAGCGCTGGTGCAGCAGCTTCTGAGATTCCATGCTGCCGTCTTGCCACGTTGCACTCCGCTGCCTATACTGCGACCTCAGTCGTTGAGGAACACAGGATGTCGCAGTCCTACTCACAAAACGCAGAGAAGATCGATGTGCGATATGTCGCGCACCTGGCCCGGCTTCATCTCTCCGATGAGGAGACGAAGCAATTCCAGCCACAACTCGAACATATTCTGGGCTACGTCCATCAACTGTCCGAGCTGAATGTGGACGGCGTGGAGCCGACGGCGCAGGCTTTTCCCCTGAACAACGTGTTGCGTCGGGACGAAGTGCGCCCGAGCATGGATCGGGACAAGGCCCTGGCGAACGCTCCCGTGGAGCGGCAGGGACAGTTCGTCGTTCCGAAGATCATCGAATAAGCCTGAACTTTGAACCATGTCTACTCTGCACAAACTGACGGTTCACGAAGTTTCCGATTTGCTGGCGCGGGGCGAATGTTCGTCCGAGGAATTCGTCCATCACCTGATCAACATGATTACGGTGACGGACCTCCAAGTTCAGGCCTACCTGGATGTGGACAGCGCCCGGGCTATGACCGATGCCCAGGCGGCGGACAAGGCGCGCGCGGCGGGTGACAAGCGGCCACTGCTGGGTGTACCGATCGCGGTGAAGGCTGTGTTGAACGTCGCGGGGTGGCCGTGCAACTGCGGCTCGAAGATCCTGCAGGGCTACCTGTCGCCTTATGATGCGACGGCGATTGCCCGTCTGCGGCAGCAAGGCGCCGTGATCGTCGGCCAGACGAACATGGATGAATTCGCGATGGGTTCGAGCACGGAAAACTCGGCCTACCAGGTGACGAAAAATCCGTGGAACATCAAGTGTGTGCCGGGTGGGTCCAGCGGTGGCTCCGCTGCCGCCGTGGCGTCCCACGAAGCGATCGCGGCGTTGGGTACCGATACGGGTGGCTCGATTCGCCAGCCGGCCTCGTTCTGCGGCTGTGTGGGTTTGAAACCCTCCTATGGACGGGTGTCGCGTTACGGGTTGGTGGCTTACGCTTCGTCGCTCGATCAGATCGGGCCGATCACCAAGGATGTGCGTGATGCCGCGCTGCTGCTGCAGGCGATCGCAGGAGTGGATCCGATGGATTCGTCGTCGGTCGACAAATTGGTGCCGGATTATCTCTCCGCGTTGACGCCGGATCTGAAGGGGATGAAGTTGGGTCTGCCGAAGGAGTACTTCATCGAGGGCCTGGATCCCGAGATCGATCGCGCGGTGAAGGCGGCCGTGGACCAGTGCCGGCAGCTGGGGGCAGAAATCGTCGAGGTCAGTCTGCCGCACACGCAATACGCGATTGCCACGTACTACGTGATCGCCACGGCCGAGGCGTCGGCGAACCTGGCGCGGTTTGATGGCGTGCGGTATGGGGCGCGTGTGGAAGGTGAGGACCCGATCGACATGTATGGCAAGACCCGCGCGGCGGGATTCGGTACCGAGGTGAAGCGGCGCATCATCCTCGGCACCTACGTGTTGAGCAGTGGCTACTACGATGCGTACTACCTGCGCGCGCAGAAGGTGCGCACGCTGATTCGCAACGACTTCGTGAAGGCATTCGAGAAGGTGGATGCCATCCTCACGCCGGTGGCGCCGACGGCTGCGTATCGAATCGGCGAAAAGACCGCAGATCCGCTGCAGATGTACCTGGGCGATATTTTCACAGTGACGGCGAATCTTGCGGGCATCTGCGGCATCTCGGTGCCCTGCGGGTTCACGTCGTCCAAACTGCCGGTGGGGCTGCAGGTGCTCGGGCCGGCATTCAAAGAAGAGAATATTCTGCGCGTGGCGCACGCTTACGAGCAGGCGACCGAGTGGCACAAGATGGTGCCGGATACCTGCTGCAACGTGTAGGAAGTGAAGTCGGGGAGTTGATGGATTACAAGGTTTCCATAGGTCTTGAGGTTCACGTCCAACTGCGGACGAAGTCGAAGATCTTCTGCGGCTGTCCGAATGATTTCGGCGGCGAGCCGAACACGCATGTCTGCCCGGTGTGCCTGGGCTATCCGGGCTCGCTTCCGGTGATCAACGAGGAGGCGATCCGCCTGACCGTGATGGCGGGGTTGATGATCGGCTCGCGCATCAGCGAGTACAGCAAGTTCGACCGGAAGAATTACTTCTATCCGGACATGCCGAAGAACTACCAGATTTCGCAGTACGACAAGCCGCTGTGCGTGGGCGGGTCCGTGGAGATCGAGGTCGAGGGCCGCAAGAAGACGATCGGCATCACCCGCATCCACCTCGAGGAAGACGTGGGCAAGAACACCCACTTCGAGAACTCCAGCGGCATCGATTTCAACCGGGCTGGCACGCCGCTGATGGAGATCGTGAGCGAGCCGGACATGACGTCGGCCGATGAGGCCATGGCCTTTCTGCTGGTGCTGAAACAGATACTGCTCTACGGCGGCATCAGCGATTGCAATCTCGAACAGGGCAACATGCGGTGTGATGTAAACTGCAGCGTCCGTCCGGAGACGCAGGTCGAGCTTGGCGTGAAGACCGAGATCAAGAACATGAACACCTTCAAAGGTGTGCATAAGGCGCTAAGCTACGAAATCCGTCGCCAGATCGCCGAGGTGGAGAAGGGCGGTCGGATCGTGCAGGAGACGCGCCGCTGGGACCCGGACGCGGGCGTGACGCTGGGGATGCGGTCCAAGGAATACGCGCACGACTACCGTTACTTTCCGGAGCCGGATCTCATGCCCGTGGTGCCGGCCAGGGAGCAGGTGGAGCAGTGGAGGAGGCAGCTTCCCGAACTGCCGGTGCATCGCCGCGAGCGACTGGTGAAGGACTACGGCATCCCTGACTATGACGCGGGCGTGCTGGTCGCAGACAAGGCGTTGGCAGACTTTTACGAGTCGACGGCGAAGCTTTCGGGCAATGCCAAGGCGGCGTCGAACTGGGTGATGACAGATATGCTCCGTTGCCTCTCGGAAAAGGGTCTGGAGCCGGCCCAGTGCAAGGTTACGGCGGAGGCTTTGGCCTCGCTGATCAAGCTGGTGGACGGCAAGATGCTCAACATGCCCAGCGCGCGAGAGGTATTTGCGACCCTCTTTGAGCGCGGGGGTGACCCTGCGGCGATCATGAAGGAAAAGGGGCTGGTGCAGGTCAGCGACACGGGCGCGCTGGAGGAGATGGCGGACAAGGCCATCGCGGACAATCCCAAATCGGTTGCGGACTTCAAGGCGGGCAAGGCAGCAGCATTGCAGTTCCTGGTTGGACAGGTGATGCGTCTCAGCAAGGGCAAGGCGAACCCACAGATGGTGGGCGAGATGTTGCGGAAGAAGCTGGGAGGTTGAGTTCCAAGTTGACGGTTTCAAGTTCCAAGAGGGGGAAGTGAAATAGTCCTTCAGACTTGGAACCCGAAACATGGAACTGTTCCCGCGCTTGCATTGACACTCCCATCCTCCCTGTGTAACCTTCGCCTTAGCCGTAGTTGATCATCTTTCTCCAAGGTGCGTGTTTGACGGCTAACGACGAATATATTCTTGAGATTCTCGAAAGCGTCGGCCTCATCAATCGCGATCAGGCCTCCCAGGCTCGTACGGCGGCCCAGCAGGAAGACAAGGGCGTAATTGACATCCTGGCGCGCAGTGGCGTCGTGGCGAGGATGGACATCCTCAAAGCGCTGGCCGGCCAGTTCGGGATGGACACGATTTCTCTCACCGGCCTCGACATCCCGCAGGAAGTGCTGGACATGGTACCGGGCGAAGTTGCCCGCCGTTACAAGATTGTCCCTGTTTTCCGCAATGAGAGCACGCTGACGGTCGCGTTGAGCGACCCGCTGGACGTGGAAACGCTCGACAGCCTGCGCTACATTCTCAAATGCAACGTCGAAGGCGTCGTAGCCCCGGCGGATGAGATTGAGATCGCGCTGACCCACTACTACGCGCATTCCGGCGCCACGGTGGAGTCGATGTTGGAGGAGATCACCGAGGGCACGGTTGCGATGCCCACGGGGCTTGGTCAGGATCTTGCGGACGGAGAAGTCACCGAGGCCGACGCGCCCATCATCAAGCTGGTCAGCCTTATCATCATTGAAGCGGTCAAGAGTCGCGCGTCGGATATCCATTTGGAGCCGCTTCCCAAGAAGTTTCGCGTGCGTTACCGCGTGGACGGCGTGATGAGCGAGGTGGAGAGTCCGCCCAAGCGCCTGCAGTCGGCGATCATCAGCCGCGTGAAGATCATGGCAAACATGAGCATCGCGGAGAAGCGGTTGCCGCAGGACGGTCGTATCCAGATCAACGTGATGGGGCGGGATCTCGATTTGCGCGTTTCCTCCATCCCGTCGAATCACGGCGAGAGCATCGTGATGCGTATTCTCGACAAGCAGAGCCTGATGCTTGGCCTGCCGAAACTGGGGTTCTTCTCGGACGACCAGCAGACCTTCGAGCGGCTGATTGGCCTGCCGGACGGCATCCTGCTCGTGACCGGACCGACGGGTTCCGGCAAGACGACGACGCTCTACGCCTGCATCAACTACATCAACCGGCCTGACCGCAAGATCATCACGGTTGAGGAACCGGTCGAATACCAGATGAGCGGTATCAACCAGGTGCAGGTCCGGACGGACATCGGGCTTACGTTTGCCGCCGCGTTGCGATCGATCCTGCGCCAGGCGCCGAACATCATCATGATCGGTGAAATTCGTGACTTTGAAACGGCGGAAATTGCCGTCAACGCATCGCTGACGGGTCACCTTGTCTTCAGCACGCTGCACACGAACGATGCGCCGAGCGCGATCATTCGTCTCATCGACATCGGCGTGAAGCCATTCCTGGTGGCCTCGTCGACGCGCGCAATCATCGCGCAGCGGCTGGTGCGGCGCATCTGTGAGAAGTGCAAAGAGGAGTACAAGGCGTCGGATGCCGAACTGCGGCTGCTGGGCCCGGCGGCGCAACAGTTCTCCCAGGCGCAACTCTACCGCGGCAAGGGCTGCAACGACTGCTCGCTCACCGGCTACCGCAGTCGAATGGGTATTTTTGAAATGTTCACGATCAACGACGAAGTGCGGCATCTGATCTACGAGCGGGTATCGGCCACGGAGCTGCGCAGCAAGGCCCGGTCGCTGGGTATGAGAACGCTGCGCGAGGACGGACTGAGAAAGGTGATTGCGGGTGCAACCACGCTGCAGGAAGTGCTGCGTGTTACGATGGGAGATGTGGACTAATGGCTCTCACCAAGGCATTTGATCTCTCCATGAGCGACCTCCTTCAGTTGGTGGTCAACGAGAACGCTTCCGATCTGCACATCACCGTGGGCGCGCCGCCCGTGCTGCGCATCCACGGCACGTTGCAACCGCTGGATGCCGAGTTGCTCAAGCCCGAGGATACCGAGCGCCTGATGAAGAGCATCACCTCGGAGGATCATCTCCAGAAGGTCCGCGAACACGGCGGCACGGACTTCGGGTTTGGGTTCGGCGAACTGGCGCGATTCCGCGTGAGTGTCTTCAAGCAGAAGGGCAACATTGGCATGGCGCTCCGCCTGATTCCTTCCAAGCTGATGAGCCTGGAGGAGATCGGCCTGCCCATGCAGGTCAAGGACCTCCTCTTCAAGCCGCGCGGGTTGATTCTTGTCACGGGGCCGACGGGGTCGGGCAAGACGACCACGCTGGCCAGCATGATCAACATCATCAATGAAGAGCGCGACAGTCACATCATCACCGTCGAAGATCCGATCGAGTACTACCACAATCACAAGCGCAGCGTGGTGACGCAGCGCGAAATCGGCGTGGACGTGACGGATTTCAAGGAGGCCCTGCGGCGTGCATTGCGCCAGGACCCGGACGTCATTCTCGTCGGCGAAATGCGCGACCTTGAAACGATGGAGGCAGCCATCACGGCGGCCGAAACGGGCCACTTGGTGTTCGCCACGTTGCACACGACGGGCGCCGCGCGCACGGTGGATCGTATCGTCGACGCGTTTCCGACGGATCAGCAGGAGCAGATCCGCACGCAGCTCGCGTCGAGCATTGTCGCGGTTATTTCGCAGTTGTTGATGGTCCGCGCCGATCGCCCGGGCCGGGTGGCGGCCTTTGAGATCATGTTTGCCACGCCCTCGATCCGCGCGTTGATTCGCGACAACAAGACGTTCCGCATCACGTCCGACATCCAGACCGGCGCGCGTTGGGGCATGATGACGCTCGACTCGCACCTGCTGGCCCTCTACGAGAAGGGCCAGATTTCCTACGAAGATTTGATGACCAAGGCCCAGGATACCGAGGCACTGTTGCAGAAGATGGAACAGAGCGGCATCCGGAAGAAATAGGAATCGACCATGGCGGAAGAGCAGTTCAGCGACGCGCTCCTCCAGCAACTGAGCGACGATGGCTTGATCACGGTGGATCAGGCCAGCGAGGTGTTGGACGAGCATGAGCGCACGGGCAAGCCCGTGCGCGAAGTGCTGATCGACATGGACATCATCGGCGAGGATGAACTTCTCGACGTGGTGGCCCGCCAACTCGGTTCCGAGGTGATCCGCCTCCGTGATCTGGACCTGACGGCCGACGTGGTGAAGTCGATACCCGCGAGCGTGGCCCGCATGTACAGCGTAGTGCCGATTGAGGTGGGCGCAAGCTCCGTGAAGCTGGCCACGTTCGACCTGCTGAGCCCGGAGGTTGTCGACGAGCTGATGTTCGTGCTGACAAAGGACATTTCCTTCGTCGTCGCACGAGAAGACGACATCAAGACGTACTTGAACCGCTACTACGGCGACGAGAGCGAGTCAGTCAGCGACATGCTTTCGGCCTTGGAGTCCGAGCTCAAGGACGCGGGCGATTTGATCGAGGCGGCGAAGAAGGGCGAGGACATCAACCAGATCGAGCAGGCCGCGAGCTCGACGCCGGTCGTGCGGTTTGTCAACCTCGTGCTCTACCAGGCCGTACAGGATCGCGCGTCGGATATCCACTTTGAGCCCTTCGAGAACGATTTCAAGATCCGCTATCGCGTGGACGGTGCGCTGTATGAAATGGCGCCGCCACCGAAGCACTTGGCGTTGCCCGTCACGTCGCGTATCAAGGTGATTTCGGGTCTGGACATCGCCGAGCGGCGGTTGCCGCAGGACGGCCGCATCCAGCTCACGATCGGCGGGCGTCCCATCGATTTCCGTGTTTCCACCCTGCCGACCCAGTTTGGCGAGAGCGTAGTGCTTCGCGTGTTGGATCGCAGCACGGTGTCCCTGGAGTTGGAGAACATCGGGTTGCCCGAGGACGTGCACCAGTACTTCACCGAGGACATTGACAAGCCGAACGGGATCATCATCGTCACCGGTCCGACGGGTTCGGGCAAGACGACCACTCTGTATTCCGCACTGCGCCGGTTGAACACGATCGAGTCGAAGCTGCTCACGGCCGAGGAGCCGGTGGAGTACGACATCGAGGGTATCGTGCAGGTGCCGATCAGCGAGGCCATTGGGCTGACGTTCGCGCGCATGCTGCGTGCCTTCCTTCGCCAGGATCCGGACATCATCATGGTCGGTGAAGTGCGCGACATCGAAACGGCCGAGATTTCCATCCAAGCTTCGCTTACGGGTCACCTGGTGTTCACGACGCTGCACACGAATGATGCTCCCGGCGCGATCACGCGTTTGATCGACATGAATGTCGAGCCGTTCCTGATTGCCTCCACGCTGGAGTCTGTGCTGGGCCAGCGGCTCGTGCGGACGATCTGCCAGAACTGCCGCACGCCCTACGAGCCGGAAAAGAGCATTCTCGATCAATTGAATCTCACGACGGAGTCGGTGGGCGATCGCAAGTTCTATTATGGCGCGGGGTGCTCGTACTGCAATCAGACCGGCTACAAGGGCCGGCGTGGCGTGTTTGAGTACCTGCGGATTCGCGATCCGATCCGCGAGTTGATCAGTGAGCGCAAGCCGACGATCATCATTCGCGACAAGGCCATCGAGTTGGGCATGCGGACGCTGCGTGAAGACGGCATCCGGTGTATCTTTGACGGCCAGACGACGGTTGAAGAAGTGCTGAAGTATACTTGAGAGGGAACCTCGGACGGTCAGCGCTGGCCACGAAGCGTCGAAGTGAGTGACGCGGGATGTCGGCGATGCAGGTCGAGGGATTCCCCGGGAGATGACCCATGGCTAAGTTCAAATTTACGGCGCTGGATGCGAAGGGCGCCGAGACGCAGGGCGAAATCGATGCCGAAAGCCAGAGTGCGGCTCTCACCCGCATCCGCGAAAAGGGTCTTTTCCCGACGAACGTGGTTGAAATGGGTTCGAAGCCGGCCAAGAAGAAGACCGGTGGCGGGGGCGGTGGTGGGGGGACGGGGCTCAAGATGGAACTGCGCATGCCGCGCATGTTCTCCCGGGTGAAGCCGAAGCAGCTCATGGTCTTTACGCGGCAGCTCGCCACGTTGGTCAACGCCGGATTGCCGCTGTTGCGCGGTATGCGCGTGCTTTACAAGCAGGAGAAGAATCCGGCTTTGAAGCGGGCGCTTGGCGAGATGGCCGAAGCCATTGAATCCGGCAGCACGTTTGCCGAGGCGTTGGGCCAGCATCCGCGCATCTTCAACAAGCTTTTTGTCAACATGGTCAAGGCCGGCGAGCTCGGCGGCGTGCTGGATGTCGTGTTGATCCGTCTCTCCGAGTTCATGGAGAAGGCGCAGAAGATCAAGTCCAAGATCGTCAGCGCGATGATCTACCCGGTCGTTGTGCTGATCATGTCGATGGTCATTCTTACCTTCCTGATGATCTTCATCGTGCCGAAGTTTCAGGATATCTTTGTCGATCTTCTGCAGGGCGAGCAGTTGCCGGGCCTGACCCGATTCGTCATGAGCATCAGCAAGACCATGACGTCCAGGCTTCCGCTGGTGTTGGGCGGTATTGCCTTGATCGTGGTGCTGGCCAAGTTGTTTGCACGCCTCCGCGTGGGCCGGTTCATGCTCGACCGCCTGAAACTGCAGATGCCGATTTTCGGGACGCTGATCCGCAAGACCGCGATCGGCCGTTTCACCCGTACGTTGGGCACGTTGATGAGTTCCGGTGTGCCCGTGCTGCAGGCCCTCAACATCGTGCGCGATACGGTGGCCAACGAGGTGATCAGCCGCGCCGTCGGTGTCATTCATGACTCAGTGAAGGAAGGCGAGAATATGGCTCCGCCGATCGAGTCCACGGGGGTGTTCCCGCCCGTCGTCGTCAGCATGGTGGAAGTCGGCGAGGAGACGGGCGCGCTGCCGGAAATGTTGATCAAGGTAGCCGACAGCTACGACGACGACGTGGACAACACGGTGGCGGGCCTGACGTCCATCATCGAACCGATCCTGATCATCTTCCTGGCCCTCGTGGTAGGAACTATCGTCATTGCGTTGTTCCTCCCGCTGATCTCGATCATCGGCAAGTTGAGCTGAGGCGGAATCTGAAATCTGAAATTCGGGTTCCGGCTTCGCTGCCTGATCTGGAACTTGGAACCCGGAACTTGGAACTCAATGCCCAAGCCATCCAGACCCGAACTTGCGTTTCTTGTGGGGGCTGTGTTGACGGTGGCCTCGATCGTACTCCCGCTCGGATGGGCAGTTCATCTGGCCCGTGTGACGGCTGTGGTGAAACAGGACATGGCCGCGCTGGTCGAGGCCGGGACGCGTTTCTATGCGGAGTATGGCGTCTGGCCGGGCGCGCGCATGGGTGACTACGGTGACTGCCGGTATGGCGCCCGCTTTCCAAACCGCGAAGTGGTCAACGTGCTTCGCGCGGTGGAGGGCGAGGGGAACGCGGGCAACGAGAATAACCAGCAACGAATTGTCTTTCTTGATGTGACGGGGGCCGTGCGAGGCCGGTCCGGTCTGAACGGGGAGGGCGACTACGTTGATCCATGGGGAACCCCGTATCAACTGGTGTTGGACAGCGATTTGAATGGCGTGTGCGACGTGGTGGGCAGCATCTACGGGGTGGGTATTGGCGGGGGCATGATCGTGTGGTCGTGCGGGCCGGACCGACGGTCGGAGACGGGGGACGACATCCTTTCGTGGAAGCGCGAGATGGGTATGTCGCGGATCGAGCGTCATACGCCGTTTGTGGAGGATCTGAGGTAGGGAGCGGGGGGCGAGGAGCAAGGGGCAAGGAGCAAGGAGCGGGGAGCAAGGAGCAGGATGGAAGGGGCAGTCCAAAAGACTTCCAAGGGTTGGAAATGTGGAGTAGATTTCTTCCAATGATTGGAAAAACCTTCCATGTCTTAAA
>DAISJM010000027.1:0-47527 GCA_036821485.1 Verrucomicrobiota bacterium | reverse complement strand
GACCAGCTATTCAGATGGAACCGGTTGTTCAAATCGTCGGCGCGCGTCTTCTCGTCCGTGATCGGCGGAACCGCAACGATCAACACGCCGTCGTCCTTCAGCAGCCGGCGCGCATCCCGGAAGAAACCCTGCACCACGGGAACGTGCTCCAATGCGTTGGAGGTGAAGATCGCGTCGAAGGCCTTGTCCTGCAACCCGCGGATGTTCGTGATATCCATCTGCCGGAATTCGACGTTCGCACGGCTGAAATGCTTGCGGCAGAACCTGACCGCGTCATCCGAGTAGTCCAATCCCAGCACTGAGATTGCGCCATGCTCCGCGAGATAGTTCGAGCCGTAGCCGGTGCCGCAACCCGCATCCAGCACGCGCTTGTTTTGGCAGAGAGGCTCCGCAAAATGATAGATCGAGAGGTGTGCGAAGTAGCAATCGTTCGGGTACAAGTGGCAGATGCGCTCACCCTTGTTCGTCGCATCCTCAATGTACTCCACTTCATCGCGCGTGTAGGTCTTTGTCATGTAGATCCACCCTGTCTCTTTGCGGCCGTTTCGAGCAGCACATTTAGCCACAGGCGCGCAGTCTGTTCAAGAACCCGGTTCTGCCGCACGTAGTCGTACGCCTTCCGCCGCATCGATGTGCGGAGGGTCGCATCATCGGTCAGCCGCACCAGCGCCTTGTACCAGGCCTCCGGCGTTTCCTCCGCCAGCAGGCCCGTCTCGCCGTCCTTCACCGTCAACGCGTACGATTCCACATCGCTGTAGATGCCCGGGATGCCCATCAACGAGTAGTCGAGGAACTTGATGTCCGACTTGCAGCGTGTGAACGGATTGTTCACCAGCGGAGCAACCCCAATGTCCCAGCGGACGTTGTCGAGCATCCAGCGGACAAAGGCGGGATACTCCGACGTATGCTCGGCCCGCAGGAACTGCATCGGCAGACCCGCAAACGCCAGTTCCAGTCCTGCCTCCGCGCTGACACCGAGAATCTGGAAATTGACCGATTCCCGCCGCTCGCGCAGGAACTGCCGCAACGGCTCGATGATCATGTAGAGATCCGCTTCATGCGTAAACGTGCCCATGTAGCCGATGGTCACCTTGCCCGCCCACCCCGTCGTCTCCGGCAGCACGTCCGGGAACATGCGCTCATCCAGCGCGTTCGGCACGACATATACGTTGGGATTCAGGCTGAGCAGTCGCTCCCGCAGACGCGGTGTCGAGGTCAGGATGGCATCTGATTCGCGGGCAAAGTAGCGCACGCAGCGCATCTGCTCCGGCGAGAAATGCTGCCGGTGCAGATTGTAGAGATCGAAGTCGAGCAGGTTGTCATCAATCGCGTAGAGAATACGGCAACCGTCGCGCCGCGCGTCCTTGATCAACATCTCCGCACGCGACATCGTGATCCACGGACTCCAGGTCCGGTCGATCACCAGCAGGTCGCAGGGCTTGTACTCCATGCCAAACTGGACGGTCGCCTCGGTGCCCAGCGCGGGATGGCCCAGCGGCAACAGCAGACGGATATACGATGCGCCGTGCGGACGGCCTTCGATTCCGTATTCGTAGAGGACGTGGACATTCATCGGGAGGGGCTGCCCCCCTTCCCGTCCAGCAGCACGTGGAGGATGTTCCATGCGGCCTGTTCGGGATGGAACTTGCAGGCGTCGAACATTGCGCGCTGCTGCAGGCGCGTACGCAAGGCGTGATCCTCGACAAGCCGCTCCAGAGCCGACTGACAGAGCGCCTCCGCCTCGGTCTCCACCACCAACGCATTCTCCTCGTGGCGCGCGAAGAGCGAACTGCCCCCACTCGCGGGCACGATGACCGCTGCGCCGGACGCCATCGCCTCCAACGCCGTCAGCCCCATCGCCTGGTACTTGGAGAAATCGGCGAACACATCGAGCTGTCCGAGAAACGCGGCCACACCGTGGCGGTCCAGAATCCCCGCATTCTCGAACTTGGCACCCTGCGCCAGCTTGAGGTAATCGGGATCCACCGGCGAACAACCGAAGACCGATATCTTCACCCGGCTGCCGAACTTGCGATCCATCTCGCGCAACACGTTCATCGTCAGGTCCGGCGCGCGCCGCGGTGTGTTCGGCCGAACCATGGCTCCGATACGCACCACACCGTCGCCCCGCGCGGAGGAGCGGGGCCGGAAGAGATCGAGGTCCACGCTGCCGCCCACGACGGACACCGGGACCTTCTCCTTCTCTTCGATCAGCTTCTTGTTCCATTCCGTCTTGGCAAATCGGACGAGGTCCGGAATCGCCGTGTAGGACTTCTTGGCCAGCGTGCTCTCCATCGAATGCGGCGGGTAGAACAACGGCTCGTAGTCCTGGATGTAATAGCCCTTCACCGGCCGCGCGCCGGTGGCAGGCATCCAGAACACCGAGGAGTACAGCGTCGCCACCACGGCATCGTAGGAGGTGAAATCCACATCGTGCGCGGGGTCGTCGACAAAGAGCATCGGCACGCCCGCGTCGGGATAGTTCTTGCCGACGGCCTGCTCGTTGGTGCGGTAGTTCAACGCTCGCACGTCCACGCCCATGGCCTGCATCGCGCGCGCCTCCTGCAGGATCACGTGCGCACCGCCGCCTGGCTCGATCACCGGCAGCAGGAACAACACGCGCCGCCCCTCCCAGCGCGCCCGGCCGTCCTCCACCAGCCGGTTCCGCTCCGCCATGACTTCAGCGCGGGCGCGAACGCCCTGCAGCACCGGACCGCTCATACACGCCGACACACCCGCCTCCACGCGACCTGCGCCGTGCTTCTCATGCAACAACTTGTTTGCCCGCTCCGCCAGCATCTTGCGACGCTCGTGCGAGTAGCTTCGCGACTGGTAGTGGTAGACGTACGTGTCGTCCGCAATGGCGAGCTCAAAGCCCGCCTTGGCCGCGCGAATCGCGTAGTCGTTCTCCTCGCCATAGCCCTCGCCAAAACGCTTCTCATCAAACGCGCCGATTCGATTCAGCACCGCACGCTTGATCATCAGGCAGAAGCCGTTGAGAAACGGGACCCGCGGATACACACGCCCGGCGTACCTGCCCAGCAGCCTGGCGTAGTCCGTCGCAAACATGCCGTCCGGCAAGCGGTTCTCGGCCCAGTCGCCCGTGTCGTTGAAGATGCGCGGAACGGATTGCCACGACGCCGTGTTCGACAGCGGGCCGACGAGACCGATTTTCGAATCGGAATCCGCGCACATCACGAGGCGGTCAATCCAGCCCGGCGTCACTTCCGTATCGCTGTTCAACAGCACGATGTACTTGCTGCGCGAACGATGGAGCCCCTGGTTGGCGGCCCGCGTGTAGCCCAGTGCCTGCTCGTTGCGGATCAATTCCACCCGCTGGGCATGGGCAAAGTCCTCCAGGTACTTCGCCGTCTCGCCGTTGCTGCCGTCATCGACGATGAACAACCGTGCGGGCATGCGGGTATGGCGGACCACGGAAGTCAGGCACCGCTTCACATCCTCCAGTGCATTGTGGACGCAGATGATGACATCCACCGGATCCTTGTGCGGCGGAACGATGAAATCGGTGCTCGTCACGAGTTTTGCAACCGCACCGCGCTTGCGACGGATGAACAAAGCAGGGATAGACCTTGCGATGTCGATGAACCATCGTCCTCCCTCCCGGAATCCGGCCTTTATGCCGGACTTGCGGAAAGTCAGGAGCACATTGAGAAAGCCCTTGGCCATGTTGAACCGCCACGAACCGGCTGGGAAGCAACGGGCGAACTGGCGACGGAACCACGTGAAAAGCTTCCAATCGAACGACCGGCGCGCCTGCTCGAATTCGAGCGCATAGCGGGAGGATTCACGGGCCTTGAAATCGAGATCGCGTTGAAGCGAGGAAATGCGGCCGCGAAGCTCGCGGATTTCCTTCTCCTTGTCCGCCAACTCCGCGTTCAGCGAATGCGGATCTTTTTGTGAAGACGCCGGGTCCGACATAAATGAGCCACCGCAAGACCGAAGGTTTTACTAGGCGAGACGAAGGGTCAAAGCAAGAGAAAAGGGGGGAACGAAGCGGGGGTTCAGGGGTTCAGGGTTTCCGGTTCACGGTTCAGGGTTTGGAAGAAGACCAGCGCAAAGACGCAAAGCGCGCGAAGGAAGAGAGCGAGTACGATTACGATTAGGATTACGAGTAGGAGTTGATGACCTTTGGTCATTGAGGCTTGGGCATTGGTCATTGCCCCCTGCCCCTCTGCGTCGACTACTTTCCCCGTTGGAAGAATGCCGGGATCGTTTCGTTCCAACCCCAGTTCTCCATGCGCATCTGGTCGTCCGTGCTTTGCAGGATGTACCAGTTTCCGGTGGGTTGATCGAACACCGCCAGGTCGGCCAGGCCATCGCCATCGTAGTCCGCCGCCACCGGCGTCGTTCCGCTCCAGCCCCAATTCTGAATGCGAATCTGGGCATCGCTGCTCTGGATGATGTACCAGTTGCCCAAGGTCCGCGCGAACACCGCCAGATCGTCAATTCCATCCCCGTCGTAATCCGCCGGCACCGGCGATGTCGCACTCCAGCCCCAGTTGGTCTTCATGATGGCGCCCCCGCTGGGGAACCACACGTACCAGTCACCGGTTGCTTTGTGAAACACCGCGAAATCCGTCCCGCCATTTCCATCGAAATCGCCTGGGCACGCCGACGTTGCGCTCCATCCCCAGTTGGTCTTGAGCGGGCTATCATTGATCGCGCTCTGGAGGATATACCAATCACCGGCCGCTTGATGGAAGACGGTCAAGTCTGCCCGGCCATCCATATCAAAGTCGGACGGGAACGGCTCTGTCTTGTTCCATCCCCAGTTGCGTTGATAGACTTCCTTGTCGGAGGATCTGAGGATATACCAATCACCGGATGCGTTGTGGAAGGCCCCAAGATCCATCCGTTCATCGCCATCGTAGTCCTCAGCCACTGGCTGCGTCCCACTCCAACCCCAGTTCGCAATCATTGTCGACTTGTCACTGCTCTGCTGGATGTACCAGTTGCCACTCGCACCGTGATAGACCGCCAAGTCAGCCTTTGAATCCCCGTCATAGTCGCACGGAATCGGAGGCGGCGGCAGAGAGCCCGGCAACGATTCGTATGCGCCCATATCTACCTGTCCAAACCCGTCCTGATCGCCATCCTGCGGGCGTGCCACGCCGTTGATGTCCATGGCAGGCGCATCCGCGTCGCTGCCCGTGTCGAGACAGGGGGACCGTGATGTCAGCCGGTAGTCGTCTGCATGAACAGCCCTGAATCGAGGACTGAGCGTGGTATTCCCCGTGCCGGCCACAGCGGGCGTCACGCACGTGTACCGCACAACCACGGACGTGCTGCCCAGGTACAGATTCCGTCCATTGGCCGCGCCGTTCATGGCCACGATGGAGTTCAGGATGCTGCTCTCGCCGATGCAATATACACCGCCCCCCACATCCCTACCGTAGTTTCGAGCGATGGTGCAGTTCTCAATCCGTGCACGACCGTTGGCATGAACGCCCGCACCGTCGCCACTCGCCGAGAAGTAAGTGCTCGGCTGTCCTTGGGGGCCGTAGGTCTGGACCCCGTAGCCCGTGGCCAGGTTTCCATAGATGAGGCAGTTTCTTACCACGGCGTCGTCCACGCACATGATTCCGCCTGCAACACATGCCCTGTTCTCACGGATGATGCAGTCTTCCACAAGGGAGGCCCCACCGGCATAGACGCCTGCTCCATCCCCGTGGGACATAGAGCACATGTACCATTTCCAGCAGGTGACCTTCCCCAATCCCTGATTGTCCCGAATCTCACAAGCACGCAGAGTACCGCCGCTCATACTGACCCCAGCACCATTGCCCTCATTGATGGAACCTCCTTGAATGGAGAATCCTTCAACAACCGCATTGCCGTGCAGAATCCTCATGCATTGGCCACCGCTGGCCTTCACAACCGTGTTGCTCCAGCCGTTGACGCTCTGAAGGTGAATGCCATTGGTCACCATGACGGTCGGGCCAATCCGGTACGTGCCGTTGGATACCATGACCGCGTCGCCATCGGTCGCGAGATTCAGCGCATCTTGAATGTTGGTCGCAGAGGTGAGCCACGTCTCGTACGGCGGAATGTTCGCGCCGGTGGGTGAGACGTAGAAAGTGGTGCCCGGGGCGCTGACGGCAAGAGCAAGAACGACCCAGCAGAACAGGCCCCCAACCCAGAGCCGACTGAAAGCTCTCTTCATAACTGCCCCCTTCCCATTCTTCATAGTACCCCCCCCCCGGGGGGGCAAGTCAATTGGGGAAGAACCAGAGGCCAGCGGTCAGAAGTCAGAGATCAGAGGCCGGAGGCGGATAGCGCAGAGGGCAAGGATGGGGGCAGAATAGAGCAATCCCATCAGTGTTATCCGTGTGATCCGCGGGTGGAACTCTTCTTCGTAGGGCCGCCGCTCGTCGGAGGCCACAAGAGGCCTGCGACCAGCGCAGGCCCTACAGGAACTTCGCGTGAAAGATGATTTCACGCCAAAGCGCCAAGGAAGCAAAGGGAGGAGAACTTGGCGGGGCGATCGCGCCTCGCATCTTCAAGTTGAACAGCACAGAGACCGCATGCTAGGTTGACTCTGAGACGAATGAAATCATGGCTCACAAAATACCGGATGCATCTTGCATTGCTTGTCTTTGTCGTAGCGGTAATCACCCTCATGGTGGCATCGTTTCATCGTTTCATCGTGAAACGGAGACAGATTGGACTCGCCCTTGGCTCCTTCGAAGAGCGTATTCTGGCCATTCCCGATTTTGAGCTGCAGCATTTCGCTTCAACCATCTATGATCCGGATACCGGCTGGGACACCCGCCCTCTATTCTCGTGGTCGCTCAAGAACTCGCGCGGCAAGGACTGGCGCTTTTCCATCGATGCCATCGGCTCACGTACCAATTCTCATCCAGGCGAGGCCTTGATTTCATCATACGGCGATTCGTTCACCTTCTGTGACGAGGTTAACGATGACCAGACTTGGCAGCGCCAGCTCTCCGACCTCGTGAATGCCAAGGTGCTGAACTTCGGCCGAATGGGCTACGGCACCGACCAGGCACTTCTCAGACTGGAGAAGAACCTGCGCAACGGAATCCACACGAAGATCGTCGTGTTGGCTTTCATGACCGAAGACATCAACCGGATCATCAACCTCTATCGCCCATTCCTCACCAAGGCCCCCACCGACACCCTCTACTTCAAGCCGGCGTTTGTACAGTCAGCTACGGCCGCGTACACACTCGTCAATCCATTGCCCGAACCTCCCGACTCAAGAGACGATCTACTGAGAGCTCTGGCCGTCGCCCGCCAGCATGACTACTGGTGGAATGCCACACAGGGCGACATGATTGCACTCCGGACAACCGCAGGTATGCCGTGGAACAACCCTGCTGTGCTTTCAACATTGGAGTTCCTCATCGAGCGATTCGTCGGCCTCTCAAGAGAGAACGACTTCACACCAGTTCTTCTTCTGATCCCATACCCGAGTGAACTGGAATTTCACGCCGCCGGAACGACAGGCTATTACGGCAGTTTCGTAAACAGCCTGAATCAGGAATATTCCCATGGACCGCTGATCATCGTGGACATGATGAAGCAGCCTTTTGAAGAAACGAAGTTCAACATGATCCCCTATCCGGAAGGCCCCTCGCATGCCTCAGAATATGGCAACCGAGTGATTGCCAACGCCATCTACTCTGCGCTTAAGGCCTCAGGCGCGCTTGATGCACATCGCTGACGTCGACAAGTAGAACGAACAGGGCCGGCGCATCTCAGTTTGAACCCGGCGTGGAGTAGGGAATGTTTCCATTCACTTCCTTGGTAACCAAGTGATTCTTGTCGCCCTTCGCTTCTCCGATCAGCGTGAATTAGCGTCCATTAGCGGTTGGAACTCTTCTTCGTAGGGCCGCCGCTCGTCGGCGGCCACAAGAGGCCTGCGACCAGCGCAGGCCCTACAGAAACTTCGCGTGAAAGATGATTTCACGCCAAGGAAAAAGGCGCGTTCGTCGAACGCGCCCTACCCCAATCTCTAAATAGCGAATAACTCTTCCCCGCGCCTTTGCGTCAGCTACTTGCCGTCGTAGTTGCCGGAGACGGGGGACCACCCGGTGCCGCCCCAGGGGCCGACGATGTCGGTGCCGCCACCCGAGAAGTTGAAGTACCACGTGCCGGAAGGTTCATAGTAGACCACACGATCCGATGTGCCGTCGTCGTCGTAGTCGCCCGACACCGGCGTGCATCCCGCAAACCCCCACCACTGCTCCCAAACCAGGATCTGCTGGTTGACCGTCTCGATGAACCAACGTCCTGTGTTCTGGTCGAAGATGGCCAGATCGTCTTTGCCGTCGCCGTTATGGTCGCCCGTCACAGGACGAACACCCGGCCAGCCCCAGAATATCTGCCACGCGATGAGACCGCCGGTGAGCTCGCGAATAAACCAACGCCCCGTGTTCTGGTCGAAGATCGCCAAGTCGCTCTTGCCGTCGCCGTTGTAGTCGCCCGACACGGGCTCCACACCCGGCCAGCCCCAGTTTGTGCTCCAGGCAATCTGTTTCTTGTCCACGGTCTGGATGAACCAGCGACCGGTGTTTTGATCGAAGATCGCCAAGTCACTCTTGCCGTCGCCGTCGTAATCGCCCGGCACCGGCCGCACGCCCGGCCAGCCCCAGTAGACTTCCCACGCGATGATATCGCCGTTGACTTTGCGGATGTACCAACGCCCATCGCTCTGGTTGAAAATCGCCAGATCGTTCGTGCCATCGCCGTCGTAGTCGCCCGGCACGGCCTCCACGTTATTCCAACCCCACTGGTAGTTGCCGACCGTGTTCTCTCCCGCAAAGGCAATCTTCCAATTGCCGGTGGCGCGCTGGAACACCGTCGGATCATCGCCCAGCACGTTCATGCGGGGATAGGAACCGGTGACGGATACCGGCGTCTTGGACATCCACGAGTTGGAATGCGTCCCGTCGTTCACCTCACCGCGGATGTAGTAATCGTCGTTGGCGATCGTGGTCATGTCCCAGACAAAGCTGCCCGTGCCCGGCGCCTGCGTGATGACCGCAAGCGGCGTGGGATATTCCTGGTAACCCAGTGTGGTGTAGTAGCCGTAGAAAAGCTTCACCGTGACCTCGGCACTGTCCAAGTCGGTCAGGTTCCACTGGATGGTGTACTGGTTGTTGGTCGGGCTGTTGACCGCACAGAGCTTGATATCATCCAGCCAGAAACGGCAGGCCGCCGGCGTTTCCAACGGATCGAAACGGAAGTACGAGATCTGCGGCAAAGTCTGCCAGCCGTTGGTGTAGGTGTAGAGCGGATTGACCAGGTTTCTGTCCCAGAGATCGATGTAGTAATTTCGGTAATCTTCGAGCTGTTGGAATTCGCGGGTATAGGTGCCGTCCTTCGCCAGACTCTGGTTCCACCAGATCAGCTTGGTGACCCATTTTCCGGTGCGATCGAGGATGGTCGTGTTCCCGATGTCCGACTTCATGCGATAGGTCAGGTAGCGATAGCGCTGGGGATTGATCGGCACCAGCACGCCGTTCTTCTTCATGTTGAGCTGGATACGGGCGTCGGTGTACTGCTGGCCCGGCAGCGGTGCGTTCGCATAGGCGTCCATCACGCCGCCGACGTACTGGATGTTGGAGATTTCCTGGGCCAGGGTGACATCGCTCGCACTGTTGAAGTTCCAAGGATTATTCAACTCCGTCGTCGCGTAATCCGCCCCGCTGGTGTAGCTCGGTGCGGTGAACTCGATCACGGGCGCATTGCCGATGCGGATGCGCTCGCTGTAGGAACTCGTGGCCACCACCCTGAAGCCTGAATTCTCGTGGCGAACCACTTGGAGATAGACCCAGTAATCGCCCGGGGGCAGTGCGGCAGTCTTGATCGTATGCGAACCGGTATTGTCCAAACCTGTCACGAAGAGATCACCGTCATAGCCACTGCTGTCCATGTCGATGAAGATGCGGATGGAGTGCCAACTATCCCACGTAAAACCGGCTGTTTGCCACTTGATTTCAAGTTCCGGCGAGGAGTTTGGATCGTATAGGCGAATCCAATCCACAAGGGCACCAGAACCGACAGGCGCACTGGTGGAAAGCCACAGCATGAGGCCATAGACATTTCGGCTGTAGCCCCACGGCGCAAGGAACTTCGCGGGTGAGAGGACAAGCCACGGCACGCGACCATCGTCCCATGTGTCATCGTACAGGTCCAGGTCATACAGCCGGTAGCCACTGGAATTCTTGACAACGATGGCGCTCATACCAGCGGTGAATGTCGGATCGCCATCTTCAAACGAATAGCGCCCAACAACCCCCGTTGGACTGGTGCTGGAAGGCCAAGTGTTCGGATCAGTGGTCCAGCCAATCTGGACAAAGGACCGATGGGCTTGCTGAAGCGCGGAGCGGAAGGAAAGTCGTTTGTACTTGCGAGTGTCGATTGGATTTAGGGGCCCATACGGCGTACCATCGCTGTAGTACGTGGGAACGAATGAGTGCGCGGAAAGAAAGCCTGGGGAAAGCGGGAAGAAGTAAGCCGGACTGCTGCTGCGAACGGTGGAGTACCACTCGCCGTTGGCTACACTGGGCTGATTGTACCCCGCATCGTAGGCGATGTCGCGCAGGCGGTCCATGTTCCACTGCCAACCCAGCACGCGAGAGGCGAAATCCTCGCCATCGGGATACGCAACCGCCGAGGAAGGCGACGTAATGGTGATGGACTGGGCCCATGCCCCGGCCGCCAAGGCCAAGGACATCAGCCCCACCAGCACCTTTCGCTGTGTTTTCACGGCCATATCGCTATCTCCATCCCCATCTGAAGAATACGGCGATTCCTCATTCTTGTTCAGCATTTCACGTGCCAGTTTTTCGGGGAGAACTCAGAACGCAGTATCCGGAAGATGGCAGGAGAAAGACAACACAGAGAATCCAGAATGCCCAAGATGCAGCATTCTGCGTTCTCACTTCTGCGTTCTGCATTCTTCCGTTACGGCCTGAATCCCAGGCGACGGTTGATGTAGTACTGCGGTGACACGGGCTGGGCACCGTTGAAACCCCAGTTCCGCGTGATCATGCCCCCGCCCGAACTTGGCAGGATATACCAATTGCCGGACTGCGGATGATAGACCGTCGGATCCGCGCGGTGGTCGCCATCGAAGTCGCCAGGCACAGGAATCGCCGCGCTCCAACCGTGGCTGATTGCACCGTTCATGTACATCTGCCAGTTGCTGGTCTGCAGCACGTACCACTTGCCGGCAGCAGGATAATACACAGCCAGATCCGCCTTGCCGTCGCCGTTGAAATCGGCGGGTACAGGATGAGTCGTCGACCACCCCCAGTTGATGGGCGCACCACTCATCATCGTCAGCGTACTGCTCTGGAGGATGTACCACCGGCCGCTCGCGGGCGAGAATATGGCGATATCGGTCTTACCGTCGCCATCGTAGTCCGCGGGCACGGGCACTGCCCCGTTGAAGCCCCACTGGACGGGACCGCCGAGATACATGCTGCCGGAGGCGTCGCGGATATACCACGTACCACCCGCAGGATAGAACACGGCCATCTCCGTCACCCCATCGCCGTTGTAGTCGCCCGGCACCGGAATCGTTTCTGCCCAGCCCCACTGCTGCTCGCGATAACCAAGGCTCGACCGGTCGACATACCACATCGCCGTCTTGGTGTTGAACGTGGCTACATCTGTGAGACCATCGCCGTCGTAGTCACCAACCACAGATACTTCATTCTGATAGGCCCAATACTCCATCCATCCCTGCGCTGCATCGCTCGGCCACACGTAGAAGTAGCCATTACCAGGCACTGGCCAGTAGACCCCCATGTCCGCCTTGCCATCGCCGTTGAAGTCGTCGCGTGGCGCTCCTGCCCCACCACCACCGTAGCGGTTATAAGTCAGCGTGTATGACGCCGTTCCACCCACGCCATACGTGCGTGCGCGCAGATAGAACCATGCCGAAGCAGCAGGTGCATAGTTCAGGCTGAATTGCAGATTACCACCCGAGTCGTCATCAAACGCCACGCGCGTGCTGCCGGCAGAATCCGAATACAACTCGCCATACATGTCACCACTGCCACCGGCGCTGTTGAAGTTGTACGTGAAGCCGCCCTCGAGATAGATTGCGAACCAATCGTAGTAGTCCGTGGACGACAACGTGTGCGGCCCATGGGTCTGTGGCGAGGTGGAGGGTGCCGGCAGGGCTGTAGCCGTACTGCCCGAGTCGTCACCCGGATCCCACGAATCGCCCGTGCCCGTCGGCGTTGTCACATTGGCTTCTCCGGAGTAGGACGAGTAGCCCGATGCGTTGTAGGCCCTCACGCGATAGGTATAACTTGATCCTTGAGAGACCGTCGTATCCTCGTACGTGGCCGTTCCAGCACCGACTCTTGTGATCTCCACATAGGATGTGCTGGAAGTCTTGCGCTCGATGGCGAAGCCCTGCTCGTTGCTGGAGTTATCCGTCCACGTCAAGCGCACGCGCGTGCCGGAAAGGGCGCTGGCGCCAAGGCCGGATGGCGCCGCGGGCGCACCGCCACCGGTCACCTGGCCCCAGATCTCGACGTCGTCGATGTTCCATCCGCAGTAGATCCAACTGCCGTCCGTGATCCCAAGTCCCCAACGGATATAGACCGCCGCCTGTCCATCCGCAACGGTCGAGATGTCATAGGTGAGCTGCTGCCAGCTCGAATCGGCGACTTCCGCCGTGTTTTCCCAGACTCGCGTCCATGTACTGCCGTTGTTCGACACCTCGATGTACGCATGATCGTACGCCGGCCGCTCGACACCGAGCCAGCGGCGGAACACGAGCTTCGTACTCGCCGCATTCTGAAGATTCAGCGCGCCGGTGGTCAGCCAGTAGGTGGTGGCAATGCTGTTGGCGTAGTCACCGCTCAAGTTGTAACCGTACACGTTGTTTCCGGTGTAGCCGGAAGTTGGATCGGGACTGCCATGCTCACCACCGCCGCCCGTCGGAACTCCGAAAGCCCACTGACCGGAAGTCGTCCAGCCGGGGTTGGTGTCCATCGGGTAGTTGTAGATGCGCGTGCCAAGGAAACTGTAGGTCGCGCTCGCGGTCAGGCTCGCATTCATGCCGGTCTTGAAGGCCTTGGCCTTAAGCGTCGTATCAGAGGTGATCGTGATTGGCGCGGAATAGAGCGCGGAGGATTCCGTGGGCTCCGACTCGTTGGTCGTATAGCGAATGGTCGCCCCGACCGTTGCACAGGACATCGTCACCACCACAGAGGAGCCATACGCGCCACCCGCCGGACTGAAGGTCGGCGTCGCCACGGTGGGCGTGGCCGCGCCAATGCCGCAGGCCGCCCAGGCAGCCGACACCGCCGTGGTCCAAGACGGGTTGAAATCCTGCGCGGCCGACATCCATGCCGCACGAACCGCCGCATAGTCCGTGTACTGCCCGCAGTACACAGTCAGCGCGCGATAGGCCACCTTCTCGGCGTTGGTTACGGCAATGCCGGTCACGCTGTAGCTGATGCCGTCGTTGACACCACTGCCGCCTTCGCACAGCAGGTAGAAGAAGAAGTTCTGCACGCCGCTGTTGTAATGCACACCGCCATTATCACCGGTGCCGAAGTACCAATACGTGCCCTTGTAGCGGCTGGGTTGTTCGTTCCCGGACCCGACCGTAACAGGATTGGCCGGACTCCGGAGGTCACGCAACGCCTTGGAAGAAAGCCAGCAGTCCTCGCCGCAGAGCCAGTCCGAACGGCCAGCAGTGACATTCGGATACGTGCTGCGGCCATCCGGTTGCCCATAAAACTCAACGCAGGAACCAAAGATATCGGAAAACGATTCGTTCAGTGCCCCCGACTCGCTGGAGTAATAGAGGTTGGCCGTGTATTCGGTAACCGCGTGTGTGTACTCATGGCCGGCCACATCGAGCACGACGAGCGAGTTGGCCTCGACTCCATCGCCGTCACCAAAGTGAAAATCTGTGCCATCCCAATAGGCGTTCACGTAGTTGACGCCTTGGTGCACATTGACCCGCGCATAGGCGTTGGCGTTGTTGAAGCTATTCCGGTTGTGGACATTCTTGTAGTACGCCTGCGTGATTTCGTAGTTCTTCGCAGCCGACATTTCGGCCCGATCCGACGTACCCCACGCCGACGTGGAGCGATACGCATAGGTGTTGTTGTCGCTGTAGCCGCTGGAGGCAACGTTGTAGACGTACCAGTAGCGCGTCTTGTTATAGAGGTAGTAGGAAGCGTTGCCGTTTTCGTACCAGCCCGTGACGTTCGTGGCACCGCCGCCCTCACCCGCAAGATAGTTGCCGCTGATGCCCGTATTCGAACCGTTGCTCGTCGGCGCGGTGATATGCGTAACCGCATTGAACGCGCGGATCACCTTGCCGTTCGCCGCGTCGATCCAGTAACGCCACCTGCCGCGCACGGCCTTGACGTCCTCGTAGGTGAGTTCCATCTCGTACGCCAGCACCGGGTCGCTTTCCCACGCAAACACCACCAGTTCCGGCCCGGACGCGAGCTCGCCCGAGGGCAGGCCGCGCTCGCCCAAATCCTTCTGCGCGGCCGCAACCGCGTCCGCCGCGGAGATGGTCGGCGCGATGCCCACCGACACATCCGGCACATACCGGCCATTCACTTCATAGGCCGTATCGTCCTTGCCGAAATGCACGATCAATTCGCCACCCACCACCTTCAACCCCTGGTACATCTGCCGGACGCGCACATGATGGTCGCCAAGCGTGTCGGCATCGACGCGGTGCGCCTTGAATTCGAGGGCGGCATCCTTCGCGCGGAAGAAGCCGGAGAGATTGTCCAGTATCGCCACGGCATTGTTTTCGTAGGCGCCGCCACCAGCCGCGCGCAACCCCTTGCCGCGGGAAAACGTGGTGCGCTTGCCAAGATCCAAGCCCCGAATCCGGACCGGCGTCGTCAACACGGTGTCCCAGTCGACGCGGACACCCTCGGCTTCGGCTGCCCGCTGGAGACCGCGCTGCTCCGCTGTCACCACCGGGGCAATGCCCACCTTGAACGCGGGGGCTGAAGGTCTGGACGCCCGCTCGATAATCCCGTCCGGCTGCAAACCCCAAGCCACACCGGAGCAGGCAAGCGTCAGCACGAGGGCGACAAGAATACGGCTTTTCATGTGCATAGCATCCTCCCCCCGCTGTTCTTTCAGCAGGGTGATCAATCCGTTCAACAAAACAGGTTCCTTTTAGTTAGGAACATACACGCAGAATGGCCCCGTGGTTACAGGGACTATACCCCACAAACACAGGGGGTTCAGCGTATTAGGCCAGAGCGGCCTTGATCGTCGCCACGACCTCGCCGGCTTGGGCTGCCGTCAGTTCAGGATAAATCGGCAAAGCCAGCGTCTCCCCGGCGGCTTTCTCGCTCTCCGGGAAATCGCCCTTTTTGTGTCCGAGCGAAGCAAAACATTCCTGGAGATGCAGCGGCACGGGATAGTAGATCTCAAACCCGACCTGCGCCGCCTTCAGAGCATCGATGGCTTTCTGCCGCTGCCCGACACGGATGATGTACTGGTTGAAAATATGCCGGTTCGCAACCACCTTCGGCAGTCTCACAAGCCCCTTCGCGACGAGACCCGATGCCTCAAAAAGCTGGTCGTAACGCTTCGCATTCGCCTGGCGGCCAACGGACCACGCATCGAGGTGGCGCAGTTTGACGTTCAAGACCGCAGCCTGGAGCGCATCCAACCTGAAATTGCCACCGACCATGTGATGGTAATACTTTGGTTCCATGCCGTGATTGCGCAGCCGCCGGATCTTCGTATCGCGATCTGCGTCGCGCATCACCACCATGCCTCCGTCCCCCGCCCCGCCAAGATTCTTTGAGGGGAAAAAGGAGAAGCAGCCGTAGTGCCCCATCGAGCCGGCGCGCCGCCCTTTGTCTTCCGCGCCAATCGCCTGGCAGCCATCCTCAATCACCACCAGTTTGTGCCGGCCGGCGATCGCCATGATCGCATCCATGTCCGCGACCTGCCCGTAGAGATGAACCGGAATGATGGCCTTGGTGCGCGGCGTGATCTTCTCCTCGATCAGGGAGGGATCGATGTTGAACGTCACAGGATCGATATCCACGAAGACGGGTTTTGCGCCGAGCCGCGCAATGCAACCCGCCGTCGCAAAAAACGTGTAAGGCGTCGTAATGACTTCATCGCCCGGCCCGATGTTCTCGGCCATCATGGCGATCAGCAGCGCATCCGTACCGGAGGAAATTCCGCAGGCGTACGGAACACCGCAGTACTTCGCAACGGCCGCCTCGAACTCCAGCACCTTCGGACCCAGGATGAAGTACTGGGACTCGAATACCTCTTTGACGGCGGCGTCAATGTCGGTGCGGATCGCGCGATACTGAGCCTTCAGATCAAGCAACGGGACAGCCATGATTGCATCCTTTCGCCGGAAACTTGCGGGCGATGTTACGACGGAATCCGCCAAAACTCAAAACCCTAAACTCCAAATCCTGAACAGCCACACCAGAGAGCCACAAGAAAGCACAAAGGGCACAGAGTTCAATGGTTCCGCCCTCTCCCCCAATCCCCAATATCAAATCTCCAATAACCGTTCCTTTACTCCTGGTCATTGAGGCTTGGTCATTTCCTCTCTCTGCCCTTTGTGCCTCTGTGCCTTTGCCCCCCTCTGATCAGTGTGAATTCGTGTCCATTAGTGGTTGAAACCCTCCCCTTTCCTTCTCCTTTACGTTGGCACCCCTTTTTGGTAACTATCACTCCCCTGTTGGCTGAACAGAGGGAGCATGTGTCCTATGTCAAAGACATCGTGTGTGGTGCTGGTTTCTCTTGCGCTGGCTGCGAGCGCTTTCGCCCAAGGTTCACACAGTCCCTGTAATTTCGACGGCCTTGTCGGCGGCAAGCGAACCGACGATCTCGCGGTCTTCCACCCCAACACCGGCAACTGGCATATCAAGACTCTGACGGGCACGATCATCACGTCGCCCTACAACTGGGGCTGGAACGAAACGATTGCCGCGCCCGGCGACTATAATGGCGACGGCATCTCCGATCTCTGCGTCTTCAACCGGGCCACCGGCAACTGGTATATTCGAACGCTCGCCGGCGCGAATCTCGCCCTCGGCTACAACTGGGGTTGGAGCGAAACGATTCCTGTTCCGGCCGACTACGACGGCGATGGGCGCACCGATCTCGCCGTGTACCAGCGTTCCACCGGCAATTGGTACATCCGTAGTCTGGCCACCGGGCAGGTAATTACCAATGTCAACTGGGGCTGGAGCGAATGCTGCCCGGTTCCCGGCGACTACAATGGCGACGGTCGAGCCGACCTCGCCGTCTACCACCGTGCCACCGGCAACTGGTATATCCGCACCGTGAGCGGAACCACACTGGCCTTCGCCACGAACTGGGGCTGGTCCGCCACATGGCCCATGGCGGCTGATTTTGACGGCGATGGCAAAGCCGACCTTGCCGTATTCCAACGCGCCACCGGCAACTGGTATATCCGCTCACTGAGTGGAACCGTGATCGCCTCGATGAACTGGGGCTGGAACACGGTGAATCCCACGCCGGGCGATTTTGACGGCGATGGGCGCGCCGACCTCGGCGTCTACCACCGCGCCACCGGCAACTGGTACATCAGGTCGTTAACCGCCGGCGCCCTCGCCTCCCCCGTGAACTGGGGTTGGAGCGAAACCGCCGCAGCGCAGACCCACGCCAACCGCTCCAGCGAAGGCCTCACCATGCTGGCATTCGGCGACAGTGTCACCCGCGGCGAAGCCAGTTCTTCGGACGGTCCCCTCACCGGCTACCCAATGTTGCTGGAACAGAAGCTCGACGTTTTCTATGGCGGCCACTTCTTCACGATCAACGCCGGGCAAGGCGGCGAAAAAACCTCCGGCGGCAAGACACGACTCCCCGGACTGCTCGACGCCTATCATCCTGACGTCGTGCTGTTGATGGAAGGCGTGAACGATGCGCTGACGGATTCGATCTTCGACAAGACCAAGACCAATCTCCGCGCCATGATCCAGTCGTGCAAGCTCCGCGGCATCGACGTCATCCTGGCCACCATAACTCCGGTGAAGAACGATGCCGACAAGGATCGCTCTGAGCAGCAGGCTCGTATCCAGGCGTTCATCCCGTCGATCCAGGATCTCGCCCGGACAGAGGCCGTGCCGCAAGCCCGCGTCTACGAGAACTTCATGGCTTCCCCAAACTGGCACACCCTCCTCAACGACGACAGCGGAAATCATCCCAACGACCGGGGCTACGCCGTGGTCCGGGATGCGTTCTACTCGACGGTTTCCGGGACGATTTCATCCGGCGCCGCGTACTGAGGGCTCCCCGCGACCTCACGCGGAAGGGGGGGGCTACTGTAGGGCCTGCGCTGGTCGCAGGCCTCTCGTGGCTGCCGACTAGCGGCAGCCCTATAAAGAAGAACCGCGGTTCAAATCTTCGCCTTCTGTGATCCTTGTGCTTTTTTGTGGCTCTCTGGTGTGGCTGTTGAAGATTGGGACTTGTTCGGCCCCTCACCCCAGCTTGAAAATCGCCTCGGTCGCGGCAAGTTCCTGCGCAGTGCGATCCGCAGACCAACCGAGTTCCTTCGCCATGATGCGGGCACAGTCTTCCAGCGCGGCGCGGCCGGGATGCCCCACCGTGCCGAGGTCGGTCCGCCGCATCACCACGTCGCTCAACGTGAAGGCCATTTCCTCGCGGACGGCATGGACCACTTGCGCCGCAACGACCTCCGGTGACTCGCCCACGGTCTTCAAGAGCTCCGCATCGTCCTTGCCGTAGGCCAGCACCTTCTTCGCATTGGAACCGTAGGAATGCACAAGGTGGCGGGCTGCGGCCTCAGGCAAGCCCGACTTTCTGACCACGCCGCCCAGGAACACCTTGAAGTCATCAATATCGCCACCCACCACGCGCGACTGCGGCGTGCGGCACGGTCGCGTCACACCCAGCTTGCGAGCAAGGATGTCTACAACATCCTTGGCGATGTGGCGACAAATCGTAAACTTGACGCCGATGGCACTGACCAGATTGTCGATGCCATCCTTGCGCGCATGGTCCAGTATCTCGTACTTGTGTGAGATCTTGGCTACTTCCGGGTTCGTCGTCGCCTCACCCACGGGGATCATGCCACCCACCCAGAACTGCACATCCTCACGCTTGAGCTCCGCCGCGGGATGCGCCTCGTTTACGTCCTTAAGGAATCCGGCCACGTCTTCCTCGGTGATCCGAAACTCCGCAGGATCGCCTTTGTAGAGCATGTCAGTCTGTCCAATGAAGGAACGTCCGCGCCACGGCGTCACAAAGAGATGCCGCCCGCCCTGCGAGATGACCGCACTGACGTCCCGCTGCTTTGTCTGGATCGGAAACGCCACGTTGGTCGAGAGCGGCCGCGTGAAGATCTGGACGCCCTTGGAGCGGACCACGGTCCGGTCAGGTTTGTCCGTTGTGATCAACTGCCGGGTAATCTCGGACCATGGACCCGTCATGTTGACAAAGCAGCGGCCCTGCACCTCAAACGACGTGCCGGTGAACGTATCCTTCACCTTCACCGCCTTGATCTTCGAGCCCTCGCGGACGAAGCCGGTCACCTCGGCGTAGTTGGCCAGCACCGCCCCCTCCGCCGCCGCGGATAGGCCGAAGGAAAGCGCCAGCCGTTCGGCGCTGTACATCTGCGCGTCGTAGAACACCGCGCCCGCCGTGAGCCCCTGCGCCTTGATGCCCGGAAGGCGCTCCAGCACCTCCGACTTCGGCGCGATCCGGCCGGCCGGAATGCGCTTTTCCGGGTCGCGCAGCTTGTTGCGGTCAAAGCCGACCATGTCGTTGACCAGCAACGCCGCCCACATCGCCTCACGGCTCTTCGTGCCATGGCCGTAACACGGGAAGATGAACTCCAGGGGATGAACCTGATGCGGCGCCATGCGCATCATGTGCAGTCGCTCTCCGATTGACACGCGCATGCGGACGAAGTCGAGGTGCTGCAGATAACGCAGGCCGCCGTGGATGAGCTTGTAGCAGCCCGCCGTGGTCGCATGGGCAAAGTCACCCTTTTCCAGCAGCGCGACTTTCATGCCGCGGAGCGAAGCATCCCACGCCGTGATCATTCCATACACACCACCGCCGATGATGACCACGTCGAAGGCAGAATCCGAGAGCGCTGCCAGATCACGTTTCACGACGACCTCTCTTTGTTGTCAGGCCCGGCGAGCTAGTTGCTCACGCCGACGGTCGGCTGGGTTTCAGACCAACCCCAGCTCACCCCGTTGGCGAGCACGCTGGCCGGCATCTCAAGGATATACCAGTTTCCGGAGGCCGGATGGAAGACCGCAGCATCGGTTTGGCCATCGCCGTTATAGTCGCCCGGCACAGGCGCAGTTGCCGACCAGCCCCAGTTGGCGCCATTGATGATCGGAACGCCCTCAAGCGTGCACGCATACCAGTTGCCCTTGGCGGGGTCATAGACCGCGAGATCATCACGTCCATCACCATTGTAATCGCCCGATACAGGGATGGCGCCTTTCCAGCCCCAGTTATAGCCGTTCAAGATGGTCTGTCCGCCAAGCGTGCGGATATACCACTTGCCGGTGTTGCGATCAAAGACCGCGAGATCATTGACGCCGTCGCCGTTGTAGTCGCCCGAAACAGCCCTTGCACCGGAAAAGCCCCAGTTGTAGCCGTTGACAATCATGGCGCCTGAAAGGGTGCGGATGTACCACTTGCCCGCGGCCTCGTAGTAGACCGCCAAGTCCGAGATGCCATCACCGTTATAGTCGCCCGGCACCGCCGTTGCGCCGTTGAAACCCCAGTTCGTGGCGCTGGCCAGCGTGGTTCCCTTCACGGTCCGGATATACCAGTTGCCGGTCAGTCCGTGGTAGACGGCCAGATCGTTTGTGCCATCGCCATCGTAATCGCCAGCCACCGGAGTCGTCTCGCTCCAGCCCCAATTCTCGTTGGAGAGGATGCTGAGTCCTCCGAGCGTACGGATATTCCAGTTCCCGGTCGCCCGATCAAACATCGCCAGATCCATCGACGGTCCGCCGCCGTAGTTGCCGGGCACAGCGACCGACGTACCGTTACCGAAGTTCAACGCATTGGCGAGCGTTGTGCCCTGCAACGTCTTGACGTACCACTTGCCGCTGGAGCGATCAAAGGCCCCGAGGTCCGCGCGGCCATCGCCGTTGTAATCGCCCGGCACAGGGGACGGACCCGCCCAGCCCCAGTTCACCGGCGAAGCAATGGTCGCCCCGGTGAGCGTGCGGATATACCAGTTGCCGCTCGAACGATCGAACACGCCGAAGTCGGTCTTGCCATCGCCATCGTAATCCGCCGGCGCAGGGAAGGCAGCTGACCATCCCCAGTTGCTGCCCAGCGCCAACTGGCCTGCTGTCAGGCTCCACACATACCAGTTCCCGGTGTCCTGATGATAGACACCCAGGTCGGCCCGACCGTCGCCGTCGTAGTCTGCAGGCAACGGGGTGGTCTCATCCCAACCCCAGTTGAAACCGCTGACGAGTACCGCACCGCCCATCGTTTCGATGTACCAGTTGCCCGTAGTCTGATCATAAACCACAAGTTCTGCAGCACCATCGCCGGTGAAGTCCGCCGGAACAGGCACGGTGTTGGACCAGCCCCAGTTGACGCCATCAGCAAGGATCGCCCCCGCAAGTGTACGGATATACCAGTTACCGTTGGTCTGATCGTAGACCGCGAGTTCCGCCATCCCATCACCGTTGAAGTCTGCCGGTGCGGGTGTCGCCCCCATCCACCCCCAGTTCGTGGCATTGGCCAGAATCTTGCCGGCCATCGTGCGGATGTACCAGTTTCCGGTCTTGTTGTGATAGACCGCCAGGTCGGCGCAACCGTCGCCGTCAAAATCCTTGTTCGCATAGACGCCGAACTGCACGCCGTTGAGGGATACTTCGCCGAGGCTGCAAAGATAGACCGTCCCGTTACCCCAGATGATGTACGCGCCGGTCATGTCGGGCCGGCAGGCAATGTTCGGGTTCTCATACTTGCCGCCGGAGGTCGTCGTATCCACGCGATACACGGCCCCATTCACGTGCTCGGCACTCGGGCCGATGCAGAAGAAATACGGGTACTCACCGTCGCCCGCAAAAGAGATGTACTTGTAGCCTTCCGCGTCCACGCCAATTGTCGGCACGGTGATATCCGCTTCACCCGATACTTCAGCCTGCGCGTAGCGGCGTGTCGTGCTCCAATTACCTGCCGCGCTGCGAAATTGATAATCGATGCCCGCGCCACCACCACCGGTATGCGCTTCGTGCAACGTGTTGTCGCGATGATCGACTTTGATGTCGGAAAAATCGCTCGCATCACCATGAATGCCAACGGATCCGGTGGTCAGACCCGTGTTGGGATTGTAGCTGTTGTGATAGGCCGTGCGCCCACCACGCCATGAAACGTGGGCGATCCCGTTGTTGTCCACGTCAATGCCGCCCGGACAATCACCGCCCATGACGATGTTGCCGGTGACGGGAACACCGCCCTGGATCATGCGCATCTGTACGCGCGATCCCTCGGCAACGTTCGCCTGAGCCATCGCGAACACGCGATCAAGCTGGTCGATGGCAATGCGCGGCTTGGACTTGGCGCTGTAGACGGAGATCGCCGAACTGAAGGCGCTGCCGGTCCAGTAGGCGTACTTCAAACTGCCGAAAACGACGTGCGGATTGTCCTGGCTGTCCACCACCACCTGCGGATCGCCACCCGAGCCGACAAGGCGTTCCCCCGTCAGCACGCTGCCGGAGGGATATTGAATCTTCTGATAGTACGTGTTGCCACCACGGTAATAGACCACGTGGATCGCGCCCTTTGAATCCACGGCGCAATCCGGGTCATCGCCCGACGCCACCACCAACCGGGGCCCGATGTCCACCGGACTGGCCAAGGCTGCGCCCACGCCGCCGAACAGGACGGCCACCAAGCAAGCTGCATTGCGGAATATGTGTCGGCTCTTCATGGGTTCACCTCGTATGAATCACTCTGGACTTCTACTTCCGGGCACATCGATGCACGTCTCAGAACAGAGCACAAACCGTGCCCAACCTTCATTCATTCGGTCAAAAACGAACGCCGGGGTGAAAACCGTTCACACGGCCTCACCCCGGCGTCCTTACTCATATCCGTATTGGACACGATCCTGTTATTGCGCTGCGCCACGAACAGGCGTCGTCGCAGACCAGCCCCAGTTGATGGGGGTGGCGCCGTTGGGCTCGAGGTACCAGTTGCCGGCGGCCGCATCAAAGATGCCGAGGTCCACCGCCCCGTCTCCGTCGTAGTCGCCCGGAACCGGCTGCACGCCAGACCAGCCCCAGTTGATCGGGGCCAACGATGCACCGGTCACTTCCCGGATCCACCAGTTACCGGAGGCCGCATCGAACACGCACATCTCGGTCGTACCATCGCCATCGTAGTCGGCCGGCGCAGGCACCGCACCCGCAAAGCCCCAGTTCTCGCCGACAAGGATATCGGCCCCAGCCACCGTGCGGATGTACCAGTTGCCCGTCGCGGGGTGATAGACACCCAGATCCGTTGTCCCGTCGCCGTCGTAGTCTGCAGGAACCGGTATGCAACCCGCAAAGCCCCAATTGTAGCCCACGAGAATCTGGGCGCCGGAGACTTCGCGAATGTACCAGTTGCCCGTCGCTGCATCGTACACGCCCAAGTCGGTCGTGCCGTTGCCGTTGAAGTCGCCCGCAACAGGAAGCGTCGAGGACCAGCCCCAGTTCGCGCCGTCGGCGATGACATCGCCGCTCAGACGGCGGATGTACCAGTTGCCCGTCGCCGGATAGAAGACCGCAAGGTCGTTCGTTCCGTCACCGTCATAGTCGCCCATGAGCGGCGTCGTGCCGGACCAGCCCCAGTTCAGGCCGGTTGCCAACTGCGTCCCGCCGATCGTGCGGATGTACCACTTGCCCGTCGCCGGATCGACGACGGTCAACTCAGCGCGCCCGCCATTGAAGTCCACGTTGACTGCGGCCGCGCCGCCGCCAATGGAGATGTCACCAACGCTCTTCACAAAGATCACACTGGTGCCCCACGTGTAGTAGGCGCCACCCATGTCCTTGCGGGAACCAACGTTCGGCTGCTCATACTTGCCACCGGTCTGCGTTCCATCGACCTGCTGAACGCCACCGACCGCGTTGCCGTTCGGGTCCAGCACAAAGACAAAGGGAAGCGCATAGGCGCCGTTGAAAGAGACATACTTGTAGCCGTCCTTGTCCACGTCGATCGACGGACCCACGGGATCGGCATCCCCCCAACGCTGGGCATAGCCGTAGTTGCGGACGGAGCTCCAGTTGCCCGCGGCGTCGCGGAACTGGTAATCGATGCCCGCGCCACCCTTGGCCGTGTTGACCACGTGCAGGGAGTCGTCGCGACGATCGCAGGCCATCCACTGGAAATCGCTGCAGTTCGGATGAATCTGGATCGAGCCCGTGGTCACCGTGCTCGGAGGATTCTGCAGGCTGTTGTAGTGACAGATGTGGCTGCCGCGCCATGTAAGGTGAACCGCACCCTTGCTGTCCACGGCCAAGCTGCCGGGGCAATCGCCGCCGACCACTTTGACGCCGCTGAGAATCGCCCCGTTCTTCAGAAAGCGCAATTGCACGCGGGAGCCTTCGCCCACCGGCGCCTGGCACATGACGACAACCATATCGTCATCGCGGATGGCAATACGCGGCTTCGACTTTGCCGTGATCACACCAAGGATGTAGCTGAAACCCGAGCCGGTCCAACGGGCGTAGTTCATGCCGTTCCACACGATGTGCGGATTGTTCTGGCTGTCCACGGCAATCTGCGGGTCACTGCCCGAGCCAACCACCGTTTCAGGAATCAACACGTTGCCCGTGTTGTAGTCATACTTGGTGTAGTACACGACGCTGTTGCGAACGTACGCGAAGTGCAAGTAGCCCTGTGAGTCCACGGCCACGTCCGGGTCTTTGCCGTTGCCCACGATCTTGCGCGGACCCAGCGTATTCGGCGCTGCCTGTGCCACGCATCCCAGCACTATGAAGAACAGGACAAGAACAAGACTGATGCGCTTGCCCAACGAGGTTGCGAATACCATCACTTCACCTTTTCTGGTTGTCGGATTGCGGTGACCCACTTCATACGCGCACTCACGCGCATAGTGCCCCACCGTTCTCCGCGCAGTTTACGGACCAAAATGAGCCTTGCAAGGTTCATTTCAATCTTTCTGGGTGGTACCGGAAACCGACCGACACCTCCTTGTGCGCCGTTAGACAACGTCACAGAAGATTATGTTCACGAGAAAATTCGGCAGTACGCCGAAGTCCTTCCCGGAGAGAGACTTTGGGCGAGAAACCGAGCAGCTTTTTTGCCTTTTCGATGCTGAATGCACGAGACTTGGCAAAGAATTCCACGCGGCGCGGATAGAGCGGCGGGGCGACATGAATCACCTTGCACAGCGCCGCACAGATCACCGCCGCAACATAGACAGGAAAATACGGCACACGCCAGCGCACCGGCGGCACCCCAAGCACGTCGGCGATCTCGTCCACCAGTTCCCTCATCGTGGTGAATCGCTCGCCTCCAATGGTGAATGCCTCGCCCAGCGCTTCCGGCCGATCCGAGGCCAACATGAACCCGTCCACCAAGTCATCTATATAGGTCATGTGATACAGCGTCTTCCCGGAGCCGATCATGACGAACCGCCCGCGCGCAATCGGACGGAAAAGCTTGAGGAAGCGCGTGTCGCCGGGACCGTAGATACCCACCGGACGGACAATCGTCCCCGGGAGCCCCGCGCGGAAGTAATCCCGCGCCAGCAATTCACCTTCCATCTTGCTGACCTGGTAATGATCACCCGGCTTCATCCGGTAATCCTCGGACGCCGGCGGATCGTCGATCTCGCCCTGCACGCCGACCGTGGAGCAATGAATGAAACGGCCAACCTTGAAATCGCGCGCGGCCTCCAGCAGGTTGCGCGTCGCCCCGACATTCACCCGGCGAAATTCTTCCAACTCGCTGTGTTCTGTCCTGAAAGCCGCGGCGATGTGAAATACTTTGCGGAACGCTTCGAAGTTCCGGCGCACGTCGTCCGGGTTGGTGATGTCGACGACACGGCACTCGACACCCATCTTCTTCAGATCGTCCGTCTTGCTTGTTGAACGCACGAAGGCGACCACTTGCTCGCCGTCCTTGATCAGCCGCTCGCAGATCGCCCGCCCCGTGAAGCCCGTTGCACCTGTAACCAGAATCTTGCCGCTCATGCCTTCTCCATCCAAACGCGATGCCAGTGCTCGAAGACCATCAATGCCCAAAGCTGGTGGCTGTGATTCGCCCGATTCGCGAGATGCTCCTGCTTCAGCCGTTCAACCTCGTTTGCGTTGAAGAGTCCGCGACTCTCCACCACGCGCCGGTCCAGCAGGTCGTCCATCAGCGGACGCAACTCCTTGCAGAGCCAATTCTTGATCGGAATACTGAACCCCTCCTTCGGACGATACACGCATTCCCGCGGCACATGTTTTGCGGCAACCGACTTGAGCATGGCTTTCGTCTCACCGCCCCGAATCTTGAGATGTCCCGGAATCTCAAAAGCCAGCTCGACCAGTTCCGTGTCGAGATACGGCACGCGTGCCTCCAGCGAGACGGCCATGGACATCCGGTCCACCTTCGTGAAGATGTTGTCGCACAGGTAACTCTTGAGATCTACGTACAACCCGCGGTTGATCGCGTCGTGTCCCTCCGAGCGCTGGAACAGATCCTCAATATGCTGCCCCACCGGCGTCACAATCGACTTCTTCGCCTCATCGGTGAACAGGCGGTCCCTCCCCCGCTCATCCATGAACAGACGCCAGCGCGCGTGATGCAGCGCAGCCGGGTGCTGGAAGCCTTCCATCAACCGCTTGGCCTTGTTGACGAAACCTTTCTTCAGCGGCGAGGGCGCGAGCAATCGGTCGAACGGCACGTTCGCTGCCCGCCGCAGCGCGCCCGGCAGGAAATCGAACTTCGACATGAGGCGCTGTGCAAGATACGTCTCGTAGCCACCGAACAGCTCATCGCCGCCATCGCCGCTCAGGCTCACCGTCACATGACGCCGGGCGAGCTGCGAAACAAGGAACGTCGGGAAGATGGAGAAATCGCCGATGGGATCATCCATGAAATGCATCAGCTTCGGAAACAGCTCCGCCGCATCCGGCCGGATGATTTCCGTGGTGTGCTTCACACCCAGGTGCCGCGCGACCTTGGCTGACCACGGCAGTTCGCTGTACGACGGATCGTCGAACCCAATGCTGAACGTGGATGCCGACCCCATGCCGGAGACAACCAGCGAGGAATCGACACCGCCCGACAGAAAGGCGCCCAGCGGCACATCGCTGACGAGCTGCCGCTGCACCGCCTGCTTCACCTTCGCATCCACCGCCTCGACCCATTCCGCATACGACCCGATCTCGCGGCTGCGGCTCGGCGGCACATCCCAGTAGGCCCGCGGATGGCAGACGGGCCGGTCGAGGTCGATCTCGATCATCGATGCCGGCTCCAGCTTGCGCACGGCCTTGAGCAGCGTGCGCGAACCGGGCACGTATTCCCACGAAAGGAACTGTGCCAAGGCATCCACATCCAGTTCACGCGGCACAACACCGCTCGCCAGCAGAACCTTGATCTCCGATCCCCAGACGATCCGCTCCGGAGTGAACGCGTAGTAGAGCGGCTTGATGCCCGTGTGGTCGCGCGCAAGGATCAGCTTTCGGCGGCGCGAGTCGTGCAACGCAAACGCAAACATCCCGTTCAGGTGCCGCGGAAAATCGGCCCCGTACGTTTCGTAGGCGTGAACAATGACTTCGGTGTCCGAATTCGTGCGAAAGAGATGGCCGCGTGATTCGAGATCCTGGCGCAGCTCGCGGAAATTATAGATCTCGCCATTGAAGACCACGCGAACCGTCTGGTCCTCGTTGAAGATCGGCTGGCTGCCACCGGCGAGGTCGATGATGGAGAGCCGACGCATCCCCAACGCAACACCATCGCGAACGTCCAGCCCTTCCGCGTCCGGCCCGCGATGGATGATCGTCGCGCACATGGCGCGAAGCTGTTCCATCGTCGGCGCGACGGAGGACTGAAAAGGAGCTATGCCCGCGATGCCGCACATGTTTTGATTCGCTCCAGCAGCCGGCGGATCTTGCCCTCATACACCGGCCGCGAATACTTCGTTTCGTAAACTTCCCGGGCGCGCGCCGCGCGCGTATTGCCGCCGGCTCCATCGCCCAGCGCGGCGAGAACGCCACGCGCCATGTCGTCCGGATTCGGCTCCACCAGATACGCCACATCGTCGGTCAACACCTGCGTGTGCGAGTAGATGCGCGTGGCCACGAGCGGAATGCCGCTCGCAAGCTGCTCATACACCTTGAGCGGCGTGTTCGTCCCCGCGCTCCGCGGCGAGGTCTGCACCGCCGCCATCGCGCAATACTGTTTCGCCAAACGTTGGCTGACGCGGCCGGTAAACACCACCTGCTCCGCCACCCCCGCCTCCTGCGCGATATCCTTGTGACGCTGGACCTGTTCCGCCGTGCCGCCGACGATTAGCAGCAGCGCGTCCGGTTGCGCCGCGAATACTTTCGCGAACGATTTCACCAGGATATCCACGCCCTGGTAAGGCTCCAGTGTTCCCGCGTAGACCACGATCTTCCGGCCGGCCGGCAGTGTCACCGGTTGCTCGTCGCCCGACGCGGCCGCAGAGCCCGCGAGCCGTACCGGCTCGAAGATCGAATTCTCGATCAGGAAGTGTTTCTCCTGATCCTCAATCCGGCCGGTGGCGTAATTGGCTAGGTCGGGGCAGATCGTGATGACCGCGTTCGCCTTGCGCAGCGAGTAATCCTCGAGCCGGGTGAACAGGCCGATCAGGAACTTGGACTTGGTGAATTTGAAATTCGAGAGCTGCTGCGGCAGGCTCGAATGCATGTCGTAGATCATCTTGAATCGGAAGATCGGCTTCAGCATCGCCGCATAGAACACCGCTTCCTCGTGCGCGTGGACGAAGTCGTAGCGATGCCGAATCAGCAGCGCCAGCGTCCACAGCACCATGAACACGTCGAGGAAAAGTTTCAGGTAGGACGGCCCCACCGACACCTTGCCGAGAAAGCCAAAGCGCGGGATGCGGATGATCCGCACGCCGGGCAGATCGACGTCCTGCCCTTCCCCGTACGTCAGGAAATCGATCTCAACGCCCTGCTGAGCGAGCACCATCGTGCGGTAGTACACGCTGAAAGGCGTGCCGCGTGGCGAGAAGAACGGCTGCGGTGCAAGAACAAGGGCTTTCAGCGTGGCATCCTCTCTACTTGCGTTTGGCCTTCACAAATTGCATCGAAATCTGGTTCTGCACGAAACGGAAAAACGTCTCGCGCCCGCCAAAAGGTACCAACACATGCGACCGGCTGCGAATCAGTTCGATGATTTCCGCAGCAGGCCGTTTCCCGGGAATCTCGGTATCGAACATCCCACCGCAGCTTCCCGCGCGCGATTCTTCACCCGCAAATGGCAAAGGATCGCTGCCCGGCAACACCAGGCTCCCGCGCGACCGCGCTGCCCCGAATTGCTGCGGCTCCGGCCAACACCACGGCCGCCCGCCATTATCACCCAGCAGAAAATCAGCCGCGCGCGACTCGATCAGCCGGTCCAGAATCCTGCCACGCCGCCCAAGCCACTTGCCGACACCCCAAGGGATGACCGGCAGCGCACCCGTCTTCTTTACGGCATCCAACACGTCCTCCGTCGAGCTGCCGTCCGAGATGTCCTGCTCCGTCCCCAGAGCAAGCACCTCAAGCCCTTCCCCGCTCGCCACTTGGCGACCGGCAATCAGGCAAATCTCCGCTCCATCCTCACACCGGGCAACCATCGACATCGCTTCTCCCGTCGGGCTGAACGTCCAGCCCGGAACTTTCAGCCGGCCGGACGCAGCCTCGCGGAACCAGTGATCCCTCGAAGTCTCTGTCAGAAACAGCGCGCAAAAAGGCCGTTTCGCCGCGCCGGAACACCCCGACGCGTACAGGAAATGAGCCTGTGCCGCGTTGAGCAGGCGCCCCGCGTTGAAACACGGGTAAACATGAACATGTCCATCGATCAACAACATGGCCTAGAAGTCCTCGCTGAGAGAGCCGATGCTTTGATATGCGGCCCGCCGGTGGTTGGCAATCTCAATCTGGAAATGGTACCGTGCGCGCGGGGTATTTTGTGAATCAGATCCAACAAACCGGCCGCATGAAGTCAGTCGTCTCGCGTGTCCTGCTGGCAGGATTTGGCGTGTTCATGGCACTGCTGTGCGCCGAGGTGACCCTTCGCCTCGCGGCGCGCGTGCAGAAAGCTCCCGCATTCCAGCACGACCGCAGCGCCGTGTTTTTCGATATCCAGCCCGGACGCGACCACCCGTGGTCCGCCAGCTCGGACAACCCGCTTCGCATCGCCGTCGTCGGCGATTCGTTTGCCAAGGGCGTGGGTGTGCAACTCGATGACCGCTATGCCGCGCGGCTCGAGCGCCTGCTCAATTGCAACGATGGGGTCCGCCCCGCCGAGGTGCGCGTCTTCGACCTGGCCGGCACATCCACTTTCCAGCAGTTTCCCCTCCTCAAGCAGGCGCTCGACTGGAAGGCCGACATCGTAATCCTCGGCCTTTGCCTGAACGATGCAGAGGACTGGGCGCGGCCGCAGCGCGTCAAGGAATGGCGGCGCGAGACGATGCCGCCCCCGCCACCCAAATGGCTGGCTCCCGTGCTACGCCACTCGCGCGTGCTCACATGGATCCATATGAAATGCGGACAGGTCTCCGCACGGCGCGGCTATCATCACTATTACCGGCGACTCTATAAACCTGACTACAAGGGCTTCCGTCGCCTCCGGGAATCGCTCGGCATGTTCAAGGAACAATGCGACGCAGCCGGCGTGCGACTCGTGGTCATGATCTTCCCGCTGCTTGCGGACGATTTCTCGCCCGGCCGCTACCCGTTCGAAAACATTCACATCACGATTCGCGGCCTTCTGGAAGAGAAGCAGACCGACTGCCTGGACCTGCTGGGCTCATTCCAGGGCATGATGCCCGTCCGCATGCAGGCCATCCCCGATATCGACCCACATCCCAGCGAAATCGCACATCGGATCGCTGCGGAAGCCCTGCTCAACCATCTGCTGGACCGCGGTGTTGTGGATGCAGCCTACCGGCCGCAGGCGCGCGTTTCAGAGAAAGACCTTCCCATGCGCTGGAATCGCACGGCTCAGCGCATGCAGAATCCTTCCGCCGAAGATGAAACGAAGTGACCGGCGCGCTGTCCAACAGGCGTTAGAACAACGTGTAGATGAACGGGGCAACAGATGACCCCGCAAAAACAAAGAGGGTCAGCAGCAGGAAAACAAGGACGATCGGCACAATCCACCAAGCCTTGTTCTGCCACGCAAAGCCCAGGAATTCCCGGAACAACAACCCGATATGTCGCAGTATTCTCATGCTCCCAAACCAAAGGAACTTCTTGACCGGGCGGAGATTAACCCAGATACGTACTGCCTGTCCATTCCGTTATGAACACTGAAGACAAACCTGAATCAGCGTCGCAGCATCGGCTGCACCGGACGATTTTGATCGTCCTTCTGATCGCCGGCATCGCGACGAAGATCTACGGCGCGTGGTGCTACCGACACAGCACGGACACCAACTTTGCCATCAATGCGCTGATGGCCCGCCACATGGCCCTCTTCAAGGACTTCCCCGTCTTCTACTACGGCCAGGAGTACATGGGATCCGCCGAACAACTGGCTGCCGTGCCGTTCTGCTGGTTGATGGGTTGCACCGGCTTTGCCGTCAACCTGGGCGCCGCACTGATGGGCGTGCTGATGATGTTCGTCGTCTTCGCATGGGCGCGCCGGATCGGCGGCCCCGTCGCAGGGCTCGCCGCGCTTGCCCTGTGCGTGATCGGACCGGAGACCTTCTTCCGCTATCATGCGGCCAGCCTCGGCTATGGCGTCATCACCCTGCTCGGCACCGTGGTCCTGTGGGCTGCCAGTCGCGCCGTGGAAGACCGGCTCGACACGGGCCGCTACCCCATCGGCTGGCTTTTCCTCTGCGGCCTGGCTGCAGGCCTCGGCTGGTGGTCCAGTCAGCTCATCATGTTTTCCGTATTTGCCGCGGCCGCCACTTTCGTCCTCTTCCTCCATGTCCGCATGTTCGACCGAAGACTGCTCGCCGGCGTGGCCGGCGGCATACTCGGCGCTTCGCCATGGCTTGTCTGGAACATGCTCAACGACTTCCGCTCGCTCAAGGTCGCTTCTTCGTTCAATGTCGACGGCTTCGCCACCGGCGTGCGCATGCTGCTCACTCGAGCGGCGCTGTACCTGGTCGATGCCTTTGAACTGAAACCCGCACTCAAATGGCCGCTCGCCGCGCTCTACGTCGCCGTGCTGCTGACCGCCATCATCGTCTTCCTGGTCGCCGTATTCCGCCCGCAGCGCTCATCTTTTGCACGTTATCGCCCGTCGCTCGCCGCGCTGCTCGCCATCTTTCCCATCGCCGCGCTGATCTTCAGCCTCACCAAATTCGGCCAGGAGGGCTCCACGCGCTACCTGCTGCCTCTCTATCCTCCGCTGGCCATTTTCGCGGGCCTCGCAACCGCCCTGCTGGCCCGCCGCGTACGACATGCCGCATGGATTCTTCCTGCGCTCCTGGTGATATCGCAACTGCCCGTGCTTGGCATCGTGCGCCGGGTGGAGCGCGAATACGCCGCGCCGTGGACCGCCGCGCAGGAACTGCGGACCACCTTGCGGCAGCTCGGCGTGGACGGCGTCTATTCCAGCTACGCAGAGCGCTGGCTCAACTTCGCGCTGGAAGAGGAATTCGTCTTCTGGCCGCTGAATGGCGTCCGCTACCGGCCCTACTGGGACCGCATCGAACGCGCCCGCCGGCCCGCCGTACTCCGCAATGCCGGCGCCGTGGAAGCCCTGATCCAGTCCGGCAGCGCCAGCATGCAGCGCACCACCGCCGGCGACATGACGCTGTACTACGATTTCAACCTCGCCGCAGAATCACGCGCGGAGGTTGAACGGCCGCGCATCGCCTCGATCAAAACCACCGAGGGCGCCGACTTCCTCGATCCCCTGCTCGACCGCACGGCGGAAACCGCCTGGGAGAAACCCGCCGACAGCGAGGAATTTCTGGAAGTCGACTTCAAACAGGCTGTGACGGCCTCTTCGGTCCGTGTCTTCTTCAAGACGGACGCGCGCCCTGATCGCTGGCAAATCCTGGCACGCACGGCGGACAACGATGACTGGCAACCGCTGACCGGCGTCATGGGCGTCAGCGGATTCCAATGGTCGGGCCCACGCCCATATTGGCGCGGACAGTTCGCATGGCTTGAATGCCGCTTTGCTCCGCGTGGCGTGACCGCCCTGCGCATCACCTTCCCGGCCGAACGCAGGCCCCGGGTCTCCTATCTTTCAGAACTGCAGGTTTTCGAACCTGCCGTGCCCACACCGTCGGAAGCATCTTCTCTGGACGAACTGCAGAAGACGCTCAAGGAATTACGCGTGCGCCGGATCTATTCCGAACGATGGGTCGGCGCCATGCTGGCGGAACGCGCGGGCAACCGCCTCGACGTCCGCGCGGAACCTTACATCAGTGACAGTTCCGATCGGTCCTTCGATCCGCATGTGCGCTTTGACCGCCGAACCGCCTTGCTCGTGCGGACGGAAAACGCGCCGATGACCGGTGAGGCACTCGCCCGCGCAAAGATCACCATGACCGCACGCACGCTGGGCCCGTGGACCCTCTACCTGTTTGAAGAAGCGGACTGGATGGATGGCTACCGCAAGACGCGCTCGATTCTATGGACCGGCTTCAGCGGCGTGGTGGCGGACCGGCGCAGCCTCGCTCTCGGCTACGCGTGCATCGCAGAATCGCTGCTCGAGCGGGACCCAAGCGATCAGACATCAACGCGCCTGCTGGAGGAATCGCTCAAGCTGCTGCCGCGCAATCCACCCGTGGCTCTGCGACTGGCCGCCATCTATCGCGCGGAAGGCCTCGTGGACAAGGCCTCGGCCCTGGAGGAAGGCACACGCGGTATGTGGGATCCGGCCGTCCCGGCGGAAATCGAATTCCGGAATGGTGTCCGGTTTCTTGGGATCACGCTCGACCGGACCGACGTTCGCCCCGGCGAATCAGTTCGCTTGCGCTACTTCTGGAAATGCCCGGAGAGCCTTCGCGACGACTCGCTCGCCGTCTTCACGCACCTCGCGAGTCCCGATCGTGTCTTCCAGGATGATCGCCCCTTCCAACTCGAAGGCATCGAGTACCAACCCTACGAGACCACCCTGGTCGAAGAGCGGACGATCACCGTGCCGCAGGATGCCCCTGCGGGTAACTATGAAATCCGGCTGGGCTTGTATGACATGAAGGGCGCCAAGCGCGTGGGATTCTCTTCCGATCTGCCATCGCGCCGCCGCGCGGCGATGCTGCCCGCTGTATTGCGGGTGAAGTAGAGATCGATCAGGCCGATTCCGGACGGCGCGCAATCGCAATCAACGACAGGCCCTTCCACGGCAACAGCCAGTCGACCTTCCGAAGGATGAAGATCATCGAGTCGAAAATCTTGAGCTGCACACGGCTGAAATCCTTCCGCTTGAAAACGCGGCCGTTGATGAACCACGCCGGCACCGTCGCCCGGTTGAAGCTGAACATCTTGTCCACCGTGAAGCCGGCCTCCTTCAACTTGGCCGCGAGCTCCTCCTCGGTGTAGCGGCGCTGGTGCTCCAGCACCTCGTCGCTTGACCCGTACAGCGCCATGCTGCGCGGAACCAGAATGCACGCGCGTCCGCCCGGCTTCAGCGCCGACAGGATATTCCGCATCGCCGCCACGTCTTCCTTCACATGCTCCAGCACGTTCAGACACACCACCGTGTCGAACTGCCCCCGGTGCGACTCGAAATGCTCCGACTTCTCCACGTCGACTTCGGCGACCTCTACACGGCGATTATCGCTGTAGAGGTTCCGAAGATAGTGAAGATGCAACGGATCGATGTCCGACGACACATAGCGCTGCCGCGGCAGCATGCGTTGCGTCATCGTGCCCATGCCCGCGCCGATCTCCAATACGGATTCCCCCACCCATGGCTTGATGGTCTCCGCCATCCACCGGTTGAAACGATGCGCATGGGAAAGCTGGTGCAAAATGCGATGGCCGTACTGCTCGTTGTAAATGTCATCCACGAGCCAGAACCAGAGCATGATGCACAGCGCTTTCACACCATCCCACCACGTGATCTTCTTGCCTTCCTGGTACGTCCGGCCGCGATACGAGATCGGCACTTCGTAGATGCGGCAGCCGCGCTTGGCAAACTTGGCGGTCAGTTCCGGCTCAATGCCAAAACGGTTGCAGCGAATCGGAATGGATTTCAGGATGTCTGCGCGCACGACCTTGTAGCACGTCTCCATGTCGGTCAGATCGAGATCCGTCAGGATGTTGGAGAACAACGTCAACATGTGGTTGCCCCAACTGTGCCAGAAAAACAACACGCGCTTGTATTCGCTGGACAGGAAACGGGAGCCATAGACCACGTCGGCGTCGCCGTTCAGGATGGGCTTCAACAACCGCGGGTAATCGTCCGGATCATATTCGAGGTCCGCGTCCTGGATGATGATGATGTCGCCCGTCGCCTTTTCGATGGCCGTTCGAATTGCCGCGCCCTTGCCTTGATTCACATCGTGCCAGAACACCTGCACATCGGGATGCTTGGCCGCGTATTCCTGCAGCCGCTGGCGCGTCTTGTCGCGCGAACAATCATCCACCGTCACGATTTCCCGCTGCAGACCGCCGGGCAATTCGACCGAGCGGACCTTGTCGAGAATCTCGTCCACCGTGTATTCCTCGTTGAACACGGGAATCAGCACGCTCAGCTTGAGAGGTTGCTCTTTCTTATTCACGTTTACGCTGTACCTCCGCCGGCCAGCCCCAGGCTATGGAGTATTCCGGAATGTCCTTGTTCACCAGCGAGCCCGCGCCAATCACCGAGCCCTTGCCGATCGTCACCCCGTCCAGCACCACCGAGTGCGTGCCGATCCAGACATCGTCGCCAATCGTGACCCCGCCCTTGACCGCGGGACCCTGCAACACCATCGGTATGTCCTTCCGCCCCGTCTCATGCCCGCCACCGCCGATATAGCAGTAGGCCGCAATCAGTACATGCTGCCCGATCGTCAAGCGCCCCTTCGTCGCGGCCAGCCGCGACTGCCCGCCCACGCTCGTGTGACTGCCCACCTCGACAACGCCGTCCCGCACGTTCACGCTCGTGTCGCGGCCGATCAGCGCATGATCGTGCAACACGATCCCCGCCTCTTCTCCTCCGCGCACGCTGAGCCGCGCAAGGTCATCGATCACGCATCCGCGGCCGATGGAAATTTTGCCGGGCTGGCGCAACGTCACGCCCGTCCCCATCATGACGCCGCGACCCATCTCGCGGAACAGCCCGCGGTACAATTTCTGGCGAAGGAAGTAGCCAAGCAACCCCGGACAGTAGGTTAACCCGAAGGTGAGAAACTCAAATTGGAACAGGTGCCACAGGCTGCGGTCCCCGATCACAAGGTCCTGGTACTTCTTCAGCGGCGAGGTTCTCCCGTCCGCGGAAAACTCGTGGAAACTCAGCGGCGTGCCGCCGGACTCAGCCGAAGATGGGGTTTTCTGCTCATTCATGAATGCCGCCTTTTTACATCACCAAAGGCTTCAACTCCACCACTTTCACTTTGAAGCGCTGTTCACGAACCCGGCCACGACCGCGACCAGCTCGTCCAGAACGGGCTCCCGCACGACCACCCATCGCTTCTCACCGTTCACCCTCTGGATTTCAGTTCCGAAGTAATGCGCCGCGTCCGGGATGATCCGGTGCTCAACCGGCCCCGTCATCGACGCCGCCAAATCCTTCATGAACGCCATGTCATCCGCCGGCTCCCGGTCTCCTTCAACGAACAGCAACGGCTTGGAACTGCGCGCCCCACGAAACTGCTCCACATCGTAGCTCGCCAGCATCGGCTCCACGAGTTCCAGCGGTATCGGTTCTTCCAAACCGAGATCGGCCGTGCGCCGCTTCTGCACATATCGCAGGCCGTTCTTCTCCGAGAGGTTGCCGGAAAACCTCTCGCGAATGCGGCGCCCCGGACTGATCGAAACAATCGCCGCCACGTCGTCGCTCGACAGCCCTGCCGCCACCGCCACGCCACCGCCGAACGAATGCCCGACCAACGCCACCTTGCGCACGCCGCGTGACCCCATCTTCTCCACCAACTCGCGCGCGGCATCACGTGCATCCGAAACAAAATCCAGATCCTCCAGGGTGGATACCACCTTCGGCCCGTCCGATTCGTTGTAACCACGCTGATCGAGATTGCACACGATGAATCCGTGCCGGCACAATCGCGCAGCCAACTCCTTGTATAACGTCAGGCTCCGCCCCCGCGCCGTGCTTCCGTGCAACAGGAGAATGGCCGTGTCGGATGTGACCCGCCGAGGCAGGTAGACATCGCCGCGCAGCGCCCAGCCGTTACACACCATCGTCACCGGCTCAATGCGCAATGCGGGACGCGTGACCCACCACGCGGCCAAGCCGCCGGCCACCACGGCCAGCAATACGATCGCCATGCCTGCCCTCTTCACATCAAGCCTCGCTCCCAACGTCCGCCGGCATCGACGCCGGCGGCCCGCCCGGCATGCGATGCCATACCGCGAAGATCAACCCGCCCACCATCGCCATCACCAGGTTCTTCGCACGCAACACCAGGCTGACCGACAGCGCATCCGAGGGGCTTACGCCTGCCATGCCGAGGAAGAACACGAACGAACCTTCCATGATGCCGATCGAGTTCATGCTGACCGGAATCGCCGACACCAGCAGGATCAGCGGCACCAGCACCGCGAGATCCAGGAATCCCGCCTGCACGCGGATCGAGTTGCAACACGCCTGCGTGTTCACAATCGTCATGATGTGAAACAGCAGCGACCAGAACATCGCCACGCCCAGCACGCCGGGCTTGTCGCGGAAGAAGAACACCACGTCGAGGAACTTGCGCAGCTTGCCCGCCAGCTTCTCCGGAAGAAATCCGAGCACGCGAATGAAAAGCTTCTGAACCGGATGTAACAACAGGAACGCGATCATGCCGACGAACAGACAGGCCATCAGCCCCATGAACACCATCAGCCCTCGCGTCCTCAGCACGGACGGATTGATCACGGCCGCCAGCAGCGCCATGCCGAGCAGGGCAACGAAGCCGGTAAAGCGTTCGAGAAAGACCGATCCAAAAGAACTCGACTGGCTGCGCAATTCCCGGCCGAGGACGTAGCTGCGAACCACATCGCCACCCACACTGCCGGGCATGAAGTTGTTGAAGAAATAGCCGATCATGTAGAGGCCAAACAGCCGCAGCAGTGAAATCTCGTTCCCGCGCGCGCGCAGAAACAACTGCCACTTGACGCAGCTCACCAGGTTGAGAATGACGGAGACCAGCAGCAGGACGGGAATCCAGGGGAGGGATATCTGGAGCAGCGTGCGGAGCGACTCATGCCAGTCCACCTTCCACACCAGCACGGCCATCAGCACGAGGGACACACTGAGTTTGATGATAAGAGCCTTGCGGCTCATGGGTCCGGACTTGGCCATGCTCAGGTTCCCTTCAAAAACGGCGCCAGCTCAGCCGCGCTCTCGCGGGCCTTGCGCTTCTCTTCCGCCACGATCGGCAGCAGTTCCTCGCGAATCGCTTTTCGGTTCGCCCACGTCTTCCGGATCATCTCCGCCAGGTAATCCGCCGTCAGGTCCTTGAACTCCACCATCCGCTCGTCCTGCCGGATCGACTTCATGTAACCGCGATTCTTCGGCGTCGCGATGATCCCGACCACCGGCGTGCCGACCGACGTCGCAAGGATCAGCGAGTGCGTCCGCATCCCGATGTGCATCTCGGCCTTCGCGAACAACGCCGTTAGGTCACGATACGAATACTCCGGATTCGCCACCGTCCGGATCTTTTCCCTTTGGCGCATCCGCGACATGACCGCATTCGTAATGGTGAAATCCATGGGCTGTGTGACCACCATGAGCGGACGAATGTTCAATGACTCAATCGTGCGGTCGAACGCTTCCGCCATCAGCGGCACGAATTCATCGAGCCCTATCCCCTTCTTCTGTCCGCGCACAAAGACGTCCACATAGCTGTTCACGTTGAACGTCACCACGCCCTGCTCGTCGAACACCAGGTCCCGCTCGCGGATGATCTGTGCGACGCGCGCGTCGTCCGACGGCACCGTGTTGAGCGCGCAATCCGCGGCGATGCGAAGATCAGCGCGCTCCAACCCGACCCGCTTCAACATCTCGATCGATTCCGTGTCGCGCACGATCACCTTGCTCGACGCGTCGAGCACGCGTCGCAGGCAGCCGATGCCCGCCTTCGTGGAAACCGGACCAAGACTCACGTTGTAGAGCACCACCGGAATGCCCCGGCGTCTCGCCAGCGGCAGCACCAGCGCCATCGTCGACAGGTAATTGAAGAGCGGGTTGAACAGGTGCAGATCGAAGAGAATCGCGTCGGTCACGAGGACCAGGTCGGACCGCAGAACCGACCGAAAAATCGGCAAGCCGAGGATCTTCACGCTCAGATTCCAGGGCAGCATCGGCACGGGGCGAACCCGATACCCGGCATATTGCCGCGCCACGAAACCGGGGTTGATCGTCGGCACATCAAACTCGGCATCCGGGTACAGGCGCGACACATCCTCGAGCAATCCGCCTAAAATGGCGGCATCACCCGCGTTTCTGCCCGAAAAGTTACCTATGACACAAATTCGCTTCATGGATTCAGCTTTGCCCGCTTTCTCCGCCGCCGAAGGTGCCGAAAAGACCCAGTGAAAACAAGACTTAAGGATATTGCCGTCACGGACTTCACAGACAGATTGTTTCGGGTATCATCTTGAGGCGTAGCTGATTTGCGGATCATTCATGACACAAGGAGGCGTGCGGTGATCTTCAATCCTGTCATCATTGTCGCGATTATCGTCCAGAGCTGGGTTGCAAAGGCCTCGCGCGTCGCGGGCGCCATCATGGGATTCCTGATCACCACCGGCATCTTTCTCTGGGGCCTCGCTGTCTACGGCTCGCATAATCAGATCATGTTTTTCGGCATCCCCCTTTCGCAGCCGGTCTTCGTCATACTCTGCCTGGTCTGGTACGTCTTCGACACCTTCTCGCTCATCGCCGCGCTCAAGCCCGTGCCCGTCGCCGCGCCGCCCGTCCCCGGTACTCCCGCCGCCACGACCGATGCCGCCACGCAGGCCGCCCTTCCCGCAACAGATTCGACAGCGCCCAGGGTGGATGGCGACACCATCAATTTCGGATGCACGGAATGCGGCAAGCCGATCAGCTTCAAGAAACGACACGCAGGACTCGTCATCCGGTGCCCGGAATGCAACGAGCGGGTGATCGTGCCGGACCTGTCTTAAGGATTACTCCAACCGTCACGGGTCAGCACCTCGCGGAGTGATACCGCGTCCGTGAGATTCGTCTCGGCGACAAGCCACAGCTCGGAGGTTTGCGCGACCATCGAAACCTTCCCCGCAGCCAAAAGCCGCGCAACACCCGTATCGTCGCGCCGCACCACGATCAACTGCCCCGGCACAAGCTGCGCCGCATCGAGCCCTCCAAAAAGCGTCCGATAGCCAAGCCGTTCGCAGACGTGTGGCCCCAACGCGGGATCGGCGCTGAGCGTGTAGCTCTCCGGCAGCTGCGCCAGCGGCACAAGCGCGCGCCGAATCGCCGCGTTCTCCGACGTCGGCCAGTATTTAATGTAACGGCGGATCGGGTGCGAGGACTGCCACTGAATCTGCGAGAGGAGCGCGACGGCCAGCGCCGCCGCCAGCGCGATTTTTCCAACCCTTGGAAAATCGGCCCGCTTTTTTTCCAACCCTTGGAAACCCTGAACCGCCGCGGCCATCAAGAACACCGCAAGCTGCGCATCGTAGTGCTTGTCGGCGCTGTATTGCTTGCCAAAGCCGACCGCCATATTCAGCAACATCCCCGGCAACGCAGCCAACGCCTCCACCCACCCGCCGAGCGGAAACAGTCCAAGCGGACCCAGTAGTCTGGCCAAGTACAACCCTTTGCCCGGAAGATCCACCAGCGGCCCCACCCGCTCCGCATGCCCCACCCATTCCCCCACGCGGAAGTGCGGCATCACCCAGCCGATCACCACCAGCGGCACCACGATCCCCGCGACGACAAGGGTCAACGCCATGCGCGGCCGCCGGTATCGAAGTCCGGCCACGATTGCCAACCCCAGCAGTGAAAGCCCGGCCGATTCGCGCGTCATCAGAAGAAGCGGCACGAGTATCCAGAGCCAACGCCACCGGTTTCGCTGCATCGCCACCAGCGCCGCCGCCACCAGCGGCATGCCAAGCACCATGGGCTGAAACTGAAAATCCCACGCGGCAATGAACGGACGATAGAAGAGGAAGAGGCCGATCAACACGCACAGGCCGACACGACGCGAGCGCTCCGGCAACGCGGCCAATTCCACTTGCGCATACATCGTCAGCAACGCGATCGTGATCACCGCGCACAGTCCCTGCGCAATCAGCAGAGCCCATGGCGTGACACCGCACCACGCCGCCGGGATGAAGATCGCCACGATCGGGCTGAAGTGCTCGCCGAGATGGTTGAGCCCGAGAACGGACGAATGAAAGCCGTGTCCCGCGGCCAGGTTATCGACTAGGTTGACGTAGATGCCGAAGTCATAATCGTTCGTCTGAAATCCGAGGTGCGCGAGGATTCGGGGCGGGATAAACCAAAGGCACAAAGCGATGATGTAAAGGCACCACGCCACACACCCGCGCGCCGGTTTGAAGCTTTCGTTCATGTTTCGCACGCACCACATGGCGCGGCATGCGCTATGGAAACAGGGCGCAGACGCACCGAGCAAGAAAGAAAAAAAGAAACGCCCCCCCCATAGCAGATTATTCTGGTCACGGCTCAGGGTTTTGTGGCAAGGGTGGGGACGGTTCTCTGGCGCTGGCATGAGTTCGCGCCCCTTTCTTTGGGCACGACTTCCGGCCAAGGGTTCAGGGCCGAACAAGAAGGGGGTGGGCGATGAACCAAGGGGTGAGGGGCCGAATCGCGTTGTTGTTGGTGTGCGCTGCGGGGTGGTGGGTGGCTCGGATCGGGTTCTCCAACCAGGACAGCGAAACAGCAGTCGACCCCAATGTTTACAAAGCCTTCCTCGCCTCCCAAGTCTCGGATATCTACGATTTGCAGGACTTCTACCTCTCCCAGCGGGAAGACTATATCCCCATCCTCCCGCCCGATCCCGAGTTCATCCTGACCCAGCCGTCCTGCCCCGAAGTCATCCCCTTCGACCCGCAGGCGTTTCCCGATGACTTCGTGAAGGGCCTCGTGGCCGAATACGAAAACAGCGTCCCGGTCTACCCGGTGATCCTTGCCGAGGACTTCCTTTCCCGGGATACGCTCTTCCTGAACGCCGAGGGCGAAGAAGTCTATGCCCTCCCCGCCGTGGAAGACTACGACCCCTACGCTGATTTGAAGTGGATGCACCCGGAAGTGCTGTCGGAGTACGCCAGCTCAGCCTGGTTGGCATGGATGGAGAGCCTGTACGACCCGGCCCGGATCGAGATCCGGGTCAAACTGATCGCCGTGGACGATGTGGAGCCCTACCTCTACGCCCAGGCCCAGGTGGAAGCAGCAGCCGCGGAACTGCAGTTCTTCTCTGAGGAAGAAGGCGGCGGGCTGCTGATGATGCAGTACACGGAAGAGTGGAGCAACAGCCTGTGGATCGCGATTCGGGGTTCGGCGGAGGGGGCGACGAACTGGCCGGAGATCACCGTGCACGTGCCTTGGGGATTTACGAACTTGGTAGAGGTGTACCAGTTCGACGCATCGAGCAACAACTGGTTCAACGGGATGGCGTCAGCGCCGTGGGTGCTGGCAGTGACCGGGCGGGTGGATGCAGGTACAAATGTCTTCCTGTGGGCGGACACGAACGCGTATGCGCTGGAGAGCCGGTTCTACGCGGCGGGGAATGGAGAACAGGACACGGATGAAGATGGTCTAGCGGACGCGCGGGAGCTGTTCATGCATCACACCGATCCGAGCCAGCCGGACACGGACGGGGATGGGGTCTCCGACGGCGACGAGGTAGCCGCGGGCACCAACCCGCTGGACAAGTACTCGGTTCCGCCGCCGGACATGCTCAGTGTAAGCGGCAGTTCGATTGTGGACGAATCGGGCGAGGCGGTGACGCTCAAAGCCGTGAATATCGGCGGGTGGCTGGCCTTTGAGCAGTGGATGGTTGGCTTCGAGCCTAAGATTTTCACGAACGCCTTTGGAATCACAGGCAGCAGCAATCACATGGATGAAGCGACTCTGAGAGAGTCTTTGAGCGAGAGGGTTGACTGCTCCGTGGTTCGTCTTGCTCGATATAATGATGGTACCAATGGCGGGTCCCTTGGGTCGAGTTGGTACGGCCCTTCAGCCGTATTCTCCGGCAGTTACAGCAACGGTACATGGATTCGCTTCACCACGAACTTCAGCACAGGAGGAGTCAATCGTCTATCCGTTATCATTGCCCGCGATGGATCGGCAGGGAATCCACAACTTCAAGTCAAAGTGGGGAGTACGAACGTACCGCCGATTGGCATCCTGAAGATTGCCGATACCGGCGGCTGGTGCGATTGGAGCGAACAGACGGTTTCGTTGTCGACCAACATCTCGGGAACACAGACGGTATATCTGGTCGCGAGCAGTTCATCGGGGGATATCGGGAACGTCTACCGGGTTCGGTTCTATCGGGAAGACAACACCCAGCAGTTATTGGAGACATTCCGTCAGAATTATCTGACCACCAACGACTTGGATAATCTCAAGTCGCTGGGCTACAACTGCATCCGATTGCCGTTCCTGTACAACCTTTTGCAGGACGAAACGGGGACCAATTACCTGAGCAACGGCTGGACGCGGATCGACTGGGTTCTCGACGAATGCCAGAAGCGTCGGATGTGGTGCATCCTCGATCTGCACGGAACCCCCGGCGGACAAAACTACTCAGATCACAATGGCTTGGGGGAAGAACTGCGCAATCGGGTATGGAAGAGTCAAGTATACAAGGATCGGACCTCGAATCTGTGGGCGAAGATCGCGGAGCGGTATTCGACCAACCAGACGGTCGCGGGGTACGATCTCTTCAATGAGCCGGACCCGTATCGGACCACGAACACGGTTGTGGCGTATCAGACAGCCTACTCCAATAGCATCCTGCCGTTGGCTTCCACTCTTTATTCCGCCATCCGGGCAAAAGACACGAACCACCTGGTCTTCATGGAGAGCAACTTCATGTACACGAACATGTGGAACGATATTTGGTCGTGCCCCGCCCCATCAAGCCGAGGCTGGGCCAATGTGGTGTACGAGTTCCATCACTACGACCACTCGGGGCCGTGGAACGATACGTACGACGTTAGCTTCGCCACCCAGAAGGAGATTGCGGATCGAATCGTCAAAACGTACACACGGTTCATGGCCGAGAAACAGGCGCCAGTCTTGATTGGTGAGTTCGGTTCGATCACCGCGCAGAACATCGACTACTTCGTCCGGCAATTCAACGCAAACGGGATTCATTGGGGGCAGTGGAACTTCCGGCATTTCGGGTACGACGATACACGTTGGCCGTGGTCGGGTTGGGGGCTGGACTATCGAATCGGCGGCAGTTCCAGCAGTGTGAACACGAACATTCAGCCGAACGTGAAGAGCGATTCATTCGCGGTGCTGTCGAACAAGCTGGCGCAGTACACGCGAGCGAACTACGCGGCGCATCCGTATCTACCGGAGGTGGTGGAGAACACGGCCAAGGAGACGAACACGGCGAGCGAGCGCACGGAGTTCTATCTCAACACGTTTGACGGGCCGACAAGATATAACTTCAACGACGCGAATGCTTGGCCTTGGAGGAAGACGGTGGCGGTCTCTGGGACGACAAATCAGTTCATAATCAACGATGGTCGGGCGCGTTTTCGTGTCGAATTGGGCAAGACGGCGATCCGTCTTGCGAGCCGTACAGAAGCGGACGCCCGATTCGAGACCCTGGACAGCACGGGTTGCTGGTTCTCGGTGGACGTTGTCCGATTCGATGCCGCGTCCACGGTTACCGGCCCGGAGGCCGAAATCCGATTAGTGGTCTCACGGGATGCGGTGACGAATCTGATCTACTCCGAATCGGCCCCCTCCGTCGTTGCACGCCTGAGTTACGACCAGAGCGTTGGAAGTTCCAATATTTCTCTCTGCCTTTACTCCAGAACAGGTTCGGTTTCCGGCACGTATGGGAACCTGCTGTGTAGTAATACAATGGCCTTTGTGACGGGAATGCCGCTCCGGCTATACATGGATGCAACGACCGCGCTGGTAGCCTATAATGGGGTGACGAATTCAGGGCTTCACGGACAACAAACGAAGTGGACGGGCGGTGCGGTGTGCATGGTGGAGGCTGAGGACAAGGCATCGGGAGGAACGGTGTTTGCCGAAGTGGACAACCTGAAGGTGTGGCGGCCAAACGCGGAATACAGTTCGGGGTATACTAACAACATGACCGATTACCCGTCAGGCATCTACGCGCTGGCAGAACCAGAGCGGTTGGCGATCCGAAGGTGGAACCAATCGGACGATTGGGTCAACTCATACATGACCAACGGTACCTTGTACTGCATTCCGGAACGCAAAGCCAACGGCTGGCAGTGTGTGAATCCGAGGCGGGACTACCAGAACGACGTACGAATGAACCTAACCGCGACCAACGTAGTCGAGATTCGAGCCGCGTATACAAACTTCAGTCAGGGGATTGCGAAGATTTGCGCCCTGCCTGAGTATTTCCCGGGGGAGATCAAAGGCGAATACGCGGAACAGGCCCTATACGTGGAAATGGTGGGCAGTGGCGGTAATATCGAGTTTACCGCCTATCGACAAAACACGGGCGGGACTCGGACTGCCTTGGCCTCCCCGGTTGTTCGGTCTTTCCAGCAGGAACAGGGCGTATTGCTTCAAGTGGGTGCGGATACGTTGGTGGTCTACTACGGGACGGAAGCGATCATCAGCAACGTCCACGGGGTGACGGGACTCACGAACATTTACGCCCATGGGGTCTATCCGCACTACGAATTCTTGAACTCCAGTAACACCACAACAGCCACGGTGCAGATGAAAGGATTGCGAAGCTGTAGCCGCGCGCTGTTTGCGGAGCCCTCGGAATGAAGTCGATCTCCAGATGCGTTGTGTGCCTCCTGTGCCTCTTTGCGGCCATGGAACTGCGGGCGGACGTCATCATCCAGATGACGACGATAGGGAATGCTGGCAATGCGGATGATCTGGCGTGGGAAGGAAATCCGGATACGACGGTGGACGATATCTGGCTTGGCGGGGTGGACTACGACTACCAAATCAGCACATACGAAGTGACGGTGGCGCAATACACAGAGTTCCTGAACGCCGTGGCGGCGAGCGATCCGAATGGACTATATAACGAGTACATGGGGAGCACAGCCTTCGGCGGCGCTTTTATCATCCGGAGCGGGGAGGATGGAAGCTACACATACGCGGCGGTAGAGGGTAAAGAAAATAACCCGGTTTGCTTGGTCTCGTTTTACGATGCGTGCCGATTCTGCAACTGGCTGGCGAACGGACAGGGGGCGGGCAGTACGGAAACGGGGTCGTACACGCTGGCGGATGGATACACGTTAAGCCGAACAGCGACGGCAACGTGGGTGTTGCCGACGGAAGACGAGTGGTACAAGGCCGCGTACTACGATCCGGAGACGGACACGTACAGCACGTACCCGAACGGGTCGGATGATGTGCCAGCCGAGCCGACGGATGGAGCCACGCCACGGGAGATGAACTTTGGGGATGATCCGTACTGGAATCCGGATGGTGGATCGCGGGAGTACTTCACGCAAATCGGGGAGACAACGGGCTGTAGCGCGTACGGCGTGTATGACATAGGGGGAAATGTCGCGGAGTGGACGGAAACCTTTGAACCGTCGAACTATCGGGTCATCAGGGGGGGGGGGCTGTTTGACCATGCGAGTGCTTTGAGCGTAACGGGCCAGGATCCGGCTGACCCGACAACGGAGGGCGATGGTTTTGGTTTCCGTGTGGCTTATATCATCCCCGAACCTTCGACCGTCGCGTTGCTGTTCCTGGGCTTGCTGGGTTGTGCGTGGAGTTGGGTGCGGCGAAGAATGTAGACGCGGCGGATCGCCCCGTGCGATTTCCCCGGCAAAGGTTCCCCCACACCCCCGGAAAAAACATCAGGGCGCGGACAACTTCCGGGGCTGGCGGCCAAACGCGGGATACAGTTCCGGGTATACTAACAACATGACCGATTATCCGTCAGGCATCTACACACTGGCCGAACCGGAAAGGTTGGCGATTCGCCGGTGGAACCAATCGGACGATTGGGTCAACTCATACATGACCAACGGCACCTTGTACTGTATTCCAGAGCGGACCAACAATGGCTGGC
>DAISJM010000026.1:0-49544 GCA_036821485.1 Verrucomicrobiota bacterium | reverse complement strand
CGATCAGGACGACATGTTGATCGGCTACTGCCATAATCTGCGGATACCCCAGATTATGGCAGTAGCCGATCAACATGTCGTCCTGATCGCCCACAAAAAGGAACCCGTCCGCCCGCCGCTCACGCATGATCTTCGGCAACGCTTTGCCGCGCAGCCGGTCATCCGAAGACAGCGAGCAGAAGGCGAGGCTGAAGGAGTGCTGCGCCGTCTCGGCTGCCACACCCGCCAGGATTTTGGAGTAGAACGGATTCGTCAGAAAGTCACTCGTCTCATCGCAGAACACCAACGCGAGGGTTTCCGTCCGCGATGTGGCCAGGCTGCGGGCCTGCCCGTTGGGATAGAAGCCCATCCGGCCCGCCGCGCGCAGAATCCGTTGACGCAGCCGGCCACTGACACCGGGCTTCCCGCTCAGCGCACGGGACACCGTGGCCTTGTGGACCCCCAGCACCGCAGCCAGTTCCTGGATCGTTGGACTCATGCTCGTGACTTTCTGCGTTACATCTCTTCAGTAACACTCAGGGCATCGCCGGCAACGCTACGATGCTCACCTGGTCAAACAAAGCGCACCCGCCGCCCTTCTCATCCGTACACCACATCGTCAGCAGAACGCGCGCGTGTGTCGCACCGGCCGGCGCCTTGATTTCGGGCAGGTCAATCCGCTTCCACTGATCCGCCGTCAAGGTGACATCATGCTTGCCCACAAGATCGAACTTCACGGAAGCGGGCGAGCCGGTCTCATTGTCGCCCTCCGTCTTGTTACGCCACTCCACCTTCACCTCTCCATAAGCGTCACCGTGCAGCGCGTCCTTGGAGGCGGTCGCCACGAAAGCCGTCACCAGAAATCGGTCGCCCTTGCTTACCGGCATGTCCTGATACCAACCCGAACGCTTCCACAGCCGCAACATAGACGCGCCGTCCTTGGGCAAGACCGCGTGATACGCTTCACGAAGGTCGCCATCCCCCCATGTGGCCCAACCCTGGTCGCCCTGCTCGAAGCTCGCGTTCTCAAACGCCACGGGACCAGCACCCCGGGCCGAAACGGCCAACACGGCCAACATGGAGACTGCGATCAAGACATCAATTATCAGCAAACGGTTTCTCGATTTCATCCCTATTCTCCTTTGGTTTCCAACCATCTCGACGCCAACAATACGCAACCGTTTGCTCTCTTGCAAGAAGTTTTTTCATCTTTTTGCTTTTGGATGAAATCTGCCGTGTTTTCGCCGATTCCAAGCCCCATTTACGCGCCACTAATTGGAGGACGGATTGCGTACTCGCATGCGACGAACCGACGGCGTACACTGAAAACAGTGTTATGGGATGGCGAAGAAGAATCTGAACATAACACTTTACATGGTCATGCCTGACCTGTAAGGTCGCCCGCGGAAAAAAGAAAAAGGAAGCAAACAAGAGAAACCAGAATAGGTCTGGAAAAGGGTTATGGAAAACGCGACCAAGGCGGCTATTAAGCAAGACTACCAGTTGCACGACCGGGATACCGGATCAGCTGAGGTGCAGGTTGCCCTGCTTTCTAAGCGCATCAAGGATCTGACCGGGCATCTCCAAGGTCATGTAAAGGACCACCACTCACGTCGTGGCCTGATCATGATGGTGAGCAGGCGCCGGCGGCTCCTCGATTACATCAAGCGGAAGCACGAAGAGCGCTACAAGAAGCTCATTGAGCGCCTTGGGCTGCGCCGATAAGAGTTCCTTCCTTCTCCTGTATCTGTGTCTGCATCATCATGGGCACTGTGTGCCCGGCAGGCCGGATCATTACCTGGCGGAGTTACCTGTATAAGGCATGTCCCCATCCTTTGGGATGGACGTGCACCCGGGTTCCCCCTCCAACATCACACCCGTCCAAGACCTGAAGGAGAGAAAGACACATGAATAAGACCACAAAGGTCGAAGCAGACATTGCCGGCAAGAACATACGGTTTGAAACCGGATTGCTGGCTCAACAGGCCGCCGGCTCGGTGACCCTGCAACTCGGAGATACTGTCGTGTTCTCCGCTGTTACCACGGGCAAACCCCGCGAAGGCATCGATTTCTTCCCGCTGCAGGTGGAGTATCGCGAGAAGGCCTACGCCGCGGGTCGGTTCCCCGGCGGGTATTTCAAGCGCGAAAGCCGCCCGAGCGAAAAGGAAATCCTCGTCGCCCGCATGACCGATCGCCCCATCCGCGCCCTCTTCCCTGATGGCTATCGGAACGAAGTGCAAATCAACAACTCGATGCTCTGCGCCGACGGCGAGAACGAGTCGGATATCCTCTGTATCAATGCCGCAAGCGCAGCCCTCACGCTGTCGGAAATTCCCTTCATGGGCCCGATCGGCGCCGTGCGCGTCGGCCGCGTGGATGGGCAGTTTGTCGTCAATCCCACCCACACGCAGATCGCCACCAGCGACCTGAACCTCATCTATGTCGGCACGCGCGACATGATGATGATGATCGAAGGTTCGGCGCAGGAAGTTTCTGAGAAGGACATGATCGCCGCGATGAAGGTGGCCCACGAATCCGTGGTCAAGCTCGTCGACGCGCAAATCCAACTCCGCAAGGCCCTTGGCCTCCCGGACAAGGTGATCGCCGACTTGCCGCAGCCTGAGCTGTTGCCGAAGGCGCGCGAGATTGCCGGCGCAGAACTGACCGAAGCCCTGTTGATCGGCGGCAAGCTGGAACGGCAGAACAAGGTCACGGAGATCAAGGAATCTCTCAAGGCCAAGCTGGTCGAACAGGACCCCGAACTGGATGACAAGAAGTTCGGCTCCGTGTTTGATGCACTCGAAATCGAAACCGTACGCAAGAACGTCCTGGAGAAGGGCAAGCGCATCGGTGGCCGCGGGTTCGACGAGCTTCGTCCGCTGGCGGGCCAAGTTGGCCTGCTGCCCCGCACACATGGCTCCGCGCTGTTCAACCGCGGCGAAACGCAGGCGTTGGCGACCATCACCCTGGGCACCATGTCGGACGTCCAGTCCATGGACGCGTTGGCAGGCGGCCCGGATGAGAAAAGCTTCATGCTTCACTACAACTTCCCGCCTTACAGCGTGGGTGAAGTCGGTCGCCTCGGCGCGGTCGGCCGCCGTGAAATCGGTCACGGCTCTCTCGCAGAGCGGTCGTTGCTGCCGGTCATGCCCAAGGATTATCCGTACACGGTGCGCGTGGTGTCGGAAATCATGGGTTCGAACGGTTCGAGTTCCATGGCCAGCATCTGCGCGGGAACACTCGCGTTGATGGATGCAGGTATTCCGATCGTCAAGCCCGTCGCGGGTATTTCGATCGGCCTCTTCACCGGCAAGGATAAGGCGATTCTCGTCACCGACATCCTCGGCGCCGAAGATCATTGCGGCGACATGGACTTCAAGGTCGCCGGCACGCGCGACGGTATCACCGGGTTCCAGGTGGATCTCAAGATCCGCGGGCTCTCGTGGGAACTTGTCGAAGGCGCGTTTGAGCAGGCCAAGGTCGCGCGGGCAAAGATCCTGGACTTCATGTCCACGGTCCTGCCAGCACCGCGGGCCGACCTCTCCGAGTTCGCTCCCCGCATCACCGTGCTCAAGATCAACCCCGAGAAGATCGGCGCACTGATCGGCCCCGGCGGCAAGAATATCCGCCGCATCACCGATACACTCGGCGTGCAGATCGATATCGAAGATGATGGCTCCGTGCACGTCTTCAGTACCGACAAGAAGGCCATGGAAGCCGCTGTCTACGAAGTCAGCCTCATCACCGCCGTGCCCGAGCCCGGCAAGCTCTACCGGGGCACCGTCACCGGCATCAAGGAATTCGGCGCCTTTGTCGAAATCCTGCCCGGCCAGGACGGCCTCGTCCACATCAGCGAACTGGCCGACTTCCGCGTCAATCGCGTGGAGGACGTCTGCAAGGTCGGCGACCAGATGTGGGTCAAGTGCATCAACGTCGAAGACAACGGCAAGATCCGCCTCAGCCGCAAGGCCGCACTGGCTGAGAAGGATAAGAACCCGGAACAGCAACAGCCGTAATTTTCGCGCCGCCGCAAGGTGGCAGATTTCAAACAACAAGTGCCGAATGAACGAACGTTCATTCGGCACTTGGCATTTTGCCCCCGACACATAGACTGATCGCATGGAGTCCAAGGTCGAACAAAAGAAGCGCGCCGCCAAAATCCTCGCCCGGCTTCGCAAGGCCTATCCCGATGCCGGCTGCGAGCTCAACATTTCCAATCCGCTCGAGCTCGCTGTGGCCACCATCCTCTCGGCGCAGTGCACCGACAAGCGGGTGAACATGGTCACGCCTGCCCTGTTCAAGAAGTACCGCTCCGCAGCTGACTGGGCGCGCACGCCCCAGGCCACGCTGGAGAAGGAAATCCGTTCCACCGGCTTTTTCAGAAACAAGGCAAAGAATATCCGCGGGCTCTGCAAGGTGCTCGTCGAGAAATATGATGGGCGCATTCCCGACCAGTTGGATGTGCTCATCACCCTGCCGGGCATCGGACGAAAGACCGCCAACTTGATCATTGCCACGGCCTACGGCCAACCCGGTATCATCGTCGACACGCACTTCCGCCGACTTTCCCAGCGCCTCGGCTTCACCAGGAATGACAACCCCGACAAGATCGAGTTTGAACTCAAGGCCATAGTCCCGGAAAAGGATTGGACCGACTGGTCCCATTGTATGGTGTTTCACGGGCGACGCTGCTGCTTCGCCCGAAAACCGAACTGTCCGAGCTGCCCTGTCGCCAATTTCTGCCCCTCTTTCGGCCAGTTTTCCTGACTCTTGACCCCACTTTGTTGACACGGAATCGCACAAGGACTAAATTGAGAGCGATTTCAATGGCGTGTTCATCGCAAGAATAAGGAGATCAATCATGAGTACGCGTATCGTTTTGGCGGCCGTGTTGTGCCTGACACTCGTGTCCGCAACTTTCGCTCAAGTAGAGGAAGCCGTCACCGCAGACATCAAGAATGCAGGATTCGAGGAGCCGTCCATCACGAAGGGCGCTGTCAGCGGAGTCGTGCCTGACAACTGGTTCTTCTTCACATCCACCGCCGAAAACCGCGCGGGGATCACCGACGAGAAGAAGCGTTCCGGTTCACAGTCAGTCCTCTTCAAGTGCCTTACGGCAACCAATGCCTACCAGGGACTCGCAGCAAAGTTTCTCGCCAAACCCGGCGCGCACTACGCCCTCTCCATCTACGCCATCAGCAGCGCCGAGGATCCGCTCGTCGGTGCATCTTTCGGCCAGACGAGCATCGAGTGGAAGAACGATGCCGGCGCAGAGATCTCGCGGACCCATGGCCCGACATGGACGTTTGACCTGCCCGCCAACCGCTGGGAGAAGTTCTCGTTGGAAGCCGATGCGCCTGAAGGCACCGCCCAGGGAACGTTCGTGATCACTTTCTTCAGCCAGGACGGCAAAGGACAAGGCACCTTCTACGTGGACGATGCCGAACTCGTGAGCCGTCCCGCGCCGTAGTCATCACAGGGGGCGACGGGGAGGAAGTCGTATGAAGTATCCAGCAGCGTTATGGCTCATCACTGCGGCATGGGTGGCCGCTTGTCCGGTCTATGCACAAGATGTGCCTAACAGGGCACCGAACGCCGGGTTCGAAGAGCCTGCCGGCGTGGAAGATGTTATGCCCGCCGTCTGGAGTTTCTTCAGCTCACGCATCAACGGCATTGCGGTCACCTCGGAGACGGCGCGGAACGGAAAGCAATGCGTGCGAATGAGAGCGCAAAACGTGCCGACGGCATTCCAAGGACTCATCACGGAATTGCCGGTGACTGGCGGTGAGAAATATACCTTCAGCGTATACGTCATCAACAGCAAGGTCACGCCCCTCAAGGGATCGGCTGAACTCGGACTCGTCGTGGAATGGCGGGACAGCCAGAATCGCGAAGTCGCTCGCGTCGCGAGCGCCACGCTGGACACCACCATCTCAAAGATACGATGGACCCAACTCGCCCTGAGCGGGATCACCGCCCCGGAGAATGCCACCCGGGCCGTGTTTGGCATCCATCTCCATGACGGCGCGCGGGGCGCTGAAGGCACCGTGCTTCTGGACGACGTGGTTATCGCGCCCTGAACCCGCCCGCACCTCGTGTCCGTTGACCCAGCCGCTCTTGACCTGCCGCCTTTGTTGGCGTTAACTACTTAGGTTCCCTGTCGCCCCGTGAGGCACATTTTGATGAAGAAACAATACTTGAGCCCTGCGTGGCTTGTGGCCGCCGTTGTCCTGGTGGTCATGCCGAGATTCGCTGCCGCCGCAGAGCGCTATACCCCTATCGACACCGAGGAACTCATCCACAGCCCGCAGCGTTACTGGGCGCAGGCCATCCTGTTCCGCGACATACTTCTTACCCCGGCCAAAGGCTCGCAGCTCAACTTGGAAAACCGCCGCTACACCGCATTTTCGGTGAAGAAACTCGGCACCTGCTACGCATCACAGGATCTGGTCCCTCTTCTTGACGAACTCCCGCTCAATCGCGAATACGCGTTCTCCGGCTCCGTGTTCCAGTACCGGGGTCGTTTCTACATTGTCGCGCAGGGCGCCACCCCCGTGGCCAGCACGGAAGCCATGTATCGCGAGTTGCGCGCCACGGCGGGTGACGAAGACATGAAGGTGGACGAAGACGCGATGAAGCCCATCGCCGACATCCTCTGGAAAGTCCAGGCCGAGCACCTCGCCTATGCCAAGGAACACAAGATTCCCCTCTGCCAACTCTACGACCCGACCTCCGAACATTACGCGCGCGCGCTGGATATCACGCGCTCGGCCATCATGGACGAGGAACAGAAATCAAAGACGGTTTCCGCCGAGATCCTCGCCAACTACATAGCCACGTCGCTGGCCAAGTCGTGCCCACCCGCCGTACCTGCTGCTGCGCCGGCGAAGAAGTCCAAGCCCAAACCGGCACCCATCGAGCTGCGCAAGAAGGAACCTGAGGAAGCAGTGCCGGAACCCGTCGTCACAGCGCCACCGCCCCCTGCCCCCGAGCCTCAGCCGGAACCTGAGCAGGCGCCGGAGGAGATCATTGCGCCCCCGCCCGCGGCAACGCCGGACGTATCGTCCGACCAGGTCTCAAAGGAGGAGGAACGCGCCAGGTATCGCCAGAAGAAGGCAGCCCTGAAGGCCGAGGAAGATCGTCTGCTGCAGGAAGAGCAGAGTGCGGAGCGCGCCAAGCGGATCGAGGCAAGTCTCTTGGACGCAGAACTTGATTTCCAGAAAGCCCTTGAACGCGAACAGGCACTCCCCCCGCCGGAAGAGAAGCCCGCTCGCAAGGCCCCGATCAGCGATACGGATACAGCCCTTCCCCTGTATCGCAACTGACAAGCCTCCTGCGGCGTTGCAAAGGCTCTCCCATTTCGCTTAGATAACGCTGTTTTGTGACCAAGCCGGTGTAGCTCAGTGGCAGAGCTTCTGATTTGTAACAGGTGCTCCTTTTTCCTAAGCCGCTGCTGGCAGGGATTTAGAAAAAGCGGATTTTCGCCGCGTGGCAGCCACGTGGCAGGGAAAGTTGGCTCGCCGCACGCCGACAAGTTGCTTTCGACGGAACGACAGACATGTCCGAACTGACACAGAAACAGAGAACAACGCTGATGCTCCAAGAAGCTCAGGGCAAAATGGCAGTTCTCTGTGTAGGTATCGGCAAATACGACAAATCCTCCGGCTTTGATCCTCTGGAGACTTGTGTAAACGACGCGCAGACCATTAGCGAGGTATTCCGTGATGTCTGGCAACTCAACGCTGATAGGAAGCGTATTTCGCTGCTTACATCACAACATGGATTTCCGTCGATGGGCGAGATAGTGAAGGCAGTGAAGCGTCTCGCCGAATCTGCGGAAGACTCCGAACGGGTGCTTTTCTACTTCAGCGGACATGGCCACAGGCTGGACGACACGCTGTATCTTGTTCCGCAAGACGCTGTCTCAGACAACGACCCGGACGTGTTGATAAAGTTCTCGAAGATAATGGACATCCTCAGGACGTCGCGGGCAAAGCAGAAGATCGTGATTCTAGATGCTTGCCTGTGCGGTTCGACCTCCTCTGTAAAGAAACTCGGGGCTGCCAAGTTTTCGACAAAAGAGTTGGCAAAGTACATGGAGGGCACCGCTGGGGTGGCTATTCTCTCGTCTTCCACATCAGATGAGCCATCGCTGACCAAGTCCCCGAACCCGGAACTCAGCCTCTTCACATATTACCTTGTGAAAGCGCTGAACGGCGAGCGCAAGGCTCTCGACGAGACGCTGCTTCTGACGCTCCCCAGTCTGTATGACTACATCTCCGTTGAAGTACAGAGAACGGCGCGCTCATACCAAGCGGGTCAGACGCCGACGGTAGACATGCGGACTTCCGGGATTCCCGTACTGGGGAACTTTGGACAATCTATCGTGTCTCCAGAGGCATTCTCGTTTGACGGCCGTCCTTTCAAGACTCTGAAGCTGAGCGAAAAAGAGACGATGCGCGTTGACGAAGTGCTTACCAACATCAAGAACTGGACGTACTCACAGGATTACTTGGAGCGCAAAGTAAATGAATCCCTTGGGGATCACCTCCGAGAAGATCTGGGGAAGAAGTCGGCAGCCCTGCGCGAAGCGGTTGGGTTTGCGACATCAGAGATCGGTGTCGAGGACGGGGAGATCACTTTCCCTGGAGGCACATATAGTGTCTGGTATGTTGCCGAAGACAAGAAACGAGGACATCTCAAGCACAGCCTGTCACTCAGCGCTTCTTGGCTCTCCAGAACAGAACGAATACCAGATGTATTGGACGCGTTGGGCATGAGACCTGAGAAAATTACATTCGGGTTGTCGGTCTCGCTTAACCCCGTCTCCATGATTGCTGGCCTCGAAGCACGCGGATGGAAAATCACGTCGCAGCTTTCCGATAAAGTCGAAGCGAGCGCCGATGGGTTCGTATTGATTGCGCGCACGGGTTCGTTGAGCTTCTACGGGCTGAAGATCGAAGAGCTATTTGCCCCCCGGCTAGAGGGGCGAAACAAGCTAGCGTATAGTGCGCTGGCGTTGCTTGGCTCCTCCCGCGATGGTTAGTTGTGGTCTCTTCGGGTCGCGAACACGAATTCGAGGTGGCTGCGATTATCCTTGAGTCTTGCTCGTCACGAAGTCGTTGTGTAGATTGCCGAAGGTTCTCCCTCCGCGGGCCGGCTTAGCTCAATGGCAGAGCACCGCATTTGTAATGCGGATGTTGTCGGTTCAAGTCCGACAGCCGGCTCCATCGTCTCCATCGCTTCCCTCGCAGGAACCAACCGCCACCGGACTCGCTTCTTCCATCTTCTGCTTCCTCCATGGCGGCGGTGGCGCCTCGGTTTCCCCGTCCAGCGCGGTGCCCTCCGCCGTGCCCAGCATCGCCATCTTCGACTGGGCGTGCCTGCGGCGGACGTGGGCGTAGACCTCGTCGATCATCCGGGACGAGTGGTGGCCCGTCCAAGACATGATTGTCCGGTAGTCGATGCCCGCCATCACGGCCTCGCTGACGAACAGATGCCGCAAAGTGTAGCTGGTTAGCCGGGGCAGCCCCGCCCGCTTCCGCGCCGTGTCTATCGCCTTCTTCAGGCCCTTTGCTCGCTGCGTGGGATTTGCCGGATTGAAGAACACCCAGTTGTGCCTCGGGACGCCCCGGTGCTCGAACCGATGGCGGCTCCTCTCCATCACCTCGTCCCACACCTGCTTCCACTGGAGCAAGGCATCCCTGAGCTTGGGGTGCATGTCAATGTCCCTCGGACCCGTCTTCAGTTTGCATCCCGGCTTCTCTCGGATGTAGATGAGATCTGCCTTGAAATCGATGTTCGGCCATTCCAGGAAGAAGCACTCGGTCGGCCTGACCCCGGCGTAGGCCCTTGCCAGCAGCCAGACCCGCCACGCCCAACCGTACCGCGTCTTGGCGAGTTCCGCCGAGAAGCGCTCGTACTCCTCCTTCTCCGGTATCCACCGCTCGCACCGCCGAGGCTCCTTCAGGTTCGGAACAGCCTCCGCGGGATTGCGGACGGCGTAACCATTGGCGACGGCGAAGCGGAAGATGTTCCTGATCGTCGTCAGCTCCATGTTGACTGAGTGTTCTTGGAGGCCGTCCTTTTTCCGCATCGTCCTGTACGCGATGACGTCGCCCTCGATGATCTCGTCCAACCGCTTGCGGCCGAAGAAGCGTATGAACCGGACGAACTCACGCCGTTCCGAATCGATCGTCTTCTCCACCACGACGGCCGTGCGGCTCTCCAAGTACGAGTCCCTGATCTCCTCGAACGTGCACCGTCCGGACGGGATGAGGCGGTGCCCGTTGACGATGACCTCGCTCCTCGCCTTCTGCTCGGCGAGCTCTGCCTCCCGCCTTGTGAGAAAACCAGCCTTGCGATAGCGGACTTTGTTGTACGAGAAGGCATAGGCCCAGCGTTTCTCGCCGTTTTCATCCCCGTCGTGCTCGTTCTTGTAGTCTCGCTTGTACACGCTCATGGCTACACCAGAGGGTTCCGCTTCGTTCTCTCGAACCAGGCGTCCAGATCCCGCCTCGAGTAGAGGTTCGGTCGGCCCGGGCGGTAAGGGAGATCCTTCTGACGGAGCACCCACGGCACCGACCGCCGACAGAGTTTGGCTACATCCCTAGTTGTGAGGTAGTCGCCGGGATCTTCGTCCGTGTTCTGCCGCCTTTGTGCGTCTTCTGGAAGTTCCATTTCGTTACGTCTCCTTCCGTCTCCTTGCCCGTGTCTCCCGGCGCCTTCCGGCGCCGTACGTCATTATACAGATGCCTGTCGTCACCAAAGGGGAAGGTTGCAGACCACTGTTGATTGTGGTACTGGGTCCGACATGGTGGCCGACGACAACACGACAAATAGCCCTCAGCCTCGGATCACTGACGTTCCCGCGCAGATCTTCGAGCAGTTCCTTCAGACATTGACGGAAGACGGGGTGCCGCCAGAGATCGTTGGACGGCTCCGGAAGGCCCTGTTGCAGGACGGCGCTCCCACTGAGAGGGCTCTACGGGAGGCTGTATTTGGGGAGGAACAGGGCGTTTGATCCAGATCGAGTCCATCACGATCAAGGAGTTCCGCGGCATCCGCGACTTGAGCTTGGATTTCAAGGGTGGGAACTACGCGGTCTGTGGTCCGAACGGCACCGGCAAGAGCGGAGTCGTTGACGCAATCGAGTTCGTGCTGACGGGGAACATTTCGCGTCTGTCCGGCGAGGGCAGAGGCGATGTCTCCCTCAAACTGCACGGACCGCATGTCGACAGAAGGGATGATCCCGCCAAGTCCCGCGTTACGGCAACGGTATCCATTCCCAGTCTCGGGAAAACTGCGACCATCGAGCGAAGTCCGAAGGCACCGGCAACTGTCAACGTGGTGCCGAACGACGCCGACGTCCTTGCCGTTCTGAAACTAGTAGCGGGCCATCCTGAAGTTGTCCTTTCGCGTCGCGAGTTGATCCGATACGTACTTGCCACCCCGGGCAAACGCGCTGAGGAAGTCCAAGCCCTGCTGCACCTTGATCAAGTGGAACAGGTAAGAAGCGGCCTTCAGAAGATCGCGAATGCAAGTGAGAAGCAACTGCCCGCCCTGGAAGCAGCCGTCAAGCAGGCCGCTGATAATCTGCTGCGAGCAATGGGACTGCCGGAGTTGACGAAAGCGCGTGTATTGGAGGCAACCAACGCTCAGCGCCGAATCCTAGAGCTGTCTCCACTCGCCGATCTGACGCAGACCACGTCACTTAAGGACGGGATATCTGTGCTGATCGCCGCGAAGCCGCAGCGCATTGCAAAGGCACAAGCGCAAGTTGACATACGTGCCTGTCGTCAGGCTCTCAGCGACCTTGCCGATCCGACCACATCCGCGCTCACCGCCGAAGTGACGAAGGCTCTTAACGCCCTTGCCGCCGATCCCAACCTGCTGAACCAGGTGAAGCGGGAGTCCTTCCTCACTACTGGTCTTGAACTGGTCGAAGCCGACAGCTGCCCCTTCTGTGACCATCCTTGGCATCCCGAGGAACTCAAGGAGCGCGTTCGGGCAAAAGTCGATCTGCTGAAGCGGATCGCGGAGAAGCGGCGTGCAGTGGAGATTCTGATCGGGCCAGTTATCTCTGCACTTCGGAAGACCCAGGCTTCGATAGATGGTCTCGTTCGCTACGCAACCTTAGCGACACCGCCGTTGCCCTTGGATGTGGGCCAGCAGTACAGCAGGCAGTGCAGGGATTGGATTCAGCAACTCGCCAGCCTGCTGCCTCTGGCTGACTCGATAGCGGCTCTCGGCAGTATGTCGACTGTCCCACAACCTGTTCTGGATTTCGTTGACGGGCTCGAGAAGTTAGTCAACGCCATTCCGGATCCTACAAAACAGGATGCGGCTAGAGAATGGTTGACCATTGCTCAAGAGCGGCTCGAAGACTGGAAGGATACGAGGCGCAAGCAGGAGGCCGGGGCAGAGAGGGCGCGAAGGGCGAGGTCGATTTCGGACAGGTATGCCGGAGTCAGCGATTCGATCCTCAGCAACATGTACTCGGCCGTGGAGCGGCATTTCATCCAGATCTATCAGTTGGTTCACAAGACCGACGAGGACAAGTTTACGGCGAAACTGACGCCTTCGATGGGCAAACTGGGTTTCGATGTGGACTTCTACGGACGAGGACACTTCCCACCTGGCGCCTATCACAGCGAGGGCCACCAGGATACGATGGGACTGTGCCTGTATCTCGCGCTGATGAAGCACCTGCAGGGCGACGCATTCATGTTCTCGGTGCTCGACGACGTGCTCATGTCCGTGGACTCGGCGCACCGACGCGAGGTGTGCTCGATGCTTAAGCAGGCATTCCCAGGCACGCAGTTCATTGTCACCACCCACGATCCAATCTGGCTTCGCCATATGAAGACCGAGGGGGTCATCGGGCCGGGTGCCTCAGTTCAGTTCAGAAACTGGAGTGTGGATTTGGGGCCAAACCGATGCGATGACTGGGATGTCTGGACTGAGGTCAAGGACTACTTGGACAGGAACGATGTTCGGGCCGCCGCGGCAGCCCTTCGACACTACCTAGAGTACCTCTCCGCCGAGTTGTGCCATCGGCTACGGGCGCCGGTCGAATTTCGCGGAGACGCTCAATACCAACTCGGTGAATTGCTGCCTGCGGCGATTGGTCGGTTCAAGAAGCTTCTGAGGAACGGCAAGAATGCTGCGAACTCCTGGAACCAGAAAGAGATCGTCGAACAGCTTACGGCCCATGAGGTCGAGTTTGGTGGGTTGGTTGAAGCTTCCAAGGTTGAACAGTGGCAGATAAACGCGGCGGTGCACTTCAACTCGTGGGTCAACCTGAGCCGAGAGGACTTTGCGCCTGTTGCTCAGGCGATGAAGGATCTTGTCGAAGCCTTCACGTGTCACGAGTGTCACGCTTACCTGAGGGTGATTCCTGAGCGAGAGACCGCCCGCGCTCTGGTGTGCGATTGCGGGAAGACCAGCATCAACCTGCAGAGCAAGGGAGCCTAGGGTTGGCCCCCATCAGCTAGCCTTGTCCATTGTGTGCGTCGAATTCACTTGGCCCGCTTGCACACGCGCGGCATGACACCACCCCCGAACAACAAACCGGAGGTGGCCCATGTCGAAGAAACAGTTGTCCAAAGAGGCGGTTCTCGAGGCCCTGAAGTCGTCCAATGCCACGAGCCTGACGGCTCTGCACAAGGCGATGGGCGGAACAGGCAGCGTGCCCGGCTCGACGGCGAAGCGGATGCGGGAGTTGGTGCCGGACATCGAGAAGCGGCTGGAGGCGAACAAGGGCGAGAAGATCCAGCCGACGACCGCGAAGAGGAAGTCGACGAAAGCCCTTCCGTCGCCCAAGTACCCGAGGCATTTATCCAATCCATACCGCGAACGGTCATCCTATGGCCTGTGCTATGACATCCTCGCCAGCCAGAAGGAAGGCATTCGGCGTGATGAACTGATCGGCATCCTGGCCAAAGAGGGCGGAACTACTACCACGCGGGCCGGGTTCAACACTTCCGTCGTGCTTAGCCCGCGCGAGTCAGCGACTGGCCCGAGGCACCGGTCTGCGCGGCAAGGGTATTTTGTGCGCGTGACCAACGACCACGTCCAGCTTATAGTCGGCAACGCCGGCAAGGATGTTTGAGGCGAAACCGTGTCCAAGCAACACCAGAGCAACGCTCCGAAGCCCGCACGCGGGGATGCCGAGATGCAAACGCGCGATTCAAGCGTCTCCCATCCCCCGCGCGTCTCAGACGAGGCAATAAGGGCGATGGTGTCCGACGCCGTGCGTCGCGATGACCTTTGGGCAGTCGCTGAGTTCATGCGCACCACGACCAATGTCCCAAAATGGGACAGCTGCTGGGTCGCTGCCGAGCGGCTGATCTTCTCGGTTGGCAGCATCCCGGCGAGTCGCTTGGGGTCGCACATTTTACGCGAGTTCATGCCCAGCGATACGCCGTCGAGAATTAACATAATGATCTGCGAGGGGGAGGTGTGGCTTGCCAAGCGACTCAAGGACAGAGTCGGTCACGTATTGGCGAGTCAGCGCCTCGAGTTCCTGCGTCAGAGGCTGACCGGCAAGGCGAAGGCCGGCGATCCGCCGCAGATCCCCATCCATCCAGACGCCCCCGAGAAGGTTCTCGAAGACTACGTGCGACTGGCCGCAGAGAGCGGGCTCAGGCTTCGATGGACGAAGCCCGCCATGGCAGTTCTGGTCGCTCTGCCCGTTGGTGGGCTCAAGGCCGCTCTGTCCGGCCTCGTTGACCTCTACGGCGGGAGCGTCAGCGACGCCGGCACGACAGTGGTGACCCTTGGCGCCCTGAAGCGGCAACTCCGGAACGTGCCGGCGTAGTCACATCCCTGCACTTTCCGGGCTTGGTTTGACCGGTTGGTGTCTCGATCCGGCCGGCGAAATCGCAAACCGCCACGTTCTCGCACCGGCTCCAATTGCCAACAAAGAGGACTTCCACCTGTCCGTTTGCAGGGCGCGAATGGCCCGAAACGGAATAACGAACTCAGCGGAAGACGAGGTGGGAACATGACGCCAACATCAGCAGAGGCCCTCAAGCACGTGGTGGACGAAATCCGCGCGCGGTGGATGCCTCGGCCGACGCGGCGAGCCAGGACGAGAAGGCCGGCCGAAAGGCAGGCGTGGGCGACGGCGGCGGCGAAGACAATCGTGCTGGTCGGCGACCGAACCAACACCATCCTCTCGGAGTGCGGTCGGTTCTTGCCGACGGGAGTAAGGCCTCCCACACCCGCGCAGTTCCGCGGAGCCGGAGGTCTTCGAGGAGCACTCCGCGTCCTGTCTGGCGGGAACCTCGGCATGGACGACAAACTGAAGCCGTGGACGGGCAATCTCTTCCACGGCCTGAAATTGGCCGGAGCCCTACGGCAGGACGCCGGACGCGGTTGGTCTGTGTGGGAGCAGACACACGGACGACTGCTTGCTGATCTGCAGGCGATGCCGCTGCCGCACCAGCTTGAGCCGGGAGGTCGCAGGAACGGCGTCCGCCGCCTGAGGCGGTGCGCGGCGGCCATGCTCCCGCCGGCCGACCGCTTCGGAGTTGATGTTCTGGCCGGGCTTCTCGCGGGCGCCGTTCACGTGCGGATTGATGGGTTCGATTGGCTGGACGTGCCGGCGACCAGCGATGTTCTCAGGCTCTTGGACGACTGGGCGATCCCCCGTCGCCATTCACGGACGTTCAGAGGCCGAGACTACGTCGCCGTCAGTCCGTTTTTCGCCGCGCTTCTCGCCGACGAAATGCCGCCTTGTTCCCACCAGCGGATACTCAACATGTTGAAGCCGGGCGACTGTCCGTTCCTGCCCTTGATGTTCTGGGACTGGTGTCTGAGCAAGCCGGGGATGAGGTGGCCGCCGTTTGCGAACGCACTCCCGTTCGCATGCTGCCGGCGCACCGCATTCGATCGCGGTTTCGGAAGACGCGAACTCCATCGACGCTACGTCGTCGAGAAGGGCATTGGCCACATAGACCGGCGGATCATCCGGTTGTGCGAGAAGTGGTTCGCGAGGCAGGCGAAGGGGCGGCTTGTGAGCAACTGCGTTCAGAGCCCCGCCCCGCTCGCGGAGTCAGCGCCCGGCCCAGCACTGGTCGCACTGTCCGCCTGATCCCCTGAGGACGCGCCACGCGCGTCCATGTGCCCGGATGTCCCACCGGCGGGTCGTGGGGCGGGATTCAGTCTATTATCGCCACGTGCGTCATCGTGGCCAGCCGTGGCCGATTCTTCAGCCAACTTCAGAAAACCCGACTGGATTACCACTATCGACTTGGCCCTCTGTCTCGGGCGCGCCAGGCTCGTTACGCAACAGAATGTCTGTTCTGTTGCATTCGATTGGAGGCATCAGACATGAGCAACCGCCAAGAGACCATCCAGTTTCTGACCCACAACGAGCTTCGTGCCTTGTTGGACAAGGCGAAGAAGCAGAGCGCCAGAGACTATTGCATGATCTTGCTCGCCTACCGTCATGGACTTCGGGCGAATGAGTTATGCAACATTACAGTAGAAAACGTAGATCCGGAGGCTGGGAACATCCGTTGCGTGAGGGGAAAGGGCTCCGTATCCAACTGGCAGCAACTAGCCCGCGACGAGGTCAAAGCCATCGGGGCGTGGCTGAGGAAAAGGCGCAAGACCGCCAGCCCCTTCCTGTTCCTGTCCCGGAAAGGAACAGCCGTCAGCAGGAGTCAGTTTTTCAGAGTCTTCAAGGGGCTCGCAGAGGAGGCCGGCCTTCCTGAATCCAAGAGGCATCCTCATGTGCTTAAGCACAGCCTCGGGACTCATCTTGCGAATAGCGGGGTGCCTATTCAGGTCATCCAACAGAGGCTCGGCCACCGAAACATCCAGAACACTATGGTCTACCTGACGATCAGCAGCGGCTACGTTGACCGAGCCTTCGAAGCTGCTTTGGCGAATGGAGCTGTGGTTTGAACCGGATGACCGTCCACGCCTTTCTCGACTCGGTTGAGCCGTATGACATCTACGAGATTGGCATCCTCGTCGAGTCCAATCCGTCACTTGTGAACTCTCCCAACGAGCATGGGTTTTTCCCCCTCCACAAGGTCGCATGGATAGGCGATGTCGAACTCACCGGGAGACTGCTCGACCTCGGCGCACACGTTGACGACCGCGATGCAGGAGTCAACACGCCGCTCCACTTAGCGGCCCATCGGGGTCACATGGCGGTAATCAGGCTCCTGCTGGCAAGGGGCGCCGACGTCGATGCAAGGGACGGAGCAGGACACACGGCGTTGTTTGCCGCCGCGCACGACGGCAACGAGGTCGTTGCTCTGACGCTCCTCTCGCATGGGGCCTGCCTGTTTCTAGGCCGGCCGGAGGGCGTCCAGATTCTCCATGCCGCCGCCGGAAACGGGATGGCAGGGCTCATCGAGGCGATGATCGACGCGGGCTCGGGGGGATAGAACTCTTCAGTCACAAGAGCCGTCGCTTGATGTCCCTTTGCACACGCTGGACGAATTCCTCTTTGACCGCCCAGACATCCCCATCCCAGCGAACCGCGTTGTCAATGAGTGAGAGCAACTTCCTGTGATCCTGAATGGGGCGAGAACTGCCCCATTTCGTCTCCAATCGTGTTCTCTCCGACAGACGCATCCGCCATCGCAACCAAGCCAACCAGTTCGGGGCACATATCGCCGCGGCAACTGCCACCGGAATGCCAAAAACCAACATTTGGTTCACCACGCTCCGCGATGACGGGTCCATTGATGGGAACAGAGGCTGAATGCTGTCATCTATTCCCCGAACGAAGGCAACGACCATTGTGAGAACGCCAACCACGATTCCGATGATCATGGCCATCTCGTCTTTTTCGCTATCCCATCCGCCGCACTCGCGCGGCGTCGGCCCCAGGTCTTTCTCGATGTCTGCGTACCGCGCTGAATCCGCTCGGAATTCCGATACGTCCGAGGGGAGGAAGGGCACCACGACGGAACACCGATTAAGCGCTTCTCGTTCTGCCAGCAGGCGCGCCAGGCGATCCAAATGTTCGTCAATGGTGAACACCATCCGACGTGTGGCTTTCGCCAACTTCTCGAGCTCTGTTTTATGAGTCCAGTCAGTCAGAAATCGGCTTTCGATGGAGCGTACTGATTCCACGAAGGAACGAAGATCCCCGAGGCGGGCCTGAAGGTCATCAGCGTTCTTCTCGTCAGCCCCCTCTAGGTCCCGAATCAGGGACTCCGATTCGCTCTGCTGGTAGGGAAGAGCACGCTGCAGTCGGAACAGCAGTTCCGGAGCATCAAGCAGAGTCTGCCGATGCCATTGTTCTTGAGCCGCCTGATCCTCTGCCCGGCGGGCTTGCTCTTCCGCGCGGCGTCTATCCTCCTCGGCCTCCTCGCTCTGCCTCGATAGCGCCCGCTTGAGATGTTCAAGTTCCTCGCGCGTCTTCTGCTGGCTTCCACTGATACCGGCCGCCAGCCCTAGCGCCACCAATTGGCTCAGTTTGTCATCCTTGGGCATACCCGCCTCCATCGTGCTCCGAAATCGGAGCCATTTAGCACTGTGAGTGCACTACCTTCAAGTTCCGATTTCGGAGCACGTATGCCGGACAACATTGTTGGAGCACAAATCAGGAGGCTGAGGTATCAGCAGGGGTTGACCCAAGACGGCCTGGCGGCCAAGTGCACACGCCTAGGCTGGGATATCAGCCGGGGAACTCTCGCCAAGGTCGAAGCCCAAGTCAGGTGCGTGAGCGACTCGGAGATGCTTGTGGTGGCCAAAGCTCTGAAAGTCGCGGTGGACGCCCTCTACCCGCCAGCCGGGAAGAGTCGTCGCTAAGCGCTCGCGGGTTGAGGGCGTTCTAAGTCGAGGTCCTTGACCGATGGTGACGACTCGCTACTTCGGGAATCCCGCGATAGCAGGGGCGTGACGCGCTCCTACGCCTGCGACTTCTGCAATGGATTCTTGCGCAAGTGCTCGATATCAACCGCGACATCCTGCCACGCCACCTTCGCGCGTGCGGACCGTACAAGATCCTTGTGGCAGTCCCTTAAGCGTTCACCAGAAGCGCAGGGACAGGGCTCGTGACCCTTTGGCTCGTTCTTTCGAGCCAATAACTGCATGAACCCCTCAACTTCCGGTGTTGCTGGAAGGGCAAGAAGATCAGCATAGAACTCCAGTATCCCCGCCACGGCGTGAGCCCGCTGTCCCCACGGAGGGGGGTGACCGTATGCATCGTAGTAGATCTGCCATGCCAGGAACGGCGCGACGATATCCTTGAGAAACGTCGTGATCCCGGACGCCTCTTTCCATCTTTGCCGGAGTTCTGCGTAGACTCCTAGGCAGGCCTGACCATCCTTCATGATGTGCCGATCAATGTTGCCTATTGGCAATTTGGGATCGTCGCAGTAGACGAACGGCATGGATTTTGGATAGTCGTCCCTTGTTATCACCGCAATGCTGTAATCCCGATGTCGGGCCGTCCCCGGGACTTCGATGCAGTATGAGCCATGAGCAACGGCTGCATCCGACTTCAGCGTCACGAGTGCGTTTATCTTCGCACCAGGATGAAGCACGTCGAGAGTCATCAACGGTTGATGAATCGCCAGCGCTTCGCGCTCACGTTCAAACAAGGATCGGTTGCTCTCAAACCATCTCGTCATCAGACATCAGCCCAAGGCTTCACGGGTTTCTTCGGTACGTAGAACGTTGCCAGTCGTTTGGCGTCCTCTTCCGCCTGCCGGGATTCGTCATCCTTGTCTTCATCGGAAACGAGCGGAAAACGATCGCCAAGTTCCGTGCGCCAGAGTTCGGACGCCTTCTTCCTGTCGGCCAAGGCCACGGCTTCGGCCGCGTGCGACGCAAGGTCAGCGATAGCTTCCTTGAACCGGGTCTTCTGCTCATCGCTGAGGCGTGCAGTCAGTTCTTCTCGCCCGTCGACCGGGTTGTAAACCCGGAAGACCCCAGCAACAATTGTCGAGATGGCCTTGGCCGTTTCGGCTAGCGCCACATCATCGCGGGAATTCGGGCGGAAGTTCTGCGACGCCAGAACAGTCAGGAGTATCCCTCCCGGCATACTTCCACGTTTCCCTGCCTGGTAGTCAGCCCAAGCCTTGAGGTAGCGCACCAAGCGCTTGAGCTGATCGCCGTGCTGTTTCACTAACCCGGCAAACCAGTCGTTGAACGCAATTGGATCGCTTGGGTGCCAGCCGGCGTCGCCCTTCTCGGCAAGGCGACACTCGCCGTTGAGCGTCGCATAGGCGGGCAGATCCACATGGTACTCTCCTGCGTACCGAAGCCGAACGCATGTTCGTTTGTCGACAGGCTTCTCCTCCGTATGACCGTCTGTTGCTTCGACCAGCCACCGATGGACAGTCTCGGGAGTCGGCCAGTCACGGTCATCACTCTGGCTCAAGTGCTGCAGGTAGACCCCATCGTCGACATCGAATTCCCCGTCCAAGGGCGTGACTGTGGTCCCCGCCGCAAAAGACCCCTGCTGACGGAAAACAGGAATAGCCACTTTCAGTGTATCGCGGAAGTACTTGCGGATCTTCTCCCGGATTGCGTCCCTCGCTCGCCGTAGCGATTCCTCCTTCCAGTCGGCCAGAAGGATGCTGTCGTGGTACTTTTGAAGCTCAGCGTTAAGATTAGCCATTGTCTATTCCTCCGTTGGTTAGCGCGTCTGCTGGGTTGAAGGTGGCACGCACTCTTCGCGAGGGCATGCCCATGTAAGAACAAGGAGAGACAACGCGGTCAGGACGAGCCAGACACGCAGTGTGCAAAAGAGATGGGTCCACCTGCCGTTCGTCTTCGCATACTCGCCGGGGAGAAGCGGCTTGTCCGGCAAGTACACGCCCGCCTCGTGCAGCCTGAGGGCATTCTCAAGCGCGATGATTACCTCGCGGTTTCTGCAGAATCCCTTATCAAGTGCCAGGAGGAAATAGATTGCACCCCCGAATAGCGCGAGCGTCAGAACGGTCAGGGCTCCTCGTTGGACGAGGGTCAAGGAACCTTCGCTGACAAGCAGCCAAGCCAATCCAATCCCAAGCCCAGATATCCAGATCGTGAACTGCGTGCCTCGCTCCCTGATCTGGTGGGCGGCGCTGTACCGCTCCTGAATCTGTGCCATCAGCACTTCGAACTTCCTATCGTCTGTTAACTCATGCATCTCATTCCTCTCTTTCCCGCGGCTTCGCGCTGACTGTTTTCCGCCCTTTTCGGGGTCTCCCACGCGCCTTCCTGCGCCTCCACACCCGAGCAGATCAACCTGCAAGATATGCTGTACCGCAATATGCATGGTCGATGAGTGTAACACAAGCTTCTTTTCGAAAAATCTTGCAGTATACGCGTTTCTGCTGTAAATCATGGCCGTATGAAGCTTGCGACCATGGCAAAGATTTTCACTGGTCACCATCTACGGGGGCGTGCAATCCCGCATTCAGACGGCACCCACCGACTCCTTCAGATAGGCGACTTCGACGAATCGCGTCAGTCCATTCGGCTCAGTCACGTGATCCAGATTAGGGCCACCGAAACTCCGTCGGACATTCTCCTGCAACCCGGTGACGTTCTCTTCTTGGCGAAGGGCTCGCGGAATTTCGCCTATGCACTTGGGGCGGTAGCTGGTCCGACGCTCGCGGCTGCTCACTTCTTTGTGCTCCGCCCGAAAGAAGGTCGAGTTCTTCCCGAGTACCTGGCCTGGTACCTGAACCAGGAATCTGTTCGCCGATACCTCCGCCGAAATACGGGTCAAGGCGTGCACATGCCCGTTGTACGACGAGAGGTGCTCGAGAATATCGAGATCCAGATTCCTTCGCTGGAAAAACAGCGAGCAGTTCTTGCCGCAGCGGCTCTCATGAACAAGGAACAGGAGCTTCTTCGTCGGCTGGCAGGACTGCGGAAGGATCTGACGACGGCGGTCTGCCTTCAAGCCATCAAAGACAGAAAGAGAGTGAGATCATGACCGATCCACAGAAACGCGACGAGATATTCAATAAGGTATGGCAGGCGTGCGACACATTCCGCGGCGTGATCGATCCTGCCCAGTACAAGGACTACGTCCTGACCATGTTGTTCGTGAAGTATCTGAGCGACATCCGGTCGTCGAAGCAGGCCGAGTACGAGAAGAAATACCAAGGGGACAAGGTTCGCATTGAGCGGGCTCTCGCGCGCGAGCGGTTCGTCATCCCGGAAGTCGAAGTCCGGGACAGCAACGAGAAGGTTGAGGATCGGTTTCTGGCCACGTTCGACAGCCTTTTCGAACGTCGCGACCGCAGCAACATCGGCGAGTTGATTAACATCCTGCTCGAACACATCGAGGATGCCAACAAGTCGAAGTTGCACAACGTGTTCCGGAACATCGACTTCAACAGCGAGGCGAACCTTGGGCAGACGCGCCAACGCAACACACGGCTGAAGAACCTGCTGGGCGACTTTGTCGAACTGGACTTGCGCCCTGAGTCCGTCGGCACGATGGACGTGATTGGCGATGTCTACGAGTACCTGATCGCCCGCTTCGCCGCGACAGCTGGCAAGAAGGCCGGCGAATTCTACACGCCGTCCGCGGTATCGGAGACTTTGGCCCGGCTCGTGGCTCCAAAGAAAGGCGACCGGATTTGTGACCCAACCTGCGGCTCTGGATCACTTCTGATTCACGCGTCCAAACAGGTCGGCTCCCGTGACTTTTCCTTGTTCGGCCAGGAGATGAACGGGAGCACCTGGGCTCTATGCAAGATGAACATGTTTCTTCACGACGTCGATGCGGCACGCATCGAGTGGGAGGACACGATTCGGCATCCGCTTCTCGTCGAGAATGATGCTTTGATGAAGTTCGATGTCGTGATCGCCAACCCGCCCTTCAGTCTCGACAAGTGGGGCCAGGAAATCGCGGTCACCGATCGGTACAACCGGTTCAAACGCGGCATCCCGCCGAAGAGCAAAGGGGACTGGGCCTTTATCTCGCACATGCTGGCCACAGCGGTCGAAGGAAGAGGTCGCGTCGGCGTCGTGGTGCCTCACGGCGTGTTGTTCCGCGGAGGACAGGAAGGGACGATCCGCGAAGCGGTAATCAAGGAGAACTTGCTGGATGCCGTGATCGGGCTTCCCGCCAATCTCTTCTACGGTGCCGGCATCCCTGCCGCGTTGCTGGTCTTTGACAAGAGCCGCAAGCCAAACGGCAAGGACCCGGTGTTCTTCATCGACGCCAGCAGGGAATTTGAGCAGGGCACAAATCAGAACCTTCTTCGACCGCAGGACATCGACAAGATCGTCGACACCTTCCGCGCGCGAAAGCCCATCGAGAAATACTCGCACATGGCCAAGTACGCGGAAATCGAGGAGAACGAGTTCAACCTCAACATCCCGCGATATGTCGACACGTTCGAGCCGGAGCCCGAAGTGGATATGAAGGCGGTTCAGGAAGAGATCGAGAAGGTCGAGGCGGAACTCACCGCGACCCGGCAGAAGATGAACGCCTATCTAGAGGAACTCGGATTCAAGAAATGATCGGATGAAGGCATTGGAGTCAGTCAAGCTGTCGGATGTTCTCGGTTTGATACAAAAGCCGCGCTACGTGCTGGGCACAACCTATTCGCTAAGCCTGGCGTTCTTCGAGTCGGTCGTTCTTCCATCATTCGGCGATCCTTCCGCCCTTCACGGCTGTCTCATCATCTGCGACGGACTTGGTTATCGTCGTGCTCTCAGCGAAGGTGCTGCTCTCCTCGGGGCGGGACAGGACTACGTGGTCGTGCCCGCGCCGATGAGCGACGCGTTCCACTCCAAAGTCTGGCTTGTACTCGGAGATGAGGAGGCGGTGCTGCTCGTGGGTAGCGGGAACCTGACACAGGCCGGGTTCATGACAAATGCCGAGATATTCGAAGCCCTGCGCTTCTCCAAGGATGAGCCCATCTCCGAATCGCTCCTATCCAGTCTGCAGGGATTCATCAAAGGACTCTCTGCGATGTGGGCGGCCGAAGACGCCGAACAACTGCTTTGCGTGGAGTTGCTTGAGAAGATCACTGAAGGCGTCGGATCGCTTCCTCGGACCGAAGAAGAGAGCGAGCCGAGCATTCAGTTCATCCATTCATTCGCGGGACCACTCATCGGTCAACTGCCCGAAATGCCGGATGCCCGCGAGTTGAGCATTGCGGCTCCCTTCTTCGGGAACAGCCTCAACGGCCTGAACCTGCTAACCGGGCGATACAGCAAGGCGAAACTCAGTGTCTTCCCCGCAGTCCATGGGGGCGACGCAACCGATCTGCCCTTGTCGAAGGTGAAGCAACACTACAAGGGAGCAAAGGTTGCCCGTCTACAGGTTCCGCACAAGAAGTCGGCATTCGCGCACCTCAAACTCTATGGCGTTGCCGCTAACAGCGATGACGCCTGGCTGTGTTGTACCAGTGCGAACTGCACGGCTGCCGCGTGGAATGGCCCAAACATCGAAGCCGGCCTGGTTCGGCCCGCAAGCCGAAGCCTCGTGTCTGCCTATTTCGTTGCAGACAAACAGGAACTTCCCACCGGAACCATCTCGTATAAGGGCGAGTCTGACGGTTCTGCTTTACAGGGCATTTCAGCATCCGATACGGGCGTGGGTTTGGACATCTACCTGCTGTCATCCGCTTCCGCACGGCTCCCATTTCGAAAGACAACCGTCACGGTCAGAGCGGGAAGCCTTCTGGTGACGTGCCGGAAAGAAACACTGTTTGGAGAGGGGCGCTTCGCTCACATCCCTTGGTCGTCGTTCGAGGGTTGGCAGAGACAACGGAGAACGGCCATATGTCTGGAAGTCGACGCTGTCGATGCCGGAAACCATCCCGTTCACGGCAGTTGTTTTGTTGAGAACCAGGAACTGTTAAGAGCCGATCCCCAGCACCGCAGAGCATACCGCGGGGTTCTGGCGCTATTGGACAGCGAGGGCGTCCCCGAGTTGTCGGATATCGCTGCTGTGCTCTCGCTTTCAAAGGATCTGTTCGAGGGAACCCTGATTCGTCTTCCTGCCGCTGAGACCTCCGGCAAGAAGATCGCCAAGGAATCAGAGCATGAAGGTCCCGCTTCGATCGCCATCTGGCCGCCACGCGCCGATATCACCGAGCTGCAAAGGACAATGGGCCGAACAGGCGCCGGACAACTTCAGTGGATTCAACGGATTCTGAGCACGCTGCTTCAGAACGAGCAGCAGGCAGCCACGGGAGTCGTGGACCACCTGGCAGGAATTCGGGATGAGGATGACGAGGAGTCTTCTACCGAGAGCGAGGCGGAGCGGAGAGAAGCGGAAAAGCGAGCCGTGACGCAGGCAGAACGGATATGGAAGACGACCCATAAAGAACTCGACTGGATGCGGGATCGGCTCGGGACTCTGTGCCCCAAGGAGAGCCAGGCGCCCAACATCTGGATCGGGGCGATCGCCGTTCTGCTCTCATGTCTGGCGGCGTATCGGACTGCCAGACGCATTGCCCCCGACTGTGACTACGGCACCAACGCTCATTTCATTGCCGACGACTTCCTCTCTCTCATGCTGAATGAGAGAAGACAGCACGAGGATTTTTGTTGTCCCAAAGGCTTTCGCTACCAAAACGAGGTCTTCCCGCCGCTGGCGAACGACCTGCGCACAACCTTCAAAGTCACAATCCATTCAGATCTGACCGTGGTGTTGCTGGCGATGCTCACGGACAAGAAGTTGCGCACCGAGGAGGGTCTCTATCACCTGATGTGGAAACGCCTCCTCGGCCAGGTGTGCGAGCCGTCCTTCCAGGTCAACACCGACGTGAGGACTTCCGCATATCGCAAATGGCGTCGTTTGTTCGGGGACGAAGTCGATGCCATTTCCGAGGAGCACTTCAACAAGGTGTTTGACGCATTGTGGGCGCTGAAATGAAGGATCTGCCAAGACAACCATTCACGACCGAGGACTTCTCGCCAAGAGGAGGCGGCATCGACTTCCTCGGCCTACGCTGGGTGGGCCTGACGATGGTCGGCAATGACTTGCTTCCTCAAATCAACAACGCGACTAGCGACATGGGCATGTTCTTCCTTGGAGCCTGGATACCTTGGAAGTTCCAGCAACTCTGCCAGAAGGATCACGACCGACTCTTCACGGAGAAGAACTATCGAGCCTTCCGCGAGAAAGTGGAAATTGCGATATCGCTGACCTTCAAAGACGAATACAAAGGGAAGCGACCTTACGGTGTCGCCAATAACCGCATCGGCGTTGGTGAGTCGGGCGATCTGCCCTACCAGCCTTCATTCAAGACAGCCGGCCGAACAAACTCCACGAGCCTGTACGCAGCCGCGATTTACGGGCCGGCATTGCGGGCGCTTGGGCTGATGGAGGGCTATCGTTCGCAAGCGGTGGACGGGTCTTCCTTGGACATTGCTGTCGTGTCCAAAGACGAAGGCGCAACCGACATCGTCAAGCAAGTGGACGCAAGCCTGCAAAAGGCCAAGTCGTACGACTACCTCGATAGCCTTGACGTGCCGAAGCTCGAGTGGAGCGAGGTCTGCAAACTGGGCGAAGCCGGGCTGGATCCAACATGCTACCGCGGTTCCTCATTTGATAAACAGAAGGCTCGATTCCTCAGCAAACTGCTCCCAACTGACCCGGAACAGTTTGGCTACGCGCGAACCGTAACCGCCCGACTGCTCCTCGCAACGCTCGCTCAGCGCCAAGGCGTTGACTCCTACCAGATTCGAGACGCTTGGTACACAGGGCTTTGGGAGGACGGCAAGGCACTGCGGTTCAAGGAGCCCTTGCTGGAAAATCACTGCCGACGCTGGTCCTGTTTCATGGCACGGCAGTATCAACGATATGCGATCGAGTTGTTCCTCTGGTGTTTCGAAGAGGCCCTGGCCAAAGGTTGTCGGTCGATCGAAGCGAGCGTTGAGTTCTGGGCTGAGAAGATGCAGGCGGCGGGCCAGAATCCCAAGACGACTTTCAAAGACCTTCTCAAGCACGTTGCGGGCGACCTGCACGGTACGGACGAGGAGAAGACCTCCCGGGCATGGAACGCGAAGGTGCATGTTGGCGACAAGCGTTTCGAGTACGTTGACGATCCCTGCACGGACAAGGGAGCCGTAAGCGGCCTGCGAATGCTCGCTGGATGGTATTGGCGGATGATTGTTCGCCGCAGCGACGAACGGAACAAGACCGAGATGGAGTTGGGCGGTGCCGACCGGATGGGAATGGGCTGGTTCTTCGACTGGCTCCGAGCCCGGCAAGACCGGAAGTTGAGCGACCTCCTGCGAGACATCTTCTCCGATCTCATCTTCTCTCAGCATATGCGTGTTGCTCTCTCTCGCTTCGACGGCTCGGCCCAGCGACTCAGATTTCTGCTTGGCGACCAGGGCGTTGAGCCAACCGTCAGCGCTCGGCGCGACCTCGCACAGCGGGGTGTGCCTTGGATGCCAGACCGCCTGAACACTTTGGTTTCACTGCTTCGCGACTGCGACATCCTTGAGATCAAAGACAGTGTCATCCGCTTGGGACCGAAAGCTGCAAAGGTGAGCACTCCATGAAGGGTCCGAACGAAAACAGGCCGGGATACAAGAAAACGGACGTTGGATGGATTCCCAGGAAGTGGAGGGCAGAATCACTCGGTTACGTTATTAGTGAATCACAATACGGGTTATCGCTTGCCACATCTGCCGATGGGAATACGCCCATTGTCGGCATGTCTCATCTTCAGGATGGAAGAATCATGGCCAAGGATATGGCGCGCGTGACTCTCGACAAGGATGAGAGAGAGAAATACTTGGTTCGCAAGGATGACATTCTCTTTAACCGGACGAACAGCCGCGAACTGGTGGGCAAGGCTGCTCGTGCGACGGAGGATCTGGAGTGTGTATTCGCCTCGTACCTCGTGCGAATGCGCGTAAATTCCGAACGAGCCGTGTCCGGTTATGTCGGGCAACTGCTCTGTTGGGATAACACTTTTGGCCGGTTACGAGCGCTGGCAACACCAGGCGCGAGCCAAGCGAACATCAATCCAACGATTCTGCTTAGATCCTTTTTGATCCCTGTCCCCGAACGTGAGGAGCAACGCGCAATCTATGAGTCGTTAGACGCCTGGGACACTGCTATTGCCAAGATGCAGAGGCTTATCGACGCCAAGAAACGCCGCAAGCACGGTCTCATGCAGCAACTTCTCACCGGCAAGAAACGACTGCTGGGTTTTCGTGAGAAGTGGAGAAGCCGCTTGATGGGAGACATGTTCATCGAGCGAGAGGAGACCAAACGACCCGACCTGCCGCTCTTGGCTATCACGGCAAACCGCGGCATTGTGCCCGCTGCTGACTTGGACCGGAAGGACGGATCAAACGAGGATAAGACTCTCTATCGCAGGATATGCCCGGACGACATCGGCTACAACACGATGCGAATGTGGCAAGGCGTGAATGCGGTGTCGTCGCTGGAGGGTATCGTCAGCCCTGCCTATACGATTTGCACGCCGCGCCAAGGCATCTGTGTTCAGTTCATGGGCTACCTGTTCAAGCACCATCCCGTCGTGCACCTCTTCTGGAAACATTCGCAAGGGCTGGTCGATGACACTTTGAGCCTTAAGTATCACAACTTTGCACGTATCAAGGTGCTTGTGCCCGAGGAGAATGAACAAAGTGCCATCGCGGAAGTACTCCAAGCTGCGGACGCGGAGATTGTAGCCGAGGAACGTCGGCTGGAAGTCCTGCGGAATCAGAAGAAGGGCATGATGCAGAAACTGCTGACCGGCGAAGTCCGGGTGAAAGCTTAACATGGAAGATCGTGCAGAATACGGTGCGGCGGCTGAGGAAGTGCCGAACTACCTCGAAAAGGTGCAGTCTCAGCTTCCCGCTCTGCACCTGTTGATGCAGATGGGCTGGCAGTACCTGACCCCAGAGGAATCTGCACAGCTTCGAGGCAATCGTCTTGGTGGGGCGATCCTCGAGCCGGTACTGATTGAGCATATCAGCTCGCATTGCCGCTATGACTTCAAAGGGCAAACGCGCCCATTCACAGAGAACGCCATCCAAAATGCGGTTCAGGCGCTGAAGAGTTTTCGCGCGACGGGAGCGATGCACCAGAACGAGCAGGCCTATGACCTACTCTGTCTCGGGACCAGCGTGCCGCAGACTGTGGATGGCGATACCAAGAGTTTCTCGATCGAATACATCGACTGGAAGCATCCCGAGAACAACACGTACCACTGCACGGCCGAGTTCAAAGTCGAGCGTGTCGGGTATGAGAAGCACTACATCCCGGACATCGTTCTTTTCGTGAATGGCATCCCCCTGACGGTCATTGAGTGCAAGCGATCGGCCTATGCCCAGGCGAAGAAGCCGCCCATCGAGATCGCGATCGAGCAGTTGGCGGACTACCAGGCCAAGGACGGTATCCCTCAAGTATTTCTCTACTCGCAACTTCTACTCGCCCTTGCCCGCGACAAAGCGCAGTACGGAACTACGGGCACGCCGCGGCAGTTCTGGACTGTCTGGAAAGAAGAGGGTTTGGATGGCTCCATCCGGCCACTACTGAAGAAGCCCGCCAAGAAGGAGTCACTCGAACGTCTCCTGTCTGTTCCTTTCGCAGATGTCCGCAAGGAGTTCTTGTCGGTCCTGGATCAGGGCCGGGAGGTCTATGAGCAGGATCGCACCCTCTACGCGCTGTGCCGTCCCGAGCGACTGCTGGAACTCGTGTACAAGTTCATCCTGTTCGACAATGGGGAAAAGAAGATTGCTCGCTATCAGCAGTACTTCACGGTGCAGGACATCATGGAGCGTGTCCTCGGTGCCGCCCCCGAAGGGCCTCGTTCAGGTGGCGTGGTGTGGCACACCCAAGGAAGCGGCAAGTCGCTGACAATGGTCATGCTGGCCAAGTCGCTTGCCCTTCATCCGGGAATTCTGAGCCCGAAGGTCGTTCTTGTCACCGATCGCGTTGATCTGGACGATCAGATATGGGGGACGTTCAGGGCCTGTGGACTGGAGCCGGAGCAGGCGAGCACAGGCAAAGACCTTGTCACCTTGCTGCTTGATCAGCAGCTACACGTCGTCACAACGACCATCCACAAGTTCGCGACCGCTGTGGCCAGTCGAGGCTTGAAGGAGGCAAATCGCAACACATTCGTGTTGGTCGACGAAGGACACCGCAGTCAATACAGCGAGCAACACGCCCAGATGCGTTTGGCCCTGAAGGGCGCTTGCTTTATCGCTTTCACGGGCACGCCTTTGGCGAAATCGGCCAAGAAGAACACCTTTGCCCAGTTCGGCGACCTGTTCAAACCGGCATACACAATTGCACGGGCGGTCGAGGACAAGGCGGTGGTTCCCTTGCTCTACGAGGCGCGTCACGTGCCCCAGCCCGTGGAAGAAGAGGCCATAGACAGCTGGTTCGAGAAACTGACCATGGGGCTTACCGAGGAACAGCGAGCGGACTTGAAGCGGAAGTTCTCCACGGAGCGCCAACTCAACAAGGCCACCCATCGTGTCAGGATGATCGCGTGGGATGTGAGCCTGCACTACTGCGCGACGTACCAGGACACCGGGCTGAAGGGGCAACTCGTGACTCCGGACAAGGAGACCGCCCTCAAGTACAAGCAGTTCATGGACGAGTTTGGCAAGGTCAAGACGGAGGTGCTGATTTCCGCGCCGACCGAACGCGAAGGGGAGGATCAGGGCGGTGTCCCTTCACAGAAGGAGAAAGACTTCTGGCAATCCATGATGGATCGCTACGGCTCGGAGCGGAAGTACAACCAACAGCTCATCAATGCCTTCAAACGCGGGGATGAGCCGGAGATCATCATCGTGGTCGACAAGTTGCTCACCGGCTTCGACGCGCCATGCAACACGGTTCTGTACCTGGCCCGAAAGCTCAAGGAGCACACGCTGTTGCAGGCCATTGCTCGGGTGAACAGGCTACATGAGGGCAAGGAGTACGGTCTTATCCTCGACTACAGCGGCGTTATCGAGGAACTCGACGAAGCCATCGACTTCTACGCACAACTGGCGAACTACGACCGGCAGGATCTGGAGGAGACGGTCACCTACATCGCCGATAAGGCGGCGGAACTCCCGCAGCTGCACTCGGACCTCTGGGAACTATTTCAGGAAGTCAAAGGCGCCAAAGATCCCGAGGCCTACGAAGTCCATCTTCGGGACGACAATCTCCGCAACAAGTTCTATGAGAGGTTCAGCCTCTTCGCGCGGACGCTGGCACTCGCTCTGTCGTCAACGAACTTTCTGGAAACGACTCCGCTCAAGACCATCAAGAAGTACAAGGCAGACTTGAAGTTCTTCCAGAACCTTCGAGCTGCGGTCTCGCAACGATATCAGGAGACAATCAACTTCTCCGAATATGAGCCGAAGATCAAGAAGCTCATCGACACCCACGTCGGCGCCGGGGAAGTCCAGCAACTCTGCAACCCAATCAACTTGTTCGACGCGACAGAACGACAGCACATCCTGGAGGATCAGGGAAAGAGCGCGGGTGCCAAGGCGGATATGATCGCCTCTGCCACCCGACACGTCATCGAGCAGGAGTTAGCCAAAGATCCGGCGTTCTACAGGAGGTTCTCGAAACTGCTGGAAGACGTGCTCGCGCAATACCATGCCGGCCGGCTGCGTGCTCTGGAGGCTCTGGAGAAACTGAAAGAGATCTCCACGAAGGTTGTGACGCACACAGAAGACGATATCCCGGCCGAACTTGTCGGGAAGGACATGGAACGTCGGTTCTTCGGGTGCGTCCGGGAGAGTCTTGCACAGTACTCCACGGGCAACGACAAGCCGAAGACGGATATTGCCCTGCAGGTCGTGGCGCGGATTGGCAAACACAAGATTCGGGATTGGCGCACCAATCAGGATGCCATCAACAGGATGCGGGGCGAGATCGACGACATCCTCTTTGAAATCGGCAAGGAATACGGGATGGAGATCCCTGTCGAAGAGCATGATGCACTCATAGACCGATGCATCGAGATTGCGATCGCCAATGAAGACTGAGTGCACAGAAGACAAGGTGCAGTTTGGCGAAAGGCAGATCCCGTATCGTCTTCATCGTGCCGATCGGAGGTCTCTCCGGGTTGTTGTGTCTCCAGAACTCCTCGTGGACGTGTTTGCGCCAAAGAACGTGGCCGGTGAAGCGATCACAGCCGTCCTGCGAAAGAAGGCTTCGTGGATTGCCAGGACTCTCGACAGGCTGGAAACCTACCATCCTCTGCCGACGCCAAAGAAGTACGTGGCCGGCGAGACGTTCGTCTATCTCGGTCGTCAGTATCGGCTCAAGATAACGGATGGCGCGAGGCGTTCTGCCAAGCTGTTGGGTCGGTTCCTTTGCGTGTCGGTCAAAGACCGAGGTCAGGTACGAGATGTCCGCAGATGTGTTGATGCTTGGTATCGAAGGCAAGCCCACGAAGTGTTCCGTCGCTATTTGACCAAGTGCTACATTGTCGCGGCACGTCACGGAGTCTCCGAACCAACCTTGGTTGTCCGCTCAATGCGACGTCGATGGGGAAGTTGTACGCGATCGCACAGAATGACTCTGAATGTGGCGCTGGTGCAGGTGCCAGTCCACTGCATCGAGTACGTCATTATGCACGAACTTTGTCATACGACGCACCACAACCACTCGAAGGCCTTTTACGCGTTACTGACTCGTTGCCAACCGGACTGGCGCAAACGCAAAGAGACACTGGACAAGGTCAGGCTCTCGTAGACCTGTTCGGTCCAAGGGAATGCGCGCAGGCTTAACATGATGAATGTTCTGTCGCTGGGTATAGATGTAGGTGTGGGAAAAGGTTTAGATCTTGTTCTCTTGGACGGGGAACTGAAGATCAAGAACACCAAGCACGATATTCGGCCAGAAGAGCTCCAACGCATCTGCCAAGAGTGGAAACCGGACATCGTGGCGATTGACTCACCTCCAGGATGGTCGCGATCGGGCAAGTGTCGCCAGGCTGAGTTGAAGTTGCGCGAGCGTGGCATCCAGTGTTTCGCGACGCCATCTGATCCGGCACGGCAGAAGAGTCGCTTCTACGATTGGATGCGTGTTGGTTTCCGCGCCTTCGAGGCCATTAGTTTGTGCTATCCGCGATATCGAACGGGAAATGTGCGGGGTCACGCGATCGAAATCTTCCCCTATGCAACTTCGGTAGCACTTGCCGGGAAACGACCCACAGGAATGACGAAGGTCGTGTGGCGTCGATCCATCCTCCGAGGTCTCGGCGTCGCTGAGGGAGCCCTGTCCAACGTGGATCAGGTGGACGCCGCGTTGGCGTCGATCACCGGCATCTACGCGCTGAATGGACGCTTCGAAGCGTTGGGCGAACCAGAAGAGGGCGTGCTCGTCGTGCCTCCGGGTCTCGTCATTTCCATAGTCTCCACGTCTTGAACCGACGTGGCCGGAACGTCGAACACATACGGGGCGGACGTGGCAATCAACTCCAGCACTTTGCTGTTCAAGTTAATCCAAAACTTTTCACGGACGCGAAAAGTCGGATCACCCAGTAGTCGGGAGACCAGTGCCTTGCTGCACCCCACAGCCCGGCGGATGTCCTTCTGCTGTATGCGGAACATCTGCATTAGAATCCGAAGTCTGACCACGTTTGGGTTCTGCATCGGGTTTGGCTCCTCTCGACCCACGTAAACCGCATCGTGCCCCCACACAAGCGCACCTAGGTCAGAAGGCCAAGCATGAAACCGGCGGCGGACGGCGAATGACGTCCAGGAATTTCTCGAAGCCGTCCACGGGGGGGACCCCGGGGGCTAGCCGGCCCCTGGCCTGCAGATGATGCTTTGCGGATTCGCACACCGCCAGCACCGTGGCGCCGTGAACAAGAACAAGCCCAAGAACATCTGTGGCCCGCGAATCAGGCGAATCCGGCTACGGCTAGGGATGACGCAGGCGGAGTTGGCGAAGAAAGTCGGCGACTTGGGCGTGGGCATGTCCCGCTCAGGCATCTCGAAGATCGAGTCGCAAGTAGGAAGGCGCGTCCTCGATGGGGAATTGCTCGCACTGGCGAAGTGCTTGGTCACAACCCCCCATTGGCTTGTGACCGGACGCGAACCGAAGCCGCGCCGCTGACCGAGACCCACAGAACTGGGATTGCCTTCTGAAGTGGGAATCCGTGTCAGAGATTCTTGCCTGGGCAAACATGCATTACACGTTACGCCCCTTATAAAGGGGGGCGTAACGTGTAATTGCACGCCTACACGGCAATATTACGCGTGTAAGAAAGCGTTTCGCCATTGGCACACCGCCACGTTCCGTCCACCACCGTGTTACGCCGCGTAACGGAGTGGAAGAGAACGGGCTCACGTGAACGTTTTGGCCGGCGGTGGAAGTCCAGAATCGAGGGTGTGTCACAGAATCCAGATACCTCTCGGCGTGTCTCACTTCAAATCCCGCGTCATCTTCAAGAGCCACGATGAGTCGTCGGGATCGTCGGCAACGGCTTCGTCGTCGGGCGGACGGCTCGCGGCGAGCGGCGACGGCTTCGGCCGGAACAGTTCGCCGCGCCGATCGAGGACGCCATGGTCGACCGCCTTGGCGCGTGAGCCTGTAAGCCACTGGCTCCGCCGGACGCCGAAGGCCGCGCCGGAGACGCGTGTGATGCCCATCTCCACAGCCCGCCGCATGATCTCGTCGGCGTCCAAGCCGTCGCGCTCCTCGGCTGATGACCTGAAGACCTCAGGAAGTCGACGAAAGCCCTCAACGGCCGCAACGACCTTGATTTGAAATGTCTCGTCGGCGTCTGGCTCGCGCCAGTATATCCGGCCCTCTTCCCGTGCGTGGGCTATGAATCGGTCTAAAGTCGGCTTGCCGTCCGCAGTCCTCCAGCCGAGCCGGGAGCCCCTCTTGCCAGCGACCAGGCGATAGATGCCTGTGATGTCGGTGCATTGCAGGGCGATGACGCACCTGGCCCAGTTTGCCCACTCGATGCTTCCAGAGCCGGCGTACGCGTAGTCCGAACTCCTCCATGCGTCTTTCCTCTCCAGATTTCTGACGGGCTTGTTGGTGTGATGTGCGATCACAATGGCGATGCCGGTCTCGACCAGGACCGGGTTGATCAGGTTCCGGAGCCAGAGGCTCACGTCGGCTTGCCTGGATGCGTCAGCACCGAGAAAGGCGAACGCGGGATCAACGACCACGATGTCTGGTCTGTTGTCGTTGGCGACGCGGCGGAGTAGCGCGGCGAACTCAACTCCGGCCCGCGATGGCTCCCGAATCCACCGTAGGTTGTCCATCACCAGTACGGCCTCGGCGTTCGTCAGCGGCTCGACGCCGGGGGCCCCCGCCTCGAGAGTCCTGTATACGCCCTGGAACATCTCGGCCATGTCTCCCCTGTCGTTCTCAGCCTGTATGATCAGAATTTTGAGCGGCCTGACGAACCGCATGCCAAAAACTTCGCGCCCAACAGTTGCGTGGATTGCGAACTGGGTGAGCCACGAGGATTTTCCGGCTCCGGTCGGGCCGGCGACCAGCATCCCGGATCCTTTACAGAGGTAGCGATGGGGTATCAACTCGTCAGGGTCGTCGAGCGGGTTGAATTCAAGGAGCTCGTTGGGGGTGATTATTCGCGGTGGCTCGGGCGCTGCATTCGCAGCAAAGGTAGTGGCGGTGGCGGAACTCCCGTCAGCGGTCGTTACCGGCCCGCTGAACGTGAACGTGTTGTACGCGGGCCCCTGCCAGCCAGCGTCGTACGCCCGTCGGAAAAGGCTCTTGATGGTGATGCCGTCAGGACGTCCCACCTCCATCATTCTCCACTTTCGCTGGATCTCACCGGGTCTGAACCGCGGCAACCCGTCCGAGCCGTTGCTCCCGTCCGTGGCTGACCACTCGGCGTACATGTGCATGGCCGCTTCGTCGTTCCCCGTCTTCACCCCCCACCAGTGCAGCGCCCAACCGATCTCGGTCCAGACCGGCTCTGAGGTCTTCTCCACGTCGATAGCGAACAGTGCGGCACGAACTTCGTCGATCCCGGCAAGGTCTCCAGCACCGGCTTGTTTTGGGGTGGGCGTGCTGTTTGCCGCTTGTGCCGGTCTTCCGAGGTTCTTGCCGATTGCGAGTCCGAGAAGCCAGTCGGGTGCGGCTGCGGGTTCGGTTTCGTCCACCACGGTATAAGATCCGAGTGTCGTGACGCTCGGCGGGGCGGCGACGTATCCGCCGTCGCCCCGGACGTCTATGCCATATGCAATCCGCGTGTCGCTTGAGCACGGCACCCGGCAGGCTGGGGCCTTGAAGTACAGGTGTTGGCCGCCGCGAGGCGTGCGCACCCGTCTTGTCTTGGGCAACCTGCCGTATTTGTCCTCCAGTTCGCGTAATCGCTTTGGGCCGTCCTTTCCTTTGTCTGGGTCAACGTCGCAATCGACCACGATGATGCCGGAGGCAGCGCCAGTCGGTAGCCCCAAGTTGTGCGCGTACACGAACCAGCGGCGGATGACCTGTTCGTTCGTGGTGGCATCCTTGAACCCGTGACTGGTTGCCGGCTGCTTGTCGTTCGCCACGAGAGGAAACACCGGCACGCCGGCGCGGGCGAGCACGAGTGCCTCGTCGAGCACGCTCCTCACTTTGACTGCCTTCTGACGCCGCGAAGCCAGTCGACGCGTTCGCGGTTAGTCTTAATCCCGGAAAGCTCGGTCTTGATCATCTCTAATGCCCTATCGAGCGTCATGTGGACGCCCTTTCCCGGTGCAGGACGGGGCCAGCAGACCGATCGAGAATCGCCTGTCGGTTCTTTGTTGATGTTCGTGTTGTTCATGGCCGATACCTCATCGCCCGGCGACGGCTTGCGTCGGCAGTTTCGTCAGTATGCCGACGCCGGGCTCGATTCCTGGACTACGTCCTCGGGAATATCGGGTCGTTGTCCTCAGTTTCCTCCGGAGGGGCCGCCAGCGTTGGAGTCTGTGGAGGCAGATCGGAGGCCGGAGGCCTCCGCTCCGTGACAGGCGCCACGGAGATCGGGGAAGTCCCCCGGTCAACCGGCAGAAACCGGTCGACACGGCAGTACTTGCCAGTGCCGTCGCGGCGCTGCGCCATCGTGATCAGCGCGCGGCAGCGCACGCCCTTCAACGTGCGCAGGTCGAAGCCCGGCGTCGGGGGCCGACCCAAGATGCCGGTGACCCATGCGTAGCAGGTCGACTTGGTGCTCGAACTCAGCTTGGTGCCGAACGTAGCAACAAGGTACTTGTCACCAGTCGGCCCGGTGAGGTCCAAGAGCAACGCCATCTCGTCGCGGACCTGAATCTCGTTGGGCCGATCCCAGATCGCGCGCTCAACGCCGCGCTTGACGCTGATGTCGTCGACGACGGCATCGAACAGGCCGGCGTACTCAGGGTCCTTGAACTTCTCGGTCGGCACGGTGCTGAAGTGCACGCGGCCCTTCCGTTCCGGAGGAAGCGTCCAATCGGACGCGTTAGTCTGGATTGCATTCTGCATAGTCCCTCTCCTTTGCCCCGTTGGGGTCGTAGAAACGGTCGCCGCGCGGTGAGCCGCAGGGACCAAGGGGGCGGGTGGTTGTTAAGCCACAGCCGCACGGCGACCGAAACTTTGTTGTCCCTTTCTGCACACAGGTCCCTTGCTCAACGGGAATGATATTGATCGGGCTCGGGATTCGGCTTCCGGGCGGCACCTATTTTTTCGTCCGCTATCGCCGGAGCCAATGTCTACAAGGCTAGAATGCAGATTATTATTCAGCCACTTCGGCAAGCCGGTTGCAGAACTTGTGAGCTTCGCATTACCGACTGCTGCGGAATCCTGCCGCCTCCCAGGCTGTTGGCACGAAGCCTGAAATGACCTACGCGTGCGGGAATCACCTTCCCCTCCCCAGTGCTTTGTCCCGCGCGTGCTCGTTTCAACTTCCGTGCCAGACTGTCTTCCGAAGCGAAGAAAGACATTTTCTGCGTGGCGGCGCGTTGACGATCCCTTGCGGCGAGCTATTTTCATAAGTATGCTGAGGGCTCCGCCATATTGTGACCTGTGCGGCGACTACGCCGACGCCGATGAATTGATACAGATCGAGGACGGCGAGTTGTACGCCGGACTTTGGGTCTGTGAAGATTGCCTCCCATCGTTGACCGAGCTGGCCCCCACAGAGGACGAGTTGTATCCCCGGGAGGCGCCATACACCGGCCCTGCGTCGGCATACGCCGCGGTCCGGACGCCGATCGCGGTTGTGATCGGCCAGATTCGGGATTCTGATGGCCTGACGCGAACCAAACGCGGGAAGTGGGGGCGGGACATTGTGGCTGACCGGCTCCAACCTCAGCCTGGGTATGCGCTGGTCCGTACTATGGAGCGGGCGTTCGCTCACGCGATTTATAGCAGCGATGAAGATGAAGAAGGAGGGGGCTGAATATGAAGAAGACAATCACGACGGTGGCCGATCTGCCGCCGACCAGCGACGGGGTGTTGTGGCCGGATTCGGAGCAACCGTTGACGCCGGAAGAGCGCCTCATGTGGATGGAGCGGCGGCGCAAGCGGCGCCACGGCGGGAGGACAAGCAAGACGTTCTCTGGCGCGAACACTCCACGACGAAGGACGGCAGCGAAGACGGGTTTCGAGTTCAAGGATCAGTCTCGTGTGTCAACGGCAGAGATTCCCTTCGAAGTGCGGCTTCGTGTCCAGATGGCCTCTATCGACGCGCAGATTCGCGCCGAGGAGGCCTCCCGGCGAGAGTTGCTGCATAAGCTGGGCAAGGTCTACGCGGGTGATGACGAAATGGTTCGGGATGCGCTCAAGGACGAAGCAGAGCGGGCTTGCGACTGCATTTTCGAGCAGTGTAGCGCGCAGGGACGCCGCGACGTCTATCGCCAGGCCGACGAAGCAATCTTCGCGCGTGTGCGCGGTGTCGTTCGGCAGGTCACGCTGGCGGTGGCCGAAGAGATCTACAAGGACGCCGAATACGTTGCAGGGCAGGTTTGGCGGGATTACTGATCGGCGAACCCGCCACCGACGATGGGGATGCGATCTTGTCGCCGAACGGCTTCGACCTCAGCCGGGGTATGTGCTGGTCCGAGCCACAGAGAATGCGATCGCGCATGCTGTCCGAATCGGCAGTGGTGATGAACAAGGAGATCAAGCATGAGGAAGAAAACCAAAACGGTAGCCGACCTGCCGCCGACCAGCGACGGCGTGTTGTGGCCCGAGTCGGAGCCGCCGCTGACCCCGGAAGAACGGCTCATGTGGATGGAGCGTCGTCGCAAGCGGCGCCACAATGGAAGGCGAAAGAGACTGCGGGACGTGGCCGAGCCAGTTACACCGGGCTGGGCTCTAGCCGAGGAGGTCGGGGTGACGACCAGCAGTTTTTGCCCACCCTTGTGGGCTCGCGGGACGGCGCTCAAGGCCTGCGACCCGTATTATGGTCGCTACGGCGCACCATTCGACCGAGCATCCGACATCGTGGACAACGTGAAGTGGACGGTGGAGTGTGCGGTGGAGGGGCTATGATATGGCCCACCCCCACGCACAATCTCTACGACAAAACCGGGCATTCGGGTTGCGGGTGCATTGCGAAATCAAGTTAACGCCGCATTGTTGTGCCTATCGCATCACAGGTGGCGTTCCGCGTGGCCATTCGCGTGGCGCGGAAGGCCGCTCATGTGTTCATTTGCGGACTATCTACGTCATCTTGTGAGTGCCTGGCGATCCCACTGTGTCTTCTGTGAGTCAGAGTTGCCGCTGGCACAACTCGCTGGACCGGAAGTCGATCCGCCAGTAGTCTTTGTCGGGGAAACGATCAGAGCCGCGTGGGCCTGCGGCCGTTTGTAATCAGAGGGTCGTCGGTTCGAATCCGACCGCCGGCTCCAGCCTTCGCTCGGAGCGCAGCCGAGAGCGAGGGCTGTCCCGCCGTAGCGCGAAGCGCCTTGGGATGCCACGGCGTAGTTCTGCGAGCTTGTCGAGCAGGACGAAGCCGGGCCCCATCCTCCAACGGGAAAACGCGGACAGATCTACTTCTTCTTGCGGAGGCGGTTCTTTCCGTCCACCAGGAGAACGACCGGCTTGTGTTTGCGGGATTCTTCGTCGGTAAGTTGGCAATACGTCAAAATGACCACTTGATCGCCGGCCACGCCCAGCCGCGCCGCGGGACCATTCAACAACACCGTGCCCGAGCCGCGCGGCGCCGTGATGGTATACGTGATGAGGCGGGCGCCGGTGTTGACGTTGAGCACATGGACCTGCTCGCCTGGAAGAATCCCCGCCTTCTCCAGCAGGGCCAGGTCGACCGTGATGCTGCCTTCATAGTTCAACTCTGTACCGGTCAACGTCGCCCGGTGAATCTTTGACTTAAGCATGGTTCGCAGCATGTTCGCCTCTCAATGTCCAACAGGTGAATAATGCAGGCGGCAGGGCCTGAAGTCAACGCGCCGCCGCCTTGTCACACTCGCCACAGAGACGGCGTATAGAACGGCAAAGGGAAGATATCGTCAAGCCATTTGAGTCCGGCCGGAAGAACCACCACGTCCGATGGTTTCGACGGGCCGAAGAGCAGAAGCGCCATTCGACGGGCATCCAACACCAATCGGTGCGCTGTTTCCGGAACATGGGTGGACACCTCTCCACCGCACAAACAGACTTCCGTGGGGCAAAGCGCGTCATCCACCGCCAGCACCACCGCCTCGCCCTGAGGAAATCGGTCCGCCAGCACCGGATGATACAGCTTCACCAACTTCTTCAAATCCACCACGGCAAGGTTGTCGTGTTCGCAGGTTACCTCAGACCCCAACCCGCGAAAAAGATCGGTGTACCCATCCCGCTCACGAGGTATCCGCACGGCCCACGTTTCACCTTCAAGCAACTGCCGCTGAAGCAAAGCTTCCACGCCCGTCGGCGACCCGCCCCATTCGGCAATCCACTTCTTCCATCGATTCAACACCACGTAGGCATAGCCTGTCTCAGCCTCTGCCTCCCATGTCTCCATGCCGTAGCGTTGCAGTTTCAGCCGGAGGATTGGCCTCTCACAGACGCCCGCCCATCGCACGCCGTCATGCGCCTGTGCCAGACGGTCTATGGAATCGCGCTCCGCATCCATCCTTCGGATGCGCCACGATCCAGCGCCCTGATCTGCTCGACCGCCCTCAATCTTGATCTGGATATCCGAACCCGCCTTCTCCCAGCCGAACCGACCGTACCGTTCGCGCAAACCGGAAAGCCACGAAATCGCGTACCCATCGTGAATCATGCCGATGCGCACCTGCTTGAGCAGATTCGACATGCAGCCGCGCCCGCGATGCTCGGGGACCGTGCACACCGCCCCCACACCGGCCACCGTCATCGACACGTCCCCACAGCGCAGCGACATCGGATACACACCCACCGCCGAGATGATGCGACCGGCCTCGCGAAGAATGAAATGCCGGTTCATGTCTGCTTCGGTCCGCCGGTAAAGGTCGGGAAGGAAAGTCTCAAATCTCGGATGTTCAGGCGTATCGCTGCGAAAGCAGCGGATGATCACATCCAGCAACTCGTCGTAATCGCGCTCGTGTGCCCGTTCGACCTTCATCCATGCCGTCCCGTGGACCATTCTTCGGTTCAGCGCAGAGCCACATCGCGGAAGACGTAGGGAAGCTCGTCGATCAGGTCGCCCGCCACCAGCCCTGCCTGCGACTTGCGCCACGCAACCATGTCGCCTGCACGACCATGCAGATACACCGCGGCCCGCGCCACATCGAAAGGCTTCAGCTTCTGCCCCAGAAATCCCACCAGGAGACCGGCCAGTACATCGCCGCTGCCACCCGTCGCCATGCCGGGGTTGCCGGTCAGATTGATGTGGGGCGCGCGGCCTTCCTGCGCAACAATCGTGCCTGCGCCCTTCAACACCACGGTGGCGCCCGTCGCCTCAACCGCGGTTCCGGCGGACGCGTATCTATCTTCCTGTATATCCACCGCCTTCTTCGCCAGCAGCGTGGCCAACTCGCCCGGATGAGGCGTAATGACCACCGGGCAGTTTGCCTTCTTGATCAATTCAGGTCGTCCCGGCAGCACGCTTATCGCATCTGCATCCAGCACGAGCGGCACGCGGCACTCCGCAAGAATCTGCTGAACCAGTTCCCGGCTGTCATCGCCGCGCGTCAGCCCGGGTCCCACCAACACGGCGTCATAATCGTGAATTCTCGTCTTCCAGTCAGCCCACATGTCCTTCGATAACGCTCCTGAAGAAGTCTCGCGCGCCCCAACCACCATGCTCTCGAGCGAAGCGCCCGCCACCGTACCGGCTATGCTTTCCGGGACGACAACGGTGACCAATCCCACGCCGGAGCGCAGCGCCGCTTTCGCCGCCATGGCAATGGACCCCGAGTAACCGCGAGCTCCACCGATGAGCAGCACATGTCCGTAATGACCCTTGTGCGTTGCGCGACGACGCCGGGGAAACAGAGGCTTGAGATCGGTCAGGTAAATCAGTTCGCGCTCATCCTCAAGCGCCAGCTCAGCCACATAGTCTGCCGGAATACCGATATCCACGACCTCGATGGATCCCACACAGTCGAGCGCCAGGGGACTCACCAACCCCCGCTTGGGAAGCCCCATCGTCACGGTCACATCCGCGCATACCACGTCGCCCTCGGGAATGCCGGTATCGGCGTCGAGGCCCGACGGCACATCGACGGAAATGATGAGCGCTTCCTGCAACCGCGCATTGATGAACTGGATGGCGCCGGCGGCCGGTCCACGCGCCGGACCACTGCTTCCCACGCCCAACACTGCGTCCACGACAATGTTGGCGGCGTGGCCGTAGTCGCGCTCCTCCTGCCACTCCTCCATCGTCTTGATCTCGCGCAACTTGATTCCCGCGGCCTTCATCCTGCTGAGATGTTTCAGCGCGTCACCGCGAATACCGGCCGCCGCTCCCGCGAGCCACACCTCCACGCTGGTTCCCATTTCCTTGAGATAGCGCGCGCAGGCAAACCCATCGCCGCCGTTGTTCCCCCGGCCGGCAATCACAAGAACGGAAGGAAAATGGAATCCGGCGACCTCGGCCATGCGCCGCACATGATCCGCCACGCCCCAGCCCGCCCGGTCCATCAAGTCTTCGCCGGGAATGTTCGACTCCTCGATCGTGCGCCGATCGAGTTCCCGCATTTGAGCCACGGTGACCAGTTTCATAGCTTCGCACTCCCCTCCGGCACACCCTAACGGCCTACAAGAACCGCCTGGGCGACGGCATAGTGATGCGTGTGCGACAAGCTGATCAGAATCCGCTCCACGCCCAACCGCTTCGCCAGCCGGCGTCCCTTCACACCGAGGCGCACGGACGGCGCGCCGGTTCGCGCATCCCGCACTACTTCGATATCGCGCCAACCGATATGTTCACCCACGCCCGTTCCAAACGCCTTGCTGACCGCTTCCTTGACCGCAAAGCGTCCCGCGTAATGCCGCCACGGTTCAGCCTTGGCCTTGCAGTAGGCGCGCTCGCTGGGAAGAAACACGCGGGCAGTGAAACGCGTCCCCCAGCTTTTCATGGTGGCCTTCATCCGGTCATTCTCAACAAGATCGATACCCACGCCCAGAACCGCAGGACGGGATTCGGACTTCACGCCCTTCTGCCGTTTCTTCTTCAACCGGCTCCTCCGCGATAGGCCGACATGGCCTTCATCATCTCACGCACCGCCTGCTCCAGACCAACAAAGACAGCGCGGGCAACGAGGCTGTGACCGATGTTAAGCGTGTCGAGATGCGGCATGTCCAGCACGCCGGCGATGTTCTGAAGGTTGATGCCATGACCCGCGTTGACCTTCAATCCAAGGTCGTGCGCGATCTTTGCGCCCTGTACCAACCGCTCCAGTTCTCTCTTGGCCCGGTCCGATCCGGCATCGCAGTAGGCGCCCGTGTGAAGTTCGACATAAGGGACACCCAGCCGCGCCGCCGCCTCAAGCTGACGCCGGTCCGCCTCGATGAAGAGGCTGACCTGCACCCCGGCCTCGCGCAAGGAATCTACCGTTGGCTTCAAAGCCTGCTCCTGCCCGGCAACATCGAGCCCGCCCTCCGTGGTCACTTCCTGGCGGCGTTCCGGCACGAGACAGACTTCCTCGGGCCGCACATCCAAGGCAATGCGAACAATAGCCGCGGCATTGGCCATCTCCAGATTCACGGGAAGAATCGCGGCCTGCTTCAACGCGTAGACGTCGGCATCCTGAATATGGCGCCGATCCTCGCGCAGATGCACGGTGAGTCCATGCGCCCCGGCTGCGGCACAACAGCGTGCCGCCTCCAGCGGGCTCGGATACGTCGTACCGCGCGCCTGGCGAAGCGTCGCCACGTGGTCGATATTCACACCCAATCTCAGCGCAGGAGCCTTCATACAGGTGTCGAGAGTAGCACAGGGAGCCGGCATTTCGGAATGCGAATATCCGCGATCAGAACACGTCACGCGGCTTGCCCTTGGGAGGGGGCGTCATGGAGGGTTCGTACATCAGGCAGAGGCTGCGGCCCCGTTCCTTGGCCGCAAAAAGCGCTGTCTCCGCGGCGTCGAGCAGGCGCGCCGGGTTACCCCCGTGATCCGGAAACCCTGCCACACCGATGCTCACCGAGACTTTCAAACTGCTGCCTGCCGCGGTAATCGGCGTGCGCTTCATCTGCGCGACCAAACGTTGGCCCGCAATCAGCGCGTCGCGCGGGGCACAGCCCATCACGACGAGAAATTCCTCGCCGCCGTACCGCGCCAGCAGATCGCTCTCCCGCGCATTGTGCTGAAGGAATTCCCCGAGTCCGCGAAGGATGCCATCGCCCGCGTCCCGGCCATAGTGCTCGTTGTAACGACGGAGAAAATCGATGTCCAACAGAAGAAGCGAAACAGGGCGATCGTCACGGCGATGGCGGGCCACAAACTTTGAAACCGCCGATCCAAGCCGGTCCTCACGCAGTACGCCCGTCAACGGATCGAGCATGCTGCGCTGAGCCGAATCCGCCGCAGCCGGCACAGGAGCGACCTCTTTCTCGATCGTGGGCGCCAGAACAGGTTCCGCGGCGTCGGACTGCCCAGCCTGTGTCACCGCAGCCACGGCTTGCTCGATCAACTCGCGCACACGGTCACCATTCTCCGGATGCGTCGCGGCACCCACTTGGACCGACAACTTCATCACGCCATGCGACGTACTGCGGAAAGGTTCACGCCCCACTGCATCCTGCACGCGCTTCAGAATGGGGCCAAGATGCTGCCGGCCCGTCTCCATGATCAGACCAACACGCCCCTCACCGTAGTGCAATACCGTGTCCGTACGTCGAACCACGCTGCGAACCTGGGCCTCAACAACCGACAGGGCCTCCTCGGCCCAGGCGGCCCCGTATCTCTCCTTCATCGAGACCCATTCTGTCGGCATGACAAAGACGACTGCGAAGGGCTCGGGCATGCGGTGGGCCGTGCCCAGCAGATGCGCGATCTGAACCTGAAACGTATCACGAGGGTCCATGTCGTCGTCGGACTGCGTTGCCCGACGCGTCAGGTTCTCGAAGCGCAGATGGCTGATCAGCAGGCAGAGCAGCGCAAAGGCGATGGCCGTCACCAGCAGGAATTGAGAAAAGCCCGTGAGTATCTCCATGGCTGCAGCTACGATGGCCCGCCCTACCCCGGCAGGCCGATGATGCCCCGTTGACTCCGCCTCAGACCACGGTCTCGCCCGTCTTTGCGTCGAAGAAGTGCGATTGCTTCATGTCGAAGACCAGGTTGAGTTCCTGGTTGACGTCCGCGTTGTCGTGAACGTCCACGCGGGAGATGAAGGTGTGCTTGCCCGTGTTCAGGTACAGGAACACTTCCGCACCCATCGGCTCCACGACTTCGACGCGCGCCTTGGCCTGGTGCTCCGGGTTCGGATTGGTCACATAGAGCGAATCCTGGATATCCTCCGGCCGAATGCCGAACACGATGTCCTGACCAACGCGCGAAGTCAGTTTGGCCGCCTGCGAATCCTCGGCGCGGATGGAGAAGTTGCCTTCGTTGAAATAGATGCTGCCCTTTTGCTGGACGAGCTGTCCCGAGAAGAAGTTCATCGGCGGACTGCCGATGAACCCAGCGACAAACTGGTTGATCGGGTGGTCATACAGCTCAAGAGGGGTCGCCACTTGCTGGATCAACCCATCCTTCATCACCACGATGCGGTCGCCCATCGTCATGGCCTCGACCTGGTCGTGCGTCACGTAGATCATCGTCGACGACAGCCGCGTATGCAGCTTGCTGATTTCGGTGCGCATCTGTACGCGCATCTTGGCGTCAAGGTTGGAGAGCGGTTCGTCAAACAGGAAGGCCTTGGGCTTGCGAACGATCGCGCGACCCACGGCCACGCGCTGGCGCTGGCCGCCGGAAAGCGCCTTGGGCTTGCGCTCCAGCAGGTGCGTGATGCCCAGGATTTCCGCGGCGTCGCGCACGCGGGTATCAATCTCCGCCTTCGGGTAACGACGCAGTTTGAGGCCGAACGCCATGTTCCGGTACACGGTCATGTGCGGATACAGGGCGTAGTTCTGGAACACCATGGCGATATCGCGATCCTTCGGGGGCACGTCGTTGACCTTGCGGCCATCGATGTAGATGTTGCCCTTGCTGATCTCTTCCAGCCCGGCAACCATGCGAAGCGTGGTGGACTTGCCGCAGCCCGACGGGCCGACCAACACCACGAATTCGCGGTCTTCGATTTCGAGGTTGGCATCATTGACGGCAATGACATTGCCGGGATAGATCTTGTAGATGTGTTCCAGTAGCACCTTGGCCATACTTTGCTCCTTACATCCGGCGCGCGGGGTTGCTCCCATCTGCCATCGGGACCGCGGAAAACAGCCCGTCGAATGAGGTTTCAAATAACACCCCACCTTGCCCCGTGTCAAAGAGAATCGACCCCTCCGGGCCCGCAGGACCCGCTTTCTGCCGATCAGCCACGCCACACGTCGCTGATGCGATCAGGGAAGGTCAGACTGACACGGACGTGGTGATGGCCCGCGGTCTTCAACGTCCTCACCGCCGTCTGCAGCGCCAACTCACCGCGATTGCAGTCGGCGCTCAAATGCGCCAGGAAGACGTGCTGCAGATGGGGCCCGGCAACACGCGCCACCATCTCCGCCGCATGCTCGTTGGAAAGATGCCCCAGCCGGCCTTTGATGCGACGCTTCAGCGACCAGGGACGTTCCGCGTTCTCAAGCAGATGCTCGTCGTGATTGGCCTCGATCACCAGGGCATGGCACCCGCTCAGGGCATCAACGACGCGCTCCGTAATCATGCCGATATCCGTCGTGATGCCCACGCGCAACGCGCCCGCTTTGACGATGAATCCGACAGGGTCAGCCGCATCGTGCGGCACGGTGAAAGGCTCCAACACAAGATCGCCCACAGGAAACGCCGATCCGCTCTGGAAAATATTCCACGACAGCTCCCCCGCCCCTTCCGCCCTGCACAGAATATCCCGGGTCGCAGAATTCACAAAGAGGGGGATCCCGTGGCGGCGGTTCAGTACGCGCAGCCCCGCGGTGTGGTCCCCATGCTCGTGGCTGACGCAGACGGCCTGGATGTTCGCCATGCCCAGACCCAGTTGCTCCAGCCGGCGCTGCGTTTCCTTTCCGCTGAGCCCGGCATCGATGAGGATGCCCGTCCGGTCTGTACCCACGTAGGTACAGTTTCCGGAACTTCCGCTGGCAAGAACGCATAACTGAAGCGACATGATGGTGATCCGCCGGATGTTTCGCGCGGTTTTCTGTCCGACGCAGCCCGCATTTTCCACCACTCCTGCGCTCCGGTCAAGCGATCCAGCCCGCTCCCGCGCAACTGCGCGCGGGGAAAGACCTTGTGAGAGCACAGGACCCGGGATAAACTGGCGATGTTCTGGAGACGTATGGTGCACGAGCAGTATCTAGCCCAAACACAGCAGCAGCGGCTGCAAATGATCTTGGCGCCCCAGTTGCGCCAATCCCTCGCTTTGCTGCAAGTGCCCATCCTCGAATTGCGCACCCTCGTTCAGCAGGAGATGCAGCAGAATCCCACGCTCGAGGAGAAGCCCCTGGAAACCACGCAGGTCGAGGTTGAACCGGGCACCAGCGAGCCGGCCGGCAATGATTCGGAAGACCACAAGGAGTTGGATTTCGCGGAAGAGTTCAAGGTCCTCGCGCGACTCGATGACGAATGGCGCGACTACTTTCAGCAAACCCAGTCCTCGCACCACTACACGGCGGAGGATGCCGCCAAGCGCCAGTTCTTCTTCGACTCGATCACCCAGCCGGAATCACTCCAGGAACACCTTCTCGCCCAACTCGCACTGGCCGGCCTCTCGACGGAAGATAAGCAGGCCGGCGAGCTGCTCATCGGCAGCATCAACGACGACGGCTACCTGACCACCAGCATCGAGGAACTCGCGCACTCCACCGGATCGGACCTGGACCGGTTGCAGAGAATCCTCAAGATCATCCAGGAGTTTGACCCGATTGGTGTCGGCTCACGCGATATTCGCGAATGTCTGCTGCTCCAACTGCAGCGGCTGGGCAAAGAGGACTCGCCGGCCGCCACGGTCGTCAGGGACCACCTCGACGCGCTGGGCGCACGGCGCCATCCCCAGATTGCCAAGGCGATGAAGATCAGCATGGAAGAGTTGCAGAACATCACCGCGTTCATCGCCACGCTGGAGCCGAAGCCCGGTCGCATGTTCTCCGCAGAGACTCCGTCCTACGTTCTGCCCGAGGTACAAGTGCAAAAGGTGGGTGACGACTACGTGATCGCGCTGAACCGCGATCAGGTTCCGCACCTGCTCATCAGCAAGCACTACCGCGCGCTGATCGAGGACCCCAACACGACGCAGGAAGTGAAGTCGTATATCCGCGAGAAGATTCGCGCGGGCGCCCTTCTGATCAAGAGCATCCAGCAGCGGCAACAGACGATCTACCGCATTGCCACCGAGATTGAGCGGGTGCAGCGCGATTTTCTGGAGCACGGGGTTTCGGAACTGAAACCTCTTACGATGGTCGAAATCGCATCGCTCCTCGGTGTCCACGAAACCACCGTCAGCCGCGCGCTGGCCAACAAATACATGCAGACGCCGCGCGGCGTGTTCGAGATGAAGTACTTCTTCACGCCGGGGTTCAAAACCAGCGATGGCAAGGAAATCTCCAACAAGACCATCAAGGATACGATCGCCACGCTCGTGGCCGGGGAGGACACCTCCAAGCCGCTGTCCGATCAGGAGATGGTGGTGAAACTCAAGGAGTCCGGCATTACCGTCGCCCGCCGTACCATCGCCAAGTACCGCGACGAGTTGAAGATCCTCCCCTCGCACCTGCGCAAGGCCCTGTAGGCAGAACATCCTCGCGCATCCCCCCTCCCAGTTGACGCCCACCCCGTCCGGGCGTACGTTTCCTCCCGATGAACGGCCCATTGGGGGCGTTCCGCCTCACCGAGAATGATGCGCGACACCTGGGGGGTGAATTCTCCGCAGGGCGGGTGGGGTTTGCCCCAAGCCTGCCCATCTCCATCCAAGCCTACCTTGCATGGAGCTTCCACGACACATGGCACAAACCCATCATCTGGGTCGTCGATACCACACGTAATCTCGACCTCCTCGCACAGGACCTCGCGGCACTCGGCGGCCCACGAGCACACCTCGTCTCCTGCTTCCCTGCCCTCGAAATCCTGCCCGGCGCCGCACCACGATCCGGCCGGCACGGCCCTGGGCAACTGGAAGAACTCGGTAGTGAAGTATCT
>DAISJM010000025.1:0-51025 GCA_036821485.1 Verrucomicrobiota bacterium | reverse complement strand
GGGCGAAGAGGTCGCCGACTCGGCGACACTTGGCTGCGGCGTCCAGCACGCGATCGCGGTCTTCGGGGTGGATGACTTTCAACCACAGATCCGGATCCCTGAGAAACTGGCCGGGGGAGTATCCGAGGATGGCCTCGATCTGCGGGCTGATATAGATGGTACTGCTCGCGTCGTCGAGACGGGCAGAATAGACAACGGCGGGCATCTGCTCCACGAGGGCGCGGTACTTGGCCTCGGAGACTTTGAGCGCTTCCTCCATCTCGTGCCGATCCGTCACGTCGCGGCCGACCGACTCGTATTCGATAACCCGTCCGGCGTCGTCGAACACGGCCCGGTTGGTCCATTGCTGCCAGCGGGTGCGACCGTCCGGCGCCATGGCCCTGTGCTCGTGGGTGTTGATGGGGACGTCGGGCGTCAGTGCCTCGAAATGACGGCGCGTGGCCTCCATGTCGGTATCGGGGATGTGGGGCAGGAAACTCTGGCCAAGGAGTTCCTTCCGCGATTTTCCAAAGTAGCGGCAGTACGTGTTGTTGACGAAGGTCAGCTTGAGATCGGGGGTTGACCGGCAGAAGAGATCCACCTGGTTTTCGAGGATAGCCCGGTAGCGTTCTTCCTTTCGGCGGAGTTGTTCGTCCGCGCGGCGATGTACGAGCGCACTTCCGATGGCGGCGGCGCTTGCGACGAGAATGGTCTTCTCGTGGCCGGACCAGACCCGTTCGCCATGCCGGTCCTCCAGCCTGATGAAACCCCAGAACCGGTTTTCGACGAAGATAGGCACGAGCAGTATCGACCGGACGCCCTCGGATTCGAGTCGCTTGCGCTCATCTTCCGGGAACAGGCGAACGGGGCCGCTGATGGTGTGGCCTGCTGACAGGGCCACGTGCCAGCGTTCGAAGCCGAGACTGCTGTAGAGCATATTCTGCTGAGACTCACTGCTCAGGAGGTAGTTGCCCGTGGCGCGATTCCACTCAAACCGGTGGGTCATGGCCGGTTCCTGGGTATCGGGCAGGATGATGTGTTCGAAGACCACGGCGCGGTCGGCTTCCGTGGCGCGGCAGAGAATCTCGAGCGCCTCGTTAACGGCTGTGGCCCGGTCGGCGTGGGTGTGCAGCAGCGTGGCGGCTTCCGCCACGCCGCGAAGGAGCGCATCCTGGTGGCGCAGTTCCTGTTCGGCCCGGTAGACGCGAATCGCATGAGACACGGCACGAAACAGGGAGTCCGGTGTCAGGCGGTCTTTGGGAAGGTAGTCGGCGGCGCCGGTTTTCAGCAGGTCGGCCACCAGCATCTCGTCTCCGAATCCTGTGGCCACAATGACGGGGGTGCCCAAGCCGCAATCGCGTGCACGTCGCAGGAAGTCCGCGCTCTTGCCGTCCGGGAGAATATGATCCAGCACGACGACGTCGTAGGGCTTCTGGCGGAGGGCGAGAATGCCGGACTCGATATCGCCCGCTTCGTCGATGGCAGCGTTGAGCTTGGATTTGTTGATGGAGCGGCGCGTTGCCGCACGGTCCACCGGATCGTCGTCCACCAGGAGAATCTGGAGGGTACGCAAGGCCTCGACGGAGTCGCCGGACAAAGGCTCTTGTGCCTGGGCCGTCTTCTTCGCGGACTTCGACGCTTTCGACGTTGGGCGCCCCATGTTCCTCCCCACAGCCGCCTGCCGGCGAATCTGCCAGCGTACGATTAATTAATGACAACATAGACGTGGATGACGTCCAAATCCAGATATTGTTTGCCGAAGCAGTGCGGTCTGTTGCCCGTGAAACTCCGGGATGGGGCTATCCAAAAGGCTGGGCAAGTCGTACTGTATAATCCAATTGCCGCCGTTCCCATGGAATCGGGCGGCTATCGAGAGAAAGGAAGAGCTCATGAACCAGGCTTCTCTGCCCGGCCAGGACAGCCAACCTCAGGACGTCACCTGCGTGGAATGCGGGCATTTTGTCGGCGCACTCACGCGGTGCCCCAAGTGCGGGGCGCCCGTTCATAAACGCATGAGTCTCCGTGCGTTGCGCTATGCGGCCGTTCTGCTGGCCACCGTGGGGCTGGGGTTGCTCTACCTGATGGTGACCCACCGTGAAATCCCGCTGGTGAAGATCGGGGAGTTGAAGCCGACGATGAACTTCGCCTACGTCCGGATTGCGGGCACGGTTTCCAGCGACGCCAGGGCTTTCAGGGAGGGCGGGAAGATTCGGTCCATGCGTTTCATGGTGGATGACGGGTCGGGAGAGATATCCGTCACCGCGTTCAGGGCACAAGCGCAGGCGCTTGCCGATGCCGACAAGATTCCCAATGCCGGGGATCGAATCGAGGTGGCCGGCAGCCTGAGCGTAACGGCGGATGACGATGTGGTGATGCGGCTGCAGGTGCCCGAGCAACTGACGCTGACCCGCGCCGAGGCGGCAGTCACGCCGCTCGAGGAAATCACCGGCGCCATGGTGGGCAGCAGCGCGGTGATCGAGGGCACCATTACGGCGGTCAGCGCTCCAAAACCGCAGACCAAGCAGCCGTGGGTGGTGAAGATTTCGGATGGCACGGCCGAGAAGGAAATCACGTTTTGGGACGATATCTATGCGGAAATCCCCGACAAGGTGTTGCTGATGAAAGGCACGCCGGTGCGGGCACGCGTGAGCGTCAAAACCTATCGCGATCAGCTCCAACTCTCGCTGGGCCGGGCCAACGATCTGGAGTTTTTGGGGACCAAGCAGGGCGCATCCATGACGGCGGGACCGGCCGCACCGACGGTGAAGGCGGCCGAGGCGGCCATTGCCGATATAACGGCGGAGATGGCCGGACAGGTTGTGCGGGTGACGGGGCGGGTGGCGGAGGTGAATCCGCCGAAGGAAGAAAAGGCGCCGCACGAAGTCATACTCGAGGACGGCGGCAGCAAGATTCGCGTTGTCTACTGGGATACCGTGGCGTCGCGCCTCAAGGGGAACAAGCCGATGGTTGGCGCGCTGATCAGTGTGCGCGGCATGGTGGGTGTGTATGAGGGGCAGTTGCAGCTCAAGGTGAATCACTCCGACCAGATCAGCCTGGTCGATGTGCTTCCCGAGGCGAAGGCCAAGCCGGTGGGCGGCACGGCAGCCATTGCCGACATCAAGAAGAGCGACGAGGGCAAGGTCTTCACGCTGCGCGGCAAGCTGGGTGAACCCAAGTCCGTGCGTGGCGGCGTGATTTATCCGCTGACCGAAGGAAAGGCCAGCATCAGCATGGTGCTTTGGGATCGCAGCGTGCCCGGCGACGCCCGTGATCAACTCACCAGCGGGTGCACCGTGATCGTGTCGGGCGAGATCAAGGTGTTCAAGGATGTGCTGGAAATCGTTCCGGCCAATCCGCAGGCCCTCCAGATGGTTCCATAGCAGGGAGCGATATCATGGATGCTTTGATGGTATTGACTGCAGCGCTGGTCGGCACGGCCCTGTCGTGCCTGATCTCGGTGCTTCCCGCCCTGCACGCCTACAACATCCTGGGCGCATTGGCGGTGTCGGTCTACTGGATGGAAGCGCACGGCATCAACCTGCCGCCGCAGATCTTCCTGCCGCTGATGGCGGGGGTGATCGTGGGTTGGTCGATGCTGAATACGATCCCGTCCATTCTCCTCGGCGCGCCGGATGAAAGCGCGATGTTCACCGTGCTGCCGGGCCAGAAGTACCTGATGTCCGGGCGCGGTTTCGAGGGCACGATGATTACGGGCGTGGGCGGACTCGCCGGCGTCTTCTTCCTGGTGTTCGTGGTGGGGCCGTTTGCTCCCAGATTTCTGCCCGTGGTGCAAAGCGTGCTGCGGCCGCACATGCACTGGATCCTCTGGGTGATCATCACCTACATCCTGATGTCGGAATGGCCCAAGGGTGGGAACTGGGGCCCGGCCGGCCTCGCGAAATTCCTCGATGCGTGGCGCTCACTCGGTGCAGGCCTCGCGACCTTCTTCCTGTCGGCATTCCTTGGGTTCATCCTGCTCTATCGTTCACCCGTGGCGGTGGAGATGGCCTTCCAGAACATCATGCCCGCGTTTGTGGGCCTGTTCGCGGTGCCGTGGTGCCTCGTGAACCTCATCAGCGCGGCGCGCATTCCGCCGCAGCGCATGACCGACTCTCTTGAGATCAACGGCGACCTCGTGCTGCGCAGTGTGGGTGCGGGTGGTCTGGGCGGCGGCTTCGCGGCCTTCTTCCCGGTGATCACGGGCGGTATCGGCGGCCTGCTCGCGGGCCACGCGACGGCACAGCGGAACGAGAAGGTCTTCATCATGTCGCAGGGCGTGTCCAAACTCGTCTACTACGTCGGCTCGTTCATGCTGCTGTTCGTACCCGGGCTCGGGCTGACGCGCGGCGGCGCGGCGTGGATGATGAAGAGCGTGTACGTGCCGAGAACCAGCTATGACTACTTCATGATCCTTGCGGCGATCGCCATCTCCGGCGGCGTGTCGTTCCTGCTGATGGGTCCGCTGACGAGGTGGACGATCAGGTTCATCGAGAAGGTGAACTATCGCAATGCCTCCTCGCTGGCGCTGGGCATCATCCTGGTCCTGGTGTGGCTGATGACGGGGTGGGGCGGCATGGCGGTGATGCTGATTTCGACGGGTATTGGTCTTATCCCCGTGTTGTTTGGCTCGCGGCGTCTGAACTGCCTTGGCGTTCTGCTGTTGCCCATTGCCTGCAACATGTCGGGCTTCGGACAGCAGGTTGCGCACTGGCTGGGGTTGATTTGAAGTCGTAGCGGAGGACGATCATGAAGGGTATATCTCATTTTATCTCCGGCGTCGCGGCGGCGTCGTTTTGTCCGTGGGCGGTCCAGGCCGCGATAGACGGCAACCCGCTCTACTTCATCTTGGGCGGCGCCTGCGGCCTCATGCCCGACACGGTGGATTTCAAATTCTACCGGTTCTTCTACCGGCACGATGTGTACGTGGATCCGGACCCGGAGAATCTCGATCCGCAGTTCATCGCCGACGAAATTGCGCGCGCGGTCGGCATGGCGCAGACCAGCAAGAAGCCGATCCGGATCAAGCTCAACACCCTGCGCGTGGGCACGGACTACTGGCAGCAGTACGTGGTGAAGTTCGATCCCAAGAACCAGGAAGTGCTCGTGCGCTTCGGCCCCGTGGTGAATACGGGCCAGGTGCCGGTCCCCGACTCCACGCCCAAGGAGAAGGGCATCGGTCGCGCGAAGCTGCCGTGTCCCATCATCCAGACGTACGATGCCACGACGCGCGTGGATATTTTCGACGGTCCGACCTTTGCCATGCAGGCCAGCGGACAGGGCGCCGTGGAACTGCACTTCCTGCCGTGGCATCGCAACTGGAGTCACAGCTTCACCGTGGGGGCGGTGCTGGCCGCGATCGGCTGGCTGATCTGGGGTTGGCAGGCGGCCGTGGTGATCTTCGCAGGTTTTTCCGCGCACCTGCTGGAGGATCAACTCGGCTTGATGGGATCGAACCTGTTCTTCCCGATCACCAAGAAGCGGTTTTCCGGGCTTCACATGATGCGGTCAGGAGACGCCATTCCGAACTTCGGCGCGGTGTGGACCTGCTGCCTGCTCATCTTCTGGAATCTATACCGCTTCTCGCCGGCCATCCCGTACCACTTCACCTTCCTCAGGCTGGTGCTGTACGGCGGGGTCATCCCGATGGGCGCCTACGGGCTTGTGCTCTGGCTGCTCAATCGCGGTCAGCCGGACGAGAAGGAGTCGATCGAGCTTTCCGATGAATTCGGCGATTCGATGACGAACTGAACAAGCCGTTCAGCTACGGTCTTCCGGGAAGAAATCACCCAGCGTGGTTCGGGGCGTTTTGCCCTTCATGGACCCCGTCTGTCGCCGCCATTCCTTGCGCTGTGATTCACACTGCTCGATGAAGTCACCGCAGGAGAGGGTGTGCGCACCCGCCGCGGTGGCTGTTTCCCGTTCACGCCGGTCGGAGGAGATCACGAGGACTTCGGCCGGCCGCGGATCGTCGTGTACCAGCCGCTCAATCACCGTGTCGGCCGTGTGATGGCCCGGAGAGAAAATCAGCTCGATCGCCTTCGACTCATAACCTTCGCCGCGGCCGCCCTGTTCGACGCCGTCGAACACGATGGTCACTTGTTCGGCAAGGCTGCCCGCGAGCGGCTCGATGGTGCGCACCAGTTGCTGGCGGGCGAGGGTGATGTTGCGGCGGAGGACGGCGGCATACGACGGGTCCCGATGAAGCAGACTGTAGCCGTCGATGATGAGTCGGCGATAGGTCATGGCCGAAGCCTCAGGACTTGCGGGCGGGACCGGTGGATTCGCGGCCGACGAGTTTGACGGGCAATACCTCGCTGCAGGTCGGGATTTCCTTCCGGAACAGGGCGAGCATGCGCGCGCACGCCACTTGGCCGAGCTGGTACAAATCGTGGCGGATGGTCGTGAGGCCCGGCGTGGTGAAGCTGGAAAGCGAGATGTCGTCGACGCCCATGACGGAGATGTCCTCGGGGACCTTGAGGTCGTGCGTGTGCACGTAGCGCATGGCGCCGATCGCGAGCCGGTCGTTGGCGGCCATGATCGCGGTGATCCCGGGGTGGCGTGCCATCAACTGGCGCGAGGCCTCGAAACCGCCCTCCTGGCTCCAGTCCTTGCCGCCGTCAGTCCACAGGAGGTCCTCTTCGGCGAGCCCCAGCGAGCGGCAGTGGGCGATGAACGAATCGCGGAACTCCAGGCCGGTGTACGTGTTGGTGCCGGCGATCAGACCGATGCGGCGATGGCCCAGGCCGACGAGATGCTCGGCTGCCTGTCTGGCAGAATCCTTGTAGTCGACGGCGAGGTAGTTGAGTTCGCTGCCGGGGAAGTAGTGGTTGACGAGCAGGAAGGTGTACGGGCTGTCCTCGAACACCTTCAGATAATCGTCCTTGATCGACGAGGCGATGAACAGCATGCCGTCCGCGCGCCGGGACTTGAGAAGGTTGATGTACTCCTCGCTGTCGACGAACTTGGGGTTGGCGACATCGAGGAGCAGCTTGTAGTTCTCCTCGCAGGCGCGGTCATAAATCCCGCTGACGATTTCGCCGAAGTAGACATCCGCGAACACGTGGTTCAGTTGCGGCACGACGACGCTGAGTACCTGGCTGGTCTGCGAGGCCAGTCCGCGCGCGTGAATGTTCGGCTGGTAACTGTGCCGCTTGACGGCTGCCTGAACCCGTGCCCGCGTCTTGGCGCTGATGCGGGGGTTGTTGTTGAGGACAAGCGAAACGGTGCTGAGCGATACACCGCATTCCTTGGCTATGTCTTTGATCGTTGTCCGGCTCATAACTTGGGCCTGTAAAGCGCTCTATCTTGTACTATTTCCCGCGGGGGAGGCAACAGGAATACGTGCCTATGTGAGCGGGCACATGCCCAGCGAAACGGCGCTTTGGCAGGCCCTCGGATAGGGCTTGAGCCGGGCCCTCCAAGCGCATATTTTCAAGAGGCATACGCCTTTGTTGGCAAAAAGGAGAAACAGATGAAGCGTTTTCTGCTGCTTGCTGTTGTCGCGCTTACCGCCGGCCGTCTCATGGCCGCCTCGGTCAATGTAGATTTCGCCTACCATGATGATGGCGATGGCACGGACGACCGCGCCACCGAAAAGGTGCCGGGCCAGACCTTCACGTTCCTCGGCAACGGCAAGACCTCCATCCCCGACGGCGACCCCGTCACGATTTATGTCATGACGGCGATGCAGTTTGCCGGTGATGCCGACGAGCAGGTTTTTGCGCGCTGGTGGAACGGGCAGGAAGAGCATTGGATCATGGGAAGCTGGGTGACCAACATCACGCTGCGCGCGTCGGAGAAGAGCGCGGATACGTTCCATGGTCAGCCTTATGATGGCGAAGTGATGGTGGATTTGTGGAAGATCGAAGTGAGCCCCGAGATCACCATGCCGGGCGAGAATTTCTATGTGATCCAGCTCAAGGCGTGGGTCGAGGGCGGCGCGTCGGAAACCTATCTCACCCGCGATATGGGCGAGACGGATAGCGGCGAGAACAACGTCAACCAGGACTGGACGCAGGGTTCCTATTTCAACCACGACTGGAGCGTCAACATCACGCCCTGATCATCTTTCGCTGGCGTGTCGTGGCGTACGTGAGTTTCGTTTGATCGGGGATCCTTCATGTCGGAGTTGATCGCTATTCTTCACGGCTTGCTGGAAGGCATGGGCTACCTGTTGGCGGCCGCGATGTGCCTGGTGGGTCTCTTCCTTTCCTGCCTCTCTCTTTCGGGAACATGGCTGGTGGTCGGCGCGACGGTTCTTGCGGCGTTCGTCTCGGGGGCCGGGTTTCCCGGGTTCGGTACGGTGCTGTTCTTCATCTACCTGGCCGTGCTGGTCGAGGTGGCCGAAAATGTCGCCGGCTTCTGGGGCGTGAAGAGGCGCGGCGGCTCCGGCTGGGCCGGCCTTGCGGCGCTCGGCGGCGGATTGATCGGCGCCCTCGTGGGGTCGCTCATTCCGGTGCCGGTGGTGGGCACGCTGCTCGGCATGCTGGCCGGCAGCTTCGGCCTGGTCTACCTCGTGGAATTGAGGCGGCTGCGGGCGCATGACGCTGCCGCGTACATCGCTTTCGGCGCAGTGCTCGCGCGCATGTTCGTGGTGCTGCTCAAAGTGCTCATGACGCTGGCCATGTCGATCTGGCTGTTCGTTGGGATCGCCGTGCGGTAACATCCGGCAACGGAGGGAAGGGGACGTGAAGCATCCTGTTTTGGAGTGCGGCGGCTTGACGCCGCTCTGCACTCGCGGCCCGTCCAGCCGGGCCGCCACAAAGCGCTGTCCAGCCAGCGCACTCCAGAAATCGCTCTTGCTGGCCGCCGTCATCGCCTTCTGCTCCGCATCTGTCTTCGCTGCCGGTCTTCAACCCATTCTTGGCACCAACGCGGAAGCCCATCTACTCGCTGCCTTGGGCCGACTCAACATGACGCCTGCCGATGCGGGCTTTGAAAAGAATATCGGCAAGCCGGAGATCGTGCTGTCGTGCGCGAGCAATCTGCTCGCGCGCCCGCTGGAACTGCCGCGACTCGCGGATGAAGTGCTGTCCGCCGTGACCCCATCCGACCCCGAGCCGGCGTGGAAGCTTGCGCGTCGCCTGCTGGATTTGGGCGAGGACGGCGCGGCGTTCCGCGTGGCTTCCGGCAAAGCGCTTGGCGATTCCGAAGCGGCCTGGGCGGCGCTCGATCCGCAGCTCGCGCAGGCGCTGACGCAGTTCCGGCTTCGGGTGATGCAGGCGGACGGTATTCGCAAAGCCGCGCTGGAGGATGTGAGCGAGGATGACCGGCGATATGTCGTGGCGGCGTACTTTGCGGGATTGTTCAACGCGGAGGATTACGCGGATGTGCGGGCGACGCTGGTTCGCGCGGGACTGCTCAGCGACGATGTGAGCCGTGCCGTCGCGGAATCGCTGGCGGTGGACCCCGCGCCGTCGTCGAGCAACTTCCTTGCCGTGGTCAGGCGGACGGATCTGGCTGCGCTGCTGGCCGCGGGGCGGGCCTTCCACGGCGCGGTGCTCGATTTGAGGGATCAAGTGGCGGGCGTGGAAAAATGGCCCACGCAGCCGGCGCGTTTTGAAACGCCGTTCGGTACGGTGATCGTGGGTACGCGCGAAGCGGATGCCTACGCGTGCGACGCGTTGCTGATTCTGGACCCCGGCGGCGATGATCGATACGGCGCTGGCGCGGGTGCCGCGAATGCGATGCGTGGAATGCCGTTCGCGGCCATCGTTGATCTTGCGGGCAACGACCGGTACGACACGGAGGACTTGGTCGGCGCAGGCGCATCGGTGTTCGGCGCGTCGGTGATCGTGGATGCGGCCGGGAATGATTTCTACCGGGCGGCGTACGCGGGGCAGGGGAGCGCGTTCTTTGGCACCGCGTGGCTGGTGGATGGCGCGGGCGACGATGTGTATCGGGCGGGCGGGTGCGCGCAGGGTGCGGCGTCGTTCGGGGTTGGCTGTCTCCGCGATGAAGGCGGGAATGATCTCTACGACGTGGGCTACGTTGGACAGGGCTACGCCGGCGTGCTTGGGATTGGCTGGCTGGTGGACGTGACGGGGAATGATCGGTACTTCGCGGGCGGCCGCGAGCATGACTACGAGCGGAACGACGATCGTTACGTTTCGTGCGCGCAGGGATTTGCGATCGGGATGCGGCCGTATGCGGGCGGGGGTGTTGCGGCGCTGGTCGATCTCGGCGGCAACGACACCTACGACGCGGACGTGTTCGCCCAAGGCGTATCGTACTGGTACAGCGTGGGGTTGCTGCTGGATGTGGCGGGTGACGACACGTACAGCGTTTATCAATACGGGCAAGGCGCGGGGATTCATCTCAGCGCGGGGCTGCTGGCTGATGGCGGCGGCAAGGATTTCTACACCGGCTACATCCTCGTGCAGGGCGCGGCACACGATTACGGCGTCGGCATGCTGTTCGATCAGGGCGGCGACGACACGTACACGGCGGATCATCACTCGCAGGGCCGGGCGCTCAACAATGCGATGGCGCTGCTGGTGGACGAGGGTGGGGATGACGCGTACTTCGCGCGGCAGCCCGACAAGTGCCAGGGCGTGGGCAACGACGGCGACAAACGTGAATACGGGAGCATGGCGCTGTTGCTGGATTTGGCAGGCAAGGACAGCTACTCGTGCGGCGCGCAGGATGGTGCGCGCATGAGGCGACCGGATTTCGGAATCGTTTACGATGTGAAGGCTGACGAATGATGGCCACGCGCAGACAAAACTGGAGCGTAGTGTTCTGTGCCTTCTTGTGCCTTGTCGCGGCCAGGATGTCCCCGGCTGCTTCCTACGACGAGCTGATCTTCGATGCGCAGCGTTACGGCAACACAGAAGAGAAGCGCGCGGCGAAAAAGGTGGCGTGGGACGAACTGATGGCACGCGGGCCCGAGGCGCTGGGCGAAGTGATGAAGCGGTCGCAGCTTGAAAACGTGATGATCGGGGTGCTCGCACAGAACATGGTGGAGCAGATGGACCCGGCGCTCACGGCGCCGATACTCGTGCAGAGCCTTTCCTCGGAGTATCCGCGGACGCGGAAGCTTGCCGCGTTCTTCCTGGGCTGGCACGACACGCCGCAGTACGCGGATGCCGTGTTGCCGCTGTTGGGCGACGACGAGGCTGCGGGGGCCGCGCTGCGCACGCTCGGCAAGTGGCATGTGAAGAAAGCGGTGCCCGATGTGCTGCCGTTCCTTCGTCACCCGCGCGAGATGCGTCGCATCGCGGGGGTGAACGCCCTGCGCGATATCGGCGATCCGGCGGTGGTGCCGGAGCTGATGCCGTTGCTGGGCGACGACTACTTCACGGTGCGCGAGGCGGCCGCGCGGGCGCTGTCGACCTTCGGCCGCCCGGCGGAGCACGCGCTGCTGGATGCGCTGCCCACATCGGAGGGCGCGGCGCGACGTCACATCATCCGGACGCTGGGCGTCATGAAATCGCGCCGTGCGGCCAAGCCCCTGCGCCGCCTGCTGAAAGACCCGGACCCCGACGTCCGCCAGGATGTCGAAGAGGCGCTGACCGCGATCACCGCCCGGTGAACCTCGTTCGACGGTTACTATACATATGTGCATATGCGACAGAGTGTATAGTAACACATTGACAGGAGGTTACTATACAAGGTATGGTTTACCTAATGGTGTATAGTAACTGATGCGGGTATGGCATGATCATCAAGAGTGTCCTCAAAGAAGAGCTCGCCAACTCCCTTCGGATGAAGGAGCGGTACGAGCAGGAGTTGGCCAAGCTGCCGAGGGGGAGCCTTGTTAAGCGCCGCATCAAGGGGCACGAGTATTTTTACCTTATCTATCGAGATGAAGGGCGGTTTGTATCTCTGTATAAGGGGAAGTCCGTGCCGGACAAGGAACGTGAACGATACCGGCAGGCCAAGGAGAGAAGGGCCAAGTATCGCAAGTCGCTGTCTCAGTCGAAAAAACAGATACGGTATTTGAAGGGTATTCTCCGTGGAAAAGAAGAAATATGATCTGTGCCTCAGGGTCTTGAGGCGCCTGGGTAAGGAAGGCGTACTCGACAAGATCATGCTGGTGGGCAGTTGGTGCATACCGCTCTATCAGGATTACTTTAAGGGGGAAGCGGTATTGCCTGCCATCCGGACCCGCGATCTGGAGTTCCTTATCCCCGCCCGTACACATTTTGGCCGGAAGACGGACCTCCACGGGTTGCTGGGGGATATGGGATTCGTCGTGGATTACAAGGGAGAGGAGGGGTACATCATATTCCAGCACCCCGACCTTATTCTGGAATTCCTGGCCCCGGCTCGTGGCCGGGAGACGGGCAAGCCCTGTCTGATCGATGAACTGGGTATCAACGCGCAAGCGCTACGCTTCATGGACTTCCTTGCCCAAGACCCGATCCAAATGCGTTTCCATGGCATCAAGGTTACCCTCCCTCATCCTGCGAACTTCGCCTTGCAGAAGCTGCTCATTGCGAAGCGGCGCAAGGAGGAGGGAAAGGCTGAAAAAGACAGAGCTCAAAGTGTTGCGATACTTACCGCTCTGAGCCAGACCTCCGGGGTTGAGATTGTTCGTGCCCTGTATCGAAGCGTCCCCAAGTCATGGCAGAGAACCATCAGGCAGGAACTGGCAGCCTTGGATGAAGGTGACCTGCTCGCTGCGATCGAAGCTGACTAGGTCCCTGCCGGTGTCCTGCCTGGTCAAGACCCCCTCGGAAACCTTGCGGATTGACGCATGATTACGCCCGGTTCAAAGGAAAAATATTTGAAGAAATGCGGCAGTGTGTGTACATTGTAATACAGATGATTACAAGAGGTGACATATGACTACGATCTCTGTGCGTGTGACCGATACGCTGGCCGGTGAGCTTGAGAATGTGGCCAAGGATGCCGAAAGGCCGAAATCTTTCATCATCCAGAAGGCCATCGAAGCGTATCTGGCGGACTACGCCGATCTCCAGATTGCGATGGACCGGCTCCGGGATACCGCTGATGCCGTGGTCAGCAGCAAGGATATGAGGAAGTCCCTTGGCCTATAAGATCTCCTATAAGAGTTCGGTTCATCGCGACCTCAAGAGACTCGGCAAGACCGAGGCCCGTCGGATTCTGGACCAACTGGAACACGAGCTCTCCAGGAATCCAGACAAGTACCCCATCCTCAAGGGCGAGTTCGCCGGCTTGCGCAAATATCGCGTCGGCGACTATCGCGTCATCTTTGCCATTCTTGATCGGGATGTTTTGGTGCTCCGGATTGGACACCGCAAAGACGTCTACAGATAGCAGAATCGAAGCAGCGCAGGCTGCCAGACCGCCCTGGCCAGAAACATAATCAGTAACGGTGTGTTGCCCAAATCCGAAGACGAGATTCTTCTGCCGCAAGAGCGGCATCAGAATGACAGCTATCGGCGCGTTTTGTTGTTTCCGCCGTTGTCATGCTGAGCAAAGCGAAGCATCTCTCCATTTGGGCAACAGGCCGATAAGGGCTGTCGCCGATTTTCCGCCCGATTTGCCACTCGGAAGCCTTGTAGATTGACGCCTGATTACGCCCGGTTCAGGATATAGGTAGGAGATATCCGACCGCCGAACTGGTTCCTGAATGGGGGTCCCATATCCGATGTCAGAGAAGTGTTTCTTCACCGTCGATGGTTCGACATGAAAGAGAAGATATGAAGGAGAAATGGCAAGGCTTCCTTAGCTTCATCCATAGCCTCCATCCTGTCCGACTGGTGGCGCTTGGGTACTTGTCGTATGTCGTGGTTGGGTGGGTGCTGCTGGCTCTGCCGTTCAGCCACGCCACCGGCGCAGTGTCTTCCCTGGATGCGCTTTTCACGTCCACGTCTGCCGTTTCGACAACCGGACTCGCGACGGTCAGCACAGGCCACGACTACAATACCTTGGGGCAGATCATCATTCTGATTCTGATCCAGCTCGGGGGCATTGGTTACATGACGTTTGGATCCTTCGTTGTTCTCTCGCGTAGCGCCGTCCTTTCAGAGCGCCGCCAGCAGATCGGCAAAACCGTCTTCAGTATGCCGGAAGACTTCAGAATCGACAAATTCATCCGGAGCGTGATCGCGTTCACCGTGATTACCGAGGCCGCGGGAGCCGTCGCCCTTTTTTTTGCCTTCTCCAGTGCGGGAATCAGCAATCCGGCATGGTCTGCGGTCTTCCACAGCGTGTCAGCATTCTGCACGGCCGGTTTCGGTTTGTATGATGACAGTTTTGAGCGGCTGCGGGGAAATGTCTCGGTCAATCTGATTATCGGGATCCTGAGCTACCTGGGCGCGGTCGGGTTCATTGTGTTCGTTGACGGCTGGCGGCGCTTCATCGGCAAGACTACTCGACTGACTCTCACGAGCCGAATCATCCTGGTCACAACCGGTTGGTTAAGTCTTGGGGCCGTTGCCTTATTCTTCGTCGCAGAGCCGACGATTCAGGCTCTTCCTCCCTATGAACGGCTTGTGGCGGCATGTTTTCAGGTCATGACATCCATCACGACCGTGGGTTTTAATACCATTCCGATTGGCAACCTCTCGCAAGCATCGCTTCTCTTGATCATCCTGTTGATGGTCATCGGGGCTTCGCCGGCCGGCACAGGAGGTGGCCTCAAAACCACAACCTTCACAGCTCTCTTTGGCATCATCCGCAGTTCCATCCTCGGGCGGGAGAAGGTGACGTTCTGGAACCGGGAAATCCCGGAGGAAAGGATAAGGGTGGCCATTGCCAGCCTGGGTTTCTACGCAGGATCGTTGATTCTGGGGTGTTACCTTCTGGCTTTGACGGAGTCTGTACCGTTCGAGGGGTTGCTGTTCGAGTCCGCATCCGCACTGGGTACCGTGGGGCTTAGCACGGGCATCACGGCGCAGTTGACACCCATCGGCAAACTGATCTTGATCGGGCTCATGTTCATTGGCCGCCTGGGGCCCCTGGCTTTTGGAATCGCCCTGTTCTGTCCAGCAGGCGGTGCGGATGGCCACGGCAAAGAAGATTTAGCCATTTGAAGATGGAAGGAACAGAAGCCGAACCATCGTCTGCACGTCATCGGGAACCCGCATAGGAGCGGGAGATATCAGAGGAGTGTTTCTTCACCGTCAAAGGTTCGGCAATCAGAGAGCACAATGGACGAAGCCGTCAGACAAGAGATCAAGAAGATCATAGATGGGATGCAGTGCCCGAAGCATTTCAGGTGTGCAGAGTCGGGTTTTGCGTCCCTGTGCAAGGCTGTTGATATTGGGCTCAACAAGCTGCTTGAGTGCCACGAGGAGACCCCGCAGGATTGCCCTTTCGCCATCTCCTTTGGGTATTCTTATTTGTGCCAATGCCCGTTGCGGGTCTACATAGCCAAAACCTTGAAGAAATAGTGGACGAAGGAATGCGGAAACACCGGCGCTGCCCTGTCCGGTGTACGAGAAGATCATGGAATTGACCGATCTGGGATTTGATGACTGGTTTGAGCAGCGCTCCGCCTCCCTCCTGCAAGCGGGACAGAGCTTGGCGCGCGTTACGGCCGTCGACCGGGGTGCGTTCCTGATCAGGAACCTGGGTGCCGAGCGATATGCCGAGCTTGCGGGTAAGCTGCGTTTTGAAGCCCGGTCGGCGATGGATCTGCCGTGCGTGGGGGACTGGGTGTGTGCGCAGTGGCCCGCGTCCGAAGGTCCCGCGCTGATTCATGCCGTCGTGCCGAGAAAGACGCTCCTGCGGCGCAAGCGCCCCGGCACGACCGTGGAATTCCAACTGCTCGCGTCCAACATCGACATCGTCTTTATCATGCAAGCCTGTGACTACGATTTCAATATGCGCAGGCTGGACCGGTACCTGGTGATGGCCGCCGAGGGCCACACGCAAGCGCGGATCATCCTGAGCAAGACGGACCTGATCCCGCCCGAGGAGCTTGAGCAAAAGATTGCGCTGATGGCGGATGCAGGTATCTCGGTTCCTGTCTCTACGCTGAGCAACGTCAACGGGTCCGGGCTGGATGAGTTCCGGGCCCTCCTTGCGCCGGGCAAGACGTATTGTCTCCTTGGCTCCTCGGGAGTCGGCAAGACCACGCTCATCAACCGGCTGATCGGACGAGACGCTTTTGAAACCAAGGCCGTCAGCGGAAGCGGGGAAGGGGTCCATACGACCACGCGGCGGCATCTGCTGCTCCTGGACGGTGGGGCCATGCTGATCGACACCCCGGGCATGCGCGAATTGGGCCTGATCGGAACGTCCGAGGTGGTGAAAGACACCTTCACGGATGTGGGCGAGCTTGCGCTCAACTGCAGGTTTTCCGACTGCGCCCACGGGGGAGAGCCCGGATGCGCCATCCTACAGGCCGTGGCCGACGGAACCCTGAGCGAGGAGCGGTACAGGAATTACCTCAAGCTCAAGAAGGAGAGCGATTTCCATGCGCTCTCTTACTTCGAGAAGCGAAAGAAGGACAAAGATTTCGGCCGGTTCATCAAGAACGCCAAGAAGAGCATGAGAGAGTGAAGCGTCGGACGAGAGGAGGGGTTGGAAGATGATCAAAGGAAGTTGCTACTGCGGTGCGGTCAGATACGAAATACACGGCAAGTTGCTCATGTTTGCGAACTGCCATTGTCCAGATTGCCGGAAGTTCACGGGGTCGGCGTTTGCCTCCGTTCTGGTCACCGAATCCAACGGCTTCAAGATCACTTCCGGCGAGGACAACATCAACCCCTATCCGTCGTCGCCCGGGAAGCAGCGTTGCTTCTGCAAGACCTGCGGATGTCATCTGTTCTCGCGTGCGGAACACAGGCCGGGGATGATCTTCGTCCGAGCCGGTTCGCTGGATGACGATCCGCAGATCAAGCCGCAGCACCACTTCTGGACGAGTGCGAAGGCCCCGTGGCATGACATTACGGATTCGATCCCGCAACACCTCGAAGGATTGCCGAAGAAATAGGGGCCTGATCGGAAATGGTGAATGGTGGGTGATCGGAGTGACTATGAATGATGAACTCACAGACGCTGAGAAGCGGACCGTGCTGAGCATCCTATCCCAACGGCGGCTGGCTTTGTGGACCCGGGTGCTGTCTGTGGTCACTGTGCTGGTCATAATGGCGGTTGCCCTGATGGCGGTTACTGATGCCATGACGCAGCACCCGGCCCGCGATGCTTCGTCCAGTCTGTTCCTCTATCTATGTTTGCTTGCCGTGCTCATCCATCGCGGTCGGCAGATGATCATCATCCAGAAACTTGCCCGGATAGCACAGCCCGACCTGACCATTCCGATCGACCGCAGCCGAGTATTCGACCGCAATCGGGCCATCTTCATGATCGTGGTCGTCATCCTGACGTTCTTTCTCCTTTGGAACATAATTCGCTGACGCTCGTTTGCGGATCCGGAAACCTTGCGGATTGACGCCTGATTACACCCGGTTCAGGATAGGGGTGGGGGATGTCTGAACGCGGAACTGGTTCCTGAATGGCGGTCTAGTATCCGATGTCAGAGGAGTGTTTCTTCACGATTAATGGTCGGGCCAAGATATGAACGAGCACCAGATCCTGAGCGGAGGAAACCCGTGCTCGAAGGAGTGAGATATGAGTTGGTTGACGAAACTGTTTGGCGGATCTGGGACATCCAGGGAAGAAACAAGTGATGATGGACTCTATCACGACGGCGATAAGGTGAAGTGTCCGTTTTGCAGTCAGTCCCTTCGCATCAAGTATTTTCCAAACACGGGCATCATGGTGGGTGGACCAGACGCCGCGAAGGGGGTTGCCATCAGATGCGGTTCATGTGGTTCACTAACTTGTACCGACTGCGCTATCCGTGCTGGCCGTTTTCTAGCTTGCTGCCCGAAGTGCAAGGGACCCATCGTTACATTTACAGAAGGGATACCCGTTCCGAGGCCCTAGGATGCCGATACGACCAACAGAAAGAGCGCTGCTCAAAGGCGCTGTGCTCGGATGGGACATCTATGAGGTTTACAGCGGTGAGAGTGAACAGGAAGCATTAGACTTCCTCAACACTATCCCCGTGCTGGCGGGACAATACTATGTCGTCGTCGAGGTGCCGAATGCCATCGTTGCAAGAGATCGAGGTGGCATTTACCGACCATCGACCTCGTGGCGGGGTGATGGCTGGGTAGCCCTTAAATACGAGGAAGTTGACGTGGAAGGAAGAAAGCTGTTCTGGCCAAATTGGCAAGCCCCCGCCGGACAGGAGCAGTCTCAACGGCCACCAAAGAAGAAGTGGCGGCCATTCTGGAGGCGGGATTGGATTTGTGGGGGCAAGTAATTGGTTAGCCTGCTATTTTAACGGTCTGTTGCCCAAATCCGAAGACGAGATTCTTCTCCCGCAAGAGCGGCATCAGAATGACAGCTTTCGGCGCGTTTTGTTGCTTCCGCCGTGGTCATGCTAAGCAAAGCCTCCCTTCATTTGGGCAACATGCCGTTAAGGGGTCATCCCAAAGTCCGCTGATTCAGACAATTGACAGGCGGGAGGGTTATGCGTACGTTATTACGTACGTAACCGAGGTGAAGAAATGACAACGATAACGGCAACCAAAGCGCGTTCCCGGCTTTACACATTGATCGACGATACTGCCAAATCGCATGAGCCCATTCACATCACTGGAAAGCGTAACAACGGCGTTCTGATCTCCGAAGACGATTGGCGTTCTATCCAGGAGACCCTCTACCTCTCGTCGATCCCCGGGATGAAGGAATCCATCATCCGGGGGCTGAAGACCCCGGTGCGTAAATGTTCCCGGGAACTTCGCTGGTGAAACGGTATCAGCTTGTCTTCACGAAGCAGGCGCAGAAGGACGCCAGGAAACTCGGCGCAGCCGGACTGAGACCCAAAGCAGAAGCGCTCTTGGAGATTCTTGGGCGCAATCCCTTTCAGAACCCGCCGCCCTACGAGAAGCTGGTGGGGGAAATGTCGGGCGCCTACTCCCGGCGCATCAACATTCAGCACCGTCTCGTCTACCAGGTTTTGGAGGATCTCAAGATCGTCAAAGTGATTCGTTTGTGGACGCACTATGAATAAAGGGGCGAGTGGTTGGCTGAGAGGGGGAAACGAAGAATGATTTTCAAACCGTGTCGATGGCGGTGGCTGCTGGCTATTGTGGCGGCCATGCTCCTGGGTTCTGTTGCGGTGGACATCGCGTCCTCACACCCCATCACCGCGCGCGATTTCCTGCTCAAGGCATCGGCCTATGCCGTGGGAGCCACCCTCGCGACGTTTCTGATGAGAATAGACAGACTCCGCGTCGAGATAACTCCCTCTGCGATCCGCGGGCCCGTGAGACGTTGGCTCTGGTTCACATCCGTGGAGGCGCCCTTGGCGGACGTGGACCTGCTCGCGAGTCGAATGAGTTTCTGGTGGGGATCCTTTATCAGGCTCAGGACCGGTCAGAAGATCACGCTCGACTCGCTCTTCATGGGGATGAAGCAGATTCGGGAGATTTTCCATATGCTGGAAGAAAACACAGCCACCAAGCGGCAGGAGGCTGCGGGTGAAACACCAGCACCTCGGCCTCAAGCGTGATACTCGCCGAAGAAGAAAGATGGACAAGAGATTCAAGGCGCTGATCGCAGGGCTGCAGAAGAAATACGAATCCCTTCTCTCCATGGCGCCGGTCACGGTCGACACGGCACCGAGTGATTGTCCCGTTGGGGGCGTCTACCTGTTCTCCGAGAGAGGCAAGCATCTGTATGCGGGTCGCACAAAGAGGAAGATCAAGACCCGGCTGAAAGGACATGTCAGCACAGCGAAGGACTGTCCCTTTGCCTGGCACTTGGCCCGCGAGAAGACGGGGATCACCAAGGCGACGTACAAAAAGAAGGGGTCACGCAATCATCTTCTCACCCAACCCGCCTTCAAACAGGCCTACGACGACGCCAAGAAGCGGATCAGAAAGATGGCTGTTCGATTTGTTGGTGAGCCAGACCCCTTGAAACAGGCGCTTCTTGAAATCTACGTTGCGGTCGCGTCCGGAGCGAAATTCAATGACTTCGATACGCACTGACAAGAAGCGGCGAACCGAGACATTGAGCCTGCACGGAAAGCGCTGACACGCGTTCCCGGCCCATCGGAACCCTTGCGGATTGACGCCTGATTATGCCCGGTTCAGGATAGGGGTGGGGGATGTCTGAATGTGGAACTGATTCCTGAATGGCGGTCCAAAGTCCGGCTTCACGGTGTCTTCTGCGGTTAAAGCGATGGCAAAGATGAGTGAATTCTTCAGCCTGCGGATAAGGTTATGGGGTTTGCTGACAGCTCTAGGGTTTCTTGCTGTCCTCGGGACGATCGCGGGATTCTTCGGTCAATACGCATGGTGGATGGATCTAGGTTCTCACTTTCGCGCGCAGTATGTCGTCTTCTTCGCCGTCCTGGCTGCCTGCTATGGCTTGGGTAGGAAGAGTCGATGGGCCTTCGGAGCACTGGCCCTTGCCTTCGTTAACGCTGTGCCCGTGGCGATGTTTCTCCTCCCTTTGGCGACAACGACACCTGTCTCAAGCGCCTCCTGTCGTGCCATGCTTATTAACGTCAATACACAACGAGGAAGTCCCAGTCGCGTGATTGCAGCCATCAGACGGGAGAATCCGGATATTGTGGTCCTTGAGGAAATCAGTGACAAGTGGGTTGAGGCACTAGGTCCGATCCTCGAATCATATGCGATCCGGAAGATTCAAACGCGAGATGACAACTTTGGTATAGGATTGTTGAGTCGAGTCCCGTGCGTTTCCACGCAAGTTGTGTACATGGGGGAAGCCGAGGTGCCGTCCATCCTTACGGAGGCAACGCTGGAGGGCAGAAGGCTAATCCTCGTCGCCACCCATCCGCTGCCTCCGGGCGGTCCCAACTACTCGGCGTATCGCAACGAACAACTGGAGGTTGTTGCGCGGAGAGTTGCTGCCATGGACGGGCCCGTGCTCCTCCTGGGAGACCTCAACGTGACTCCTTGGTCGCACTACTACCGCCGTTTTGTGAGCACGAGTGGACTGAGTGATGCGGCAACGGGACGGACCATTATGCCGACATGGCCAACCTTCTGTTCGCTGCTCTGGATTCAAATTGACCATTGTTTCCATTCCGACGAGATCGACATTGGCGCGACGAGGGTTGGTGAGAATGTCGGATCAGATCACTATCCGCTAATTGTGGATTTTGCTCTGAGGCCTGCTGAAGGTGAAGTGTCTAGCTTGCCGGTCACAGCTTACACGTCGCCCGCGGAGGGTGAATAAGGTCAGGCAAGATAGCGTTGATGTGAGCACTTGGTTAGTTAACTATTTTAAGGGATGACCCCAAAGCCAAAGCCAAAAAAGTCTGATTCAGGACGTTGGAGCTGCTCATGAACATCACTGACACAGCGTCTCAGATCATCTCAATGGCGCTGGGCGACATTATCAAAGCGTTTCTCGTCTGGATCTCCTACGGCGCAACGCGACAACTCACCGCGAATGACGTTTCCAGAGAAGCAAGCAAGTCCGCCAACATAGTCGCGGCATTCAAGTGGGTTCTACTGATCCCGGTTATGGCGCCTGTAGTCATGGGTCTCGTTGGGCTTCCAACGTTTCTTGTGCAGGACCACGGACACTCCGGACACCTCTACCTCTATTTGCTCTCACTGATTGCCAGCGGATATGGCGCCTCAGTCGGCTGGAAGGAGAAGTCCCAGCAGCATGCCAAGGGCGCTCGTGGGCAGGATGCAGACAATCCAGCGGCAAAAGGCCCGTAGTGAGCCAATACACGGGTGAATGGGGTCAGCGCCCTTAAGATAGCCAGATAGCGTTGGGGCAAGCGGTTTGTTAGCTTACTATTTTGAGGGATGACCCCAGAATAGCTCTCTCCAACGCTCATCGTTTCAGCCGTCTTTTCTTGTTGCCATGCTCTGGGTGTTAGTGTTATAACGTGTATACACGTTATAACACTGGTGCCACCATGTTCAATGTTGCTACGAGAAGAAGGCTTGTTAAACGCCTGCAGAAGCCCGTCCGGATGCATGTGCTGCAAGAGGTTGCTGAGAAACTCATGCGAGGTACACGGTATCGGTCCGCCCCAGACTTCATTAACGCCCTGTTGGATGAGGAGGTGATTCAGGGGCAGATTATCGAGGCTCGGAATGGCAGGACGATTTCATTGTACGCAGCTCGTCCCTTGGAGGAGCTCAGCCCCTATGAACTTGCTGTTTCCCTATTCCCGGACGGCTACTACTGCAACTTGACGGCGATCTATCACCACGGCCTGACCAATCAAGTCCCCAATGCGGTTTACATATGCCACGAGACCATTCAGGCGCATAGTGGAAAGCAGACTGACCGTCCGTCAGAGTCGAGGATTCGAGGTGCTTTCATCAAGCCGCCCCGGCATACCAGCTATGTGATAGCGTTTGGGGGGCATGACCTCGTCATTCTGGATCGGGAGCGCGGTTCTGGCCATGGAGTTGTGGAGGTGCGGAGGAATAGTTCGCCATGTCCCGTTGGATCGAGAGTGGCAGGGCTGGAGCGTGCCTTGATTGATGCTGTCGTCGCTCCGCACTACAACGGCGGCCTCACGAGCCTGCCCGCTTACTTTCGCGCTGCGCGAAGCCATTTCAGGGTGGAGGAGATGCTGAAGGTGTACAGCAAATTGCGGTTTGTGTATCCCTACGCGCAATCGATGGGTTTCTTCTTGGAGCATGCGGGCATGAGAGAGCAGGCAGATCGAGTGCGCAAGAGCTACCCGCCGCGTCATCGGTTTTATGTCGATCGCAGCGCCAAGGAGTCGTGGACTTACAATGAGCGCTGGATGGTATTCTACCCCAAGGGATTGGTGGATGAAGATTGAGGAAGTCATTACCCAAGCGATCGTGGCCATCTACACGAGCCGTAGGCTATCAGAACTTGTCATCCTGAAGGGCGGGGGTGCCATGCGTCTGTTTGACGGGTTGGAATCCCGGCTGTCGGTCGATGCGGACTTCTCGGTGGGCGAGGTGCTGAGCAAGGCCGAGGCGACCCGTGTGTTTAAGGAAATGCGAGGATGTCTTTCGAAGGCCTTCAGAACCAAGGGCTATGACGTTCTCGATTTCACGTTCGTCAAGAGACCGAAAAAGCTTCGGGAGGGATTCCCCATTTGGTGGGGTGGCTGGGCATGCGAATTCAAGCTGGTTGATCGGAAGTATCGACGAAAGAGTTTGGAAGCGAGGCGCAGAAACGCGCTGATCCCCGAAGGCTCAAACTCCTCAAAGGTGGCCATTGACCTGAGCGAACATGAGTTCTGCGGGAAGCAGCGGGCGAAGACATTGCAGGGGGTGAAGATACACGCCTATTCCCGAGAGATGTTGGTTTTGGAGAAGCTTAGGGCCATCTGCCAGCAGCATCCGGATTACCCCTACCGGCAGGAGACCAAGAACAGAGCCAGAGATTTCTACGACATCCGTTCATTGACTATTGATATGGATGACAAATTCATCGATCGGTGCCAGTTTCACGTGGAGGCCGTTTTCAAGGCAAAGGAAGTGCCCCTGTGGATCCTGCGCGCGCTCTGGGATGATGACCCTTTTGTTGACGAATTCCGCCGAGGCTTTGATCAAGTGAGGGATATGGTGCGCGGCCCTGTTGATTCCTTCGACATCTACCTCGAGCACGTAAGGTTTCTGGTCAGAGACATCTGTCCCAAGATTCCCGAGCGTCCGGCACAAGCGTAACTGCGGACCATTTTCCAATTTACCCTGGGGATTAGGCCGCAGTGTTGCGCTGTTCTTCCCCCTCCTGCTTGCGCTTCGGGGTGGGGCTTCGTAGAATGCGCGAGCGATGAAAACCATGCAGTACATCAGCACGCGCGGTAAGACTCCGCCTATGGGATTTCAGGATGCCGTGATTACAGGGCTGGCGCCCGATGGCGGACTCCTGATTCCTGAGAGCATTCCCCAGGTCAAGGACCGGCTGGAGGCGTGGGCCAAGCTTTCCTATCAGGACATCACCTTCGAACTCCTGCGCCTGTTCGTGGATATCCCCGATGCCGACCTGCGTAAGTTGATCGATCGCAGCTATGCGACGTTCCGGCATCCGGAAATCGCGCCGGCGATTCCCGTCGGGCCTGTGCACGTTGTCGAATTATTTTACGGGCCGACGCTGGCGTTCAAGGATATCGCCATGCAGTTCCTGAGCAACTGCTTCGAATATGTCCTCGCGCGTACCGGGAAGCAGATGAATATCCTCGGCGCGACGAGCGGCGATACGGGTAGCGCCGCGATTCACGGCGTGCGCGGGCGCGATCACATCAACATTTTCATCATGCACCCGCACGGCCGCGTTGCGCCGCTGCAGGAAAAGCAGATGACCTCGGTGCTGGATTCGAACGTGTTCAACCTGGCGATCGAGGGTACGTTCGACGACTGCCAGCAGATCATGAAATCGATCTTCAACGATCTCGATTTCAAGAACCGCTTTTCGCTCGGCGCGGTGAATTCGGTGAACTGGGCGCGGGTGCTGGTTCAGATCGTGTACTACTTCTCCGCGGGCCTGTACGTCATGCAAACGACCGGCGCGCCCGCGATTCAGTTTGCGGTGCCGACGGGCAATTTCGGCGACATCCTCGCGGGCTACTACGCGTGGCGGATGGGGCTGCCGATCAAGAAGCTGATTCTGGCGACGAACGCGAACGACATCCTCGCGCGTTTCTTCAATACCGGCGAGTACAGCCTCGGCAAGGTGGTGCCGACGCTGAGCCCGTCCATGGATATCCAGGTGGCGAGCAATTTTGAGCGATACCTCTACTACAAGCTGGGCGAAGACGGCGCGAAGCTGACGGCCATGATGAAGCAGTTCTCCGCGAGCGGGAAGCTGACGGTGCCGGTGAACGCGCAGGGGCGCGTGGACGATCTGTTTGTCGCGGGCGTGGGGACGACTCCGGAAACGCTGGAGACGATAGGCCGGTACTATCGCGAGTATAAGTACATGCTCGATCCGCACACGGCGGTGGGCGTATCGGTTGCCGAGAAGTACCTGGACTCGAAGATCCCAACGTTATGCCTGGCGACCGCGCATCCGGCGAAGTTCAGCAAAGCGATTGAAGATTCAACCGGGACCGTGCCGCATCACGAGATTCTGGACAACTTGGCCGACGCGCCGACGCGCTGCACGGTATTGCCTGCGGACGAGAAGATTGTGAAGGACTTCATCACGCAGCACGTGAAGTAGCTGTTGAAAGAGTCCACAATGGTTTCCAATCGGCTCGGCCGGAGGCCTCGCCCTACCAAAAACAGGAGTCGTTCTTCAACGCAGCACGTGAAGTAGCACCGGGGTCAACGCCCCCGGCTACAGAAGATCTACTTCTTCGCGCTGACGTAGGGAACCACTTCCGACGCGCGGCCTGCGTGGATCAGGCTGTTGTTCATGTGGTCGCGTTCGTCGAGCGCGATCCGGCGGAACACATCGGCCCAGCTCTTCGGATTGCCGAACTTCTTCGCGGATTCGCAATCCACGGGCGCATTTTCCAGCTCGGGGTGATCCTTCACATAGGTCATATACTCGTGCTCGGCGTGATCCTCGAAATCGGCATTGAGCATGAACGCCGACTTGATGCTGAAGCAGGCGAGGATTCGGGCGAAGATGTTGTACTTGAACGCGGCGATGGGCGGCAGGAAGCGGTCGCGGAACCAGGTCAGCTCGACGTTGTCCTTGGCGATCTTCTCGGTGATGACCTGGAGGTGCCAGAACTCGTTATCCTGCGCATCGCGGCCCCAGGCGATGATCTCCTCGGCCTTGTTGACCGTTGCCCCGTCCTCGAAAGCGTTGTTGAGGCGGCGGTATTGCCGGACCTCCCAGGCCTGGTAGGGAATACGCGCGAGCAGTTCGAGCAGGCGCACCTTCTGGAAGGTCAGCGCCTTGCCGTGCACGACGTCCATGCCCCAGAACAACATGCGCGCAAACATCCCGGGCCGGCGGCGCGGCCGGGCGAGCGTCGCTTCCTGTTCCTTCTTCATGTCGATGTCTTGCGATGCGCTGGTGGTCATGGGTGTCTCCCTTGCGGTTTCCAAACTTGCCCTATTTTACCACGTTTGCGGCCGTGTTCAACCCGGGGTGCCGGGTGTGTGGTGCATGATCCATTCCGACGTGCCGTCGGTGTAGTGCTGCTTCTTCCAGATCGGCAGGCGGTGCTTGAGTTCGTCCATCGCGTAGCGGCAGGCGTCGAATGCGGCGTCGCGGTGTGGCGCGACGGCGGCGACCCAGACGGCCATTTCGCCGGGCATGGCCCGGCCGACGCGGTGGACGCACCGAACGTCGGTGACGGCGAATTTCTCCCGCGCTTCGGCCGCGATGCGCTCGAACTCCTTCGCGGCCTGATCGGCGTGGGCTTCGTACTCGAGCAGCGCGATATCGCGGCCATGGCTGCGGCCGCGCACGTGACCTTCGAAGACTACGACGGCGCCGGTATCCGCCTGCAGCTCGGCCTTCAAGTTGCGGCCATCCAGCGGTTCTGCGCTCAGGGTAAACATCGGTTCATCCTCCGGCGACGGGTGGAAGAAAGGCGACGGTTTGGCCGTCTTCGATCTGCCGGGACCAATCGGTGACTTCGCCGTTCACGATGGGGCGGACCTGCGCGCGCGGGAGGCGCAGGTGGTGGCGCGCCTGCAACTCGTCATAGAGCTGGCCGGCTGTGGCGGCGGCGGTGGCCACGGTTTCCGTGCTGCAGCCCCGGTCTTCCCGGAGCATGGCGAAATATTCGATGTGAACGTTGCGTGTCATTCAAACCTGTGCCTTGGCTTTCCGATACTCGTCGGGCGTGTTGATGTTGTCGAGTGCGCGGCGGTTGATGGGGCGCAGCAGATGAACGCGCGAGAGAATGAGAATCTTTCGCGGGCAGTGGACACCGCGGCGCGTAAAGCGGCTCAGTACGGCGCGGCTGCGGGGCTCATAGATGGCACAGAGCGGTTCCGGGAGGCCGTCGTGTGCGCTCATGTAGGCCGTGGCGATGCTCTTCGGGGACCGACTGCGGACGAGGTGCCGGAGCGTGCGAAGGTCGAGGAAGGGCAGATCGCAGGCGACGACGAGCCAGGCCACGGCCGGGTGCCGGGCCTGCGCGGAAAGGATGCCGCCGGCCGGGCCGAGTTCCCTGAATCGGTCGTGAATCTGGGGGAGCCCCTTGTGGCCGGGCAGGTTCTTCTGTTCGGCGCGATTCGAGAGATAGACGTCCTTGCAGAGACGTTGCAGCAGGCGGAATGCGCGGACGGACTGGGGAGTGCGCTGATAGGTCAGGTTGGCCTTGTCCTTCTTCATCCTGCGGCTGTGCCCGCCCGCGAGAACGAGGCCATAGAGTGGAATGGAGCGGGGTCGTTTTGGAGCGGCGACCGGGCGCCGCTTCTTCCGGCGGCCGGCAGCGGCCGCACTAAGCCCTGACGTAATCGCTCTTGCCACCATGTTTCTCCAGCAGGCGGACATCGTGGATTACGATGTCGTGTGAAAGTCCCTTGCACATGTCGTAGATGGTGAGCGCAGCGGCGACGGCGCCGGTTAGCGCCTCCATCTCGACGCCGGTCTTGCCGTGCATCGAAACGGAGCACTCGATGACGACCTGCCGGCGGCGCACGACGCGGATATCGATTTTGCAGTCCTCGATCCCGAGCGGGTGGCAGAGCGGGATGATCGCGCTGGTGCGTTTGGCGGCCATGATGCCTGCGACGACGGCGGTCTGGAACACGGGGCCCTTGCGGCTGATGAGTTCATCGCCCCTGAGCTGGCGGGCGACGGGGGGAGGGAGGTCCACGAGTGCGCGGGCGCGCGCGACGCGATGGGTCACGTTCTTGTCGCCCACGTCCACCATGCCGGGCCTTTTGTTGCGGATTTGCTTAACCATGATGCTCCCCCGCGCAGTGAGTTCTGGTACCCGATCTATCGGATGAAGTCAACGCGGGCACGTTCAGCAGGACCACGGATGGAACGGAACAAGCGTCGTGGTTTCGCAGGCGACGGAAGCGGGGGCCAGTTCGATAAAGCCGTCGGTTTGCCCGAGCGAGGAGAGATCGCCGGAGCCGTGGTAGGGGACGGGCGTGGCGACGGGGCGTCCATCGTCCGCCTGCCGCAGGCGGACGGGGATGAAGAGGGTCAGATCGGCATGCGGCGTGATTCGTTCGCCGGGGAAAACGCGCGCGGTTTCCTTCGCAGGCGCGCCCATGCGCTGGCGAAGGTAGGGGACGACATAGCGATGGAAGCAGACCAGCGAGGAGACGGGATTGCCGGGGAGGGCGAAGACCGTTTGCCCTGCCGGGCCGAGGCCGAACCAGAGCGGCTTGCCGGGTTTCTGCAGCACCTTGTGGAACAGCGGCTTCACGCTGAGCCGTTCCAGCGCGGCGGGCACGTAGTCGTATTTGCCCATCGAGACACCGCCGGAGAGGATGATGACTCCGTTGTGGGCGAGCGCCTTCTTCAGTTCGTGCTCCATCGCGGCCGGATCGTCGGGCGTGTGGATGCACTGCACTTCCTGCAGGCCGAGCGTCACCAACGCGGCGCGCATGGCGTAGGTGTTGGAGCGGCGGACCTGGTACGGCTGAATTGGCGAGGAGAGCTCCACCAGTTCGTCGCCGTTGGAGATCACGGTCGCGGTGAGCGGGCCCGATACGGTGACCTGGGCATAGCCTGCGGCGGCGGCCATGCCGATTTCAGGCGAGCGCAGCATGCATCCGGCTGCGAGCAGCATTTCGCCGGCGCGGCGATCCGTGCCCTGGCGGTGGACGTACTGCATCAACTTCGGCCGGCAGTCGGATTTCAGCGTGGCGGTGTCGTCGGTTACATCGATCTCCTCGAAAGGCACGATGCAGTCGCAGCCCGTGGGAAGAATCGCGCCGGTCATGACCTGGAGGCAGCCCGCGGCGGCGTCCTTCAAAGCGGGCGCGGTCTGGCCGGCTGGGTGAATCGCCTCGATGTGAAAGCTGCGCATGCCTTGCTCCAGTGCGCGGAAGGCGAAGGCGATGCCATCCATGGTGATGCGGTCATAGGGCGGCTGATCGCGATCGGCGGCGATGGCTTCGCGCAGAATGCGTCCGTGTGCGGAGGCGAGAGGGCAGGGGGCGGTGGGCAGCAGGGTGGCGTGTTCGAGGATGATTCGTTCCGCTTCCTGAACGCTAATCATAAGACCCTTATCCACCAATCTGCGACATGAGCCGGTCGGCCGGGGCGTTATCCTGTGCCAGCGCGTGATGAAGAGGTTTGCGGTGCAGGCCCTGCTGAATCAACCGCTCGATGGCGGCATCGGTTGCGCCGGATCGGAGGGCGGTCAGGAGATCGACCTCGGTCTCGTGGAGGAGGCAGAGCCGCAGATGGCCGTCGGCGGTCAGCCGGGCGCGGCGGCAGGCGCAGCAGAAAGAACGCGAGACAGAGCTGATGAACCCGATCGTGCCGGGCGCCTGGGCGGCGCGGAATATGCGGGCCTCGCCATCGAGCACGCCCGCGCCGACGGAGGTCAGCGGCCCGAGGGCGCTTTCGAGGCGCGTCCTCAATTCGGCTTCGCGGACCACCTTGCTCTTCTGGAAAACAGACATGCCACCCAGCGGCATGAGTTCGATGAACCGTACCTGCCAGGGCTTATCCAGGGTCAGGCGGGCAAGCTCCACGGCGTCGGTTTCATCGTTGATGCCACGGACGAGGACCACGTTCAGTTTGATGGCAAGGCCGGCAGCCTCGGCGGCGAGAATGCCTTTCCAGACCTTGGAAAGTTCGTCCCGGCGTGACAGTTCGCGAAAGCGCGCGGGGTCAAGGGAATCGAGGCGGACGTTGATCCGGCGCAGGCCGGCGTCGGCGAGGGGGCGGGCGAGGTCCGCAAGCCGCGTTCCGTTGGTGGTCATCGTGACCTCGCGCACGCCGGGCAGCGCGCGGAGCTGGCGGACGATCCCGGCCACGCCGGGCCGGAGGGTGGGCTCGCCGCCGGTCAGCCGGAACTTCTCGAATCCGAGCCGCGCGAAGCAGGCGGCGAGGCGGACGATTTCATCATCGGCCATCAGTTCGGACACGGGTTTGAACGGCGTGTCCTCGGGCATGCAGTACACGCAGCGGAAGTTGCACGTGTCGGTGATCGAGAGGCGAAGATAGTTGATGCGCCGGCCGTGACCATCGGCGGACGCGGGCTCGGGTTCGTGGCTGACGCTGGAGATATCCCTGATCATGCTTCGGGTCAGTCGATATACACCAGCACGTCGTACTCGGATGAGTCGTTCGAGTCGTAGGACACATCCACGATGGTGCGCTCGCCTTCAACGATGTCGATGTCGTCGCGGAAGCTGGCGGTGCCGCCCTCCTCCTGAACGACGATGCGATGGGTGCCGGGTTCGAGGTCGAAATAGTGCGTGTCGTAATCGCCCACCTCACCGACCTTGACGGCGTCGACGTAGATTTCGAGGCTGTCGTAGGTGTTGTTGTCGATGTACATCGTGCCGAGGCCGGCGGGCGGATTGTGATCGTAGTCCTCGTCATCGAGTTCGCAGCCGACGAGGCCGGCGGTGGCGGCGAGCAGGAGAGCCATCATGGCCATTTTGACCGGGAGTAGATAGTGCTTCTTCATGGCTTCACCTCGTGTTGATGAAGGAAAGATTAGGCCCCGGGGCGGGTGGGTACAAGCCGCAATTCGCCATGCTCATGGGGTCACAGGCTGCTGCAGGTTCTTGATCAGGCGCAGCCGGTTTGACGTGGCCGAGAGGCGTTCATATTTCGCCTCATCCATGAAGTGCTTGATCAGAAATACGCCGAGGCCGCGGGTCTTACCGCGCAGCCAGTGATCGGGGAACTTCGGCGGTATGTACGCGTTGAAATCGAACGAGACACCGCGATCGATGATGTCGACGACGAGCCGCTCGGGTGAGACGCGGACCTCGATGTCGATGGGCGGTTTTGGGGTGGCAAAGCGATACGCGTGGTCGAGGACGTTGGTGCAGGCTTCGTCGACGGCCATCTCGATCTTATCCACGTCGTCATCGGCGAAGCCGCTGGCGATGGCGGCATTGACGATGACCGAGCGGATGAGCGCAAGATAGCGGGCATCGCCCGGGATCCGGACACGGATCACATCGCTGTGCAGGGTTTCGGACATCTTCAACTCGCGCCGGGTTCGTTCATGAGGATCAGCGCTTCGGCCTGAGATGGGTACAGGTTCATCAGGGGCTCCATGCCCAGGATTTTGATGATGCCCCGCGTGCGATCCCTCAATCCGCACACGGCAAATTGGCCATTCCGGGTGGTGGCGGATCTCGTCCAACTGAGGAACAGTCCAAACCCGAGGCTGTTGATGAAAGACAAACCGCTGCCGTCGATGAGGATGCGGGGCGGGTTCCTGGCGAGCAGGGGTTCCAGGGTGCGCTTGACGGATTCGATGGTGGCGGCATCGACCACGCCGATGAGAGTCACCACGGCGATGCCCTCGACGTGCTCAACCTTGATATCCAGCTGTGGTCCGGGCATGGGGAACGCTCCCGCTCCTTTCCGGGAATTATATAACCAAATGATGGGCTGCTGTCTAGGAAGAGGGACGGGCCGTTACGGCCTTTGCACTGCTGCACGGCTTGCGAAAGACCGGCAAATGCGGTTTAGTAGCTTCGGGGGACGGGCGGGTTATGTCCGCCTGAAATGCGTCTGCCATTGAGCGCAGTCGGCCTGTATCGGGTCCAAGCCTTGGAAGACATGCCGGAAGATTTGGTCGAAAGGAGCCCATGAGTTCGAAAGTGGCCATTGTCAGAACAAAGCCTGCGACGGTGCTGGCGGATACCCACCGGTTGATGAACCTGGCCGACTACCAGGCGACGCTGCCGAAGGATCGCGACACGGCGCTGAAGATCAACATCAGCTGGCATTTCTTTTACCCGGCGAGTTCTACAACACCGTGGCAACTCGACGGCGTGATCCGTACGCTGAAGCGCGACGGCTATGATCCTTCGCTCATCCACGGCTGCCACAACCGGACGGTGGTGATCGACTCGCACCTCGGCGAGCGCGAGAACAAGCAGGTCAACGTGATCGAAGCGCACGGATTGAAAAACGTGCATCTCTACGAGGGCGAAGAGTGGATCAACGTCCGCGAGGCGGTTGGCGACCTGGCCGACAAGTTCCTGTGTCTGAACCAGGTGTATCCCGACGGCTTCATGATTCCGAAGCGCTTCATCGGGGAGAACATCATTCATCTGCCCACGGTGAAAACGCACGTGTTCACGACGACCACGGGTGCGATGAAGAACGCCTTCGGCGGTTTGCTGAACGAGAAGCGGCACTGGACGCATCCGGTGATTCACGAAACGCTGGTCGATCTGCTGATGATCCAGAAGAAGATTCACAGCGGTGTATTCGCGGTGATGGACGGCACCTTCGCGGGCGATGGTCCGGGCCCGCGCTGCATGGTGCCGTATGTGAAAAACGTGATGCTGGCCTCGTCCGACCAGGTGGCGATCGACGCCGTCGCGGCGAAGCTGATGGGCTTCGATCCGATGAGCATCAAGTTCATCCGGCTCGCGCACGAGCTTGGTCTCGGCTGCGGCGATCCGCGTGAGATCAAGATCGTGGGCGATGAGGCGGCCGCGGCCGAGAACTGGCACTTTGTGGGGCCATTCAAGAAGATGACCTTTGCGAGCCGCATGCAGCACAAGATTTACTGGGGCCCGTTGAAGAAGCCCATCGAGTGGTCGCTCAAGACGATCCTCGCGCCGTGGGCCTATATCGCCAGCGTGCTGTATCACGACTCGTTCTGGTATCCGACGCACCAGAAGATCATTCAGGACATTCTGCACAGCGAGTGGGGCCGGCTCTTCCGCAACTGGGAATCGTTGACGATTCCCCCGGACGACCTGACGGCAACGGGATGGCCCACCGTGGGTCTCGATCCGGCGGAGTTGAAGCGGGAGAGCATGAAATACTTCCTCAAGTCACTTCGCATTCTCGGCCTCTGCATTCGCGAAGCGCCGGAGTTTGCCGCGAAGAAGCGGCTGCGCAAGGTTGAGGGCTGATTTTTCCAAGGGTTGGAAAATCGGCCGTGGATTTTTCCAACCCTTGGAAAATAGGTTGCTCATGCTTTGGAGTGCGGCGGCTTGACGCCGCTCTCTCTGCAGCCCGTCAAGCCGGGCTGCAACAAAGCGCTGTCGAGCCAGCGCACTCCAGAACGGAAGACGGCTCAGCCGGAGGCTTCGCCCTACCAAGACTCATCGGATCTCGGCGACGAGGATGGAGAAGTCGTCTGTGACGATGTGTTCGCCACGATGTTTCTGGATGGCGCCGACGAGGGCCTGGGTGATGTCGGATGGTGTTCCCGGCCCGCACTTCTTGAAGATCTGCACGAGGCGTTCCTCGGTGAACTGTTCGTTCTGCGCATTCATGGCCTCGGTCAGCCCGTCGGTGTAGAAGAGAATCTTGTCGCCGCCCATCACGGGTCTTTCGATCACGGGATAGATGCTTCCCGCCATGAGGCCGAGCGCGGGACCCGTCGGCAGATTCCAGTTGAGCACTTCGCCGGTGCGGGATTGGAACTGCAGTGGCGAGAGGTGGCCGGCGCTGGCGACGGTGAAGCGGTAGGTGGGGAGGGTCAGAACGGCGTAGACCATGGTGATGAATTCGTAGTCCGGGATTTCCTTGATCAGCATGTCGTTGAGCTGGGCGAGGACCATCTCGGGCTGCAGCAGGCTGGCCTGGAGGAAGCTGGTGCTGACACTGTGGTATTCGCGCACGGAATTGACGGCCATCTTCAGCAGGCCTGAGACGAGGGCGGCGCTGGCGCCATGGCCGGCGACATCGGCGACATACATGCCGACGTGATCGTCATCCAGCGTGAACACATCGAACAGGTCGCCGCCGAGCATTTCGCACGTCAGGTAGTACTTGTCGAAGAGGATCTTGTCCTGCCGCGGGAATTTCTTTGGGAGGAAGCCGAGCTGGACGGACTGCGCGAGCTTGAGCTCCTGCTTGAACTGCTCGTTGTTGTGGGAGAGCTGGATGTTGGCGGCGTGCAGCATTTCGTTGCGGCTGGCCAGTTCGCTGCTCAGCGCGCGGTTGCGGTCGAGCGCCTCCTGCTGCTGGTAGTAGAGCTGGACGACGAGCATGACGAGGAGCGTGAGGACGAACCACACGAGGATGATCACGCCGCGCAGCGCAAACAGTTTGACGCGCACGGTGGCGGCGGTGATATCGACGCCGACGATGGCGACGGTCTGGCCGAGGGCGTTCTTGATCGGCGCGTAGCCCGAGAGCAGGTCGGGGTAGGGCGGATCGGGCGAGACGGAGGGGTCGGCGCTGGGGTTATACCAGGCGGCTACCATCTCGGGGAGATCCGCGGCGTCGTATGCACGACCGACGGGCTCGGAGCGCTCGGCCCGATCCAGCATGCCGTTGCCGTTGATATCGCGCGGGGCGGCATCCACGACAAACTCGTAATCGCTGGGCTTGGCGCCATCCGCGAGGGATTGGCGCATGGTGTAGACGTAACGGATGTCGGGATTGGAGACCTCAACGCGACTGAGGAATTTCTGGATGCGTTGATACTCGGGCAGGTTTTCATCGCTGGGTACGCGGATCGGGTCGATCTCCTCGGCCGGGATTGCAGCGGCGACGGCGACGGCGACGCCCATGGCCTGGTGGCGGATCTCGTTGATGACGGAGCGGCGCGCGTTGGCGTAGAGGAAAACGAAGAGAATGAGGATGACCAGCGAGACGAGTATGATGCCCGTCCACCGCCCCCTCGTGATACCCGTGAACAGGGGGACCCCCGTTTGCATGTTTGTTCTCGCGCCTCCACGGGAGAACATACCGGGATGCGGCCCCAAGTGTACACAGCAAAAGCAAAATCCGCCGGGCGCAAGACGGCGGATTTTGCTTTGCGCGGGAGCGTTGGGTGAAGATAAGATGGCGTCAGCATCGACTGGCAGCGAGGTGAACATGGGCGAAATAAAACCTGTTGAAATCATCTGCGCGATCTGCGGCAAGGATACGTTGCTGGTGCGCAAGCCGAAGTACGATGGATTCACCAAGATCGGCGAGTCGCTGATCTGCGGCTCATGCGGTCACGAATATCTCACCGAAGACCAGGTGCCGTTCAAGGGGCGCAAAGCCGTGAAAGTTTTCACGGAGGCCGATCGCTCGAAGAAAGTGGACGTATTCGAGGAGAACGAAGCCGACAAGCTTTGCCGCCACTGCGCGAGCTACATCGTCAACCCCTTCAAGCAGTGGTGCTCGATGCACAAGAAGGAAGTGGAAGCCACGGACACGTGCAATCGATTTGTGCGCCGCAAGGAACCCGAAGCGCCACCGCCCGCCGCCGCCCCGAAGAAACCCATCCTGTGAGCGGCTCGTAGACAACCTCCGGCCTCCCTGCCGGCTCGACCGGCAGGAGGCAGAATTCCGGCCCCCGTGGCACGAGGCCACGGGGAACCTCAGGCGTACCCCGGAAGGCCAAGGCGCTTATTGCATGAGCGATTTCTCGCTCATGCATTAAGCGTCCTAGAAGTGGTAGGCGATGCCGAAGGCCAGCACGGGGTAGAGCTTGAACGCGCTGATGTCGTCCTCGACCTGCTGTTCCTCGTCCTCGAGGTCTGCCTGGAAGGACGGGAGGCTGGCGATCGGGCCGGTGGCCTGCAGATCGATTTTCGGCGAGCCTGTGTAGATGACGCCGAGGTCGAACACGAACGTGAGCGCCATATCTTCCTTCACCGCGTTGCCGAAGCCGATGCCGATGTAGGGACCGAACTGTCCGAACGTGGCGTCGCCGGTCAGCGTGCCGATCTGGGCGGGAGTGTAGTCCGTGCCGCCGATGTTGACCGAATCGGTCGGCGTGGCCTCCAGACCCAGTTCATTGCCGTTGTAGACACCACCGGCGGAAATGCGGAAGTTGTTGCCGAAGGGGTGCCAGTCGAGCATGGCGAGCACGGAGCCGAGGGTGAGGTCGGCGTCATAGTCGATGTCATCCTGCGTGGTGTTGCCGCTGAGCTTGAGGTAGTTGCCGTTGACGCGCAGGTTCAGGCGATCGACCAGCGAGACGGTCAGATCGAGGCCGGGGCCGAGGGTGCCGATCTTTGCGCCGAGTGCGACGCCCTGGGCGGAGGCAGTGAGGGGCAGGGATGCAAGAAGCGCGCAGAGTGTGACGAGCAGCAGTTTCTTCATGGGCCACCTTTTTCCGGGTTTATGTTCTCTTGTCTGAGCGTGACGCCGTATTCGGCCTGATGGTTGGAAAGATACCCGAACAAGGCCCCGGCAATCAACTCGTGACCGAAGGCGTTGGGATGTTCGGTATCGCCCAGTCCGGTTTCCGCAGCGGGGTAACGCGCGAAGGTCTTCCGCACCTCGTCGAATACGGGAATGTCGTAGACCTCGGCGATGTTGCGCACGAGATCATGCACGCCGGTCCATGCGTAGTGCCCCTCGGGCGCATCGTAGATCACCGGCGTCATGCTGAGCAGCAACTTGGAGCCAGCCTCGTCGGCGAGAGTGCGCAGTTCGTGCAGGGCGCGGTTCCACGCCACAAAATCGTCATACCGCGTATAACACAGGTAATAGGGTTCAAAGGAGCGATTGTTCACCGCGCCCTTCAAATCCGCGAAGGTGCCGTCGGCGACGTTGCTGCAGAAGGTCTGGTAGATGTGGGCGACGCTGTCCCCAAGGTCCGCGTTCATGGCGGGCCGTGTTGTCACTGGCTGGGGTGTGGCGCGGCGTTTCCTCGCGCGCGACATGGCGATGATACGCCGTGCGATCTGCGTCCGCAACATGAGGCCGCGCCACCAGCCGCGCATTTCCGGAGAGTTGAACAGCAGGCCGCGGGAGTCCTGCTGTGCGGCGCGGACTTCGGCGATCAGTTGCTGTTGCGTATCGTCGTTGCTGTCCACCACATCGTCGAGCCAGTAGCCGTAGATGATCAGATCGGGGTTGTATTTCAGACCGCGTTTCTTGATGCGCGCGACAACCTGCGCGATGCGATAGCCGGAGCACCCGAGGTTGAGCACTTCGAAGCGCCGGCCGGGTGCGGCATGGTCATTGAGCATCTGCTCCAGCCGAGCGCTGTAGGTTTTGTCGCCGTCCACGTTGACGCCGTAGACGAGCGAATCGCCGGCGATGACGATGCGATACACGCTGGGCGGTTTGTCCACCCCGACCTCGCGACCTCGGAGCGTGTCGCTGTTCTGATCGTAAATCAACGCCTTGGGTTCATACAGAAGGACCGGATCCTCGCATGCCTGGTAGAGTTCGCTTGTGATGCGGTGGATTCGGATGGGGCGGTAGAGTTGGAGAAAGACTTCGGCGGCGGCGACCGCGGCGGCCAGGGCGATCACAGACAGGACAATCCTGCCGAGCGCGCGTCTCATGACGGCATCTTTCCCCTGTAGTTCTCGAGGAGGCCGGGCAGGGTGCAGGAGGCGCAACGCGAGCGATCGTTGAGGCAGTAATCCTGGAAGACCTGGATCAGGCCCTGCTGGCGCAAGCCGTGGCGGTAGAGCGAGGGGGCGTGGTCCTGGCCGAAGAGGCTGAAGGCGGTTTGGCGCACGAGCGTGTTGTCCTGCTCCGGCGGCAACAGGTCGAGCAGGCCGGCGCGGAAGGCGGCGCCCTCGCCGGTGGCGGCGAGAAACGGGATGAGTACGTTGAGCAGGAGCGATGAAACGCGGTCCTTGCCGACGAGCGCGATGGGTTTACGCTGCGGCGGCGAGGAAAGCGTGAGTCGGCGATCCCAGTAGGTGCCGGTCGAACCGCCGAGCCAATCGCACGCCTCGCGGAGCAGGCTTCGGCGCTGGCCGCGCGCGAGACTGGCCCAGCGTTCGAGCATGGGGCGCGGCGAGGCGAACCAGCACGCGGCGGCCATGAGGCGGCGCGCGGGGCGGTTGGCCGGTCGGCCGCCGAGATGCCATTCGTCGGCGGAGAGGCAGCGGCCTTCCCACTGATCGCGACATCGCCACCAGACGTCCCACAGCGAGCGCACGAAGGAGCGGGTTTCCTCATCCCATCGCGAGCTGAGTCGCGTGGGCAGCAGGCCGGCGACGCCCATGAGCAGTGCATAGGCAGCATTGGGGCAGCCGCGGGCTTCGCTGCGCAGCCTGGCCAGCGGCAACTGCTGCGCGAGACGGCGACACGGCGCCTTGTTGTTCTTGTAGCCGAGAGCGGTGAGTGTTTCCTCGTACACGGTTTGGTCGGCGCCCTTGTCGCGAATCGCGACGGCGATGCGTTCCGCCTTCCGGCGCAGGCGCTCCTCGCCCGCGGCATTGAGGAGAGCAATGCGTTCCTGAGGTGACCACGAAGCAAGGAGGGCCGAGCAGGGAGTAGGTGCGGGCCGGGACGCGAAGGGATACGCCGCGGCGTCGATGTGTTCGAACGAGAACGCGGGGTTAGCCGCGAGCAATTCACGGAGCGAGAGTTGGACACAGCCCTTGGGCAGCGCATCAGTCGGCAGTTCGCCCGGCGAGTAGGTCACATGGGCGCGCACGCGGCGATAGCGCGGGTCGGCGGCGTGCCGATGGTGGTTCCAATCGGCGGGCGAGAGGTGGACCTCGATATCGCCGGTGACGCGGCGGCGGCCGGCGCCGATGCGAAGCGCGGCGCCGAGGAAGTCAGGGCCGGCCTCGAGGTTCCAGATGCCGGGGTCCTCGACCTCCACCATTTCGCCCTGCGATGACTTGAGTAGCGAGGGGCGGAAGCGCGGATCGAACCAGACGCATTGAAGCTGCCGTTCAGAGCAGGGAATGGGGCGGGCGGGGAGGCCGTCCTCGCGGACCCGGCCGGGAGATCGGGCGCGCCCGGTGTAGAACTCCGCGCGCGGAAAGAAATCCCTCGCAAATAGAGATACAGAACCTGCCACCATGACCTCCCTGATCGCCGAAACCACCCGGTGGGGTCGCTTGACTATGCCCGTGCCAGGCAGATAATAGCCAAATTGTCCCAGGCCGCTCCTGCGAGCGGCCATTGAACGGTTTGTGGGCTTGGACGTCAAAATGAAAACAGCAGCAAAGATCGGAATGGCGTTGGCCGTGGCCTGCTACGTGGTGCTGCCCGTGATGGGTTCCCCCAATCGGCGCACCCCGGTGGTTGCGGCAGTGGAGAAGGCTCTCCCGGCCGTGGTGAACATTGGTACAGAGAAGCTGGTGAAGGTTCGCTACAGCGATCCCGCCCGGCGGTTTCGCGGGGATCTTTTTGACGAGTTCTTCCGGGAATTTTTCGGCGATGCAGCCTCGCCGGGCTACCGGGTGGCCCATTCGCTTGGTTCGGGCATGATCATCGATCCGCGCGGATACATCCTCAGCAACTATCACGTTATTGAGCGCGCATCAAAAATACGCGTAACACTTTCTGATGACACGACTTATGACGCAACGTTCATCGCGGGCGATGAGCGGAGCGATCTGGCCCTGCTGAAGATTGAAGCTGACAAGCCGCTGGCCTCGGTCAATTTTGCCGGGGGCGACGATTTGATGTTGGGAGAGACGGTGATTGTGCTTGGCAGCCCGTTTGGACTGGCGCAGACGGTGACGGTGGGTGTGCTGTCATCGAAGAACCGGGAAGCGCGGTACGGCGGGCAGGTGTTGTATCGGGACATCCTGCAGACGGACGCGGCGGTGAATCCGGGGAGTTCGGGCGGTCCGTTGCTGAACATCGATGGCGAAGTCATCGGCATCAACGTGGCGATTTATCGGCAGGCGCAGAACATCGGCTTTGCGGTGCCGGTGACGAGGGCCGAGCCGTTGCTGGCGCGTTGGATGTCGCCCAAGCATCTGACGAAGACATGGCCAGGGTTTGAGGCAGAGGAGACCAACGGGGTGGTGAGGGTGGCCGAGGTGGACCCGGCGGTGAAGGCGGACGTGCGGGTGGGCGACATCATCCACTGCGTGGGTGACCGCGAAGTGAAAGACTTGCTGGGATTCCATCGCGAGTTGTTGAGTTATGTGACGGGGGACCGGTTTACGTTGGCGCTGGAACGTGAGGGCAAGTCGCGGACGGTGGAGGTCGAGATGATCGCTGTACCGGAACCGTCCGGCAAGCTGCTGGCCGAAAAACTGCTGGGCCTGAAGTTCGGTGATCGTGACGATCTCGGGAAACGCATTCGCACCAGTCTGAATGAGGGCCTGCCGATCACCGAGGTGGTCAAGGGCAGCGTGGGGGCCAACGCCGGGTTGAAGGCCGGACTGCTGGTGACCCGCATCAATGAAACAGATATTGGCTCACTGGATGATGTCGGTCTTGCGCTTGAGCATGTGCGACCGGGCGACGTGGTGGCGCTGAGTCTTCTGAGCATCGACGACAGCGGCGCCTCCCTGCTGGCGCAGAGCTTCGTCGTACAGTTGACGGTGGAGTGACGGGTATGATCAAGGTTCAACAACTCACGAAACGTTTTGCCGGCTGCGTCGCGGTGGACGGCGTGTCGTTCGAGGTTGCCCGTGGTGAGATCGTGGGGTTCCTCGGCCCGAACGGCGCGGGCAAGACGACCACGATGCGGATCCTGGCGGGTTATCTGCCGGCGACGGGCGGCAGCGCTTCGATTGCCGGGTACGACGTATTCCATGACTCGATCGAGGTGCGCCGTCGCATCGGCTACCTGCCCGAGAACGTGCCGCTTTATCCCGAGATGCGCGTGGACGAGTACCTTCATTTTCGCGCGCGGTTGAAGGGCGTTCACGGGCGGAACCGGCGGAAGCGTGTGGACGAGGTGAAGGGGATGTGCGGGCTGGGCGAAGTGGGGCGCCGGATCATCGGCCAGCTTTCCAAGGGCTATCGTCAGCGCGTCGGTTTGGCGGAGAGCCTGGTGCACGATCCCGAGCTGTTGATTTTGGACGAGCCGACGATCGGGTTGGACCCGAACCAGATCCGGCAGGTTCGCGAGCTGATCAAGGATTTGTCGCAGCGGCACACGGTGCTGCTTTCGACGCACATTCTGCCGGAAGTGGAGATGACCTGCAGGCGGGTGGTGATTATCCATCGCGGCAAGGTGGTCGCGTCGGATACGCCGGAGAATTTGAAGCGGCTGCGCGAGGGCGGAAGCGACGTGGTGGCGGAGATTCGCGGTCCGGCGGAGGACGTGCGCGCGAAGCTTGCGGCGTTGCCGGGGGTCACGGGGGTCGCGGTGACCGAAGCGGCGGGCTGGTGCCGCGCGGTGGTTGCCTGCGAGCAGGAAGCCGCGTTACGGCCGCTGTTGTTTGATGCGGTGGCGCGGGCAGGGTGGGGCCTGCGCGAGCTGAGGGCGGAGCGGAAGAGCCTGGAGGATATCTTCGTGAGCCTGACCCATGCTGATCCTGAAGGGAGGGGGGCATGAGAGCATTCCTGACCCTCTGGCGGCGTGAACTCGAGGCCTACTTCCTCTCGCCGATTGCCTACGTGATGACGATCTTCTTTCTCGTCATCATGGGGTTCAGTTTCTGGATGCTGGTGAGCGTGATGGCGCAGGGGCCCGCGGGTGTTACCGTGATGAAGGAGTTGTTTGGCTCCTTCTTCTTCTGGATTGCGATGCTGATCGTGGTGCCGGTGTTGACGATGCGATTGTTTGCCGAGGAGAAGCGCTCGGGCACAATCGAGTCGTTGATGACGGCGCCGGTGACGGACACGGCGGTGGTGCTGGCGAAGTATGCCGGCGCGTTCGGGTTTTTCATCGTCATGTGGTTGCCGACGATTGCCTACGCGTACATTCTCAAAGCCTTCAGTCCGCTGAGTGCGCCGGTGGATCTCGGCCCGATGGCGGGTGGATACCTGGGCGCGTTTCTACTCGGTTCGTTCTACATCTCCGTCGGTCTTTTCGCCTCGTCGTTGACGAACAACCAGATCGTGGCGGCGATCACGAGTTTCGCGATCATCTGCATGGCGTTTTTCGGCGGGTTCCTGACGTTCTTTGCGCGGAGCGAAGGACTGCGCTCGGTCGCGGCCTACTTCTCGTCGGTCTCGCACATGCTGGATTTCTCTCGCGGGGCGGTGGATACGCGGCCGATCGTGCTGTGCATCAGCGCGACGGCGCTGATGCTGTTTGCCACCGTGAAGGTGATTGAATCGAGGAAATGGAAATGACGGCGGAAGAGCAGGACCTCAGGAGCGTGCGCGACGGCACCGTGAAACGCCGGGTGGCGATCAGTCTCAACGCGGCGGTATCCCTGCTGTTGGCGGTGGTGTTGGTGGGCATGGTGAACTACCTGTCGTATCGCCATTACGCGCGGTGGGACTGGAGCCGTGCGAAGTATTACGGGCTTTCGGACAAGACGCTCAGCCTGCTGGGCAGTCTGACCAACCCGGTGCAGTTCGTGGTGTTCTTCAACGCCGATCAGGAAGTCTACGAGGATGTGGACAACCTGCTTAAGGAATATGAATACGCCTCGCCGATGATTCACGTTGAGCGGGTCGACCCCGACCGGGACCTGGCCCGGACGGAAGAGTTGATGCGCCGTTTCAAGGTGGAAGAACCGAATGTCACCGTGGTCGAATCGGGCGGTCGCAGCATGTATGTCACGGCGAAAGACATCATGCAATATGACTACAGCATGCTGCCGATGGGGCAATCGCCGGAGAAGGTGGCGTTCAAGGGCGAGCAGGCTTTCTCGTCGGCGATTCAGAACGTGACGCAGGCCAAGCGGCCGGTGGTCTATTTCCTGCAGGGGCATGGCGAGCGGGACGTGGAGAGTTTCAACCGCTCGGCGGGTTACTCCACCATCGCCGAGGAACTGCGGAGGGACAATCTCGATGTGCGGAAGCTGCTGCTGGGCGAACAGCAGGACGTTCCCGCTGACGCGGATGCGCTGGTCATTGCCGGGCCGACGAAGCGGCTGGCAGAAACGGAACTGGCGATCATGTCCCGCTACCTCGATCAGAAGGGCCGGTTGATGGTGCTGGTCGACCCGATGACGAAGACGGGGCTTGAAGGGCTGCTGGGCGACTGGGGTGTTCTGTTGGCGGACGACGTGGTGGTGGATGCGACGAGGACGCTGACAGGGCGCGAGTTGTTCATCACGAAATACGACCCGCACCCCATCACGGCACCGCTCAAGGATATCACCGCCGTCCTTTACCTGCCGCGATCCGTGGAGCCTGCGGCATTGCCGGAAGAGGGTGGCGGAACCGCGGACAAGCCGCATGCCATGGCGCTGGCCTCCTGCACGGATTTGGGATGGGCCGAGACGGACTTGGAAGAGAATCCGATGAACTACGATGCGGATCGTGACCGGCCGGGGCCGGTGTCTGTGGCCGTGGCCGTGGAGAAGGGGCCCGTGCCGGGCATCAATGTGCAGATCAAGCCGACGCGGCTGGTGGTGTTCGGCGATTCAGACTTCGTGGCCAATGGAGCCCTGACGGGTGGCAATGCCGATTTCTTCATGTCCGCGCTGAACTGGCTGCTCGAGCGGGAGGAGCTGATGGCCATTGCGCCCAAGCCCGTGGAGCAGAATCGCCTGATCATCAGTGGCGATGAATTGAAGGGGTTGTTCTGGATCATCGTGATGGTGATGCCGGTCATTGTCGCCGGGCTGGGTGGCATCGTGTGGCTCAAGCGGAGGTCGTAGACGACGCATGAAGATCAGAACGACACTGCTGCTGATGATCGCCGTGCTCCTGCTCGGTGCGTTCATCTGGTTCCACGAGCGCAAGACCCAATCCACCAGCGAGCAGGAAGAGCAGGCGCGGCGCGCGTTGCAGGTCAAGGCGGACCGTGTTTCCTACCTCAAGTTCGAATCCACCAACCTGCTCGTCGAGTGCGCGTTGCAGGATGGACAGTGGATGATCATTCAGCCGGTGCGCGCGAGGGCGGATGAGGGCGAGATTGGCCGCATCCTGAACGGGCTGGAGACGTTGCCCCGCGGCGAGGTGATCACTCCGGCGCAGCTCAAGGCGCGGAAGCTGACGGAGGCCAACTACGGGTTCGACGCGCCGCGGGCTCGGATTACGCTGGGCGACAGTCTTCGGCGGCAGACGCTCATCATCGGGCGTGATGCGCTGCTGGGCGGATCGCTCTACATCCGGGAAGAGTCACGTCCGGACATCGTGGCCACGGGGACCAACGTGCTCCAGTTTGTGCCGGGTGCGGTGGCCGATCTGCGCGACCGTGTTCTGTTCCACGGCGAGCCGCAACAGGTGCGCCGCCTGGAAATCCGTCGCGGCGATGGTTTTGTCCAAGTGGGTCGGAGCGAAGATGGGCGGTGGACGATCCAGCAGCCGCTCGTTGCCCGCGCGGCACCGACAGCCGTGGACGAGATCCTTCGGGACCTGTTTGATTTGCGCGTCGAGGAATTTGTCGCGGATGGGCAGCAGAATCCGGTGGCGTACGGGCTGGATGAACCGACGCTGCGGGTCAATGTCCTTCAGAGCGAGAAGGAGGGCGAAACCGCGCTGCTGGTGGGCGATCCGTTGGAGAAGCGGCCTGACCTTGTGTACGTAAAGTTGAAGGGCGTCGACTCGGTGTATGCCATGACGACCGGTGGCCTGGCGAGGCTGACGGCGAAGGTGGAGGATCTCCGCGACCGCCGGCTGGTCACGATGTCCTCGTACGACATCACGTACGTACGGATTGCGGAGGGGGAGACGGAACTGATCCTGCGCAAGGATGACGACGGCTGGTGGGTATCGAAACCAAAGCGTTGGCCCGCGGATGCGCAACGGGTGGATGAACTTCTTCGCGGCTGGGCCGGGGCCAGCATCGTCAGTTATCTCGACGACCAGGCGACGAACCTTGCAGCCCTGGGGCTTGCGCCGCCTGCGAGACGGGTGGAGTTCCGGCTCGCCGCGCCGGATGCGGCCCCGAATCCGAACATCATCGCGCTTGTCCGCGAAGTGGTGGTGCTGATCAGCGACATGAAGCGCGAGATGGGGCGTGCCTTGGTGAAAGTGGAGAAGGAAGACGCCCCGTACGAGATTCTCGCCGACACACTGAAGACGCTGTCGCTGGACCCTCTGTACTACCGGGATCGCCGCGTGCTGAAGGTGGGGGCCGATGAGATACTGCGCATAGCGCTGAAGAAGGCGGATGGAGAGCAGATCGTCGAGCCGGTGGCCGGGGGAGCCTGGAGGCTGGTTCAACCCGACGGCAAGGCGGATGCCGAGGCGATCAAGGATCTCCTGATGATCGTGGGGGATTTGAGAGCGGAGCGCTTCGTCGCGGACGATCCCCAGGACTTGGCGACGTACGGATTGGATGAGCCGGTCGCGGTGTTGAGTCTGGGCCTCAAGGGCGAGGGGTCGGGGCTCGGAAAGACCCTGCTGCTGGGCAGCGTTCGTGGCAAGGATGAACGCTTTGCCATGCTGCAGGGGCAGGATGTGGTGTTCACGATTTCGGAAGAGACATGGAACAAGCTGACCGACGACCTGTATGTCGCGAAGCAGCCGCAAGAGGCGCCGAGTGAGCTCAGCCAGGACCCCAAAGCAGGACCATAAGGACGCCTCGCCGGCTTCGCCCGGCGTTCGCTGTTCCTGTCTGGGCATGCTCGATCGAGCCTGCTCCCGGTTGCTTTGCCTGGCCATCCGGCTGACGGGTTTGATTCTCGGCCTGCTGCTTGTGCTGGGGGTGTATCTGCACCTCGCGGGCGTGCCCCGCGGCCTGATCGACCGGGGCCTCGATTACCTGAAGAGAAACGGGCTGGTGGTCCAAGTGGATCAGGTGCGCCTGGGACTCTTTCGCGGAGTTTCGGCGCAGGGCCTTCGCTTTTACGAAAGCGCGGAAGCCTCCGTGCCCATAGTCTGCGCCGACGAAGTGTCGGTGAGCTTGAATCCCCTGGATTGGCTGGAAGGCAGCCACGGGCTTTCGGGACTGCGCGTGGTCAATGCCGCGTTTCGACTCAACACGGCGGGCGATGCACAGCCCCAGGTGGCCCCTCAGAATCTATCACTTGAGGACATCAACATCCGCCTGCGTATTGGGCAGGACGGGATCTATGTCAAAGGCCTCAACGGATCTTTCCATGGGATTCAACTTCGTGGTCGCGGCTTTGTGGAATTTGCCGCGCCCGTGCCCGGGCGCGAGAAGATGACGCTCGAACGATTCTCGCGCACCGTATCGAAGGCGCTGGGCAATCTTCCCGCATGGCTTCCCCGGGCCACAGAGGAACTCAACACGATTCAGTTCGAGGCATCGCCGCTGGCGCGGGTCGACTTCACCGTGTATCCCGACAGACCTCACCGCTCCCGCGCCAATCTACACGTGCAGGGCTTCGACGCTCATTACAAGGATGTGGTCTATGACGCGTGGGATGTGGACGCGAAGCTGCGTGGCCGGACGGTCATGGTCAATTCGCTTTCGCTGCGCCAGGGCGACCGGCGCGCCGACGTGACCGGCAAACTCGATTTCCAAGTTGGCACGATCGAGGCGCGTGCATTCACGAGCCTGGCGCCGTCGAGCTGGATGGGGCTGATTCCGGACCCGTTGCGCAAGAAGATGGCCCGGACAGGCTTTGTCTTCGATGGGCCGATTTCCTGCGAACTGTGGCTCGGCCCGGCGCCGATCCGCGAGGCGTTTGAGCATTTTACCGGCTGGCTCTCGCTGGAGCGGGCGAGCCTGAAGAATATCTGGGTTGAGCGTGCGTTCGTGTCCTTCGAACGCGAGGGCAACGATGTCGATCTCGTCAAGGTGGACGCCATTCTCGGGAAGGGGGCGGCCCGCGGCCCCGCACGGGGCAAGGTCCGGTTCCGCGTGGATACGCGCCAGTACTGGGGGGAGGCGGAGGGGAACTTCGACCCCAAGGAACTGGTTCCGATCATGAACGCGAAGCAGACGGAACTCGTCAGGGCTTTGACGTTCAACGGCCCGAATCCGCAGGGCCATATCAAGGTCCACGGGGTGATCGGCCGGCCGCGCGATTTCAGCGCCGAGGGTTTTGTGCATGCGAGCAACCTGGTTTTCCGCGGCGCGTCGGGTACCTATGTCGAGGCGGCGTTCACGCTCACGAACCAGGTGATGGATGTTTCGCCCGGCCTGTTGATCCGGCCCGAGGGTCGGGCTACGGGACGCCTCGTCATGGACTTCCGCAACGAGTTCGTGGATGTCGATGCCAGTGGAACCATGGAACCGTATGCGGTGGCGATGATGATCGGCACGAAGACGGAGAAGTTCATACGGCAGTTCCGGCTGGACGATCCGGCGACGATTCAATGCAAGGGGCGCATCGATTACTCGGGTTACGATCAGACGGATTTCGTGGCGTATGCCACCGGCACGCACATGGGGCTGAAGTGGATGGTCTCCGACGAGTGTTCGTTCTATGTTCGCGCGTTGGGCACGCGGCTCGATTTCACCAATGTGCAGGGCAAGGCCTATGGCGGCAGTTTTGCAGGTGATGCGATTTTCACATCGATCAACGAGGCCAGCAACGTCCACTACGACATCGCCGGGGTGATCAAGAAGGCCGATTTCGAGAGCATCATCCGCGCATTCCGCGGCAAAGCCGGGGCTTACAAGGGCCAGTTGTCGTCGGACTTCAACGTGAGCGGTGTTTTGGGCGTAGGCCGTGGCGATACGGTGCGCGGCGAGGGAAAGATACTGATCGAGGATGGCTACCTTTTCCAGATTCCGCTGCTGGGTGGCCTGTCGCAGATTCTCTCCAAGATCTACCCGCGACTCGGTTTTGCCACGCAGACGGATTTCACGTCCACGTTCGTCATTGCCGACCGGAAATTCCACTCGGAGGACGCCTATCTCGAGGGCACCGTACTCAGCGTCTCCGGATCGGGTGACTACTACTTCAATGAGATGCTCGATGTGAAGGTGCAGGTGAAGCTCCTGCGCAAGGGCGCGATTGCCGCTGTGCTGCGGCTGGTGACCTTCCCGGTGACCAAGCTGCTGGAATTCCATCTGACGGGAACCGCGAGAGAACCCAAATGGCGGCCGGTCAACCTGCCCAAAGAACTGTTCTTCATTTTCGATTGAGCCCCCACGGGAAGAGGTGTGGTTAATGAGATGGCTGGAACGAATCAGCCGCGTGGCGTCCAATTACTTTGCCGTCTTCGTGATGGTGGTGTCCGTGGTCGCCATGATGCGGCCGCACACCTTCACCTTTGCCCTGCCGCACATCAGCACCCTGCTCGGCGTGATCATGTTCGGGATGGGGATGACGCTGACCGGCGCGGATTTCCGGCGCGTGTTGTCGCGCCCGCGAGCGGTGGCGATTGGCGCCGCTGCGCAATATGGCGTCATGCCTCTTGTGGGTTACGTTGTGGCACGCCTCCTTCGCCTGCCGCCGGAATTGGCTGTGGGGGTGATCCTTGTCGGGACGTGTCCGGGCGGAACAGCGTCGAACGTGATTACCTTTCTCGCGAAGGGGGATGTGCCGTTGTCCGTGACGATGACGTCGGTGTCGACGCTTCTCTCGCCGTTGCTGACGCCGATGCTTACCTTGTGGTTGGCGGGGCGGTGGATGCCGCTCAAGGCGGGTGACCTTTTCCTGTCGATCGTCCAGGTGGTGCTGGTGCCGGTGGTACTCGGCGTGCTGGTGAACCGATTCTTCTCGAAGACGGTGGAGCGCAGTGTCCGGGTGCTACCGCTGATTTCGGTGACGGCGATCGTGCTGATCGTGGGGGCAATCATCGGGGCCAACGCGGACCGCTTGGCGACGGTAGGTCCGCGGGTTGCGGCTGCGGTGGTGCTTCACAACGGGCTTGGGCTGTTGCTCGGCTGGCTGCTGGCGCGGGTGTTTCGGATGGATGTGCCGCAGCGGCGGGCTGTGACGATCGAAGTGGGTATGCAGAATTCCGGCCTGGCGGTGGCGATGGCAACGGCGCATGTTTCGGCGCTGGCTGCGGTGCCGGGCGCGATTTTCAGCGTGTGGCACAACGTGAGCGGTGCGCTGCTGGCGAACCTTTGGACGCGCCTCGACGCGCGGCGGGCCAGGCAGGCGGCCGCGCCCCGTATTGACTAATGGGTGGGGGCGGTTACGATGGCGGGGCCTTTTTGTCCGGCGTGTTGGGAAGGAATAAGACGATGTCCGACTTGTCCATGATGGCCCGGATCGCGGGCGGCGTGATTGTCGCGGTGAACCTCGTGTGCGTCGTGGCGCCCGCGCAGATGCGCGAGGCACTGCGTCAGTTTCCGCGCAGCCGCCTGCCCGCTTGGGTGCTGCTCGCCTTCGATGTGACGTGGGTGACTTGGGTTATGCTGCACGCGCCGCTTGGCCGATTTGAACCCGTGAAGCCGTGGCTCTATGCCGCCGCGCCGGCCGCCTTCCTCCTGATGGCGGTTTTCATGGATGAACTTCTTGCGCCACGCGCGCTGGGTGGACTTCTCCTGCTGGTGGCGAACCCGGTACTCGCCGCCGCGCGCTGGCACGAATCGAATTGGCGGCTGGTGATGACCGTGGTGGCCTACATCTGGGTGGTCGCGGGCATCTCGCTGGTCCTCAGCCCCTTCCGGTTCCGCCAACTCGTGGAGTTTGGTGCGAAGACGAATGAGCGATGCCGCATGGGCGGTCTCGTCCGCCTGGCCTTCGGCATTTTTGTGCTCGTGCTGGCGTTCAAGGTATACTGAGTTCCCATGATGCTCAAACGGGCCCGCTTTCTTGTGTTACGCGGCGGGGCGATCGGCGACTTCATCGTGACGCTCCCGGTGCTGCAGGCTCTTCGTGAGCATTGGCCGGCTGCGGAAATTGAATTGATCGGCTACCCGCACGTGGCCGAGCTTGCACGCGAGGCCGGATTGGTAGATCGCGTTGACTCGCTCGACAAGGCCGGCATGGCCCGCTTCTTTGCCGCGATCCCCTCCTTAAGTCCCGAGCAGGCCAGCTACATCGAGTCTTTCGACATCATCCTGAGTTTTCTCCACGATCCCCATGGCGTGGTTGCGGACAACCTGCGCGCCGCGGGCGCGCGGCAGGTGATCTATGCCTCGCCGATGGTGACTTCCGGTCACGCGGTGGATCATCTGATCAAGCCGCTTGAAACGCTTGCGATCTATGCTGTGGGTTCTGTGCCGCGGCTGCGATTGTCGGATGAAAGTCGCGGGCGTGGACGGCGATTGTTGGAGGAGCGCGGCGTTACAGGGCGTGTGGTGGCGATTCACCCCGGCAGCGGGAGCCCGGCGAAGAACTGGTCCGCGGATCGGTTCATCGCGTTGGTGCGTCAGTTGAGAACGGAAGGCGCGGCGGTGGTGTGTGTGCTGGGCGAGGCCGACACGGAGGTGCGGAAGCGGGTGTTGGCGGAGTTGCCGGAAGTCCCGCGCGTTGAGCAGGTCAAGCTGGTGGATCTGGCCGGCGCGTTGTCGTGCTGCGCGGCGTACGTGGGCAATGACTCGGGCATTACGCATCTGGCGTCGGCAGTCGGGGTGCCCGTCGTGGCACTTTACGGACCGAGCGACGCGGATCGCTGGGGTCCCCGCGGCGAGCATGTGCAGATTCTGCGCGCGCCGGGTGGGGATCTGGCTGCGCTGAGCGTGGACGACGTGCTGGCGGCGTGTCTGCGGCGGATGTAGGGAGGGAGTTGGGTAGGGCGAGGCGTCCCTGCCGAGCCCGAATGAAGACACGGCTCCGCCGGAGGCGTCGCCCTACCATCGCAGACATGAGCCACTACTGCGGTTTCGCCGGGGCGGGCTTGTCGTGCTGCGATACGGAGAAGAGTTCGACCTTCGGGTGTTTCTCGGCGAAGTAATCCACGGCCCACTTGTTGGGGAACAGAATGACAAGCTGGCCGCGAACGTCCTGCGCGAGGCGGACACCCGTGCCGAGATACTCATCGCCAAAGAAGTCCTTCGTCATGCCGGGCGCGCACCAGCGGACCTGCGTGAATGGTGCCAGCTCGAGGCGCGGGTCCGCACCGTATTCGTTTTGCAGCCGGTACATCACCACGTCGAACTGCAATTGCCCGACCGCGCCGAGAAGGGCGGCGGTCTGGCCGGTTTCAAACAGCGTGAATGACTGGATCACGCCCTCGTCGAGAAGCTGCTCGAGGCCTGCCTTGAACTGCTTGTACTTGGCCGTGCCCGCGTTGCGGAGGAACGCAAACGCCTCGGGCGGAAAACGGGGGATCTCGTCGTAACGAATCGCGGGATTCGTGGTCAGCGTGTCGCCGATGCGAAACGCCTTGTGCGAGACGAGCCCGACAATGTCGCCGGGATAGGCGACGTCGACGGATTCGCGATCCTGGCCGAACAGTTTCTGGGGATAGGAGAGCCGGATCGGCTTGCCGGTTTCCGGATCATTGACCGTCATGTCCTTGACGAAGAGGCCGGAGCAGACGCGTACGAAGGTCAGCCGGTCCCGGTGGTGCGGATTCA
>DAISJM010000024.1:0-51241 GCA_036821485.1 Verrucomicrobiota bacterium | reverse complement strand
ATGGTGCCCGCGCGCATCGCGCAGCGCACGGCCGAGGTGGAAGCCGTGCCCCCGCCGGATCGGACCTCGACGTATCTGTTCCGCGCGACGGCGTCCGAGGTGGTTTTTCCCGGCTACATGCGCGCCTCGGGCGTTGAAGAGAAGAAGAAGAACGGCGAGGAGGGCGCCGAGGAAGAGGATGTGGATCGTTTGCCGCCGCTCGAGGTGGGCGAGGGGTTGGAATGCCTCGAGTGGTTGGAGCAGCAGAAGTTTACCCAGCCGCCGGGACGTTTCACGGAAGCGTCGCTGGTGCGGGCCCTGGAAGAAAACGGTGTGGGACGTCCGAGCACATACGCCCAGATTCTCTCCACGCTGCTGACGCGCAAGTATGTCTTCAAGGAGAAGCGCGCGCTTAAACCCACGGAGGTGGGACTGCAGGTCAACGATTTCCTGGTGGAGCATCTCGGCGAGCTGTTCGATGTGAAGTTCACGGCGGGCATGGAAGAGTCGCTCGACGAGGTGGAAAACGGATCGGTGAAGTGGGAAGCCATGATGGACCGGTTCTACAAGGAGTTCCTCGTCTGGCTGGAGAAGGCCAAGGGGCCGAAGGCCGATCCGAAGGTTGTGCGCGCGCTGCTTGATCTGGTGGGGACGGTCCGGGAATGGCAGCCGGAGACCAAGCGTGGCAAGCGCACCTTCGGTGACCACAAGTTCGTGGAGTCCATCGAGAAACAGATCGTCGAGGGCAAGCCCATTTCCGAGCGTCAGGTCGACGCGCTCAAGAAGATCATCGGCCGGTATCGCGATCAATTGCCGGAATTTGGTGCCGTGGCGGACGCGCTGGGCATTCGCGCCGAGCTGGAAGAGGCCTGCAAGCCGCCGGAGCCGCCCCGTCCGGAAACGATCAAGAAACTCGATTTGTTGAAGAACGTGACATTCGCCGAGGCGCGCACGGTGGGGAAGAGGATCTTCTGCGACAAGACCTTTGCCGACTCGCTGCGCAAGCAGGTTGAGAGCGGCCGGGCGTTGTCCGCCAACCAGATTCACTATTTGGACCGGCTGGTCATGAAGTACAGCGATCAGATTCCCGATTATGAAGCGCTGTCGAACCAGCTCGGCATGCAGGCGGTTGAGCCGGATCTCGAAAGTGGTCCGCTGCTGGAAGCGCTGAAGCAGGTGAAGGAATGGAAACCCGCTGTGCAGCGTGGCCGTCGCGAGTGGGACGATCAGAAGTTCTACGAATCGCTGTCGCGCCAGTTTGGGCAGAAGAAGCAGTTGTCGCCCAAGCAACGCGAATCGTTGAAGAAGATGGTCCGGCGCTACGCGCCGCAGGTTGCGAACTACAGCGAGTTGGCGGCCCGATTCAACATCGTCGCCCCGGTCAGAAAGCAGGCTCGTCACGGCGGGGCCCCGTCTGAATGAGCTTGGCGGTGAAAGATGTTCTCGCGGACGACGCGGTAAGCCGCTATGTCCGCCACCTGCGCGCCGAGAAGAACGCCTCCGAACACACCGTGCGAAATTACGCACACGACATCTGCCAGTTTGCGGGTCAGCTCTGGGGGCAGGAATCGAAGACCCCGTTCCCGTGGAAAGGGGTGGATCGCTATGCGGCCCGTCGGTTTCTGGCCGGGTCCCAGAAAGCAGGGATGTCACCCAAGACGACCGGGCGCAAGATCTCGAGCCTGAGATCGTTCTACAAATTCATGGTCCGGGAAGAGATCGTCGAAGTGAATCCGTTCAGCGGCCTTCTCCTGCCGAAGCGGCCCAAGTATCTTCCCAACGTGCTCTCCATCGGTGAAGTCAGCAAGTTGCTGCAGGCTCCGGCGAAAATGTGGGAGCAGGATAAGGAGGCGCGCGGGAGCGAAGTGTCCGGCAGGGCCTGGCGCGACTACGCCCGGTGGCGCGATGCGGCGATTCTGGAGTTGCTCTACAGCACGGGCATGCGTATCGGGGAACTGGCTGGTTTGAACGATGGGCAGCTTGATTTTCTTTCGGGTGTCGTCAAGGTGCGTGGCAAGGGCAAGAAGGAGCGGTTGTGTCCGTTTGGAAGGCCCGCGCACCAGGCATTGAGGAATGCCGTGGAGCGGCGGAACTTGTTCTGGGGTGTGCTGGGCAAGGGGGGAACGCCGCCGGGGCTGTTTCTGAATTGTCGTGGGGCGCGGCTTACGACCCGGTCCATGGAACGGTTCATGAAGAAGTACCTGGCTTTTGCGGGATTGAATCCGAACCTGTCTCCGCATACCCTGCGGCACAGCTTCGCGACGCACATGCTGGATGCCGGAGCCGACTTGCGCTGTGTGCAGGAACTGCTCGGGCACTCGAGCTTGTCGACCACGCAGATCTACACGCATGTGTCGGTAGAGAGATTGAAGCAGGTATACGAGCAGGCGCATCCGAGAGCGTAAACGGAAAGAGACGATGATCTGGGTTCTCTACAACATTCTTTTTGCGATCGGGTTCACGCTGATGATGCCGCGTTTCATCTATCGCATGGCGCGGCGTGGTGGCTATGCGCGGCACTTTCTGAATCGATTCGGGCGCTACGAGCCGGACTTGCAGGAGAAGCTTTCAGGGGGCGGGTTCATCTGGATTCACGCCGTCAGCGTGGGCGAGCTCTACGTGGCCCTGCTGTTCATGGATGGCCTTCGGGCGCGCAAGCCAGGCGTGAAGTTCTTTGTCACGACAACGACCTCGACGGGTTATCGCATTGGCGTTTCGCGCGTGAAGGCGCCGGACGTGCTGGCCTATTTCCCGGTTGATTTTCCACCGATTGTCCGCCACGTGCTGAATCAGATTCGGCCTTCGGCTCTCATCACGGTCGAAAACGAGATGTGGCCCAACCTTTTCCGTGTGGCGCATGGGCGCGGTATTCCGGTGTACCTCCTCAACGGTCGCATCTCCGTTCGTTCCCACCGGCGCTATCGCATGGTCCGCGTGTTCACCCGGCGATTGCTGGGCTATGTGAGCAAATTCTGTGTGCAGGGCGATGGTGATCGTGACCGGTTGGTGGACATTGGCGCCGACGCGTCGCGTATTCATGTCGTGGGCACGGCCAAGTATGACGTGGCTCCATCGGGGAGTGACGGGGCGGGCAAGGCTCGCGCGGTGCTTGCCTCCGTGGGCGTGGGTGAGGATGCCCAGATTCTGCTGGGTGGGTCGACGTGGGCGGGTGAGGAAGCGGCCCTGCTGGAGGTATACGCCAAGCTTCGCCAGCGTTTCCCGCAGTTGACGTTGGTGCTGGTGCCGCGTCATGCCGAGCGCCGTGCCGATGTGGTACGCGAGATCGAGTCGCGCGGGTTGACGTATGTGCTGAAGACGGCCCTGCGGGAGGGGCCGGTTCCAGCGACCCGGCCGGACGTGTTTGTGGTGGATACGACGGGCGAACTGATGAGCTTCTATGCCTGCGCCGACGTGATATTTGTGGGCAAGAGTCTGACCCAGCACGGCGGGCAGAACGTGATCGAGCCGGCGGTCTATGCCAAGCCCATCATCGTCGGCCCGCACCTCGAGAACTTCCCCGTGGTGTCGAAGGATTTCGCCGCCGCAGAGGCCTTCATCCAAGTGGCTGATGTGAAGGGTCTGGAGGATGCCGCGGCGCGGTTTCTGGGCGATCCAGCGCTTCGCGCCGGGTATGGAAGCCGCGCAGCGCAGTTGGTCAAGGATAAGGCCGGAGCGGTCCGGAAGAGTCTCGACCTGCTCCCGTTGTAGCGGCGCTTGCAGTGCCCAAATGGCGTTGCTGCAGTCTGCGGTGCGCTGTAAACTACCACCCACCTATGAGCATCACTGTTCAACCGACCCTCGAACTGAAGAAGGGCGTTTGCTATGCCCTTTACGTCTACGACGTTGGTCTCGCGATCGACCTCGAAAAATGCCGAAAGGTCCTTTCGGGACACGGCGATGAAAACGCCGTACGTCACTCGAGCAGGACGCTGAAGTACTTTGACTACAAGCCCGCGCCGTTGCGGCTGATGCAAAAGGAGGTTCCATCGGCCGTCGCGAATTACCGGACGGATCCGGATGTCGAATTGGTCTTCTACGATTTCGGCGCCATAGCAGTGAATTACACGATTCCGTTCCACGGCACGCTGCAGGATGTGCTTGCCCTGAGTGTGGAATTGTCCGGCAGCACGATGCTGCAGAGTGATTCCAAGAAGCGCGTTACAGATCTGTTGGCGAAGATGACGCGATGTATCAGCAAGGCCCATGAGCCAGACCTCGTGGAAGACTATGCGATGTTTCACGTGCGGGAATGGTCCACCATGGTCCCTGTTGCGGAGCTTCCGGCCCACTTTGCGCACGACCTTGCGCAGGTGCTGCGGGCGGAGAAACAGTCGCTTTCGGAGCAGGAGGTTGTCGACGCGATGGCTTGCCGCATTTCGTTTGCCAAGGACGACATCATCCTTATCGACTGGAACGCGGCATTGATCTTCGACCAGGACGCCTACGATGTGCTGGCCGTGCTGGAGTTTGCGAACGTGGAACTCCTCGAGATGCGATTCCTCGATCGGGAACTTGATGATTCGCTGGATCGCACGTACGAAGTGCTTATCCGTCGCGCGCCGATCAAAATGTGGAATTCCTCGGGCGACCTGCGTTCCGTCGCCCAGATGCAGGTCGACGGGGCCATCGTGTTTGAGCGGGTCAGCAATGCGCTGAAGCTGATGAGCGACCAGTATCTTGCCCGCGTGTACCGCCTTGCCTCCCAGCGATTTCACCTGGCGGAATGGAACAGCAGCATTCTGCGCAAGCTGGATACAATCGAGAGTCTCTACGAGAAGATGAACGACCGCAATGCCAGCCGGCGGTTGGAATTGTTGGAGTGGATCATCATCATTCTGATTGCGTTCGAGATCGTCTGGCCCTTTGTTTCGAAATGAGTGCGCCAAGAAAATCTTCCAGCATTACCACGCGGGTGGGGGACCGGGGCCGGACAAGGCTCTTTTCGGGCGAGGTGGTGTCGAAGGACTCGCCCCGCACGGATGCGTATGGCGATCTGGATGAACTCGTCAGCCTGTTGGGTTTGGCGAGATCTCATGCGAGGCGACGAGAGGTCCGCAACCGGATTCTCCGACTGCAGAAGGACCTGTTTGTCGTGGGCAGCGAGTTGGCCACCGACTGCAAAGCTTGTGGGAAACTGCCGCGGCGCGTGGATGCTGCCATGGTTGCAGTGCTGGACAAGGACTGCGCGGGCTTGGAAGAGGGGGGCAGGATGCCCCGTGATTTCGTCATTCCGGGCGCATCCGTCGCAGGATCCTTCATCGACTTGGCGCGCGCCGTGGCGCGGCGTTGTGAGAGGAACGTGGTTGGATTATCCCGACGCGGCATGGTACGCAATTCACATCTCATTGTCTGGATGAATCGTCTTTCCGATTATCTTTGGTTGCTCGCCCGTTTCGAAGAGAAGCGTTCCACCCCGCTGCGCAGAGGCAAGAGCCGATAGGTCACTCATGTCATCTCCCATCATTGCATCTCTGTGTTCCGCGCTTTCGCGTGCGGGCATCCATGCATCAACGGATGCGGTGCTTCGCGATTTCACCACCTTCCGGTTGGGTGGGCGATGCCTTTGCCTGGCCACCTGCCGGACCCCGGCGCAACTTCAAGCGGCGGTGAGAGCTGTTGCGGCGGCGGGCATGGAGTCTGTATTGATCGGTGGCGGCTCAAACCTTCTCATAGCGGATCGTGGCTTGGAGGCCGTGGTGCTCCGTTATGTGGACGAGAGTGTTCGCGTACGGCAGGGGGGTGACGTGCTGGAGGTGGAAGCGAGCATGTCGCTGGATGAGCTGGCTCGCTACACGGCGGAAGAAGGGCTTGCAGGGTTGGTGTATTGCAGCGGCATTCCCGGGACGGTGGGGGGTGCGATCGCGGGCAACGCGGGGGCCTTCGGAAAGCAACTGGGTGATCACGTCGTATCGGTGCGGGTGTTGGACCGGCGCGGCGATTTCCGGGATGTCGACGGGAGCGAGCTGGAGTTTGCCTATCGTTCATCGCGACTGCTTGGGTCAGGCGAGGTAGTCGTTTCAGCTCGGCTGCGCATGGAGTGTGGTTCCGCCGACGCGTTGGAGAAGGAGCGCTCGGAGATTCTGGGGCTGCGGAGCGAGAAGCATCCCGACTGGCGGATACAGCCGACTGCAGGGAGTTTCTTTAAGAATATCGAACCGACGTCGGCGGCGGACAGGCGGCAGGCGGCAGGTTGGTTTCTCGATCAGGTCGGTGCCAAGGGCATGAAGGTGGGTGGCGCGCGCGTGTTCGAGAAGCATGCGAACATCATAGTGGCCGACGCGGGCTGCAAGGCTCAGGACGTTCTGGATCTGTCGCGGCAGATGGCTGCTGCGGTTAAGGCGAAGTTCGGATTTGACCTGACGCCCGAGGTGCGGGTTCTGGGCCTGTTTGGGTAGCGCCCTCGATTTGACATTAGGATGCAATAGAGTAGAGTTTTACAGGTCGCCGCCGTAGGCGCATTTTTTTGGGCCCAAAAGGCGACCTTTAAGGTCGGATATGCTGAAGCTGAGCAAAAGAGTGGAGTACGGGTTGATTGCCATGATGCACATGGATTGTGTGCATAATGGCGACCTGGCAAATGCCCGCGAGATCTCGGATGCCTATCACATACCGGCGGAGCTGTTGGGGAAGGTGCTGCAGGCCTTGGCCAAGGTGCAGCTCATACAGTCCGTGCAGGGCGCACACGGCGGCTATCGGCTGATGAGGCCGGTGGATCAGATTACTCTGGGCGAAGTGATTGAGGCGCTGGAAGGGCCGCTGCAACTCGCCGCATGCCAGGAAGACCCGTCCTGCTGCGGGCAGTTCACGGCGTGCAACATTCGCCAGCCCGTGTTTGAAGTGCAGAAGCGGTTGATTGGCTACATGCAAAGCCTCCCGCTGTCGGCATTCCGGCGCGACGAGAAAGCGAGCGAGTCGTCGGTTGGCGTGAAGTAGGGAGGCATGGTGAGCGAGAACGGCACACAGAAGAATACGGATGAAGCGGCGGGTGCGCCGGTGACCCAGGAAGATGTCCGCGAGGTACTGACGAACGTCTACGATCCCGAGTTGCAGTTGAGCATCATCGAACTTGGGCTTGTTTATGATGTCGAGGTGAAGGCCGGCGGTGCAGTGCATGTGAAGATGACGCTTACATCGATGGCGTGTCCGTATGGGGCAGCCTTGGTGGCGCAAGTGAAAGATGTGCTGCTCACCGTGCGGGGCATCAAGTCCGTGGATGTTGAAGTGGTGTGGTCGCCGCCGTGGACGGTGGACAAGATGAGCGAAGAAGCCCGGCTGGATTTGGGACTATAGAGGTGAGGATATGAGCAACGCAGCGGTGGAATTCGAAATCAAAGATTTGAGCGCGAGCATCGAGGGCAAGCCCATCCTGAAGGGCGTGAACCTGACGATCCGCAAGGGCGAGGCGCATGCGCTCATGGGGCCGAACGGGTCCGGCAAGAGCACGTTGGCCAACGTCATCCTCGGCCATCCGGCCTATGAAGTGACGGGTGGGCAGGTCTTCTTCCGCGGTCAGAACGTTCTGGAGTTGGAAACCGAGCTGCGCGCGCGTCTTGGCATTTTCCTGGCCTTCCAGTACCCCGTGGCCATTCCCGGCGTGACGGTCTCCAAATTCCTCAAGACTGCGGTGGATGCCACGCATGCCAATCCGAAGATGAAGGCCGGCGAATTTTTGAAATCGCTTCGGGAGAACATGGAATACCTGGAGATTGATCAGGCCTTCCTGAACCGTTTCTTGAACGACGGGTTTTCCGGGGGCGAGAAGAAGCGGATGGAGATTCTGCAGATGCTGATGCTCAGGCCGGCGATTGCCATCATGGATGAGACGGATTCGGGGCTGGACATCGATGCGTTGAGGATTGTGTCGAAGGGCGTGAACAAGTTGAAGGGACCCGACTTCGGCCTCCTGGTGATTACGCACTACGAACGCATTCTGAACTACATCAAACCCGATCACCTGCACATCCTGCTGGATGGAAAGATCGTTCTCTCGGGCGGGCCGGAGTTGGTCAAGGAATTGGAAAAGAAGGGCTATGACTGGGTACGGGAACAATTCGGGCAAGAAGTGTTGGCCACGTGATGAGCATCGGCCCCTGATCATTCAGGGCTCAATGTCGAAGTGATGGATGAGTTATGGAAACGTCGGACACACAGAATATCGTTTCGGATGAATACAAGTACGGGTTTGTCACCGACATCGAGTCGGATACCGTGCCGAAGGGTCTGAACGAGGACGTCATCCGGCTGATTTCGCACAAAAAGGGAGAGCCGGAATGGATGCTCGACTGGCGTTTGAAGGCTTATCGCCGGTGGCTGAAGATGAAGGAGCCCCATTGGGCGCACTTCACGTACTCGCCGATTGACTATCAGGACATTCGCTACTTCTCTGCGCCGCGCGGTGCGGGCGGTGCGCCCGGGGTGGTGGACGAGAAGCTTCAGGAGACCTTCGAGCGGCTGGGGATTCCGCTGCACGAGCGGAACCGGCTGGAAGGCGTGGCGGTGGATGCGGTGTTTGACAGCGTTTCGGTTGCCACGACGCACAAAAAGATGCTGGCCGATCTGGGCATTGTGTTCTGCTCGTTCTCCGAGGCCGTTCGCGAACACCCGGACCTGGTGAAGAAATACGTCGGCACCGTGGTGCCGTACACGGACAATTTCTATGCCGCGCTGAACTCGGCCGTCTTTACCGATGGCTCCTTCTGCTATGTGCCGAAAGGGGTTCGGTGTCCCGTGGAGTTGTCCACGTATTTCCGCATCAATGCCAGTGAGACGGGCCAGTTCGAGCGAACGCTGATCATCGCGGACGAGGGGGCCTACGTGTCGTACCTCGAGGGATGCACGGCGCCGCTGCGTGACACCAATCAGCTTCATGCCGCGGTGGTTGAACTGATCGCGCTGGAGAATGCGGAGATCAAGTACGCCACCGTGCAGAACTGGTACTCGGGCGACAAAGAGGGGCGCGGGGGTATCTACAACTTCGTCACCAAGCGCGGGCACTGCCGGGGGAAGCATTCGCATATTTCCTGGACCCAGGTCGAAGCAGGAGCGGCGATCACCTGGAAGTATCCGAGCTGTATTCTGGAAGGTGATTACTCGACGGGTGAGTTCTACTCGGTTGCGCTCACGAACAACCGGATGAAGGCCGATACGGGGACCAAGATGATCCACATCGGCAACCATACGAAGAGCACGATTGTCTCCAAGGGCATATCGGCTGGCGAGTCGGACAACACTTACCGCGGGATGGTCCAGGTGTTGCCTACGGCGAAGGGCTGCCGCAATCACTCGCAGTGCGACTCGATGCTGATTGGGGACAAGTGTGAAGCGAATACCTTCCCCGTGGTGCAGGCCGAGAACAGCACGGCGGTTATCGAACACGAGGCGACGACTTCGAGGATCAGCGAAGAGCAGCTCTTCTATCTCAAGAGCCGGGGTATTACGGAGGAGGATGCGGTCTCGCTGGTGGTGAACGGATTCTGCAAGGAAGTCTTCAAGCACCTGCCGCTCGAGTTTGCGGTGGAAGCGATCAAGCTGCTGGAGATGAAACTGGACAAGAGCATTGGATGAGGCGATGACGACGGACGTTTCAAAAGTGCAGGTTCCGGTGAACGTACCGGGGTTCGATGGCGCCATGGTGGCGGCCCTGAGCGTGGGAGAGCCGGCGCTGTTGAGCGCGGCCCGCGCGGCGGCGCTTGAGAAGTACAGGAGCCTGCCGATGCCCTCGCGCCGGGATGAGGAATGGAAGAGAACCGAGCCGGACCTGTTTCCCTTTGACCGCGTGAAGCCCCTGCCGCTGCTTCCGAGGGAGGAAGCCCCGGTGGATGACTGGAATGACAAGTTTGATGTGGTGGTTCATGTGCGCTCGAAGGGGTACAGCATTCGAGATGTGTCCGGCGTGCTGGCTGCGGGTGGCGTCAAAGTCCTGTCGTTTGCCGAGGCGGCACGGGACATGGGTGACGCGTTTGCGCAGTACTTGCAGGGGCACGCGCAGCGGGTCGGTGCGGGCAAATTCGACGCCTTGGGTGATGCTTGTTGGAATGTGGGCCTGTTTGTGCAGGTGCCGCCACGGTGCGTGCTCGAGCGAGGCATTCTGATCCGATACGAACACGATGAAGATCTTTCCGTGCTGGTGCCGCGACTGGTGATTGTCGTGGGCGAGGGCGCGCAAGCTGCGGTAGCCGAACAGATGGTGTCGCCGGATGGGAAGACGCTGATGGTGTTGCCCTCGAAGGAAATCTACATCGGCGAGAAGGGCAACCTGAAACTTGTCTCGCTGCAGGAGTGGGGGGATGACACGTATCACATCTCCAGCGATTGGGCCGTGGTGTCGCGCGACGCGCAACTCGATTGGGCCACGGTGAATCTTGGAGGAAAGGTCTGCAAGATGGTCTTCGGCAGTGATGGCGCGGGGCAGGGCGCTCGCTCGGAGCTGCACGGGCTCTACTTCGCGACCGGCGAGCAACATATGGACCAGCGCACGCTGCAGGTGCATTCCGCGCCGGACACTTACAGCAACCTTCTCTACAAAGGAGCCGTGTTGGACAGGGCGCATTCCGTGTACCAAGGGCTGATCATCGCCCGCAAGGGGGCCATTCGGGTGGACGCCTACCAAAAGAATAACAACTTGGTGTTGAGCGACGGGGCGCGGGCGGACTCGCTTCCGGGGTTGGAGATCGACGCGGATGATCTGAAATGCAGTCATGGCTCGACCATCGGAAACCTGGATGAGGACGAAGTGTTCTACCTGCGCTCGCGCGGACTGAGTGATGCGCAGGCCAGGAAGATGTTGATCACCGGTTTCTTTGAGCAGACGTTGGAGAAGGTGCCGTTCGAGTTTATCAAGGAGTACGCGCGAGAGCGCATTGAGGCAAAGATGGGCAGGTTGATGGGAGTATGACAGAGTGGATTGAAGCCACGGATGTGTCCTTTTTTGACGGGGCGGACCGGAAGCTGATTCAGCTTGGCGGCGGCAAAGTGATCGCTGTCTTCAAGGTGAGCGGCGACTTCTTCGCCGTGGATGGCTGGTGCAGCCATGACAAGGCATTGCTGACCGACGGCGATCTGGAGGGGCACGAAATCATGTGTCCGCTGCACGGCGCGCGGTTTGATGTGAGAACGGGACAGCATCTCAGCCTGCCGGCCGTACGGCCGGTGAGTCGTTACGAAGTGAAGGTGGATCAGGGCAAGGTGTGGGTGAAGGCGGGAGCAAACACTTGAAGACCACGATCAAAGAAGAACCGAAGCGGCCTACGGCGCCGGTGTTCGACACGGTGAAGATACGGGCGGACTTTCCGATCCTGAATCAGCTCATTCACGACAAGAAGCAACTGGCTTACCTGGACAATGCCGCGACGACCCAGAAACCGGCCATCGTCGTGTGCGGTCTTTGCGATTACTACCAGGCCTTCAATGCCAACGTACACCGGTCGCTTCACTACCTGGCGGAGCAGGCCACGCAGCGCTTCGATGATGCGCGCAAGAAGATGGCCGCTTTCATCGGTGCGCCGAACACGCGAAGCGTAATCTTCACGCGCGGGACGACAGAGGGGATCAATCTCGTGGCGTGGTCGTGGGGACGCAAGTTCCTGCAGGCAGGCGATGAGATCGTGCTGACGGAGATGGAGCATCACAGCAACCTGGTGCCGTGGCAACTGGTAGCCAGGGAAAAGGGAGCCGTGTTACGGTTCGTTCCTGTGCTGGATGACGGCACGCTTGATCAGGATGTATATGCCCGGCTGCTTGCTTCGGGCAGGGTCAAGTTGGCGGCCTTCACACATGTGTCCAATGTGCTGGGCACTATAAATCCGGTGAAGAAGATGACGGCCTTGGCGCACAAGGCAGGGGCGGTGGTATTGGTGGATGCGGCCCAGAGCGTTCCCAACCGCGCGGTCAACGTAGTCGATATCGCTTGCGATTTCCTGGCGTTCTCCGGGCACAAGATGCTGGCCCCAACCGGCATCGGCATGCTCTATGGCCGGGAGTCCCTGCTCGAGCGCATGGATCCTTTCCTGGCGGGTGGCGAGATGATCAACAGGGTGGATCTGGATCGTGCCACGTGGGCTGACCTGCCGCAGAAGTTCGAAGCCGGAACCCCGAGCATTGCCGGTGCCATCGGCATGGGGACGGCGGCCACGTATTTGTCGAAAATCGGCATGGATGTGATCGAGGCTTACGAGCAGAAGCTGACCCGTTACGCCATGGCCCGGCTGGCGGAGATACCGGGGCTTCGCGTGTTCGGCCACGCGCCGGAACGCGGCGGAGCCATCTCGTTTGAAGTTGAAGGGGTGCATCCTCACGACATGGCTCAGTTTGCCGACCGGGAGGGCGTGGCGATCCGTGCCGGGCATCTCTGCGCGCAGCCGCTCATGCGCAAGCTGGGTGTTCCCGCCGTGAGCCGCGCGAGCGTTTACTTCTACAACTTGGAATCCGAAATCGACCAGCTGGCGGCGGCCATTCTCAAGGCCAAGGAGTTCTTCGCCCATGGAACTTGATGACCTCTACCAGGATCTGATCCTCGACCACTTCAAACATCCGCGGAACCAGCGGCCTTTGGCCGAGGCCGAGGTCCTTGTGGATGAAGAGAACCCGACGTGCGGCGATCACATACGCCTCATGGCCAAGGTTGAGCAGGGGAAGATCGTGGACGTCAAATTCGAGGGTAAGGGCTGTGCAATCAGCACGGCCTCGGCCTCCATGATGACGGAGAGGCTGATTGGCATGCCGGTGGAGGCCGCGCGCCGCCTGATTTCGGATTTCGTCGGGCTGATTCGTGGCGAGAAGGAAGTGGATCCCGATGAACTGGGCGACCTCGCCGCGCTGGAAGGTGTGAAACAATATCCGATGCGGGTGAAATGTGCGACGATGTGTTGGCACGCTGTTGAAACGGCCCTGAATCGGATCCATCCCCCGGCTTGACACGGCCCCGTTAATTCTGGAACGTAGGTTCCATGTCACGGCGCTGCGTTGCAGCCATCTTCTTCCTGTCCTCGGCCCTGTGGGGTTCCGCCGACACCGTTATCATGCGAAACGGCAACAAGCTGGACGGCGTGGTGATTGAGGAGACCACCAACCGCGTTGTCCTCAGCGTCGGCGTCGGCAGCGTTACCCTGAAGCGTTCCCAGATTGCCTCGATCCACCGTGCTACGGATGGCGCGAAGACGATCGAAGACGAATGGGCACGGAAATATTTCGCCCACGAGAAATACGTGCCGGCCGATCTGAAGGCGCTGGCCGCTGAATTCAACGGGTTGGAGGGACAACGACAGGGGGCCTTGGAGGCCAATCGAAAGTTGCAGCAGATCGTGCGCGAACGTGTCCCCATCCAGGATGAAATGGATCGGGTGAACCATGAGATTGCGGGCGCGTCCCTGACGCTTTCAGATCGGCCGACGCGGCGCGAGGTGGACGAATATAACAACGCCGTCAGGCATTTGAATGACCTGCGGCTGCGCATGGTTACGCTCGTCGAGAGTCTAAAAAGGGGGCATACGGAGAGTGATGTGTGCCGGCGGACACTGTCGGGGTATATTCGTGCATACTATGACTTTCGTGATCGGTTCAGCGAGCGCCAGGCAAACTACGTGGGTCTGGATACCAACAAGGCGGCACGATTCTTCTTTGAGGGAGTCGAGAAGCGGGTTGAGTCGCTGGGCGCGGACATCCGGGAAGTGCGCCTGCCGATGGAGCATGACAGAAACCAGATCGTGGTGACGGCGCGGTTGAACGGTCAAGTGGATGCACGCCTGCTGGTGGACACGGGAGCGACCACTGTATCGATTTCGGAGACGCTGGCCAGACAGCTGCAGCTTCCGTTGCTGGACGATCAGAAGATCGAGATCACCGTCGCAGATGGCTCCAAGCGGGATGCCAAGTCCGTGATCCTGAGCTCCGTGGAAGTTCTCGGCATGAAGGTCGATTCCGTTGCGGCTGCCGTGGTACCCGAGCCTCCGGGGCCGGGACTGGATGGGCTGCTGGGCATGAGCTACTTGATGGAGTTTGGCGTGCAAATCGATCCCGTGCGGAACGAGTTGACGCTGACCCGATTCCAGCCCGGATTGCGTTGATGCAGACATCTTGACACAACCCGCCGACTGAAGGACTCTACGCCCATGTCACTGCTGGCCAGATTCTATTCGCTGAAAGGGCTCTTGTTTGGTCTGAACGAGCGGGATGTGTCGCCTGATCCAATTGAGCAATTTCAGCGCTGGTTTGACAAATCATCGTCGCTTGGCCTGCCGTTGGCCAATGCGTTCATTCTGGCAACGGCTACACGCGATGGGCAGCCCGGAGCGCGAACGCTGCTGTTGAAGGATGTCGATGAAAAGGGCTTCGTGTTCTACACCAACTACGACAGTCGCAAAGGCGGTGAGTTGGCGGAGAATCCGCGGGCGGCCATGGTCTTTCATTGGGCGGAACTGTTCCGCCAGGTTCGCGTGGAGGGGCGGGTAGAGAAGACCTCGGAAGAAGAATCCAACGCCTATTTCCAATCGCGCCCGCGCGGCAGCCGCATTGGTGCCTGGGCATCGAAACAGAGTTCTGTGCTGGAGCGGCGCGAAGATTTGGAAGCGCAAGTCCGGGAGATTCAACGCAAGTATCGGGGTCAGGAAGTCCCGTTGCCTCCTTTCTGGGGCGGATATCTCTTGGTGCCGTCCCGCATCGAATTCTGGCAGGGCCGTCCGAGCCGGCTGCACGATCGCATTTGCTATGAGCGCGAAACGGGCGGTTGGAAGATGTCGCGCCTATCTCCGTGATCCCTGCGCATGCTGTGTGGAGCCTCAGGTGAAGACGTAGGCTCCGTATCCAACGACTTCATCCCGCGGACCGGCGGTATCGCCGGAACTGCGAAGATCCACGGTCTGGCATTTCATGCCCCGCTGCTTCGCCGCAAGGAGCAGCCCTTGAATCGGAAGTCGGCCGCAGGCCTGCTCGTAGCTAATTCCCTCCGGTTTGAGCTTCTCGATAGCCTGCGAGGTAGCTTGGTCCATCTGCTGCGAGGTTTCATACGCCTGGTAATGGCTGAGGTCAGAGCTGACGACGATCAGCGTTTCCGGGCCGCCCCAGGACCGGTCGAGTACCTCGGCGATTTGTTTCGGGTCCGTGTCGCCGACGCAAAGAGGTAGGAGGGTGAATTTGGCGAGCACCTCCTGGAGGAACGGGAGTTGGACCTCAAGACTGTGTTCCGTGGTGTGTGCCAGGTCCAGAACCTGAATCTGTGGCAGGGCGCGGAGCTGGGCAATGCCGGTTTTGTCGATGGGGATATCTCCGAGCGGAGTGGAGAACGCATCGACTGCGGGCGCGGCGAGCCCCGCAAACGGCACGCGATGAGCAGGGCCGAGCAACACGACACGTGTGATGACATCCCGGGCGGGGACGAGCCGGGCATAGGCTGAGGCAGCGATGGGGCCGGAGTAGATGTAGCCTGCGTGCGGCGCGATGATGGCCTTTGGGACGGGGCCGGAGGCCTTGGCCTTCTTCAGAAAGCCTTTGACCATCTGGCGCAGTTCCTTGGGATTGGCGGGATAGAACATGCCCGCGACGGCTGGCTTGCGAACGACAGTTACGCTCATAGCGTTGCCCCTAGACCAGCATACACCTGCAAGCCGTCGTTTCAACGGCAATCCCGGGGAGCACGACGATTGGAATCCCCTATGGCAAGCGCTATACTGGACGTGGGGAGCGCAGCATGTCCAAGTACCCACAGGGGCCGGTGGTCGTGACGAAGTTCTGGGAGAAGCTTCCAGATGGAAGGGCCCAGTGCAATGTCTGTCCTCACCGCTGCAAGCTCAAGGATGGTCAGCAGGGGCTGTGCTTTGTCCGGGCGGCGCAGGGCGGCAGGATTGTGCTGACCACGTACGGGCGATCCAGTGGTTTCTGCATCGACCCGATTGAAAAGAAACCCCTGCATCATTTTCTTCCCGGTACGGCGATCCTGTCTTTTGGTACAGCCGGCTGCAACCTGCGTTGCAGTTTTTGCCAGAACTGGCACATCAGCCGGGCGAAGGAGGCTGATGTCTCCGCGGAGGTGGCGGCTCCGGAACGCATTGTTGCGGCTGCGGCAGCGATGGGTTGCCGCAGCGTGGCTTTCACGTACAACGATCCCGTTGTGTTCCTCGAATACGCCGTGGATGTTGCCCAAGCGTGTCATGAGCAGAAGCTCCGGGCGGTTGCCGTGACGGCCGGATACATTTCCGCCGGCGCACGGGAGGCATTCTTTGAGCACATGGATGCGGCGAATGTCGATCTCAAGGCGTTTACAGAAGCATTCTACAGGAAGCAGTGTGGGGGCGACCTTCAGACGGTGAAAGACACGTTGGTCTATCTCAAGCATCGCACGAAGGTATGGGTTGAATTGACCACGCTGCTGATTCCCGGCGAGAACGATTCGGAGGACGAACTGCGGCAACTTTCCGCCTGGGTGGCGGGGGAACTGGGGCCCGATACACCGCTTCATTTCTCCGCGTTCCATCCGGCCTGGCATATGACCGACCGTCCGCCCACACCGCCGGCCACGTTGCTGCGTGCAAGAGAGGTCGCGCACGAGGCGGGGTTGCATTATGTCTTCACCGGAAATGTCCGCGACGAATCGAGTGGGAGCACCTATTGCCATGCGTGCGGAAAGCGGCTGATAGGTCGCGATTGGTTTCGATTGACGGAATGGAATCTGAAGGGTGGGGGTGTCTGCAAGTTTTGCGGCGCGGTCTGTGCGGGTGTATTTGAAGACCAGCCGGGGACGTGGGGGCCGCGATGCGTGCCGGTGTCCATGGAAAGCGAGCAGTGGGAAACTTGAAGAGGGAAGTGCCGTTGGCTGCCGTTCAAGCCATTACGTGGAGAGGATGCGCCGGGCTTCGTCGAGGAAGATGCCCTTGAGATTCATCTTCAGTGTTTCCGGATTGCCGCAGCGCGGCAGCCCTTCCTCTTCGGTGATCGTGCCGTTTGTGATGAGTTTGTAGACTGCCTGGTTGAACGTCTGCATGCCATCTTCCGTGCCGGTTTCGATGGCAGCAGCAAGTTTCTCCAGCATGTTCTTCTCGATCAGCTTCTTCACCGTGGAAGTGTTGACCATGATCTCAACGGCGGGAACCACGCCGCCGCGTGCGGCAGGGATCAACCTCTGGCAGATCACGGCCCGCATATTCGTGGCCAAGCTCATGCGCACCTGATCGCGTTCGGTGTTGGGGAAGAAGTTCAGGATGCGCGCGATGGATTGGGAAGCGGTATCCGTATGGAGCGTGCTGAAGATCAAATGTCCCGTTTCCGAGGCCGCGAGCGCCGCAGCGAAGCTCTCGGCGTCGCGCATCTCGCCCACCATGATGACGTCGGGGTCTTGGCGCAAAACGTATTTCAGCGCCGTGTGAAATGACACCGTGTCGATGCCCACTTCGCGCTGCGAGATAATGGCCTGATCATCGTTGAAGACATACTCGATGGGATCCTCGACTGTGATGACGCGGCGGCGGAGGTTTTTGTTGATGTGCTGGAGCATGGAGGCGAGGGTGGTGGATTTTCCCGAGCCGGTGGTACCCGCAGCCAGCACAATGCCGCGGGGCGATGTGGCGATTTCCCGAAGGGCCAGCGGCAGGTGTAATTCCTCGAAGGTGGGAATGCGGGTTTTGACGTGCCGCATGGCGACGCAGGGCATCCCGTGGCTGAGGAATATGTTCACACGGAAGCGACCGACCTCGGCTTCCTCGAGGGAGAAATCCACTTCGCGGCGCTGCTCGAAATGAGTACGCGCGTGCGGGGGGACGACATCCTCCACGATCTGATGGAGCAGCTCGGCGCTGAGATTTTCCATGTCGCTGGTGACAAGGTTTGCGTGGACACGAAAGACGGGGGGCTGGTCGATCTTGAGGTGAACGTCCGAGGCGCCCAAGGAGACAGCCTTAATCAGAAGTTCTCGCAGTACGGACATAGCAGTTTAGATTTCTTTGAAACGCATTCAATTTCTTTACGCGCATCTTCCGGCAAGTCAAGGAACTTCACCCAGATCCGGTACATCGAGTTCTTGTCGCGTCGACAATGAACGACAACGCCGGTGCAGGTGATGGACTGGGGGACTCCCTTCTTGGTGGGGGCATCGATGGTGAATTCCAGCAGTTCGAACTCCTTCATCTTGCGCTTGGAGTAAAACTGCATGCCCATGGGGCATACGCGGAATCCGTCGGGCTGCGCCACGGCGCTCTTCTTGCCCGTGAAAAGAGTCACAGGCTGTTTCTGCACGGCAAGGTTGTCCTGAGAAATGTCCATGAATGACCAGACCCACACCCAACGCACTCGCTACGAACACAATGTAACACCCGACCCATGGGCTGTCAAACGGGGCAGGAAGAAAGGTCGGCGAAGGCTACCGCATCCGCCGAATGAGGTGAATACCGATGAGAAGGAAGACAAGATTGGGCAGCCACCCCGCCAGTACTGGAGCAATCAGTTGCTTCTTTCCGAGAGCCAGGCCGAGGTTGATGAGGAAATAGTAGGAAAAGAACAGGCCGATGGCCAGGAAAGCCCCTATGAAGACACCGCGCCTACCGGCTTGGGCGCCAAAAGGAATCCCGATGAGAGTCACGATGAGGCATGTCCATGGCGTGGCCAGACGGTTCTGCAGGTCCACGCGGATCCGGGTTTTGGTGTCGCGCGAGAGATGCGGGTGTGTGCGCAGGAAGTTGACAATCTCGACCGAGGAAAGGAACTGTGGGTCCTTGATCTCGTTCATGAAATCGCGAGGGACTTCGGTGATGTCCCTCATTTCCCGGTGCAGTTCGAATCTGGCCGGCCCCATGGGATTGCCATCGGCATCGTAGAACTGTGTCACGAGTTCGATGAACCACCAGCGGCCATCCAACCAGCGGGCCTCGCGGGCCTGGTATTTGATGGCGTCGGACCCGTCCTCGCGCTGTTGGATCACGCTCACCTGCTGCATGTCGAAAGTGCGTTTGTTGAAGCGATCCACGAGCCAAATGCGGCGCTGCACTTCATTCTTAAAGGCGATGTTGGAGGCCTCCTCGATGTCGATCCTTCCTTTGCGCCGCTGGAGGCGTACGAACTGATCGGTCCAGTAGGCGGACCAGGGGCCGACGGTTTCGTGTACGACACCGACGAGGAGTGTGACGAGCAGGCCGATGGTAAGCAGCGGCAGGATCAGGCGTATGGTGCTGATGCCGCTGGCCCGCATGGCGGTCAGTTCGTTATTTTTGGTCAGACTCGACAGGCTGTAGAGCACGGCCAACAGCAGGGAGATGGGGGCGATGATAATCAGTACCGAGGGCATGAGCAGGGCGTAGAAGCGGAGCACTTCGGGCAATGGGGTGGCGGCATCGATGAAGTCGGGCAGGTTGTCGAACAGGTCGTAGATAACGTAGATGAGGCAGAATCCGAGCAGGCAGTACACCAGGGGCACAGCCAGCGATCGCAGGAGATATTTATCAACCAGCTTCATCGGGGGCCGACCTTAACCGTCTTCGGGGTTGAACACAAGTCCGGGGCAGGGAGATGGGCTAGACAGCCTTGAGGTCGTAGATGCCGCGATCGACGCGCGTGCACTGCGGATTTGCGTTTAGTGCATCGAGAATGAATCCGGCGCCCTTGCGGCTGAGCGATTTCACGCGGTCGTTGAACGCGCCGGTAACGGCCCGGTAATGAACCGGGCGGGGGAGCTGCTGCATGATCTCCACCAGGAACGCATGGGTTCCGCCGCTCAGCAGAAAATGTCGTCCGTCCGTCGTGGCGGCCATGTGCGGCACGTGATCGAGAATCAAAGCCAAGGCTGTCTTCCTGCCTTCGTTCGACAGGCCCGGGATATCCCCAAGCTGGGGCAGAAGGTCGTTCAGCGCGACGGGTTTGCCTTGTTCGCTCATGAACAGCAGAGACTGCGCCTCGATGGATTGCAGCGTTGCCTCGGAAAGCGTGCTGAAGAGGTTATTGTGGAAGGTGATCCGGCCGGGCTGCAGATCGCTCAACAGCAGCAGGATGCTGCAGACGTTGAATCCGGCCAGCATCGGATCTTCCGCAAGGGGGACAAGATCAGAACAGGAGATGACCTCGGAACGGCTGCGTATGAAGCTGGCAAAGAACTCATAGAAAGGCTGCAGGCAGGCGGCGGTCAACCGGCTATGGAGTTTGTGAAGGGCCACATCCTGAACTTGACGGATTCGTTCCCGTGTTTTGTGTTCGGCATTGCCGATTTCCTGCAGGGTGGCCCAATCGCGGGAGGCCACCATCTCGGTCCTCTCGAACCCATAGCGGGATGAAATCACCTTGAACTCTGGGCCGTCGAGGAAGACGGACAGTACTTCGCGGATGTTGGAAAAGCGTTGCTTGCCTTGCTCGATCTGATTGCAGATTCGGAAGAAGAAGTGGATGTGCCCGACAGATATGCGGCCAAGGCTGCGCAGAGAGAGGAGATCCTTGTCGGCCCATTTCCGCAGATCGCCCACACGAGCGACGCCGGCCGGGCCAACGCTGTTGACGACGCGGACAGGGAGCCCCGCCTCTGCGATGGGCCAGGAGTCAATGACGTCCCTGCTGATGGGATTTACCTGGAGCATGCTCCTTGTACAAACTCCACGTGAAACATGAACAACGGTAGGCACGCTACAAAAACAGGCCTTGTTGTGTCAAGTATTTTGATGAACAGGCGGTCGGATGGATGGTCTAAAAACGTGGGGTCCGGATGATTGACTGCCATAGGGTCATCCGTTACTGTATGCGGACCCGTTCAGCGTTAGGCAGTCATTAAAGACCAGCATTGAATGTGGAAGTAACCAGATAAATCAACGCAGGAGGAGATATATGGCCATCAAGATTGGTATTAACGGCTTTGGGCGTATCGGTCGCCTTGTGTTCCGCGCGGCGGCGAACAACCCCAAGGTCGAAGTGGTCGGCATCAACGACCTTTTCGATGCAAAACAGCTCGCCTACATGCTGAAGTATGACAGCGTTCACGGCCCCTTCAACGGGACGGTGGAAGCGGGCGAAGGCTGCCTCGTCGTCAACGGCAAGAAGATCCGTCTGACAGCTGAGAAGGATCCGGCGAACCTGAAGTGGGGCGACGTCGGCGCCGAGTACGTCTGCGAGTCCACCGGCTTCTTCCTGGAGAAGGCGAAAGCTGAAGGGCACATCAAGGCCGGCGCAAAGTGCGTCGTCATGTCCGCCCCGTCCAAGGATGACACGCCGATGTTCGTCATGGGCGTGAACCACAAGAACTTCAAAGGCGAGCAGTTCGTTTCCTGCGCGTCCTGCACGACCAACTGCCTGGCGCCGGTCGCCAAGGTCCTCAATGACAATTGGGGCATCCTCGAAGGCCTGATGACGACGGTGCATGCCACGACGGCGACCCAGAAGACCGTCGATGGTCCGGGTGGCAAGAAGGATTACCGTGGTGGCCGCGCCGCCGCCGGCAACATCATCCCGTCCTCGACGGGTGCCGCGAAGGCCGTGGGCAAGGTTATCCCGGCCCTCAAGGGCAAGCTGACGGGCATGGCGTTCCGTGTTCCGACGCTCAACGTCTCCGTCGTCGATCTGACCTGCCGCCTCGAGAAGGCGCCGGGCGCAGATGCCGAGACCGCCTATGCGGCGATCAAGGCGGCGATGAAGAAGGCTTCCGAAGGCGAGCTCAAGGGCATCCTGGGCTACACCGAGGACGACGTTGTTTCGACGGACTTCAATCACGATCCGCGCACGTCGATCTTCGATGCGAACGCGGGCATCATGTTGAACGCGAACTTCGTCAAGATCGTGTCGTGGTACGACAACGAGTGGGGCTATTCCAACAAGCTGGTGGACTTCATCGTCTACATGGCTTCGACGAAGTAGTCGCGGTTTGATTCAGGATGCGGAGCGCGGTTTGATTCCGCGCTCCGCATTCGTCTCGAGGGTGTCTCGTCATCCTACTCGTGTTCGTAATCGCTTCTTGCCGGGTTGGCGGGGTGGCGATCAGGATCACGAGTACGATTACGAATCAGAGGAGGAGCAGCGCATGAACAAGAAGACCATTCGTGATGTGAATCTCAAGGGCCACCGGGTCCTGTGTCGTGTGGATTTCAACGTGCCGATCAAGAACGGCGTTGTGTCGGACAATACCCGTATCACGTCCGCGCTGCCGACGATCAAGTACGTGTTGGACCAGGGCGCATCGATGGTCCTCATGAGCCACCTTGGCCGGCCGAAGGGCAAGGGGTTCGAAGCCGATTTCAGTCTCAAGCCCGTCGCGGCCCGCCTTCAGGAATTGCTGGGCCGGCCGGTCAAATTCGGGCCGGATTGCATCGGTGCCGAGGCCTTGGCCATGGCCGAAGCCCTCGTGCCGGGCGAAGTCCTTCTTGTAGAAAACACCCGTTTCTATGCGGATGAAGGCAAGGCCAAGCTGCCTGACACCGCGACGGAAGAAGAGAAGAAGGCCGCCAAGGCCGAAATGAAGAAGAAGCAGGCGGACTTGGCCGAGAAGCTCGCGCAGCTCGGTGATGGCGAAATCTTCATCAACGACGCGTTCGGGTCTGCTCACCGCGCGCATTCCTCCACCGCGCTGGTCTGCAAGTATTACAAACAGAATGTCGCCGGTTTCCTGATGGAGAAGGAAATCGACTACCTTGACCGCGCGCTCTCGAAGCCCGAGAAGCCGTTTGTTGCGATCCTCGGCGGCGCGAAAGTCAGTGATAAGGTCAACGTCATCACCAATCTCCTGACCAAGGTCAACGCCCTCATCATTGGCGGCGCCATGGCCTACACGTTCTACCGTGCCAAGGGCCTGCCCACGGGCAAGTCGCTGGTGGAGGAGGACAAGATTGATTTGGCGAAGGACATCCTGGCCAAGGCGAAGGCGGCTGGCGTGAGCCTGCTGCTGCCGGTCGACAATGTCATTGCCGACAAGTTTGATGCCGCAGCCGCCACGGCAGTTGTGGATGAGAAGGGCATCAAGGACGGCTGGATGGCACTCGATATCGGCCCGAAGTCGGCCGCTCTCTTCGCCGCGGAAATCTCGAAGTCGAAGACCGTCGTGTGGAACGGCCCGATGGGTTGTTTCGAGATGGCGCCGTTCGCGGCGGGAACCACGGCGATCGCGAAGGCCATTGCCGCAACCAAGTGCCTGAGCATTGTGGGCGGTGGCGACAGCGTCAGTGCGGTCAACAAGAGCGGTTTGGCCGGCAAGTTCACGCACATCAGTACGGGTGGTGGTGCGAGCCTCGAGTTTCTCGAGGGCAAGCAGCTCCCCGGTGTGGCTGCGTTGACGGAGAAGTAACGGGTAAGTAGTGATCAGTAACCAGTGATCAGTTGAGTCAAAGAGAAAGATATTACTCTGATGAGAAAGCCTATTGTTGCCGGAAATTGGAAGATGAACAAAACCGTGGCCGATGCGATCACGCTGGTCAACGGTCTGAAGGCGGATTTGGCCGCCATGGACAAGGTGGACGTGGTGGTTTGCCCTCCCTTCACCGCGCTGGCGGCTGTTGCGCAGGCGTTGAAGGACACAAAGATCGCCGTCGGCGCGCAGAACATGCACTGGGAGAAGTCCGGCGCGTTCACGGGCGAAGTCTCCGCCGAGATGCTTCGCGAGATTGGCGTGCACTACGTCATTCTCGGCCATAGCGAACGCCGTGCCTACTTTCACGAGACCGACGAGACCGTCAACCGGAAGACCAAGGCCGCCCTGGCCGCAGGGCTCCGTCCGATCGTTTGCGTTGGCGAGACGCTGGAGCAGCGCGAAGCCGGTCAGATGGCGAGCGTGGTGGAGAGCCAGGTCCGTGGCAGCCTCGCTGGGCTGAGTTCTGCCGATCTGCTTGGGACCGTGGTGGCGTACGAGCCGGTGTGGGCCATCGGCACGGGCCGGACGGCGACTCCCGCGCAGGCGCAGGAAGTTCACGCGCTGATCCGCGGCGTGCTGAAGTCCATGGCCGACGAACATGTTGCGCAGTCCGTGCGGATTCAGTACGGTGGCAGCGTCAAGGGCTCGAATGCGAAGGAGCTTTTCGGCCAGCAGGATATTGATGGCGGGCTGATCGGCGGCGCGAGCTTGGAAGCGAAGTCGTTTGTCGATATCGTCCGTGGCGCCCTGTAGAAATCCGGGCGGAAGAGGGACCGAACTATGCAGATTATCCAGTTTGTGCTTGTGGCTGTCGAGGTGATCAGCAGCTTGTTGTTGATCATCCTTATCCTTGTCCAAAAATCGAAGAGCGAAGGTCTGGGTTTGGCTTTCGGTTCGGGGATGGGGGAAGCCTTGTTCGGTTCGCGTGCCGGCAATGTGCTGACGAAGCTGACGATCATCTTCACATCGGTGTTCCTCGTGAACACGTTGTTGCTTTCGATCGTTTATACCGGGAGCCGCAGCCAGTCGATCATGGGCCGCCAGATGGGCCGCATGGCCGCGCCGATGGCGGCGCCGGGTGGAGCGCAGGCCGGCCAGCAGCGCGCGCGTACGGCTCAGCCTCAGACGTCTGCGGGCGCGCCGACACTGCCGGGCACAACCTTTGAAGACGAGGGCGTTCCGGCGGCGGCGCCGGCGGCGGACGCCGGTCAGCCCGTGCAGCCGGAAGGAGCCACTCCGTAACGGTACGACGGGAGCGATGATCTCTTTGACTGCACCCCTCCGGTGGATACTTGGAGGGGTGCTTTCTTTTTTGCTGGCGCTGACCTCGGGGTGCGGTCGCGGCCACCTCGATGAATCGGCTGCGCCGGGCGAGATGGTGATGTACGGGGAGACGTCCCGCATCCGGGGTTTTGATCCCGTGAAGGCGGGCGACGTGGCGTCGTCACTTGCCGCGAGCAAGGTCTACGAGGGATTGCTGCAGTACGCCTACCTGGACCGGCCTTACCATGTTGAACCGCTGTTGGCGGAAACGACGCCCAAGGTCTCCTCCGACGGGTTGACGTATACCTTCAAGATACGACAGGGAATCTACTTTCAAGACGATCCCTGCTTTCGGGCAACCCAAGGCAAGGGCCGGGAACTCGTGGCCGGGGACTTCGTCTACTCGATCTGCCGGATTGCCGACATCAAGAATGCGGCTTCGGGCTATTGGGCCTTCAACGATCGCATTGTCGGCCTCGATGAGTGGAGAACGTCCACGGGCGGGGACGGGCCCTCGGACTACTCTGCCGAGATCAAGGGATTGAGGGCGACCGATCGCTATACGCTCCAGATCAAACTGAAGCGGCCTTACCCGCAACTGCTCTGGATTCTGACCATGCATTATGCCTTTGCCGTGCCGCGCGAGGCGGTGGAGTATTACGGCGCGGAATTCGTGAATCATCCCGTCGGCACCGGGCCCTACATCCTCAAGACCTATCGCCAGAACTACCGGTATGAGTTCGCGCGCAACCCGAAGTGGGCCGAGACCGGCCGCATCGACCGTTATCCGGAGACGGCGCCGAAGGGCGATGATCCGTCTTTGTCGGCGGACGCGGGAAAGCCCATCCCGTTCATCGATCGCATCGTGCAATACGTGATCGACGATCCGACGACGCAGTGGCTTGTCTTCCTGACCGGGCAGATCGAATCCTCGGGTGTCTCGCGCGACAACTGGGATGCCGTCATCACACCCGACAAGTTGTTGAACGATGACTTGGTGCGCAAGGGCATCAGCATGCTCACGGCGCCGACGCTGGACTTGTTCTACATCGGGTTCAACATGGAAGACCCCGTGGTGGGCACGAACAAGAAGTTGCGCCAGGCGATGACCTGCGCGTTCGATACGGATGCCTACATCCGGTACTACAACAATCGCATCACGCGGCCCACCGGGCCGATTCCCGCGGGGGTCGCAGGCTATGCCGACCGGCCATCGCCATTCGACTTCAATCTTGAACGGGCCAGGGCCCTGCTCGTTGAGGCGGGCTATCCGGGCGGTGAAGACCCGAAGACAGGACGTCGACTGACGCTGACGCTGGAGATGGGGTCTGCCGATCCGGAGTTCCGTCAGGCGGCGGAGCTGTTTGCGAACTTCATGGAGAAGATCGGTATCGTGATCAAGCCCAGCTTCAACAACTGGCCCACGTTCCTGGAGAAAATGGAGCGCAAGCAGGCACAGTTGTTCAGCCTCGGTTGGGTGGCGGACTATCCCGATGCGGAGAACTTCCTCCAACTCTTCTACGGGCCGAACAGTTCGCCCGGTCCCAACCACGCCAACTATGTCAATCCGGCGTTGGACAAGCTCTACGAGAAGGTTCGCGAGATGCAGGATTCTCCCGAGCGCACGGCTCTCTACCAGCAGATGGCCGACATCGTGGTCGATGACTGTCCGTGGATATTCACCTCCAACCCGCTGGCCTACGGCTTGCACCATCAATGGCTGAAGAACTACAAGTTCCACGATTTTCCGTACGGGATGGTGAAGTATTACAGGATTGATGTGGATGCGCGGGCAGAGTGGCTGAAAACTTACGGCGAGAAGTGATGCTGAGATACATCCTTAGACGAGTGTTGCAGATGATCCCGACGGTGTTCGGGGTCATCCTGATCACGTTCATCCTGTTTAACGTGGTCGGTGGCAGTCCGGCGGCGATGACGCTGGGCCGGCACGTCACGCCGAGGGCCCTTGAGGAGTTCGACGAGCAGCGTGGTTTCAACAAGCCGCTGCTGATGGGGTGGTGGACGCCGACGCGCGCCTACGATCAGGAGTCATTCATTCGCAACGCGGGTCCGTGGCGCCAGATGGACGGCGTATCATTCGAGCCTGCCGCGGACGAGGAGCAGCCCGGGAAGCTTGTGCTGGAGGGGGGGCGGGAGTACGCGCTGCCGCTGGCGTTTTCCCTGAAGCCGGCAACAACCTATCGGGTCGCGGTCGAGTATCGCATGAGTTCAAAGGCGATCATGGACGTGGTCGTGGCGCAGAACGGGGCCACGCAGGAGGTGGTCGCGGTGCCTTTTTCCAAGGATTGGAAAAAAGTGTCGGCCGTTTTCCAAACCTTGGAAAAAACAGAATCGTTGCGTGTGGGTCTGCGCGTCGCGGGCGGGTCCGTTGAAGTCCGGCGCGTCGAGCTGCGCCGCCGCATGACGCATCCGTTTGATTCGCAGCTTCTTTTCTACCTGCGGCAGCTTGCGCGGCTCGACTTCGGCACGTCGAGCAGCCTGAACCAGCCTGTGTCGCGCCTGATGTTGAAGGGGGCGGGGCCTTCGCTCATGCTGACGGTGCCCATCTTCTTTGCGGAGATCATGATCTCCGTCGCGCTGGCGCTGCTCTGCGCATTCTTCCGCGACCGGTGGATCGACCGGCTGTTCGTGGTGGTCTCGGTTGCGCTCATGAGCATCAATTACCTGGTGTGGATCGTGGTGGGGCAGTACTTGATGGGGTTCAAGTGGGGGTGGTTCCCGGTTTGGGGTTTTGCCTCGTGGCGGTTCCTGACGTTGCCGATCCTGGTGGGCGTGATCAGCGGGCTCGGCGTCAACGTGCGGTTCTACCGGACGATCATGCTCGATGAGATGTACAAGGATTATGTCCGGACGGCGTTTGCCAAAGGTGTGAGCCGGTCGGGGGTCTTGTTCCGGCACGTGCTGAAGAATGCGATGATTCCGATTGTGACCAACGTGGTGGTGGCGATTCCATTCCTCTACACGGGCAGCCTGCTGCTCGAGAGCTTTTTTGGCATTCCGGGATTGGGCTATCTTGGCGTGAACGCGGTCAACTCGTCTGACGTGGATGTCGTTCGCGCCGAGGTGTTCATCGGGGCGGTCTTGTTTGTGATCGCCAACCTGGTGACGGACATCTGTTACGCGTGGCTTGATCCGAGGGTGAAACTGGAATGAGTTCCAAGTTACATGTGCCAAATTCCAAGTCGAAGAGCGACAGCTTGGGAGCCGGACGGGAGTCCCGCAACCTGGAACCTGGAACTTCGAACTTGGAACCGCAGGGAAGATCGCTGTGGGGCGATGCCTGGAAGCAACTTCGGCGTCGCCGGCTGGCCATGGCGTGTCTTTGGATTGTCGGGCTGTACACCGTGATGGCGCTCTATGGCGAGGGCGTGTACCGCTGGAGTCGGTTCAAGGATCAGACGCCGCCGTACCAGCAGCAGAATCTTGAGGCACAATACCAGTCGCCGCGGTTGTGGTCGCGGCATCCCATGGGCACGGACGGACTGGGGCGGGATGTCCTCCAGCGGCTCGTGCAGGGCACGCGGATTGCGTTCCAGGTCGGCATCATCACCTCGCTGATTGCCATTCCTATCGGCGTGATTTTGGGCTGCATCGCCGGGTATTTTGGGGGGCGCGTGGACGACTTCATCGTGTGGCTCTATTCCACCTTTGCGTCGATTCCCGGCCTGCTCTTCATCCTGGCGATCGCGATGGTGGTGGGGAAGGGATTGCTGGGGGTGTATCTGGGCATCGGGCTGACAACGTGGGTCGGCCTGTGCCGGCTGATTCGTGGTGAAGTGATCAAGCACAAGACACGGCCGTACGTGTTGGCGGCGCGCGCGCTTGGGCTTGGGCATACGCGCATCATCTTTCGCCACATCCTGCCGAACATCTTTCACATCGTGATTGTTACGTTCACGCTCCGGTTCCCATCGGCGATCAGCACGGAGGTGTTCATGAGCTTCCTCGGCATCGGAGTGCAGGGGGAACCATCGTGGGGCATCATGATCAGCAACGCGCGGCTGCGCCTGTGGCACGGCGTCTGGTGGGAAATGGCGTTTGTCACGCTGGCCATCTTCGGTATCGTTCTTGCCTTCAACCTGCTGGGTGATGCCTTGCGCGATGCGCTTGATCCCAGGTTGCGCACCAGCGAGACGTGATGGGGCAGTGGAGGCGACCATGAAAACGCGTACCCGCAGAATAGTCGGCCGGCTTCTTCTGGCTGTTTTGGCTCCGCTCGTTGTCGTGACGGCCGTCGAGACAGTCCTGCGGTTCTTCGATGCAGGTCGTCCGACCACCTTCCTCACCACGTGGCAGGCTCCGGATGGGCCGCGGTGGGTGGATAACCAATTCTTCGGATTGCGCTTTTTCTCTCCATGGATGACCCGTACGCCCGCGCCCATCAGCGCGCTGAAGTCGAAAACGCCGGGAACGATACGCGTCGTGGTGCTGGGCGAATCGGCGGCCCTGGGCGAGCCGTCGCCGGAGTTCGGTCCTTCGCGGCATTTGGAAGCGATCCTGCGCAGCCGATTCCCGGACAGGAAGTTCGAGGTCATCAACGCTGCGATGACGGCGATCAACTCGCACGTCATCCGGGAGATTGCGCGGGATGTCCGGGTGTTGCAGCCCGACGTCGCCGTGATCTACATGGGCAACAACGAGATCGTGGGACCGTTTGGACCCGGCACGGTGATGGGCTCTTTCTCGGGGTGGGACGGCGTCGTGCGTCTGCGCGTGCTGGCGACGCGGCTTCGGTTGGCGCAGTGGTTGCGCCGCTGGACAGGTGTTGGCGGGAGCGATGGCGATCAGCCCTGGGGCGGTCTGGAGATGTTCGCAAAGGCGGGGATGAGTCCGCGTGATGCGCGGCTGGATGTGGTGCGCAGACGCTTCAAGTCGAACCTTCGCGATACGATCGATGAGCTGCGGGCCGGCGGTGCGCAGGTCATTCTCTGCACGATGGCCGTGAACCTCGGCGACTGCCCACCGTTTGCGTCGGCGCATCGCGACGACCTGCAGCCGCAGCAGAAGGAGGAGTGGGATCGACTCTATGCCGAGGGTTGCGCCGCGGAAGACCAGGGGCGTTGGCCTGCGGCGTGGGCAGTCTTCGAGCGGGCGGCCAGGATCGACGACCAGTATGCGGAATTGCAGTACCGCATTGGCTTGTGCCGGAAAGCCATGGGTGACGAGGCGTATGCGCGCCGCGCTTTTCTGATGGCGTGCGATCTCGATGCGTTGAGGTTCCGGGCTGATTCGGGCATGAACGCGATGATCATGGCCGTGGCTTCCGGTGAAGGCGAGGGTGTGAAGGTCCGAGATATTGATGCCGTATTCGCGGCAAAGAGCCCGGCCGAAATTCCGGGTGCAAAGCTGTTTCTCGATCACGTTCATTTCACGCAGGAAGGCGCGCGATTGTGGGCAGAGTCGGTAGCCGGCGATGTGGCCCAGGTGCTCGAACTCGGTGAGGCAAAGGCGGCCGGTGGTGACGACCTCATCTATACGGATGGCGACGCGATGACCGCAGTGGATACGATGATCGAGCGGATGAAGAGTCCGCCGTTCAGCAATCAGTTGCTCAATGAGCATCGCCTGAAGAGTCTCGTCGACATCAAGTTGGGGCTCCTCGATCGGCTGGCCATGAGCGACCTCACCGCGACGCGGCGCAGGTATGACGAGGCGATGCAGCGCGAGCCCGGCGACTGGTGGTTGCCGTGGGTCTGGGGTCGCATACTGGACCGGGCGGGGCGTTATGACGAGGCGGTGAACTACCTGGGCAGAGCGCTGGCCTTGGTGCCGCACCGGTTGGATGCGCAAGGGGAACTTGCGCTGATCCTGGCTCATGCCGGGCGGCTGGAGGACGCTGTGCGCCAAGTGCATGTCAGCCCGGGAGCAGGCAGCGAAATCGCGGCCTCCGTGATGCTGGCACAGGCGCAGATGCTGGCGCGGGAGGGGGCGATCCCCGCAGCCGGTTTCCTGGCTGAAGCCGCGTTTCGGATGGCGCCGGACAGTCCCTTTGTCGTCGTCCAGCTTTCCGAGGCGTACCTGGGTGCGGGCCGGAAGGAAGATGCACTGAAGTTACTGAAAGACGCTGTGGCACGCGGCGTGGATACAGCGTCGGTGCTGCAGGAATTGGGTATGCTGCTGGCTGTGGAAGGGAAGCCGGATGAGTCGGAGATGTACTTCAGTCGAGCCCTGAAGAAGGTCAAGGATGGGGCCGAGGTCAGAATGCAGCGGGCGTTGTCGCGTCTCTACGCGCGCAACGAGCGCGGGGCGTTGGAGGATCTTGAGGCGTTGGTGAAGGAGCAGCCGGACAATGCGCTGGCCTATCAACATCTGGGGTGGGTGAGGCGAGCAGCGGGAGACATGGCCGGGGCTGAGGCAGCCTTCAATGAGGCCCTGCGGTGCGCGCCGGGTTCGGCCTCGGTTCGCATCGATCTGGCCCGGGTTGCGGCGGCCCAGGGGCGTGAGGCGGATGCGTTGTTGAACATCAGCGCCGCCTGCGAACTGGAGCCTGATCGGCCGGATTACATGCTGGAATTGGCGCGGCGGCTGCTGGCGGCCAAGAGCGCTCCGGGCGGTTTGGATGTGGGTCGGGCCTATGTAGTGGCGCAGCGTGCCTGCACGCTGACGGGCTACGATGATCCCCAGTTGTTGGATGTTCTGGCTGCGGCGGCTGCGGTGGCGGAAGACTCCAAGATGCTGGAGCAGGAGTCCATGGCCAAGACCCTGTCAGGACGCGGAGGTGAGCGGGCCGCGCAGTATTTCATGGAGCGTCTCCTTCGGTATCGCCAGGCAGCGAAAGCCTCCAAGGATGCTTCATCGACTGCTTCGCGCTGAAGGCCTTCTCTGTCCCGGCGTCGCGGAATCCGGAATCCGTCCCTGCAGCAGATTAAAACGGTTGCGGGATTGCCGTGTTTTCGTGTATCAATCCAGTTCCCTTCGGCGTTTTGAGAACGGAGGGAGATCAACCGCAAACCGGATTTGCCGGGCGCGTCATGCGCGGTTCCGGCGGATCGTGTAAGGAACACACGTCATGAAAGACATTGCGATCGACAAGGTCAGAAACTTCTCTTTCATCGGTCACACGGGCAGTGGCAAGACGACGCTGGTGGATGCCATCCTCTTCAAGCTCGGCGTAAATGATCGTTTGGGTTCCCCCGCTGACGGCACGAGCATGGCCGACTGGTCGGACGAGGAGAAAGAGCGGAAGATCACGACGTGGGCGAAACCTTTCAGTTGCACCTTCAAGTCGGCGGCGGGCGGCACGTACGACGTCGTCATGATGGACACGCCGGGGTACGCGGATTTCTATGGGCAAACGGTGGCTGCGAGCGCGGTGAGCGATGCCGCGCTGGTGGTGGTGGACGAGAGCGGCGGTATCCAGGTCGGGACGAACCGTTCGTGGCGGCGATGCGAGGCGTTGGGTTTGCCGCGTGGCATTGTCATCACGGGCATCGACAAGGAGAATGCCAGCTTTGACGCCACGGTGAAGGCGATCCAGGATGTCTGGGGCGCGCGCTGCCTTCCCGTGGTTATCCCGACGAAGGATCACAAGGCCGTGGTGGACGTACTCGGGGCGGGTGCGGCACCGGCGGGTCTTGAGGATCAGGTACAGACGTTGAAGAACGCGCTGATCGAGTGTGCGGCCGAGAGCGACGACAAGCTGATCGAAAAATATCTGGGTGGTGAGACGCTGACGGCCGAGGAGATCGCGGTCGGTTTGCGCGGCGCGGTGAATCAGAGCAAGCTGGTGCCGATTTTCGCGGCGGCCGCCCGCAATGATGTGGGTGTGAGCGAACTGCTTGAAAACATCGCCCGGCTCTTTCCGTCACCGGCAGATCGCAAGATCAAGGATGCGGAAGGCAACGAGGTCAACGTGGCGGCCAATGCGCCGTTTGTGGGGCAGGTGTGGCGCGTGGTCAACGATCCGTTCGTCGGCCAACTGACCTTTGTCCGCGTCTGGGGCGGAACGCTGCAGTCGGACTCCGAGATCTATAACTTTACGAAGGATCAGAAGGAGCGCATCGGCACGATCATTTCGTTGAATGGCAAGAAGCAGGAGAGCATCACCTCGGCGGTTGCGGGTGATATTGTCGCATTGGCCAAGCTGAAGGCGACCGCGCTGAACGATTCCCTGGGTGTGGCGGGCAAGGGCGTGAAGTTTGCGCCGATCAAGTTCCCCAATCCGACGGCCTCCTACGCCGTCGCGCCGAAGACGCAGGGCGATGAGGACAAGCTTGGCACGGGGCTGCATCGCGTGGCGGACGAGGATCCGACCATCCGCGTGGAGCGCAATACGGAGACCAAGGAATTGATCATCTCCGGCATGGGCGATGTGCATCTGGACGTGACGATCAGCCGGATGAAGAAGCGCAGCAACGTGGAAGTGCTGCTCAGCACGCCGAAGGTTCCGTACAAGGAAACGGTGACCGCGGTGGGCGAAGGTCATTACAAGCACAAGAAGCAGTCCGGCGGCCGTGGCCAATATGGCGAAGTTTACCTGCGCGTGATGCCGTGCAAGGCGAGCGAGACAGAGTGGTTTGAAGATGCCCTGGTGGGTACGGCCGTTCCCCGCAACTTCCTGCCGGCGATCGAGAAGGGGTTGCATGAGGGTCTCGCGCGTGGCGCCGTGGCGGGCTACCCCGTGATCAACACGAAGGTGGCGGTGTATGACGGCTCCTCGCACGATGTCGATTCCTCGGAAATCGCGTTCAAGATCGCAGCGTCGCGGGCGTTTGCAGACGGCATGAGCAAGGCGCGGCCGGTGCTGCTGGAACCCATCATGACGGTCAAGGTTTACGTGCCGGACCAGTACATGGGCGACATCAACGGCGACATGAATCATCGCCGCGGCCGCATTCTCGGCATCGGGAGTGAGGACGGCATGCAGGTCATCACGGCGGAAGTGCCGATGGCGGAAATGTTCCGCTACTCGTCTGAACTGCGCAGTGTCACCGGCGGCCGGGGCTCCTTCGAAATGGAGTTCAGCCGTTACGACGTGGTGCCTTCGAACGTCGCGCAGAAAGTCATTGCCGAGGCACTGAAGAATAAGAAGGAAGAGAAGGAAGAGTAATCAGTAACCAGTAACCAGTGTTTGAACACTGATTACCGGACACTGATCACCGGAGGTTTCAATGAGCGGCCACAATAAATGGTCATCCATCAAGCACAAGAAGGGCGCGGCAGACGCCAAGCGCGGCAAAGTGTTCAGTAAGATCGCCAAGGAGATCATGGTCACGGTCCGTACCGGCGGCGCGGATCCGAACGCCAACATTACTCTGCGCGCGCTTATTCAGAAGGGCCGTGCGGCCAACATGCCGTCCGACAATATTGAACGCGCGATCAAGCGTGGCTCGGGCGACATCGAGGGCGAGGTGCTGGAGGAAGTGACCTTCGAGGGGTATGCGCCCGGCGGCGTGGGGCTGGTGGTGCAGACGCTCACCAACAACCGGAACCGCAGTGCTGCGGATGTCCGACACGTCTTCACCCGTCATGGCGCAAGCTTTGCGGGGCAGGGGAGCGTGCTTCGTTCCTTTCAGCGCAAGGGGGAGATTCTGATCGACGCCAGCAAAATTGAGGAAGACAAGCTCATGGAGCTGGTGCTGGAAGCGGGCGCCGAGGATATGGTCCGGGAAGGCGATCAGTTCCAGATCACGACCGATCCGTCGTCGTTTATGAGCGTGGTCGATGCGCTCAACAAGGCCGAGATCCCCATGGAGAAATCCGAAGTCTCGCTGATGCCGGACGTGCTGGTTCCGATCAACGACAAGACCAAGGCCGATGCGATCATCCGGTTCATCGAAGAACTCGAGGAACTTGAAGACGTTCAGAACGTGTACTCCAATTTTGACATTGATCCGTCGATCGCAGACCAGATGGGCAAGTAAGCTTCGCCGGGCGGCCCGGGAGACCGCGGCTCATGCGTATCATCGGCATAGATGCCTCGCTTCGCTGCACGGGATATGGAGTGATTGAATCGGCAGCGGGGCGGTTGCGAGCGGTCGATTTTGGCATCATTCATCATCCGGCTTCCCGTCCGCATTCCGCCTGTCTGCGCGCCATCCACGAGAAGCTTGCGGAAGTTCTGCGCGAGGCACCCGCCGATGCGGCGGCCATGGAAGGCGGATTCTTCTTCAAAAATGCCAAGACGGCCATGGTGTTGGGCGAGGCGCGCGGCGTCGTGATAGCCACCTGTGCGGTGGCCGGCGTTCCCGTGTTTGAATATTCACCCCGTGCGGTCAAGCAGTCGCTGACGGGATTCGGCGCTGCCGGAAAAGACCAGGTGTCCAAGATGGTCATGTCCATACTGGGCCTGAAGGAGTCGCCGCCGGAAGACGCGGCCGATGCGCTGGCCATGGCTCTCTGTCACCTGCACAGTCAAACGACCATCGAGAGCCTTCGTCCCCGGCCCATCTGAGCGGCATGGCAGATTCAGCGAGGCATCGGCTCGATCGCGTAGTATCGGCCCGTTGCGGTGCCTGAAGCATCTTCGAAGGTGTTTGTTCTGACCATCCACACGCCCGCGCCGCCGGTTTCTGTGTCCGTATCCAGGGCGTTGGCAGGATAGGCATACGAGCCATCCCCGTTGCGGATGGTGTACTCCTTGTCTGCCCGTGCAAGGTAGGTGATTTGTTTTCCGCCGGGCACGTTGCTGATGCTGAGGATACGAAGGTTCGCATGCTCATCGCTCGGATCGGTTTCCGCGGCGGCCTCCCACCCGTCGTTCACGCCGTCTCCATCCGAGTCGGGATTATTCACCGCCGTGGAGGTCGCTGGATCGAAAGAGGAACCGTTCACCTCGGCTGCATCGGCGAGGCCGTCAGCGTCGTTATCGGCGTCGATTTCGTCCGGGATGCCGTCAGCGTCCGTGTCCTGCGAAGGATGCTTGATGTCGGCGGCCTGCAGGAACCCTGCGTAATTGGTGAGGGTGCCGCCGGAACTGACCGTGATGCCGCCGGGCTGACCCGCAGCGCTCCAGTTGGTGTAGGTGCCGCCGGATGACATCGTCCCCGAGCCGTCGTGGACCGAACTCAGGTTGGCATGCCCTTGCGAGCGGGCTGTGGCGGGGGCAACGAGGAGGCTGGCTGCAAGCAAGAGGACAGCGAGGCGCACCGATGCGATCATGAAGACCCCCTTTGTCGAAACCACACCACAACGTAACCCTGTTAACCTTTTTCGTTAACTTCCTCAAGCCTGCTCATCGGTTTGCAGGCCTTGGAAAAGAGGCAACTATGGGCGATAGTTGAACCATGCAGATGCGGGTTGCCAAAACCTCTTCCCTCAGGCTCTTTCTCGATCGGCTTTATGATCGGTACAATCGACCTGAGTATGTTTCCCCGGACCCGCTGGAAATCCTGTTCCGCTATCGGCGCGATGATGACCGGGAGGTCGTGGGCTTGCTGGCGGCACTGCTGGCTTACGGCGGCGTGAAGCAGATCATTGCCGGCGCGACGAATGCCGTTGGGCGGATGGGCGGGGGGCCGGCGGAGTTTGTCCGGCGCGCGACAGAACGTGAGCTGGTCGAGGCCTTCCGGGGATTCAGGCATCGGTGGAGCACAGGACGCGATGTTGTCGCGCTGCTGCTGGGTGTCCGCCACGCCATCGAGACGTGTGGATCGCTCGAGGCGAGTTTCTGCGCCGGGTTGAGGTCACAGGATGAGACGGTGCTGCCGGCACTAACCACGTGGGTGGCGCTGTTGCGGGGTGGGGGTGGGCGGACGAATCGTGATTTGCTCTCATGCCCGGGAAAGGGCAGCGCATGCAAGCGGCTGAATCTCTTCCTGCGGTGGATGGTGAGAAAGGATGACGTGGATCCGGGCCTGTGGCGGCGCGTTCCCGTGTCGAAGCTTGTGATCCCCTTGGATCTTCACATGTTCCGGGTGTGTTCGTGGCTGGGTTTCACGCAGCGGCGTTCGGCCGATCTGCGGACGGCCGTGGAAATCACAAATGCGTTCAGAAAAATCCGGCCGGACGATCCTGTGCGCTATGATTTTGCCCTGACCCGTGCGGCCATGCGGCGCGAGTTGGATTTTGGCAAGCGCGTGTTGGCGTAGTCGAGAAAGCAGAGCTGGCGATAGAGCATGTCAATCAGCGGCAACTCCACCCCGGCCGCGCGGGTCCGGCGCAGCGGGTTGCCGAAAATGGCCCCGAGTTCCATGGGCCGGTGATGGTCGTAATCGATCCTCATGCTGGTCAGGTAGGGGGGCATCCTGTCGGTGTCATCCAGCATCTTCCTGACGAAACTCCGGGGTATGCGGCGTCCCTCGGCGGCAGCACCGCGGACCACTTCCCTCATGATGTCGCAGACAAGTTCGCGTGTGGGTGGATGCGCCATGAGCTTGTCGGTCGTGGCGCGGAGTGCGACGGAGAGTCCGTTATAGGGGATGTTCCATACGAGTTTTTTCCAGCGGGCAAGGATGAGGTCGCGGGAAAGCTGGACGGGGATTCCGGCTGTCTTGAGGTCGGCGCCGATGAGTTTCATGCGCGGGGTGATCCCCATCGGTCGGCCTTTTGGGTCATAGTCAGCCAGTGCGATGGTCCCATAATCCAGGTGCCGGATGTGGCCCGGGCCGACCTTGTTGGAACAGAGAAAACAGAGCCCGCCCATGACACGGTTGGGGCCCACAATACGGGCGACCTCATCCTCGACGCCCAGCCCGTTCTGGAGGATGAGGACCACGCCTTCATCGGCCAGCACGTGCGGCAGAATGCGCGGGAGCAGATCGTTGCGGGTGGTTTTCAAGGCCACAGCGACGACATCGCACCGCGGCATATCCCGGGGGTGTTTCCAGACGTGAACCTTGGGGAGATTGAAGCTGCCCCAACTGGAATCGATCCGAAGACCATGCCGGCGGATGTGCGCATAGTCCGAGTGGGCCAGAAAGTGCGTTTCCGTGCCGTGCCGCGCCAGCAGGGCGCCGTAGAAGCCGCCGAGGGCTCCCGTGCCGATGATGGCGTATGTGCGGGCCTTCATTTCGGCCGGATATCTTATCCGAGTGGCGGGGCAGATTCCAGCGCCGACGGACCTTTCCCGGGTAAACAGATCGGCGTCTCCATCGTATCTATTAGTGCATGTGTCGCGCTGCGGGTGAACGGGAAGGGCTCTTTCGCCGGTGGCGCAGCTTGACGGTCATTTGTGATTGTACTAGTTTAACGCCGGTTGCCAGAAGGCAATCGGCTGCGCCGTACATCCGGACCATTTTGCTCTTCGAGAGAGGGTTATGAGCCATTGTTGCCTGAGCCGGCCTTGGATTACACGTCTGACACTTTGCTTCAGTCTGCTGCTGATCGGCATGCCGGTCCTGGCTGACGAGATTGACGACGAATTCCGCTTCGCCTCGGCGTTGATCGAGTGGGGATTCCCCGATTACGCGGACAAGGTGGTTCAACAGATTCTCAGGCAATTTCCCAGCCAGCAGGATCGGGCCAAGCTCATTCAGGCAGAGGTTCTGATCTCCCGCCGCAAGTTCACCGAAGCCGAGGACCTCGTCAAGGCGATGGGGGCCGGCAATCCCAAGGCGCAGGCGATTACGCTGGCCCTGGCCAAGGGCTACTACGCCATGGGGGAGACGGAAAAGGCGAAGCAGCTCTACAACGATTTCTTCAAGCTCTATGAGGGCAAGGTCCCGACCGACCCCGATCTGCTGCGGTTCTACCAGGACTCGGCCTATCAGTTTGGCCAGATGCTGGAGACGGCAGGCGACAAAGAAGGTGCCATCAAGGCCTATGCGCGGGTGCTGTCGAGCAATCCGGATCGCAACACCACGCGCATGTTGCAGGCCCAGCAGGCGGAATTGTACGTGCAGGTTGCACAATCCGGCCCCGTCGACCAGCGTGAGAAGAACCTTACGGCGGCAAAGAAACTGTGTGACGAGATTCAGTGGGGCGGGTTGGACATCCCCTTTGGCCAATCCATCATCACGGCGGCTCACATCGAAATAGTCCGTGGCAACACGGCGGCCGCGCAGAAGGTTCTTCAGAACAACCTGGACATTCTGAAAGAGATCGACACCTACCTCAAAGACTCTGGCCTGCCGATGTCGGTGAGTCCGATGGCCGGCGCGCGTTTTCTGCTGGGGGATCTGCTCGAGAAGGATGCGAACGCCCTCTCCAAGAACAAGGAGAAGGTAAACGAAGCCATCCAGACCTATGCCCGGGCACTGACCGAATTCTACAACGTCTTTGCCAAGTACGGAGACAGTGACTGGGGATCGCAGGCGGGGATGCGTGCCCAGCAGATCAAGACCATTCTCGAAGAGCAGTATGGCAAGAAGATCAATGTGGATCTTGGCCAATTCCAGACCAAGGCTGCGGAGACGCAGTTCCGGCTGGCCGACAACCTCTTCCGGCAGAAACAGTATCAGTCAGCCATATCGGAATACCTGAAGAACCTTAATCAATTCCCGGAAACAGACGCCAGTGTCGCGGCGCTCGGGAATCTTGCCATTGCCTATGCCAGCGAAAACGATCCGTTCATGGTCAAGGCTGTGAGCCTCTACATGGGCGAGCGTTTTGCCGGCCGGCCGAGGGCGGCGTTGGGGCTGCTCGCGCTGGGCAAACACTATTTCGATCTGAAGGACGAGCCGATGTACATGTTTGCCTACGAGACCTATCTCCAGTATTTCCCGCAGGACGAGCGCGCGGCAGCCATCCTCTTCACGCTCGCGACGATGCGGACAGAGGCGGGCGATCCGGCGGGTGCGGCCAAGTACTTCCAGCAGATCGTGTCCAACTACCCCAAGGACAAGTACTACACCAAGGCGATCAACCAGCTTTCCTGGGGTTACTACGCGTCCAGCAACTACGAGGGGGCCGCCAAGAGTTTCGCCTTGTACGTGGCCGAAGCGCAGCCGAGTCCGGACAAGGCCAAGGCGCAGTTCATGTTGGCGGATAGCTATCGCCAATTGGGCAAGTTCCCGGAGGCGCTTGCGGAGTATGAGAAGCTCGTGCAGTGGCTGGCGCCCAAGAACAATCCCTTTGCGACGTCTGCCGCCGACGTCCGCAAGAACTCCGAGCTGCTGGAGAAGGCCGTGTATCAGCGCGCCTACTGCTACTCACGCATCAGTGGGCCGCCGGATGTGGTCAAGGACAACCGCGAGAAGAGTATTCGCGGCTACGACATGTTCATCCAGTTGTTCCCTCAGTCCGACATGGCTTCCAGTGCCATGAATGCCAAGGGAACGGTCCAGCTTGAACTCGGGCAGTTCGATGCCGCGACAAAGACGTTCGACGAATTGGCGGCGAAGTATCCGCAATCGGAAGAGGGCAAGAGCGCGTTGTTCGCGCTGGTGCGCAGCGCTCTTGAGATCAAGCAGTACGACCAGGCCAAGTCCGCGTTTGCCAAGATGTTGACGGGTGGGGGGCAGTACACGGCCGACCAGTTCGTTCGTATCGGCCAGATGATGCTCGACGGCGGACAATATCCCGAGGCGATCAAGGCATTCGAGAAGATCGAAACCATGACCGAAGAGCGGACGTTGCTGGAACGCTCGCTGTACGGTTTGGGGCGGGCACTCTACGAGACCAAGCAGTACACGGAAGCAATCAAGGCCCTGGAGAGCATGCTTGAGCGCTACCCCAAGTCGGGCCTCTTCTACGGCTCCAAGTTCATGCTGGGCGAGGCCTATCGCGAGACGCAGCGGCTGGATGATGCGGTCAAGGCCCTGAGCGACGTTTTCCGTTCTTCCAGCGATCCGATGTTGATCAATCGTGCCAGCATGGCCTTGGGGGCGATCCAGATCCTGCAGGGCGACAAGATGGGCGCCCTGGCATCGTACCAGCGCGTGGCCTTGCTGACGGACACCTCCAAGCCGGAGTTCCGGCCGCTGGTGGAGGAGAGCCTGGTGAAGGCGATCGATCTGGCGATGGAGCTTGGGCGTTACCAGGACGTTCAGGATAGCTGTGATCAGTACTTGAAGGATTTTCCGGCCGGTGACAAAATTGAGGTTGTGAGGAAGGCGAAAGCGGACGCCAAGTTGAAGGCGGCGCAGGCGCCTGCACCTGTTCAACCTGCAGCCGGGCCGGCTGGGCCATAATGGGTATCGGCACGAACGGAGAGCAGTGCATATGAGTCAGCTACATCGACCTCACGGCAGTCTATGGACCGGGATATTCCTCGCGGCCTTGTTCCTGGCGGGTTCCGCGCCGGCGGCTTACGTCATCACCTCGTCCAATCAACGGATAGACGGAACCGACATTCGCGCCAAGTCTGATGGCGAGATCATTCTCACCACCGCGCAAGGCACGCGCTCGTTTTACCAGGGGCAGTATCTGCGCGCCGTGGCCGACAAGCCGGCGGAAATCGACAAGGCGGCGCAGATGGCGGAGGCCAAGCAGTACGACGAGGCGATCAAGCTGCTCGAGGATGTGGCCGTTCGATATCGTTTCCTTGATTGGGATGTCCAGGCGCGGGTGGCTCTCCCCAAGGTGTACCTGTTGAAAGGGGATGCTGCGGGCGCGGTGACGGCGTACGAGCGCCTGTTCACGTCGTCGCCCAAGACCAAGGAAGACCAGGAAGTTCAGTGGTCCTACCGGCAGGCGTTGCTGGGTGCCAAGCAGTATGACCGCCTGGAAACCGTGTTGAAGGATGTCATTGCAAAGGGCAGCCGAGGGGATGCCGCGCGCGCACAGATCATGAGGGGTGATATCAAGGCGGCGCAGAACCAGGTCGAGGCGGCCGCGCTGGACTATATGCGCACGGTTATCCTATTTGCGAGCGAGCGTTCGGTGCAGCCCGAGGCGTTGATGAAGGCGGCGGAGTCGTTCGAGAAGCTCCGCGACAGCCGCGCCAAGGATATCTACAAGAAGATCGTGGATGAGTTCCCGACGAGTTCGCAGGCGACGGCTGCGCGGGCGAAGATTTGATGTACATGACAAGAACGGTTCTGCCTAACGGCTAAGCGTAACCTGGAAGGAGAAGGACGATGCGTAAGATATGGACAGGGGTGGTGGTTTTCATGTGCGTGCTGATGTGCGCCGGCTTTGCGATGAAGGCGCTTGCGCAGGAAGCGGCGGCTCCCGCCGAGGGTCAGGCTGCACCGGCCATGGAACTCGATAAGGATGCGGCAGCAGCCGAAGCAGAAGACGCAAAGAAGCAGAGTGGTGGTCCCGGCTTCTTTGCCGTCATCGCCAGCAGCGGCTGGCTGGGCGTCCTGATCTGGTTGAGCTTGGGCGGTACATCCGCCGCGGCTACGGCCTTGGCCATTGATTCTTTTGTCACCATTCGCCAGAAGAAGATCGTTCCTGAAGCATTGATCAACGAGGTGCGCACCTCGATGGAGCAGGGCGATGTGATGAAGGCATTGAAGCATTGCGAGCAAGCTCCGGGGCCCATGGCCAACATTCTCTCAGCAGGTTTTGGCAATGTGAAAGAGGGCTTTGACGTCATCCAGGACGTCGTGAGCGTCGCCGCCGATATGGAGAGCGAGAAGCTGATGCAGCGCGTGGCCTACCTGAATGTCTGCGCAAACCTCGCGCCGATGGTCGGGCTGTTGGGTACGGTGCAAGGTATGATCTTTGCCTTCGCCACCCTGGCCACCATGCAGGCGGGCGCGGCTCAGCAGGCCATGCTGGCCATGAACATCGCGCAGGCGCTCTGGACGACGGCAGCAGGTCTCTGCGTAGCCATCCCGGCGATCAGTTTCTACACGTTCTTCAAAAACCGCGCGACCAACATCATCCTCGGCATGGAAGCGTTGACGATGGACTTGATCAAGTCGCTGCGTAACGTGGAAGTGGTCGAGGAATAATGTTTCCGGCGTCCCGGCGGGGACGGGGAGTTGGCTATGCGTAGACAGATGGAAGACGCAGGGATGAACATGACGCCGATGATCGACGTTGTGTTTCAGCTCATCATCTTCTTCGTCACCACGGTGGATTTGCAGAGCAAGGCGTTGGATTCCAAGGTCCGCCTTGCCATGGCCCCCCATGGGCCCGCGGTGGAGAAGAAGGATCCCCGGGAAATTGTCGTGGATGTGGAGGCCAATGGTCGCATTTCCATTTCCAGGAGCTACATGAGCATCGGTGTGCTGAAAAGCATTCTTAAGAAGACCGTCCATGAGCAGGGGCAGACGATCCCGGTGGTGATCCGGGGTGATGGCAAGACCAATCATGAGGACATCAAGGCTGTCATGGATGCCTGTGCGGCTGCCGGCCTGTGGAAGGTGAAGTTCGCGGCGCTCAAGGAAAAGGCGTAAAGGGGGCGTAAGTCATGGCCCGGAAGAAAAAGAAAAGAGACATGCCGTCCGCGGAGTTGCCGATGACGCCGATGATCGACGTCGTCTTCCAACTCCTGATCTACTTCCTGACGACCATTCATCCCGTGGATGTGATGGCCAACCTCGACGTTTTCCGGCCTTCGCCGGAGGCGCAGAAGGAGAAGCCGGACACACCGCCCAAGATGATCCGGATCACGATTTTTGCCGATACGTATTTGATCAATGATCGTCCCGTGGACGCTGCGGAGTTGGATCGCCTGCTTTCCAAGCTGGCGGCGATCGACAAGACGCAAACGATCCTGATCATGTGTACATCGCTTTCGCCGCATGCGCGCCTGATTGCCGTGCTGGATTTGTGTGCGAAATCGGGATTGGTGAATTTGTCGGTGGTGAGTACGAATTAATCAAACCACAGGACAACTGCTATGAACTTGGACTGGCGAATTCAGAAACTGATTGACCACATCTGGGGTCCAACCGGCTCGGTCATTATCCACGTACTTCTGATCGTTGCGCTGATCAAACTGGTCACGTACCAGAGCAATCAGAAGGCTCCCGAGGTCGAAGTGGTGATCATGGAGCCGGATGCCACGGATCTCGATGAATTCCAGGAGGAACTCGAGAAGCTGGACGATATGCCGGAGGTGGTGGATACGGTCATTCCGCCCGAAGTTACGATGGTGACGGAAGCGCCCCCGGACACTCAGCCCACGGCGTTCGATTCCCCGGAGCCGACGGTCGATTTTGCCGCGCTGGATGTCCGCAATGATATCCAAAGCCCGCTGGTGATGAAGGGTCTCTTCCAGGGTCGTTCGGCGGGTGGTCGTGCGGCCGCGCTGAAGAACTATGGTGGCCAGTGGGGGCAGTACACCGAGTCCGCCGTGGTGAAGGCTCTTGAATGGCTCAAGCGCAAGCAGTCGCCGGATGGCTCGTGGGGCCCCAACAAGACGGCCATGACAGGCTTGGGACTTTTGACCTTCCTTGCGCATGGTGAGACAACTTCGTCGGAGGCCTATGGCCAGACCGTGGAAAAGGCCATTCGCTACCTGATTTCGCAGCAGGATGCCGACGGACGGCTCTGCAAGACCGATGACCAGCCGGGCCCCTACGCCCATGGCATCGCCACCTACGCCGTGAGCGAGGCGTACGGTCTCACCCGCATCCCCGCGCTCAAGCCGGTGATGGAGAAGGCGGTTCAGATCATTCTGAACGGTCAGCAGCCCAAGGGCGGCTGGAACTATAATTACAGCAAGGGTGCGCGGCGCGACACATCCGTGGCTGGCTGGCAGATCCAGGCGCTCAAGTCCGCCTATATCGCGGGCGCGGAGAACCCGGGTCTGAAGGATGCGCTGGAGAAGGCGGTTGAGGACCTCAAGTCGGTGCAGGATGCTGAGACCGGGCGCTTCTACTACACCGATACGTCGTCCCACAAGTCGGACGGCATCACCGGCATCGCTGTGCTTTGCATGCAGTTGCTCGGCCACTCCATGGATCGTGAGGCCCGCCAGGGACTGCAGGCCCTGACAGGAACGTCGTGTGATTGGGATAAGCCGGACTCCTGGCCGCTGTACTGCTGGTACTACATCACCCAGGCAAAGTTTCACCAGGGCGGGCAGACGTGGTCGGGCTGGAATGCCAAGTTTGCGCGCCTTTACGTGAAGAACCAGAACGAGGACGGTAGTTGGACGTCGCCGGGCGCGAATTCGGAAAACGAGAGCGGCAAGGAAGTAAATCTCGGCCCGGTGTACAGCACAACGCTGTCGGCCCTGACCTTGCAGGTATATTACCGATTCCTGCCCACGTACAAGCCGATTGCCGTGGAACCGGTAAGCCAGACCGACACCAACGACGTGGTGGTCGAAATCCTGTAGCCGGTCAGGCTGCCGCGGTCCTGTTCTCCCGCCATGGCAACAAGCCTGTTTTCACGGGCGGCCTTCAAGTGGTATAGTACCCTTGTTCATGGCTCAAGAGCGTCATATCCGCATCCTGCCGGACCATGTGGCCAACAAAATCGCCGCGGGAGAAGTTGTAGACCGCCCAGCCTCGGTAGCCAAGGAACTCATTGAGAACGCGATCGACGCCGGCGCGGGCAGCGTGACCCTTGAGGTGGTAGCGGGCGGTCGCAAGGCGATCCTGGTGTCCGACGATGGCTGCGGTATGAATCGCGAAGACGCCCTGCTTTCCATCGAGCGCCACGCCACCAGCAAGATTCGTGATGCGGATGATATCGAGCGGGTGGCGACGTTGGGGTTCCGGGGCGAGGCGATGGCCGCCATCTCGTCGGTGGCACAATTCCGCCTGGTGACCCGGCGCGCAAAGGATGACGCCGGAACCGAGATCGTCATGTCCGGCGGCAAGATGCAGGATGTGAAAGAGATCGGGTGTCCCCCCGGCACCACGGTCGAGGTCCGGCACCTTTTCTTCAACATTCCCGCGCGTCGCAAGTTCCTGAGGAGCGAGCCGACGGAGCTGTCACACGTGCGGCAGATGTTTCTGATCTATGCCTTGTCGCATCCGGAGGTGGCCCTGAGGCTGATTGTCGATGGCCGCGAGGTCTACCGGTTGGCGGGCAAGGCATCGCTGGAGGATCGTCTGCGGGAGCTGTTTGGCGCCGACGCGATCAAGCATCTGCGTGCCGTGCAGTACGAACGGATGGGACTGAGGCTCTCGGGTTACGCGGGTCTGCCCCAGGCGAGTCGCGCGGACCGGGCCGAGCAGTATGTGTTCATCAATCGAAGGCCGGCTTCGGCACCGCTGATATCGCACGCGCTTGCGGAAGCCTATCACACCCTGTTGCCGCGCGGCCGCTATCCCGTGGTTTATCTCTTCCTGGAAATGGACCCCGAACTGGTGGACGTGAACGTTCATCCTGCAAAGAAGGAAGTGAGATTCCGTCGTCCGGGCGATGTCCGCGATGTCGTGATCGACGGATTGCGCGGTGCGCTGGCGCAGGTGGGTGGCGAACTCCCCGGGGTGGGGTCGGGTACGACTCCTCCGGGCGGGGTTCCGTCCGGGGCAGCCTCGCCGATGCTGGCGATTGAGGACTTGCCGCCTGCACGTACGTTCTCGTATCCACGACTGCCGATGGTTCCCGGTCAACAGGGCGATGCTCCGGTGCCCGGGGCTGCCGCTGTCGCCCCGGCCGAAACGGGCAAGGCGGGGGAGGCTCCGGCTGCTGCGGCGAAGGCACCGTGGTCGTGGTGCCGCGTATTGGGCCAGGTAGGGGGGCTCTACGTGGTGTTGGAGACGGAGGACGGCCTGGTGCTGATGGATCCCCATGCCGCGCACGAGCGGGTCCTCTACGAGCGCTACATGCGCGAAGTGTTGAAGGACCGGGTGACGTCCCAAGGGCTGCTGGCACCGGAAACGGTTGAACTTGGGCCCGAGGATGCGCTGCGCGTGAGGGAAAATGTGGAGCGGCTGCGCCACATGGGCTTTGGTATCTCGGAATTTGGAGGGGACGCCTTCATCGTGGATGCCCTCCCGGTCTGCATGGGCAATTCGTCTGCGGCCGCACTGCTGACGTCGGTTGCGCAGACCCTGGAGCAGGGCGGTACGCGAGGGGGCACCGAACGCTGGGCTGAAGAGACCATCGCGCAGGCCGCGTGCAAGGCGGCGGTCAAGGCGCGCGACCACCTTCGGCTCGACGAGATCGAGGGGCTTGTTGTGGAACTGGCCCAGACGGAAATGCCCTACACGTGTCCGCACGGCAGGCCGACGATCATCTTCATGAGCTTCAACGAACTTCACAGGAAGTTCGGGCGAATCTGAGCGGCCGGCTCAGACTGTGGGCGAGACTTCGTGAACATCAACCGCCAGGGTGTAGCGTGCGGTGACATCCTGCCGGAAGCTGTCGTATGCGAGGCGATAGCGTTCCCGTTCGGGATCAGAAAGCGCTTGGAGATTTTCCTGCTGAAGCGAGCGATAGGCGGCGTGTGCGAGTTGAAGCACATTCCAGAGGCCCTGCAGGATGTCTTCCGCGCGCCGCTGGTAATGCATGGCGGGCAGGATGCACTGCTCCGGGGTGGCGCTCAGGAACTGGCAGAGAAAACTCTCTTCTCCCTCGAGATGGAGTTGGTGCTGCAACATGGAGTGAGCGGACTGAACGTTGTCTGAAATCAGCTTCAGGAACCGGAGAAAATCACTTTCGCGCGGGATGGTGCCCGAGGCCTGGATGGCGAAGAAGGCATGGGTCTCCGAGGTCTTGAAGAGAGCGATGATCATCTCGGCCCGCTTGATGCGGTCCGCGGTATTGACGTTTTGCAGAGGGGTGTAGAGCAGTTCCACGGCGCGCTCGAAAAAGACGTCGCGCCTGGCAAGATGCACCGGCCTGTTGATATCGAAATGCTGTTTGTTCACACGCCCTCAAAAGCGAACCAGCCTATTCTTGCAGAAGACGGCTTGGCTGGCAACAGCGGTTAGGGGGGGGCAGATCATCGAGGCAAAAAGCCTCTTCTGCGGATGTCTTCAGGTAGGGCCCGTTCTCCGAACGGGCCGCGGACGGTTCGGCCCGTCTTCGCAGGGCTACGCCGTGGCAAGAGAACCGTCCCTACCAAAGACAAGACGTAGAGGCGTGGAGGGAAGGCGCCGGGGACAGAGCCCCGGCCTACACGCGGAAGATGTGCGGATGTAGGCCGCCCCTCCGTGGGCGGCGGACCACAACGAAGGCGGAGCGGTGGCAGAAAAAGCCATCTTGCGGTGTCGGGCGATTCCTTGTATGGTGTGCCTCCGTAATTGTTTGTGGTTCAGGAGAAAACATGGCCCCAGGAAAAGACGATCTTATCCAGGTAGACGGCGTGGTGTTGAAGGTTTTGCCTGCCACGATGTACAGGGTCAAACTGGGTACCGGCCATGAGATTCTTGCCCACATCTCGGGCAAGATGAGAAAGCACTTCATCAAGATCACTACGGGCGACCGCGTTACCGTTGAAATGTCGCCGTACGACCTCTCCAAAGGCCGCATCACGTTCCGTCACAGGAACTGAGCGACGGTCTCGTCGAAACTGTCCTCCCGTCGTCGAGGCATAAAGCCTCTCCTACAGTTGCAGAATATCCCACTTCTTGTAGAACCGCTGCTTGTCGGCGGCCTTGGGCTTTTCTGGACGTACTAAGGCAAGACGAGTTGCGCCACACCGTGGCGCACTACAGAAGGCGGTCTCTGCCAAGAGTTCAGGGCTGTCGAGGCGTTAGGCCGCTCCCACAAAGGAAACTACAACGGCTCAGCCGGAGGCTTCGCCCTACCCAAAGAGAGGAAGAGCTGTCGAGGCGTAGAGGGAAGACGCCGGGGACAGAGCCCCGGCCTACACGGCGGCGGACTACTCCTACAACCGCAGGGCGGCGAGGCATTGGACGAAGTCGCGGGGCAGGGGGGCGTGGGCGGAGATGAGGGTTCCGTTCACCGGGTGCTTGAAGGAGATCGACGCCGCGTGGAGCATCTGCCGCGGCACGCGCCGGAAGGCCTCCACCATCACCGCGCCCGTGGCATAGACCTTGTCTCCCGCCAGCGGGTGCCGGATGCGCAGCATGTGTTTCCGGATCTGGTGTGTGCGGCCCGTTTCAATCAAGAGTTTCAGATGCGTGGCCAGCGTGTTGGAGCGGACCACCGTCACCTTGGTGACAGCGGGCTTGCCGTCGACCGGTGCATTGATTTCGTGAACGCCGGACGACACGCGGCCCATGGCGATGGCTTGATAGACCTTGGTCACGGCCTTCTCGTAGAACAGCGTGATGATGTTGCGTCCGGCCTCCGCGTTGCGCGCGAACAGCAGGCAGCCGGATGTATCGCGATCGAGGCGATGCACGGCGGCCAGCGCGGGTTCAGCCAGTTCCTTCCTCAGCAGTTCCTCCACGCTGGCGGGTCCGTTCGATAGAAGGCCGGCGGGCTTGTCCGCGACCAGGTAGTCCTGATCCTTGTAGAGGATGGGGATGCGGCGGGGCGCGGCCGGGGCGGCCTTGGGGGCTGCCGGAGCAGCAATGTGAACCTCCACGCGATCACCGCGTTCGAGCATGTGGCGGGCCATCCAGACGCGGGCGTTATTGACGAACACGATGCGCTGATCGATCAGGTTCTTGGCACGCTTGCGCGAGAGGCCGAGGGCTTCCGCGAGGAAGTCGAGGAGGAGCGTATTGTGTCGGACAATGAGCGCGCGTGATTGCATGGGAGGAAGGTATCGGTCTTGAGGGGTGAGCGCAAGCCGTAGTGAGCGATGGGGGGATTGGTTGCCAGCGGATGGACGCGGATTCAGAGGAGGATAAAGCGAGAGGAAGGCCAAGGGGGAGAGGGATTGGTTGCCCACAGATAAACACGGATATGGAAGGAGATACAGAGAATGGGGAGGGGGAGAGGAGGGATTCATTGCCAGCAGATAGACGCGGATTCGGAGGAAGATAGAGAGGAACGTTAAGAGGGAGGAGGGGGTAGGGAAGAGCGGACGGCTCGGAGAGCCGTCCCTACCAAAGACAAGAACGGAACGGCTCAGCCGGAGGCTTCGCCCTACCAAAGAAGGAAGATTCCATCGCGGTGTGAAGGGAAGACGCCGGGGGCAGAGCCCCGGCCTACACGGCGGTGAAGATGTGCGGGATGTAGGCCGCCCCTCCGTGGGCGGCGGACTGAGCTCGGAACCGGAAAAGACGAAGGGCGGTCTTTTCAGACCGCCCTTCGAAGAAGAGAACTATGTAACCGTCTTATTTCCGGCGACGATAGAGGCGGAGGGTCAACAGACCGATCAGCCCAAGGCCAACAATCGTCGGCTCAGGAATCGCAGAAGCCGTCAGCGTAGCCGAGACACCACCGTTCGGAATATTGTTGAAAACATCAGCCGTGCCGGGCGGCTCGGTGCCGGGATTCGACCAGAGAGCCGTGTTGCCGTAGAAGTTCGTTCCGCTGGTGGGGACAAGACCGCCAGCGTAGTCAAACGCGGGGGCCGTCCAGAAACGAACATAGTAAAGACCAGCGCTGTCTGCAGTAAACGTCGAGCCGCCCGTGTAGCGGCCAGCAGGGCCGGTGAAGAGCGTCCCGCCAACCCACGTAGTCGCCTGAACCTGATCGTCACCGGTGACGCCGGTGCCACTGAGAACAGCACCATTGATGGTGTTGTCCGTACCGGCCCAGATCAACTGGACAAAGCACCCAACCGAGGAATCACTTTGGCTTCCAACCAACGGGGTGCTTCCACCGTTGTAGTAGAGCCGGTTCGTCGACGTATTAAACCAATCAAAATCTGCATAGGCCGAGGCGGAGAGGAGAGCGATCAAACAGACAATGGCTACTTTCTTCACGACGGTGGTCCTTTCTCTTCTTTGGCTGCGCTTAGAGATTCGTTAAAAAATTCTGGTAGTTCTTTATCAAGCGGGCTGCAAACTGTCAACCCATTTTCCTGAAAATCATGGCAATGTGTAGGGCTTCTGCTCGACCCAGTTAAAGCCCGAGCCGCGATGCCGGTACCAGAAGCCCTGACCGGGCTGCAAATACACGTTCGTGGCAGGTTGAAGAGCTTGGGTGAACCACTTGCCGTCGTACTGGGGATCGCCGATGCCGCCAGCGATGAAGTAGTTGATATACTGCTGATTTGCATAATCCCACAGGAGAATGTTGTCCGAAGTGTTGAAACCGTCCGATCCAACGGCACCATTCGAAAAGGTCGTGTTATTGAGGAGAATCGCGGTGCTGTAGGGATAGGAAATAAGCTGCAGCCCAGGATAAATGTGATTGGTGACGGCGGCAACGCTTACCACGTCACCTGCGACAACGACGGTCTGCGTGGACGACTGACGATTGCGGATCCAGAAGCCACGACCGGGGGGAATCATGGCGTTGGTTGCCGGCTGGAGGGCCTGATCGAACCACTTGCCGTCGTACTGGGGATCACCGATGCCACCAGCGATGAAGTAGTTTTCATACTGTTGGTTCGTCGGATTGAACATGATGACGTTGTCGGAGGTGTTGTAGCCGTCTGACCCCGTTAATTGCGCCCCCACCACAGTGTCCAACTTGTCATCGGCCGCTTCAAATGGTGTGGATGATATCTGAAGCTTGGCCGCCGGTGCGGCGACCTTCTGGAAGCCGACGACGTTGAGGGAGTAAACCTCGCCCGTCTGCGCTTGGGCGACGGAGGCGAGAATGCATCCACAAACGATTACTGAGAGCGTGACCAATAAGGCTTTTTGCAGCGACGTCATGATGCACCACCTTTTGTGAGAACTTACACAGAACAACGCGTTTACCATGAAGAGGACACCCTTGAAACTTCGTTACGTGTATTTACGTATAAGGATACATAAAACCCGTATTCTGTAAAGAGCTTTTTGAGGAAGTTTTTTGGGTTGGGCACGGTCCCGGCGGAGATAACGCAAAGGCGCAAAGAGGGGCAAAGGGGGGAGGAAGCAAGGAGCAACGAGTGAAAGAGGCGGAGGGGGAATGACCAAGCACCAATGACCAATGGGGGAAAGGAGCAGGGAGGGGCAAAAGGTACAGAGGGGCGAAGGGGCAGAGGCACAAAGG
>DAISJM010000023.1:0-53907 GCA_036821485.1 Verrucomicrobiota bacterium | reverse complement strand
GGTTTGATGGCACCGCTCATGGTGTTCATGCCCAGAAAGATCAGGCCGAAACCGAGGATGGCCTGGCCTGCATGTTTGATTTGTTGGGTCGGTCCGACGAAATGGAGGATGAATCCGAGGGTGATGGCGAGGAAACAATAGTCACCGATCCTGAACGAGATCAGTTGCATGGAAATCGTGGTGCCGAGATTGGCCCCAAGCATGGGGGGGACAGACTCGGCGAGTGTCATAAGTCCGGCATTGATGAATCCGACGAGCATGACCGTCGTCGCGCTGCTCTGGACCAGCGTGCCGAGGACCGTGCCCAGACCGATGCCGGCCAAGCGGTTGTGCGTGGTGGCGGGGAGGAGGGCGCGGAGCCTGCTGCCGGCGGCGGCACGGAGGCCATCGGTCATGATGTTCATTCCCGTGATGAACAAGGCCAAGCCACCCAGAATTGCAAATGTCAGGAAAAACACTTCCCGAACCGGCATTGATCAATCCCCCCGCGGAACACGTCCGGCGGTGTGCACCAGGAGCGTGACCGTCGGACAGAAGGATGAAATACGCCGAAGCCCCCCTCGCGTTAAATGCGGGCGTTGGGCCAAATCGGTTGTCCGGGGAATACGGGTGGCGTGACAGGGGAGGGGGCAGGTTGTTATAGTACGTGCAGCATCTAATCTGCGGCAGGAGACTCGGGCATGAGAATACTGCACATCCTTGGATTCGCCGTTCTAGTCTATCTGGCATCAACTCCACGTTCTTCGGCACAGGACATCGAGGCCTCGGCACCCAAGGGTGTGAGCATCTCGGCTTATGACACGGGGCTGGCCTTGGTGAGCGAGGTGCGTTCGATTACGTTGGCCAAGGGGGAGAACAAGGTTCGGGTGCGGCAGATGCCGGCCCGGCTCGATCCCTTCTCCGTGGCCTTTTCGCCATTGGGCGGTCCGGGTTTTGAGCTGCTGGATCAGCGTTTTGAGAATGACCTGACGAGTGTGGATCGTGTTTTCAAGCGGTACTTGGGAAGGACCGTGGAGGTCGTCACGCTGGCGGGCACTCAGAAGGGGGCGCTGGTTTCGGCTCCGTCGACGGAGAGGGGAACGGGGCTGGAGCCTTTGGTGCTGCGGATCGATGACGGGTCGCTCAAGATGTACCGTGTGGATGATGTCGTGAGCGCAGTGCTGTTTCCCCAGCCGGGAGGTGCGCTGGTACCCGAGCCGACTCTCTTCTGGCGCTTGAATGCCGGGCAGGATGGCCCACAACGTTTTCGGTTGTCCTACGCCACGGAAGGACTCACTTGGAGCGCTTCCTACGAGGCCGTTCTGACGGAGAATGAAGTCGAAGCCTTTCTGACCGGACGTGTAGCCCTTTCGAACGGGACCGGGACGAAGTTTGATGAGGCGAGGATCAAGTTGGTGAGTACGGAGAAGGGATCGATTCCTTCTGCGGACGGTTCGGCGGCGGGTCCGGCGATGCGATATGCCCAGGGTGCCTCAGAACCGACCTTTGAGAAGGTTGTGGCCGGAGCCGCAGCTTTGCAGACGTATGAGCTTCCCGCGCCAGTGAGTCTGGCCAACGGCGAGACCCGTTATGTGCAGTTGTTGTCGGTCGCGAAGTTGCCGGTATCGAAGGTGTACGAGTATGACGGTGTCAAATTCGACCGATTCCAGCGCAACCGGCGCAACGATTGGAACTATGGTACGGAATACTCTCGCGCCGTGGAGACGTATCTCCGATTCAGCAACTCCGTGGCTACAGGGCTCGGCATGGACATGCCTCCCGGCCGGCTGCGGCTCTACCGCCAGAAGGCTGACGGAATGATGGAGCTTGCGGGCGAGGATACACTACCTCCGACAAGATCCGGGACGCTGGTACAGTTGCTGCTGGGGCCGGCCGTGGGCCTGCTTGGCGAGCGTGAACGCACCGGCTATAGCGAGATCACTCCGCTACACGAGTACGAGGAGTCCTTTGAGATTCGCCTGGAGAACAATTCGGGTGAAGATGTGGAGATTCGCGTGTTGGAGCACCTCTACCGGTGGAATCAATACGAGATCGTGAAGGCTGACACGGATTATCGAAATGCCGGCGCGCAGGCCGTTGAGTTCCAGGTGGCACTGAAGTCCGGCGGGCGAAGATCCATCCATTACACGGTTCGCTATCGCTGGTGAATCGAAATCCCTGGATGAAAGACCCGGATACCATAGGCCGGCTGTCGGGAGTTTCCGCGCTGGCTCTCATCATGGTGATGACCTTGGCTTTGGTGGTGGGCGCAACGGCTGCACCGCGCGGAGATTCGGCGACGGTATCCGATATCCATGATACGGCGGTGACGATTGGGCCGGGATGGGCCTTGATCAGAGAGTCCCGTGTGATGGATCTCGTTGAGGGTGAACAGACCATTGTCCTCGATCGCATACCTCCCGAGGCTGATCTGTCCTCGTTGTCCATCCGTTCACGACGTGTTCCGCTGCAGTTGATGGAATGGGCGCGCGATGGTTACACCAACGTGTTCCGCGGAGCCGTGAGCACGGAGGGCGATTCGGTTGTCTGGCATCCGGGCAGCGCGCAACTTCCTGGCGCGTCGGCGGTCTCCCGTCGGGTGAGGTGTAGGATCCGCTCTCCGCTGTCCTGGAAGAAGATCGGCGTGGATGTGATGTACGTGGTGCACGGGCCTTCGTGGGAAGCTCGATACCAGGTTATGGTCCGTGGCGAGCAGGCGGAAGAGAAGGAGCCGGTTTCCGTCGATTTTACGGGAGTTGTGACGATTCATAATCCGACCTCTGCCTCGTGGGATGAGGCTGCCGTGCAGGTTGTCGGGGATCCCAGGGCGGAAACGCGTCTGCCGCAGAACGATCCGGGGTTCCTGATGGTGGACGACGAGAGTCCCCTGGCGGATCTGTGGCGGAGAAAACCGGAGGAGGCCGGGATTGCGCATGCGTACACGCTGCCGGGCAAGGTGGCTCTGCTTCCGCAATCGACCACCGACATGTCGCTGGTGCGCACGACGCGCACGCCGGCGTCCAGACTCTACGTGATGGATGCGAGCGAAGTTCCGTTTGGCACAGCGGGGCAGGGACACCCCTTGCGCAAGTTCATCGTGATCCGCAACAGCGCAGCCAACAGGATGGGGGTGGCCATTCCCCCGGGGCGTGCGGAGATCTTCATGGGGTCGGCGAGGAACCGGTATCTGCAGGAAGCATGGCAAGAGCGTGCGAACGTTAACGACGAGATTCGCATCGACCTTGGGCCTGCGGCCGACATGTTGGGTTGGCGGCAGAGTCTGGCGCGTACGCCCGCGATCAGCGGATACTACGAAGAAACTATTGGGTTGCAGGTTTTGAATCAGCGTTCGGGCGCCGTGTTGGTGGAGATGAGGGAGAAGCCACCATTGATCCTGGAATGGGCCGTCGTGCGGACAAGCCTGCCGAATCGGGGTACGGGCCGGAGCCTGAAGTTTCTTGTGGAAGCCGAGCCTGGCCGGAGGGCGAAGGTCGAATACCAACTCCGGGTGCGCCAGCCTGACCTGTAGGGCAGGCCTTCTACATCAAGACCCCGTAGAACACAGAGGCAATCGCCTGCTCGCCCTCATCATTCGGGTGCAACCCGTCTTCGAGGAAGAGCTGGCGCTGTCCTTCGAGCGCGCCCCCAACATCGGCCAAGGGTACGTTTTCGCTGCCGGCCAATTGGCGGATGCGCTCGTTGACCGATCGCACGCTGGCGGCGTACATCTCATGGGAATCAAAGACAGGGGTCAAGGTGGCCAGCACGGGAATGGTCTGGTTGCTGCGGGCGGCGGTGATCATGGTGCGCAGGTTTGCGATGATGGCATCCTCGCTGGATCCATTCTCGATGTCGATGATGCCGTAGAGGATGAGCAGGTAGCCCGGCTTGTATTGGAGCAGGTTATTGTTGACGGTCCCGGCGCCGTACGAGGATGAGGTGCCGCCATTTCCGCGATTGACGACCGTGCGCCCGGTGGCTGCGGCAAGGCGTGCTGGATAGGGGATGCCGCCCGGATTGCTGCTGCCGGCCGTAATGCTGTCGCCCATGGCCAGCATGGTGTTGGGGTCGTTGTCACCGAAGTTATAGCCGGCGCCGAGTACACCGCCACCGCCGTTATCTTCGCAGGCGGTCAGGCCTACGCACAGAACTACAGCCATCAGGAACAGGGTTGCTGCCGCTACGCCAGGAATCTGCTTCATCATGTCCTCCGGTGCAATGCTATGGGCAGAAAGTACATGGTTCCGCGCGGAAGCTCAACCCTGATGCGCGGCTTGTTGCTGTGTGTTGAAAAAAGGAATCATTGGTCTAAGCTTACTGCCTGAGCCATGAAGACGAAGATTGTTGGACACAGAGGGGCCTCCCGTGAGGCGCCAGAGAATACCCGGGCGGCATTTCAGTTGGCGTGGGAGCAGGGGGCCGACGGGGTTGAACTCGACGTGCGCATGACGCGCGACGGGCACGTGGTGGTCATTCATGATGAATCGGCGCTCCGTACGGCCGGTCTGGAGGTGGAGATCGCATCGGCGACCATGTCCAAGCTGCGGCAGTTGGATGCCGGTTCATGGAAGGGTATGGCCTGGGCCGACGAGCGCATTCCGGAACTTGGTGAGGTGCTTGCGGAAGTGCCGCCCGGCCGAAAGGTGTTTATTGAGATCAAGTGCGGGGTGGACATCATGGCCCCCTTGCTCGGTGTTCTTGAACGCTGTCCCTTGACTGTCGACCAACTGGGTGTTGTCGGGTTTTCCCGGGAGGTCATGCGGCTTGCGCGGCAGCAGTTGCCAGTCAGTGAAGTGCTGTGGAACGTGGAATTGAAGACCCCGAGTGCCGCCCGGGGTTGGTCGCCGGCCATTGAAGCTCTCTCACAGCAGACCCGCGAGGCGAAGTTGGATGGGCTGGGAATCGGTGTACGCGGGCACGTCGACCAAGCCTTTGTGCGCCGGGCCCTACAAGAAGGTCTCAAGCTGTTTGCGTGGACGGTGGACGATGCGGGCTTGGCGGCTGAACTTGTACGACTTGGCGTGGACTACCTGGTAACCAACAGGCCCGGCTGGATGAGGACCGCTTTGGCTGCACGCCTCAGTTCGGAACATTGAGTGACTTGCCGTTGTCGCGCGGGCCCAGTTGAAGGATGAACGGAACGGCACGCTGGACCCAATCCCCGGGGGTGGCGTGTGCCGAGGCATCCTCACCGAAGCATTGCCTGAGCATGTCCGTATTGATGATGCCCGGATTCAATGCGACGGTGGCCATCCCTTGCGGCAGTTCCTGGGCAAAGGCCTGCGTGAGTCCCTCGATGGCCCATTTTGTGGCGCAATAGGGCGCGACGTTAGGATCGGTCGAACGGCCCCAGGCGGAACTGATGTTGACGATGACGCCGGTTCGGCGGCTGATCATGGCGGGTGCGAAGGACCGGATGACGTGGAAGACTCCCTTGATGTTGGTGTCGATGACCGACGAGAACGAGCTTTCTGACACGGTCCAAAGCGGTGCCGGATCGGCGGTGAGCGCCGCGTTATTTATGACCAGATCCGGTGCGCCGTAGTCGGCGAGGAGTTTCTCCGCCCATTTCTGAACCTGTGCGGCATCAGCCACATCCACAAGGGAGAAGCAGTGTGGTTTCCCCAGCAGGTACTGCAAATCCTTCACGGCCGAGAGGGATCTGCCGCATCCGAGGACGGTGTGTCCATCCTGCGCAAACCGTTCAGCCATGGCGCGGCCAAGTCCGCGCGTGACTCCGGTGATCACTACCAAGCGCAAGGCATTTCCTGTTGTTGCCATTTTTGTAGTCCCCGCTTTCGTCCGCGACCGCTATAATCGCCCAGCATGAAAGGAAAGCAAGTCTCCATGAAGAACTGGCAGGAGACCCGCGCGGTCGTCGAGGAGGCGCAGGCCCTTGGGGCACAGGGTCGGCCGTGCGCCTTGGCGGTGATCGTCCGCCTGGAGGGTTCCGCCTACCGGCAGCCCGGCGCCAAGGTGTTGGTGCGTGATGACGGCACCCTGCTCGGCAACGTAAGCGGTGGGTGTCTGGAGGGTGATGTTCGGGAGAACGCGCTGAAGCTTATGTCGGGTTCCACGGCTCGCCTGCTGCACTATGACACGAGTGGCCGGGAGGATGTGGTTTGGGGTTTGGGCGTAGGCTGCAACGGCAAGGTGGACATCCTTGTCCTGCCGTTGGTGCCGGGGAAGCAGGACGGTCTTCTTTCCGAGCTGGGCTCGTTGATGCGGGGCGACAGCCCGGTGTCCATTGCCTACGCACTTGCGGGCGATGCGGCTGGCCAGATTTGCATTGTGGGTGGAAGGTCGTCCGGCGCTGCCCCGGGAAACGCAGACGTGTTGAAGGGTGCCGCGGAGGAGGCCCTCAAGGCCGGAACTTCGATTTACACCGACGTCGGGAATGTCCCAGTCTTCTCGGAATTCCTTTCACCACCGCCGCACCTGGTGGTCTGCGGTGCGGGTGACGATGCAGTGCCGCTGGTCAGACTCGCCGTGGAGGCCGGATTTCGTGTGACCGTGGTTGATCACCGTGCTGCCTACTTGGCGCCCAACCGGTTCCCGGGTGCCGAGCGACTGGTGAAGGCGCATCCCGGGGAGGGGGCTTCGGAAATACCCTCCGGGGCGAATGCGCTGGCCGTGGTGAAGCATCACATTCTGGCCCAGGATAAGGGGTGGATTCGCTTCTTTGCAGCGGCAGGGTCGCCTTACATTGGGCTGCTGGGCTCGCGGTCGCGCCGGGAGGAAATCCTGGAGGGGCTCGACCAAGAAGCTCGGTCGCGCGTGTACGGACCGGTGGGATTGGACCTTGGGGCTGAGGGGCCGGAACAAGTGGCCATCAGTGTAGTGGCCGAGGCCATGGCTGTGTGGGCCGGGCGGAGTCCGGGTCATCTGCGTGACCGGGCCCGACCCATCCACGGGTAAAGGCTTGGTGTCTGGTGTTGAGGTCTTGTCTCCATATCGCTAGATTGACCGCGGTGTGACGCGGTGGAACACCATCACGGAAGGTTGATTCATGACGGCGCGGATTCTGGACGGAAAAGTCATTGCGCAGGAGATGAGGGAAGAGCTGACGCGGGACGTGGCCTCCCTCAAGACCCGCGGTGTCGTGCCGGGCCTCGGCGTCTTGCTCGTCGGGGACAATCCGGCCTCGCGGTCCTACGTAACGGGCAAGGAAAAGGCCTGTGGGGAAGTGGGCATCTTCTCGTCCGAGATCCTGTTGCCCGCGACGGCCTCCCGTCAGGAAATTCTCGATGTCGTACATCGCTTCAACGAGGACCCGAAGATTCACGGCATCCTGGTTCAGCTTCCGCTGCCGGACACGTCGATGGAACAAGCGGTCATCGCGGCCATCCGTCCGGAGAAAGATGTGGATGGATTCCATCCAGTCAGCGTGGGCCGGATGATGCTGGGATTGCCGGCGTTCCTGCCGTGCACGCCGCATGGGGTGCTTCAAATTCTCAAGCGGTCTGGCATCAAGATCGCGGGTTCTCATGTCGTCATCGTGGGCCGCAGTAACATCGTCGGCCGTCCGCTGGCCAACATGCTTTCCCAGAAGAGCGACCTCGGCAACGCGACGGTCACCATGTGTCACACGCGTACGAAAGATATCGGCTACTTCACGCGCCAGGCGGATATCGTCGTGGCGGCGGCAGGACATCCGCAAACGATCCGCGCGGACATGATCCGCGAGGGCGCCGTTGTGATCGATGTGGGCGTCAATCGGATTCCGGATGCATCGAAGAAGTCCGGGTTCCGCCTGGTAGGCGATGTGGATTTCGATGGGGTGAAGGAGAGGGCGTCGGCTATCACGCCGGTGCCGGGTGGGGTGGGGCCCATGACGATTACGATGTTGCTCTACAACACGGTCGCGTCCGCCAAGGAGTTGGCGAAAGCGTAGCTGCGTCGGAATTGAAATTGAAGATACTTCACAAATATCTCTCGTGGGATTTCGCGATCACGTTTGCCGTGACGCTCATGGTCTTCACCTTCGTCATGTGCGTGGGCGCCGTGATGAAGGCCATTGACTTGCTGGCCCGCGGAGTGTCCGGGTGGCTGATGCTGAAGTACTTCCTCTACAACATTCCCTTCATCTTCACCTTCTCCATACCGATGAGCACGTTGACGGCCGTGTTGCTTCAGTTTGGCCGGCTATCATTCGATGGTGAGATGACTGCCATGAAGGCATGCGGCCTGAGCATGTGGCAGGTGATTTCCCCGATCATACTGCTCTCCCTGGCGCTCTCGGGGGTGTGCCTCGCGTTGAGCGGCACGGTGGCGCCGCTGAGTCACTTTGCCCAGAGGCGGATGCTGGCTCAGCTCGGCATGGAGAATCCGATCAACCTCTTGGACGAGGGCCGGTTTGTCAGGGATTTTCCGGGCTACATGGTGTATGTCGCAAAGAAGGGCCGCAACAATCAGCTCAAGGATGTGGTGATCTACGAGTTGGGCTCAGAAGGTGTCCGCCGCAGCGTGCGAGCGAAGACGGGCACGATGAGTGCCGACGCTCAGCAGCAGGCGCTGTTGATCGACTTGTACGATGTGAGGATCGATGAGCCTGACGCCAAGCATCCCGAGGATCCGACCCGCGCGCGATACATCAACGCGAAACACTACCCGGTCAAATTGGCATTTGCCGACCTGCTGAAGAAGCAGAACGTTCGCAAGAAGACGTCGGACATGACTTACCGCGAGCTGATCACCTCCATTCGCCATATCCGGGCGGTCTATCCGCAACTCAGCGTGAAAGATTTGCTGCGGCAGCGCATGGGTATGGTGGTTGAGGCCAACAAGCGACTTGCACTCTCCCTGACGTGCTTTGCCCTGCCGCTGTTGGGCATTCCGCTGGCCATGAAGTCGCGGCGGCGGGAATCCTCCGTGGGGATTGCCATCAGCCTGGGTCTGGTGTTTGCGTACTACTTCTTCATCATTCTCGCCGACGCGCTGATTGACCACCCCGGTGCGAGACCGGACCTGATCATCTGGATACCCGTGATCGGCTTTGAAGTGGCCGGATTCTTCTCCATTCGGAAGATCAACTAGGGGAAGGTCGGCAGGATCCCGCAGTCATGGAATCTGAATCAACAACGAATGCCCAAGTCCGTAGCGTGCGCCGTCCCGTCGGCAAGCCGCTGGTGTTGATTACCGTGCTGACGTTGGGATTGTTGGTGATCTATGCCACCCCGCTGCGCGGCTACCTGCGACACGTGTCGGAGATTCGCGCCACCGTTCAAAATGCCGGGGCGATGGGGGTGCTGATCTACATGCTGGCGGTCCTTGCGCTGGTCGCCCTTGGCGCACCGCGACTCCTGTTCTGTCCCATCGGCGGGTTGGTGTTCGGGCTCACGTGGGGCCTGGTCTGGACCCAGATTCCCACTCTTCTTGGCTATTACGCCTTGTTCCTGTTTGTGCGGTGGGGTGGGCGTGACTTCGTGGTGGCGCACTGGCCGAGACTGGCGAGGCTGGGCGGTCTCTTTCATAAGCGCGCTTATCTGACCGTGTTTCTTGCGCGCCAGTTGCCGATCAGTGGCGTGGTGATCAATCTGCTGCTGGGGCTATCGCCGGTGGGACATATCGATTTCCTGGTGGGGAGTGCGCTGGGCATTCTGCCTGCGGCGATCCCTTGCACGTTGATCGGCAGCAGCGCGGCGCAGTTACAGGAGCCGTCGAGTCATCTGCATATCGCAATTGCCGTGGCGTCCATGATTGCCTTGTGGTTGGTGGCTATTCTCTTCAGCCGCTATTCCAGCGGTGTGGCCCGTCTTCGCGGAGAGATGGAGCAATCCTGAGGCCAGCCTAGAGCAGGCTCATCGCGAGCAACAGCAGAAGAAGTCCGAGCATGATCAGCGCGCCGCCGATTCGGAATGATTTCTGGACCAGTGTCGGCTGGGGAAACAGGTAACCGCAGATCGGGCACCGGTTGTTGTTCGATGGCACCTCGCCGGCGCAGGACGGGCATTCGCGCTGGGGATAGGTCTTCTGGACGCTGATTTTCACCGGGAGCCGGTGGCTGGGGTCCGTGTCTGTGGTTCTTCTTCCACGAACTTGAAGATGGTTTCGCCGGGTTTGGCGTAGCCGAATTCCTCGCGGGCGATCTTCTCCACGAACCGCGGATCCGATTTCAGGCGCTGCTGCTGTTCCTGGAGATGCTTGAGCATCTGCTTCTCCAGGGCGATGTCGGCCTCGAGGGTGGTCTGCTTGCGGTGATATTCCTGGTACTGCTTGATCTGCGGAACAAAGAGGGAGGCGAGAGCCACCACGATGAGCACGGCGAGGGCGAACCAGCCAATCCTGTATATCAGCACCCAGAAGTTCATGATGCTCAAACAAATAGAGATAATTTCATTCTAGGCCACCCGCGCGCGAACGTCCACAAAAAGGCAGCGGCCCAAACAGCGAGGACGCGGGGATCACCCGCGTCCTCAAACCTGTTTCGGCTCCTTGCGGAGACAATTAGCGGATGCCGTACCGCGCCGTGTCGCCCAGCGTCTCCTCAATGCGGAGGAGCTGGTTGTACTTGCAGATGCGGTCTGTGCGGCTCAGGGAGCCGGTCTTGATCTGGCCCGCGTTGGTGGCCACGGCGATGTCGGCGATGGTTGCATCTTCGGTCTCGCCGGAACGATGGCTGATCACGGAGGTATAGCCCGCGTTCTTTGCCATTTCGATGGCGTCCAGCGTCTCGGTGAGTGTCCCGATCTGGTTGACCTTGATCAGGATCGAGTTCGCCACGCCCTTCTCGATGCCCTTGCGGAGGAACTTGGTGTTGGTGACAAACAGATCATCGCCCACGAGCTGGATCTTGTCGCCGAGGCGCTCGGTCATGAGCTTCCAGCCCGTCCAGTCGCCTTCGGCCATGCCGTCCTCGATGCTGATGATCGGGTAGGCCTTGACCCACTTCTCCCAGAAGTCGACCATCTGCTCGGAGGTCTTCTCCGACTTGTCGCTCTTCTTGAAGACGTATTTCTTCTTCTTCACATCGTAGAATTCACTCGCGGCCGGATCGAGGCAGATGAAGACATCCTTGCCCGCCTTGTAGCCGGCGACCCCGATGGCTTCCATGATCGCGTCCAGCGCGGCGACGTTGCTGGAGAGGTTCGGCGCAAAACCGCCTTCATCGCCCACGGCCGTGCTCAGGCCCTGCTTCTTCAACACGCTCTTCAGGGCGTGGAAGACTTCGGTGCCCATGCGGAGCGCTTCCGAGAAAGTCGGCGCGCCCTTGGGGCAGATCATGAATTCCTGCACATCCACGGGGGCGTCGGAATGCGCGCCGCCGTTCAGCACGTTCATCATGGGAACGGGCAGCACCTTGGCGTTGGTCCCGCCGATGTAGCGGAAGAGGGGAAGGCCGACGAACTGCGAGGCCGCATGGGCGGCGGCGAGGGATACGCCGAGGATCGCGTTGGCGCCGAGCTTGCTCTTGGTCTCGGTGCCGTCGAGTTCGATCAGGCGCTGATCGAGCTGGGCCTGTTCCAAGGCGTCGAAGCCGACGATTTCAGGGAAAATGATGTTGTTGACGTTGCTGACGGCCTTGAGGACGCCCTTGCCGAGATAGCGCTTCTTGTCGCCATCGCGAAGCTCGATCGCCTCGTTCTCGCCCGTGGACGCGCCCGAGGGGACGGCCGCGCGGCCGACCGCGCCGGAACCAAGGCGAACTTCCACTTCCACGGTTGGATTACCGCGGGAATCCAGGATCTCCCGGCCTACGACATCGATGATTTCAGACATGAGAATTCTCCTGTTTAGGTTGCAGTTTGTCGGGGGGTGAAAGTAGTGGAAAGTGCCGCCCGATGCAAGAGGCAAGAGCGGTGGAATCCCGCAGGTGGCGCAATTGCGCATTGTCGGCCGGAGCGGGCTGAGTATCATATCCGCAGCATGCGCAAGAAGCCCCTTAACATAGGTATTCTCGGCGGCACCTTCAACCCGGTGCATCTCGGCCATCTTGTCCTCGCACAGGATGCTGCGGAGCGCTTCCGATTGGATAGGGTCCTGTTGATTCCCTGCGCGCACCCGCCGCACAAACGCCCCGACCATCTGGCGCCGGGACGTCACCGGTTGGCGATGCTTCGGAAGGCCGTGGCGGGGGACCCCCGGTTTGAAGTGTGCAGCCTCGAAATTGAGCGTGGTGGGATTTCCTACTCGGTGGATACACTGGCGGAGCTTCACCGGCGGTATACCGGCGCGAAGTTCTTCTTTATCGTCGGGGCGGACATGTTGCCCGAGTTGCATACGTGGCGGGATATTCGCCGGCTCATGACGCTTTGCACGTTTGTCGCGGTGGACCGGCCGGGATTTGGGGTGGCCAGCGCGCCGAAGGGCGCGAAGGTGCGCGTGTTTGAGAGCCACCGCGTGGAGGTTTCATCCTCGGACATCCGCCGCCGCGTGCGCAGGGGGCTCAATATCCGTTATCTTGTGCCGCAGGCCGTGGAAGGCTATATTCGCCGGCACCAACTTTATGGAGCGAAGGAGAACTGACATCGAAACGCTGAAGATCATCCGGGCCGTCAGGGAGGCCCTGCAGTCCAAGAAGGCGGAAGACATCGTGGTGCTGGACGTGCAGGGGATCTCTTCCATCACCGATTATTACATCATCGCCACCGGCAATAACGCGCCGCATCTGCGGGCCTTGCTGAGAGAAGTGGAGCGCGAGATATCCACCTTTGGCGTGAAACCGTTTCGTCGCGCAGGAAATTCGGACAGCCAATGGGTCGTGGCCGACTACTTCGACTTCGTCATCCACATCTTCTCGCCGGACACGCGTCGCTATTACGAATTGGAACGTCTCTGGGGCGACGCGCGCAGGGTGGAGTAGCCTACCACTTCAGCGAGTTGTCTTCCGTGAGGTCTTTCAGCCGGCGGTCGATGATCTCCGCCTTGCGTGCGCGGCGGTTCTCCAGCATCTCTTTCAGGCGCGCCACTTCCTTCTCGGCGTGATCGATGTGCTGAAGCCGCTCCTGCTCCCTGGCGTCGAATATCTCTTCCAGCTTGCCGCGAAGATCGGCGAGTATCTTTTCCTTCTCGGCCGGGTCGGATGCCTCGCGGTACGCGCGGGCAAGGGCACCTGACTGGTCTTCCAGTTGTCGCGCGGAGGAGTCACGCTCGGGTCCCGGGCCGCCGCGCATGCCGCCTTGCTGTCCCTTGGGCCCTTGTCCACCGTGGCGCATCCCCGGGGGGCCGGCGATGAAGGTCAGCTTCTTCAGCGCCTCCATCCGTTCCTCTTCCGGCATCGACATGAAGGCCTGCTGCAACTGGGGGTATTCCTCGACGGCGTCCTTCAGCCGCTGTTTCAGCAGACGTTCGTGCATGGCGCGCCGGAAGGCCTGGGGATCTTCCTTGCGCAGCTTCTGAAGCGCGGCGAACTCCTCGGGGTTTTCCTGCTGCAGCTTTTGCAGCCAGCGATCAATCGCGGGTGGCCGACCCCTTTGCCCGTCCTGCTCGGGCCCGCCGGGCGGCATCATCCCTTCGCGCGTGGCGTCCATGTCTGGCGGCGGCATCAGCATGTCATCGGGCGGCGGCTCGCCGAAGAAGACGTCCGTATCATCTGACGGGGGTGGAGGGATGCCCTCGGGATTGTCCTGCGCCTTAGCAATCGAACTCAGAGCCAGTAACGCCACCATCAAGTATATCCATCGGTGTGTCATATCGTCTGTCCCTCCCAGGCCAGCAGTTCGGCTGCCACGGCATCCAAATCATCACTGGTCTCGGCCGTTGCGCTGCCGGTCCAATCGTCGCCATTCATCACCACGAGACTATTCAGATTGCTGATCTGTGAATCAAGCTCGGCGGCGCTCCAGTCTGTGACAGCGGCCACGGCCACGGGTGCGGAGTTTTCGACGGGGGCCGCGAGTTCGGTGGGGCGCAGGTACGGCCGCATGATCAGCGTAAACATCGTGGCGACCACGATACTGAAGCCGGCGTAAACGAGGGCAGGCCGCCAGGTGACCCACGGCGATTCGCGGCTCGGACGGAACCGGATTTCGACGCTGCGCGTCGGCTGTTGCTTCCGGGCATAATCCACGATCCGCTCCGTGGCGGTGGCGTCCTGCGCGTCGATGGGTTCCGTTGCGGTCAGGCGTGCGAGGCCGAGAAGCTCTGCGCGATAGGCCTGGCACGCGGCGCAGCCCGACAGGTGTCGGGCAAGGCGGCGTCGGCCCAGCCAACCGAGTTCACCGCTTTGCTCAAGCAGGATATCCTTTTCTATGTCTTTGCATTTCATGGCCGTACTCCCGCCAGGTCCTTGTAGTCATCCTTCAATTCTTCTCTCAACTTTGCCAGCGCGTACTGCATCCGGGCCAGGGCCGTATTGATCGACGAGCCCTGCAGCTTCGCGATTTCCTTGAACGGCATTTGCGCGTTCATCCGCAGCAGGAACACTTCGCGCTGCTCCGGTGGAAGCTGGGCCACCGATCGCCGTATTCTCGTTCCGAGGTCGCGGCCGTGCGCCTGCTCATCGGGCCGAACCGCGGGATCGGGGAGCCGGTTCACCGGGTCGTCCTCCGCCCGCTCCGCGTCGCGCGGCACTTCGGCCGTGGGCTTGGCTTTTCGCACATGATCGATCACGAGGTTATGCGCGATGCGGAACAGCCAGCTCAGGAACTTGTGTTCCCGGTAGGAATCCAGGCTGCGGATGGCGCGGAACCATGTCTCCTGGAAAATCTCGTCCGCGTCCTGGCGTCCTTCCGTCATGTTGAGAATGAACCCAAAGAGCGGCCGGCGATACCGTTCGACGAGCCGACCCAGCGCTTGGGCATCGCCTTTGCGGTACTGGGCCAGCAGATCGTGATCCGATGTTTCCATGGTATCCCAAACATGGTCTTCCAACCGCTCCATTCATACACATAACGGCTGGCGACGGGGTTTATTGTAGCATTTTTCCCCTGGCCGTGGGGCGGCGGCTCGGGCAGGCAACCCTTGGAAAAATGGCAGGCAAATTTTCCAAGGGTTGGAAAAACCATGGTAGGGCCCGCTCTCCGAGCGGGCTGAATTTCAACAGACGGCTTGGAGAGCCGTCCCTACCTTCTCCCAGATCATCAGTCCCGCATCGCGGCAGGCGAGGTAGGCGTCGACCGTTTCCCGGCCGAGCACTTGGGCGAGGGTTTGGAGTGACGGCGAGGCGATCAGTACGATCCACAGCGCGACGCCGAGGACGTTGGCGAGGTAGATGATGGAGTAGGAGAACACCCGTCCGTGTTGGTGGATGTCGGGCTGATGCTGGAGCAGGGTGCGGATGGTGAAGGTGAGGTGGAAGCACCACGTGAGGCCGATGAGCCCGAGCCAGAAGGGTTCGTAGGTGTGGAGGTCGAAGAAGAGCGCGAGGGCGTAGAAGCCGATGATGACGAGGATGGTGTAGAGCGGGAAGAAGTAGGGCGCGAGCGCGATGACGAAATTGGTCTTGTCGAGCGTGACGCTGCCGCCGCGCGCCGAGACCTTGAGGCGCGATACGCGGGCGCCCATGATCCACGCCCAGAGCGCGTGGGTCAGCTCGTGCGCGAAGACATAGGTCACCATCGGCCTGGGCAGGCTGAAGAAGAGGATGAGCCACAGCGCGAAACCGATCAGCAGGCCCCAGACGGACAAGGGCCATGAGCCCGTGCTTGAGCGGTAGATCTGTTCGACGAGTTGATAGAGGGTGGTGGAGGCTGCCCAGCACAGGGGCAGGAGTGCGATGCCCAGCAGAAATTTCAGGAACCGCACTGGCGTCGCCTCTCGTTGTCCAGCCGTCGCCGGGTCCAGTCGCAAATCTTTCGGATGACGTCCTTGTGCGTCACCCAGGGATAGTGACGGGCAAGGTCGTGCAGAAATCGCAACCGGTCGTGGTCGGAAACCTTGAGGCCCAGCGAGCCGTTGACCTGCACGAGATTGCGGACGAGTTGGTGTCGCCCGGGCACGATGCCGAACCGGATGCATTCGAGATCGATCCAGAAGAATGCGCGGTGTACGGGGTCCGTCGGGGTACTGAGAAGCATGTTCGTGGTCTTTGTGTCGGCGTGATAGACGCCGTGCCGGTAGAGTGCGAGCAGCGTGCGCAGGAGGTGCTTGCGGAAGTCGGTCCGCAGGGCTTCGGGCTGGTCGGCAAAGTTGGGTTCGATCCATGTTCGTGCGGCGGCAGCGTCGGTCAGAAAGGCGCAAATGTAGTAGCTGTGAACGGGGATGCCGAAGCGGAAGATTTCGAGACAACCAAGCGGCTCGGGTGTCGGGAGTCGGAGTCGGACGAGGGCCTGTGCGGCTGCCCACGCACGGCGCGCGCGGGATGGGCGGAAGATGTACTTCAATCTGTCGCCGAGGGGGACGAGGTCATAGCGCTTGATCAGCGCGTCGTGTCCGAAGAGGTTGGCGCGGAGGACCTGAATGCGTGCGCCGTCCTTGACGATCTGTGTGGCGGGATCGGCCTCCGCGCGCTGGATTGCCTCATGGAGATCGGCGGCTTTGATCCGCGGGTCAGTGGCCCAGAACCCGCGCATGGACTGGCGCCAGCGGGAGAAGGCGGTTCGCTGGCCGCCGAGCGCGGAGCGATAGAGCTTGAAGGCGCGGATCTGGGCCTGGGTATCGGCCATGTCGTCGATTTCCGCGGCGGCGTTGCGGAGGCAGCCGATATCGATGGATTCGTCCGCGAGCAGGTGGCGAAGGAAGAACCGGCCTTCGCCGGGGGCCAAGGTCAGGCGGGCATCCGCGTGCCAATCGGCGAGCTTCTCGAGGAGGCGGGCGACGGAAAGGGGTTTTGGCAGGCGGGTCAGCAGATGCTCTGGAAAGGCCGCAGAGCCGTTCTCGGGCTGATAGAGGAGAAGATCGAGGGGAAGGGCTGTGATGTCCATGGAGCCCTGCCAGAGCGAGCGCACGCGGCCGGCAGCGGACTTGAGGTGGTTCAACCTTGTGCGGCGCGGGAACGTGCTCCAGCGGGAGCTAAGGTCCTGCCAGAAGACCGGGGTGGCGCCGGGCGTGTCGAGCTGATGGCCAGTTGCAGTCGTCATTCAGATTCGAAAAAGCCGCGAAATGCGGGTTGACTTCGCCCTTCTCGTGGATAGTATTGCACCACTTTTTCGGGCAGGAATCAACCGCCGATCCTGCCGCCGTTGATGTGCAAGATGTCATCGGCAAGGTGGGGTGGTCAAGACGCGATGGGCCTCAGGCCCGAAGATGTTGGGGAGTTGATCGAATGCCGACTACGAACAGTGCAAAGAAGAGAATGCGCCAGTCCACGAAGGCGCGCATTCAGAACCTTGTCGTGAGAACCCAGGTCCGTTCTGTGCGCCGCAGCTTCTTTGAAGCCGTGGCCGGCAAGCAGAAGGATGTGGCTGAGAAGCTCTACCGTCAGTACTGCTCGCTGCTCGACAAGACCGCGAAGAAGGGCGTCATCAAGAAGAACACCGCATCACGCCGGAAGACCCGCGCGAAGGCGATGTTGAAGACCGTTCAAGCCTGAGTTCTTCGATAAGTTTTCCGACGATTCCGCGACCGGACCTTGTGTTCGGTCGCGTTTCGTTTTTGGGCAGGTTCAGACCCGGCTGGACTACTTCCAGGATTCCACAAGGGCTTCCACGATGTCGTGAGCCAGGTCGGCAGCGGCCAGCGGAAGCCCGCGGCGCTTGGAAGATGTCAGATCCCCGCTGACCACGAAGGTGGCTTCACCTTGCAGGCGGGGGTTCTCCACAAGGACCTCGTTGGTGGTCCGGCGCAGCATGACCAAGGACGCGGTGAGGGTGAGCCGATACTCCGAGGCAGAGGTCTTGCGGGTGTGGTCAAAGGCAAGAGGCGAAAGTTTGAAACCGATGATGGAGACCTTCAGGATGGCATCCGCTTCGCCGTCCGTTGCAACGACCTCAAGCGAGCCGTCCTTCTGCAACTCGTCGATCACGGCGCTGGTGGTGTCGCTTTCAATGAAGGGCTCGTCGGTCTTGTTGACGAAGGTGGGGACATAGACGCTCTTGATGTCGGGCGGAAGCATGGAGCCGAGGCGATAGCCAACGCACCCTGTCAACTGGGCGACAAGGATCAGGAGAACAGCCAGCCGAAAGGCAATCTTCATGTTCCGTCTTCCTTCCCCGGGCTCGCGGCCTCCTCATGAATATCATCGGGCGGCACGAGCTTGGATAAGGCATCTATACGGATTTGAGCGAGGCCCGTCCAGTCCGAATGAGGGAACTGGGCGACGAGTGCGCGGTAGGCAATGAGTGCGGCCTTGGGCTTCTTCGCGAGGATGTCGTAGTAGCGGGCCTTATCGTAGGCGAGCTTGGCGCGCTGGCGCAGGACGGTGTTGCGATAGCCCTTCACAATCTCGGCCTTTTCGGAATCCGGATAGGCGTTGAGGAAGACGGCAAGGGAGGTCCATGCGCCTTCGAGCATCTGCTCGTTGTTCGGATTTTCCTGCGCGAGCCGGTAGAAGCAGTAGGCGGCATCATAGCCGGCTTTCTCGGCGAAGGGGGAGAGGGGGTAGCGCTGCTGAACGATCATGAACGAGGTGACGGCCTCCTCGAACTGCAGCGAAAGGTCGTAGGCGTGACCGATGAGGTACTGCACTTCGGCGGCTCGCTCCCACTGCGGCGCGTTGGTCATGATTGACTCGTAGAGCGGGATGGCGCGTTCGGGCGCGGCGAAGCCGGGGAGGAAGAGGAACTTGCCCTTCTTGGTCACCATCAGGTTCGTCGCGATCTCGAACTGGCGGTTGAGCACCTGTTCATAGGGAAAGAGACCCGTGTAGCGCTCAAACAGGCGTTGATATTCGTCGAACGCTTTGAGGCGCTTGCCCTTGTTGTCGAGGATGGTGGCATACTGGAGTTGGGCGCGGGCGGCCTCCGTGGATTCCGGCCAGTAGACGAGCAGGGCGTAGTACTGCTTGCGTGCGGCGCGAATCCGGCCGTCTTCGTAGAGTTTGTCGGTATAGCGGAGCTGATCGGCCGGGCCCTTCTTCTTCGGATGTGTGAAAGGATGCAGGCCGCGCTTCGCGCTGTTTTCGATGTAGGGGCGCTTGGTCGCGCAGCCGGTCGTCGCGATGACGGCGCAGCAGCACAGCGCAAGAAGCAATGAACGTAGGATCGTCCGCATGGGCGCCAACATTAGGTGGGGGGGGGCTGGGAATCAAGCTGGAAAAGCCTTTCACGTGCCTCTAAAGACTTGATCGTCCGCAGGGAGGCGCGGTACATTGTCCGCACTGTTCATCTAAAAGAACAGGGTGTTCGTAAACCAACCGATATGACACGGAGGTGTGCGATGACGAAGAAGAAGGTCCTGATTCCCACCAAGCTCGACAAGGTCGCCCGCGATATCCTGGAGAAGAACGGAAACTATACCGTCGTCCAGGAAGACAAGACTGAACTGCTGGCCCTCGCCAAGCAGCATCCCGATGCGCATGCCGTAATTGTGCGCAGCGAGAAGGTCACTGCAGAAATCATGGATGCCCTGCCGTCGCTGAAGATCATCATGCGCGCCGGCTCGGGCTACAACACGATCGACACGAAGGGCGCCCGCAAACGGGGCATCGACGTGATGAACACGCCCGGCGCGAACGCGAACGCGGTCGCCGAGGAAGTCATCGCGCTGATGCTGGCCGATGCGCGGCATCTCGTGGAGGCCGACCCATCCTGCCGCAAGGGCGAATGGGAGAAGTCGAAGTTCATGGGCCGGGAAGTCACCGGCAAAACCGTGGGCATTGTCGGTCTGGGCTACATTGGGCAACTGGTGGCCCGGCGCCTGGGCGGCTTCGAATGCAAGCTCCTCGGGTTTGATCCTGTCATCTCACCGGAGAAGGCCCGACACTTCGGCATTGAGCTCGTTGATTTGCCGACGATGTTCGAGCGTTGCGATTACGTGACGCTGCACATTCCGGAGAACAGCGAGACGAAGGGGTTGATCAACTACGGCCTGCTCTCGAAGATGAAGCAGGGCGCCACGCTGGTCAACTGCGCCCGCGCGGGCGTCGTGGTCGAGGCCGACATCCGGAAGGCGAAGGCCGAGAAGGCTATCCGTTATCTGAACGATGTCTATCCGAAGGATGAGCCGGGCCCGAAGACGGTGTTGGATATTGCCGACATCATGGTCCCGCATCTCGGCGCGAGCACGAAGGAGGCCAACTCCAATGCCGCCAAGCGCGCCGCGGAGGAAATCATCGAGTTCGATGAGAAGGGCATCACGAGCTACGTCGTCAATCGCGACATCCCCGAAGGTTTGGACCGGGCTTACGGCGAACTGGCTTATGGGCTGACCAAGCTCTGCCGGCAGGTCGTGGGCAAGGACCTCAAGCTCAAGCGGATCGAGACGAGCATCTACGGCGAACTCGGCAAGTACTCGAGTTGGCTGCTGGTGCCGATCACCGCCGCGCTCAGCGAGGAGTTTGACCGGGCGAGCGATCCGAAGGCCGCCGTCAAGTTCCTGTCCGACATGGGCGTGGAATACGTGAAACGCGAGACCGACGAAGGCAAGGGCTACGGCAATTCGATCACGGTCGACCTGACCGGCAGCGTGGATGCGGGGACGCAGAAGAGCGCCAGCATCCGCGGCACGGTGGCCGAGGGGACGATCATGATCTCGCGGATCAACGACTTCAACAAGCTGTACTTCGAACCGAAGGGCTGCACGTTGATCTTCGTGTTCAAGGATCGGCCGGGCGTCATTGGGCGCATCGGCGCAGCGTTGGAGAAGGCGTCGATCAACATTGACGATGTGCGCAACCCGCACGACTCGAAGGGCGAACTCTCGATTGCAATCCTGAAGGTCAACAAGCTCGTTCCTGAAGACGTGGTGAAAGCCATAGCCAAGGACATCGAGGCGGTCACCGCGTTCTGCGCGGAACTGTAAGAGACACGTTCCAGCGAGCGTTGAAATGGAAACCATGGCGCCGGGGTAACCCGGCGCCATGGTTGTTTTCTGGCTGGAGCGAGTACCGCATCCGACATCAGGAAAGACTCGATTTGCCTGATGCTTTCGTTAACATGACAGCAATCGTTTCTTTCGCAGGGGGATCGTTTGAACATTTCTGAGTTCATAGCGAAGTGGAAGAGGGCAGAATTGAAGGAACGATCCGCTGCGCAGGAACACTTCATCGACCTTTGTCATGTGGTCGGTCATCCCACTCCAGCCGAGGTCGATCCAACCGGCGAGACGTTCTGCTTTGAAAAGGGGGCTGAGAAGCAGGGCGGGGGCGACGGCTTTGCCGATGTTTGGAAGAAGGACTTCTTCGGCTGGGAATACAAGGGCAAACACAAGGATCTGGATGCCGCCTACGATCAGTTGCTTTTGTACCGAGACGCATTGGCGAGTCCGCCGCTGTTGGTGGTTTGCGATCTTGATCGAATCATCGTTCACACCAATTTCACGAAGACGGTCTCAGCCCGGCATGAGATTCCGCTCGACCAACTTGGAGAGCCGCGCAGTGTGGAAGTTCTTCGAGCCGTGTTCTTTGACCCGGAGAAACTCCGGCCAGGAAAGACCAGCGCGGCGATTACCCAAGAGATCGCCCAGCAGTTCGCACAGATTGCAGAATCGATGCGCAGGCGCGGGCTGGATTCCGCGCGCGTTGCCCACTTCCTAGACCGGGTGGTCTTCTGTCTATTTGCAGAGGACATCGGGCTTCTTCCTGATCAGATTTTCACGCGGATTACGGAGAAGTCTGCCGGTGACCCAGCCAAGTTTGTCCGATTCGTTGGCCAGCTTTTTGACGCAATGGCGAAGGGCGGTGAGTTTGGTCTTGAGAGCATCCGTCATTTCAACGGCAACTTGTTTGACGACTCGTCTGTTCCGGCTTTGACAGCGGAAGAAGTGAAACAAATTGCAGATTCGGCGCGCATGGATTGGAGCGCGGTCGATCCGTCCATCTTTGGTACGCTTTTCGAGCGCGGGCTTGATCCTGCAAAACGCTCCCAACTTGGTGCGCACTTTACCGGCAAGGACGACATCGAAGCATTAGTCGATGTGGTAGTGATGCAGCCGCTTTGCCGGGAATGGGCGGAGACTCAACGCATGGTGGACAGCGTACTCGCCACAGGCAGGAAGAAGTCCAGCGCGGCCCCAGCCAAACCCATGAGCCCCGCGTCACAGAAGAAGGCGAAAGGGGAGGCTGGGAGCATTTTGCACCAGTTTCTGGTCCGCCTGCAAACCGTCAAGGTTCTTGATCCGGCCTGTGGGTCAGGCAACTTCCTCTACGTCGCCTTGCAAAAATTGAAGGACCTCGAAAAATCGGTCATTCTTCACTCGATGGAAAAGGGTCTTGGGGCGTTTCTGCCACTGGTCGGGCCGTGGCAGCTTCACGGAATCGAGATAAATCCGTACGCGCACGACCTCGCCCAGATGACTGTCTGGATCGGCTGGCTACAGTGGATCAAATTCAACGGATTCGGTTCGCCTCAGGAACCAATCTTGCGCCCGATGTCCGGCAACTTCCAATGCAGGGATTCGATCTTGGACGTTTCTGATCCAGCAAACCCGACGGAACCCGAGTGGCCTCGCGTGGACTTTATTGTGGGCAATCCTCCGTTTCTTGGCGGAAAGATGCTTCGGCGCGAACTTGGCGATGAATACGTGGATCGTATGCTCATGGTTTGGAAAGATCGTGTTCCTGCTGAGGCCGATCTGTGCTGCTACTGGTTCGAAAAAGCGCGTGCGCATCTTGCCAAGAGTGGCTGCAAGAGGGTGGGGCTTCTGGCGACTCAGGGGATACGCGGTGGCGCAAATCGGGAAGTCTTGAAACAGATCAAAGAAACCGGGGACATCTTCTGGGCCATCTCAGACAAGGATTGGTTTCTTGATGGCGCGAACGTCCACGTCAGCCTGCTTGCCTTTGACAGTGGGGCGGAGGAAACCCGAACCCTCGACAACCAGCCTGTGTCCACCATCAACTCGAACCTAACGGCGACGGCGGATATTACGCAGGCGCAAGTGTTGGAGGAGAACAAGGGCATCGCTTTTATGGGCGATACCAAGGTTGGGCCCTTCGACATTCCTGAGAAACTTGCTCGTGAATGGTTGGAATTACGGAACCCGAATGGCAAGTCGAATGCCGATGTTGTGAGGCCTTGGGCGAATGGGCTGGAAATTACGCGGGCTCCTCAGAAGCTTTGGATTGTGGACTTTCCGCCGGGCATGACCGAGGCAGAAGCCGCGCAGTACGAAGCACCGTTTGAGTATGTCCGCGAAAAGGTGAAACCGCTACGCGCGGGCAACAAACGCAAGGTCTACGCCGAGCGCTGGTGGATTCACGGAGAGGCAAGGCCCGAGGTTCGAGCGTCCTGCATGACCTTGCTTCGCTATCTTGCGACTCCCACCGTGTCCAAGCACCGGCTCTTCGTCTGGCTTGAGAGTCGAGTTCTGCCCGATCATCAGCTGATCGTTTTCGCGCGCTCTGATGACTACTTCTTTGGAGTGCTCCATTCGCGCGTGCATGAGGTGTGGGCGTTAGCCCAAGGCACACAAGTCCGGGAGAAGGCGTCCGGCTTTCGCTACACTCCAACGACTTGCTTTGAAACGTTCCCGATGCCGAAGCCTACCCCCGAGCAGGAGAAGACGATTTCCGATGCAGCCCGGAGCTTGGATGAGGCACGGCGTAACTGGCTCGGCGACCGCAATGACAAGACACGCACACTCACAGCCCTCTACAACAAGAAGCCAACGTGGCTTACCGACGCTCATCGCATACTCGACTCCGCGGTTTTTGCGGCGTATGGGTGGGGTGAAGAGACGGAAGATGCCCAAATCCTCGATAGAATGCTGTCATTGAACACATTGCGGCATAACATGTTGCGATAGGGAGAGGTATTCATGATTACGAAGGTGACTGTTCGGTACTTGAAACGTTTTGCAGATCAGGAATTCGATCTGGCGGATCACGTAATACTGGCTGGTCCCAACAATTCTGGAAAGACGACGCTGCTTCAGGCTGTGATGATTTGGAACATGGCAATGCGGTTCTGGATGGAAAGGCGTGGGCCCGAATCCGGGTCGCGAGCAAAGCAACGTACGGGTGTTCCGATATCCAGAAAAGACTTCACAGCGTTGCCCCTTCGCGAAATGGGCTTGTTGTGGACGGATACATCAACAGGCCTGAAGAAGGATGAATTGCAGGAGGGACAGAAGCTCGGACAGCCGCGTGTTATGTCGATCACCCTGAAGGGGGTTGAAAGTGGTGAGTCTTGGGAATCGACCTTTGAATTCAGATACACATCGTCTGAGCAGATTACGGTGAAACCTGCAGGGGAGTCAGACGTGGCGGTTCCTCTTGCCGCCCGTGATCTGAAGGTCGTTCACGTTCCGCCATTCTCTGGAATTGGAGCTGAGGAAACAGGATACGATCTTCCCTATCAGAACCTCCTAATAGGCCAAGGCAAAGCAGGCGACATTCTGCGCAATCTGCTTCTTGAGGTCCATAAGAAGAGCGGGGATCGCTCGGACGCTGCTGGATGGTCGGAACTCTGTCGTCATATCAGGGAGATTTTTGGATTTGAGCTTCTCCCCCCTGTCTACGAGGGAAAACCCTATATTCTGTGTGAGTATCTCCCGGGAATTCCAAGAAAGGGTCATGGTAATTCTGGACTGCCGGCGCTGGACATTGCGAGCGCGGGGAGCGGGTTTCACCAAGTCCTGCTGCTTCTATCCTTCTTCTACGCCAGACCGGCAACGGTCTTATTTCTCGACGAGCCAGACGCGCACTTGCACGTCGTGCTTCAGAAGCAGATATACGACAGATTGCGGCTCATTGCGTCCTTCAGGAAGTGCCAGCTTCTGATTGCCACGCATTCGGAGGTGTTGATTGATGGCACTAGTCCAGACCAGATACTGTCCTTCTATCGGCGGCCGCATCTGTTGCTTGATAACACAGAGCGCGAGCGGGTTCGCGAGGCCATTAGGAGGCTGCCATCAACCGATATTCTGTTGGCTGAGGAGGCCGGGGCTGTTCTTTATGTGGAGGGGGAGACGGATTTCAATCTTCTCAGGGCTTGGGCAAGGGTGCTTGGCCATCCACTTCATGAGTGGCTGACGCGGTCTCCTTTCTGGCACAGCAATCAGGGGAGGAATCCGGCTGAGGCGAAGGGACACTTCTTCGCGCTGCGGGCCATCAACGAGAACATATGTGGCATTCTTCTCTTGGATGCAGATAACAGAGGATTGCCGGATCATGAGTTGGCAGCACCGGGACTCACGATCAGGCGATGGAGAAGGTACGAAGTGGAGAACTATCTGATCGTACCGTCTGCCTTGGGTCGATTCGTGGGGTCCCGTATGGGGCCCCTCTTCGCAGAGGTCGCACAGAAGTATCTTAAGGACGAGATCCCTCCCGCTGCGTTTCGTGAGCCGTTGATGGATCACGACTACCTTATAAACACGCCTGCCAGCAAGACGCTGCTGCCCGGTCTTTTCGCAGCCGTCTCCATGGATGTGAAGAAGACCGATTACTACCAAGTTGCGGAACAGATGCGTCCTGACGAGGTCTCAAGAGAAGTGTCGGAAATGCTGGATAAGATTGCATCTGTCTGTACGCGAGTTGGATAGTTGCTATCAATTCCGCCGTTCGATTTCACCGTACGGTCGAATATTCCCGCATTTCCGCCCATGAATACCGAGACGGATACAACAGCGTCCGGGTCGGGTCCGTGGATCTACAGGATTGAGTTGGAATAGGGGCGGTCAGGCGAAGCAGCGCCACCCACGGAGGGGTGGCCTACATCAAGAAGGTTCCCCGTTGTGGGCCGGGCCTCTGCGCCCGGCGGATCATGCGGTGCGTTTCTACCGCCAGTTCTGAAAGAGGTCGTCGAACAGGTCGCGTTGTGCCTTCAGGGGCCGATCGGCGGTGGAGTCGGATTTGCCGCGCGCGTAGGGCGGCGGGCTGACGGTGACTTCATCCTGATCGTACTGCATAGGTTCCTGCTGCGTGACCCACGGCGGCCACATCTGCGGCGTGCGCGCTGCTTCCTGCATACGCACCATCCGGTATTCCGCGCCGGCGGCATGGTAGATAAAGATCGCAATCAGGATCAGGAAGATATTCCAGGTGAACACACCCCAGATGCCGAAGAGGATGGCCATGAAGCGGCCGACCTTGGCCGCCACGGCGGTGGCGGCGAGGCGACCGAGTTTGGGCGTCAACCACGCGCGAAAGACGCGGCCGCCATCCATCGGGAACGATGGCAGCAGATTGAACAGCACCAGCATGAGGTTGATGCTGCCCAGTACGAGCAGTACACGCGCGGGGGCATAGAGGCGACTGGCCGCGAGGAAGCTGCCGCCGAATCGGCCGATGGCTGCTAATGCAAGGCTGACGGCCGGGCCGGCGATCGCAACCTGAAACTCGTCCTTCGGACGGGTGGGCATGGATTCCAACTGGGCCACGCCGCCGATCGGGAGCAGGAGGATGTCGCGTACGCGGCAGCCTTTTTGAATGGCAACGATGGAGTGGCCGAGCTCGTGCAGCGCAATGCTGGCGAACAGACCGATGGCTGCCGCCACACCCCAGAGAAACTGCCCGGGCCCCAGCGCCCGGCCGAAATCGAGCGCCATGATCGGCAGGACCAACAGGAGCGTGAGATGCACCCTGATCGGTATGCCGTAGATCCGCGCTATCTTGTATGAGCCGCCAAGCATGTTGTTCTCCGTAGACCAGAATACCACAAGTTCTGTTCAATACGAAAGCGGCAGCAAGGGGGGGGAATGGAGTGTTGGAGAGGTGGAGGAGTGGAATGGGAGGGGACCTTTCTTTAGCCCGGTACTCCATTACTCCTGCACCCCATCACTCCATTTCCTCTGTCCCCTCAGCTCAGGAGTGCCTGCAGCATGCCGCCGTCGGCAGGGATCGCGGTGCCGGTGATGGCGGAGGAGAGGGGGGATGCCAGAAATGCCACGAGGGCACCGAGTTCCTCGGGGCGCTGGAATCGTTTCAGCGGGAGTTTGGCGATCAGTTCCTGCGCGACGGTCTCCTTATCCTTGCCGGTTCGTTTCGCGGTGGCTTCAAGGATTTCCTCGTAGCGGGCGGTGCGGTATGCGCCGGGGAGGACGGAATTGACGGTGACGCCATCGGCAGCTACTTCCTTCGCCAGCACTTTCAGATAGGCGGTTAGGCCGGTGCGGAACACGTTGCTGAGGACGAGATGTTCGATGGGTTCCTTGACCGCATAGGAGGTGATGGCGATGACGCGGCCCCATTTCCGTTGGCGCATGCCGGGAATGAAATGGTCGCACATGCGTTTTGCGTAGAGGAGCAGCGACTCGTAGGCCTTCTGCCAGACTTTCTCGTCGTGGTCGAAACTGCGACCGGGCGGCGGGCCGCCGGTGTTGTTGACGAGGATGTCGACGGGGCCCCAAGCGTCGAGCTGCTCAAAGGAGGTCCTGATGCCCTCAGGCGTGGAGAGATCGGCCACGATGGGGAGAACAGATGCGTTCTTGGGCAGGGATTCGACGGCCGCGTCGAGGTTGATCTGCGATCGGGACGCGATGGCCACGAGGCAGCCCTCGGCAGCGAGGGCTTGTGCACAGGCGAGGCCGAGTCCACGGCTTGCGCCACCGACAAACGCCCGCTTGCCTGAAAGATCGAGATTCATACCTGGCCCTCCGGTCTTTACGGCTTGATTTCCGCCGCATCTGATTTAGGCTTTTGAGGCGTTGTGCCACGATCGTGAGCGGAATACAAGCAAAGGAGGCGTCAGTATGATGCGTCAACGTTCATTCCTTACCGTGTTGGTTGTTCTCGCCCTGTGTCTCATGTCGACTCCGTCCTGGGCGTTGTTTGGCAAGGCCACCACCAAGACCGAATCCGGGAATGCCCAGATGAATCTGGGTGAATACAAAGGGCTGAAGTCCGCCATCGGCTGCAAGGATTTCTCCAACGAAGCCGGCTGGAGTGGTTCGATGGATATCGGCAAGAACCTGGCGATCATGCTGGAATCGGCTTTGTACGATACGGGCCGTTTCGTGATCGTGGAACGCGAGAAGCTCACGGATGTCATTGCCGAGCAGGATCTTGTGGCGAGCGGTCGTGCGGCCAAGGCGAAGAAGGTCGCGCAGACAGGGCTGATTCGTCCGGCGCGCTATATCGGCACGGGTGCTGTGACGGAAGTCGAGGAATCGCAGTCGGGTGGTGATGGTGGCATCCGGATCAGCGGATTCAAGATCGGCGGCGGTCGCTCAGAGGCGCAGGTCACTGTGATTGTGAAGCTGATCGACACAACGACGGGCGAGATCGTGGCCAAGGAGCGCATCGTCGGCAAGGCCGGCAACACGTCCCTCCGCGTGGGTGTGTCCGTCGGCAGCGTGGATACGGAACTGGGCGGCTTCAAGAAGACCCCGCTCGGCCAGGCCGCGCAGGACTGCATCAACCAGGCCGCGGCCTTCATCGCCAAGAAGATGGAAGAGTTCCCGTTTGAAGGCAGCGTGGTCAAGGTTTCCGGCCCGGGCAAGGTGATCATCAACCGTGGCGCTGAGTTCGGCATGGAAGCCGGGCAGGAATTTGTGATGGCGGAGCAGGGCGAGCAGTTGGTTGACCCGGACTCGGGCGAGCTGCTGGGCGAGGAAGAGGGTGCGGTGATCGGCAAGATCAAGATTTCCAAGGTGGCCGAGAAGATTTCCTACGCCGATATCATTGACGGCGAGAAGAATCCGGAACCGGGTACGGTTGTCCGTTCCGAATAGCAAAGACAACAAGTTAACAAGCAGGGCCGGCTTCGAAAGAAGCCGGCCCTGCTTGTCTAGATGTTGGAGCCCTGCTTCAGGTGGAAGCGTAATGCCGCGCGGCAGGCATCAGCGCAAACGCGGAGCTCGGACCGTTTAGGTCGCTTCAGGATTGTCCGGTCACGGTTCGTCGTCGAGCGGTTCTTCATCCGGGAGAGGTGCTTCGTCGTCGGGCAGGGGCGCTTCGTCGAGGGGTTCGATATCTTCTTCCTGCTCTTCCGTGCCGGTCATGTCGGGAAGCGGCGCCGTCAAGATGAAGGGGTGATCATCGGCGGGGGATACGTTGTTGGTGTCGATATCGGCGGGTGGCGGCTGGTCTTTCAGTTCCTTGGCGCGTTTTTCGGATTCCGCGCGCAGCGCATCGATGCTGGCCCCGTGAAGCTTCAACTTCTCGGCCAGTTTGTCATTCGTAGGATCGAGGACGAAGGATGCTTCCCACTGAGGAAGCGCCGTTTGCTCATCGCCGAGTTTGAAGAGCACATCGCCCATGTGTTCCAGAATGGTAGGATCATCGGGCAGAAGCTCGACGGCCCGGCTGAGTTGCGTTCTGGCTTCATCGTACTGGCCGTGCATGTAGTAGACCCAGCCCAGTGTGTCGATGTAGGCAGCACTCGAGGGATTGATGCGGAGCGCCTTGCGAACATAATCGAGAGCTTGGTCGAGCTTCACGCCCTTCTCGGCCCAGGTGTAGGCGAGATAGTTGTAGGCTTCGGCGTATTCGGGGTCGAGCAGAAGACACTTGGTGAAGAGCCGTTCGGCGCGCGCGGAATGTCCTTCGCGCTCACACGCCGCGCCATACCAGAAGTAGTAGGTGGCGTTGAGTATTTGGTCCTTTTGCGGCGAGTCCTGCAAGAGTGCCTCGGCTTTCTCGAAGGCTGCTATGGCGGTCTTGAAGGACTTGAGGTAGCTGTTCAGCAAGCCGATGTAGACGTAGACGGCGGCCTGATCCGGTTGTGCCTCGCCGATCTTATCCAGCACCTGTATGGCTTCTTGCCGGACGCGATCATCCTTTTCCCTGAAGGCATACTGGAGATAGGTCTCGAGGTACGCGGGGTTGCGTGTGTAGGCCTTGCCGAGGAGTTCGGCCGTCTTGTCCAGATCGCCTGTGGCCTGTGCGGCGAGGGCGTAGTTGAAGTATAGCGTGGGATTAGCCGTCTGGCCGCCGGTCTCGGCGAGCAGGCGGGCCTTTTCGAAGGCGATCATGGCCTGGGGGTAATTTCGGCTGAGAAAATGCACATAGGCGAGGGTTTCGGTCAGCCGGGGGTTGTTCGGCAGTCGGACGAGACCGTTTTCGAGAACCCGAACCGCAGCATCGTGGTCGCGATCCATTTCGATGAGCGCGAGACGGATGAATGGGGCCGAGGATAGGGGGGTGCCCTCCGCGGATTTGAGCAGGGTCAACGTTGCCTTGGCGTTGTCGCCGTCCTCAACATAGAGCTCAGCCAGGTAGAAGAGCAGGTAGGCGTTCGATGGGTGCTTGGCGGCCAGCTCTTCCAGGTTCCGAATGGCGGGGCCGCGATCCTTGCCCGTGATGAAGCTCAGCGCGAGCTTCTGCTTGAGTTGGATATTATCCGGATAGATCTTCTCGATGGCCGCATAGTAGCCGAGGGCCTTATCCAGAAGTCCCTCCTCGATGCACAAGGCGCCCAGTTGGAACAGGAGGGTGGCATCGCCGGGGTTCTTGCGGAGCGCCTGCTCAAAGACGCGCGTGGCGGCTTGACGGCTGCGTCTGGCATCGGCCGGTTTCTTGGCTTCCATGGATTGACGAATGTAGATGCCCCCGAGTAAGCGGAGGATGGTGGAGGGGTCTTCGACCCGGCGGCTGGCCCGTTCCAGCAACTTGATGGCATCGCCTGATCGGTTCTCCTTCATGTACATCGAGGCCAGCTCAATGTAGACATCCTGCTCGCGCGGAGTGAGCTTGAGCAAACGCTGGTAACTGGAGATCACCTTGTCGTTCTTGCCCGCGGCGCGATAGATCAGCGCCAGCGAGAGCAGGGCCTTTTCGGCGCGGGGATGGCCGGTGACGAAAGTTTCCATCAGCGCAATGGATTCATCGAAACGCCTCTGCTGGAGCAGACCGATGGCGATGCGGATGTGCAGGTCCTCGTTGTCGGGATCAAGCTGTGCGGCCTGCTGGAAATTGGTGAGCGCCGCCGAAGGGTTGCTCTGATGCTCATCGATCAAGCCCTGACTGAAAAGCGCGAGCGCCTCGGCGCGCGAAGAGCGGTCGGGACTGAGCGCCGGGACGGGCTGTTCAGCATCGGGGCGGGGAGCGGCGGGTTCCGTGGTGCGGCACCCGGCCAGCGCAATGGCGGCCAGCGTGGACAGACAGACAGTAAACTTGAGCCTCATGGCGTACCTGAAATAGACCAAACCGCCCCGCTTCATCAGCGGGGCTTGCGCGACCGCACGGGCGGATTGCGCCCGTGCGGCTGAAGATTCCATCGCCTGAGGCGACGCGCTTTATCTCTTCTTATGCCGGGCGGCGCGCAAGCGCTTTTTGCGTTTGTGCTTAGCCATCTTCTTCCGGCGTTTCTTCTTAACGGAGCCCATTGATTACTCCTCGTTGGATGACTCAGGGCACCACTTTGTTCAGCCCAATTTCGATAATACCTTCAGCACCGCCCGCTTTCAACTGCGGGATGATCTCCCGAACAATACGCTCATCGACGACGGATTCCACGGAATACCAGCCATCGGAGCTGAGACTGTTGATCGTAGGGGCGTGCAGTGCAGGCAGGATATCGAGGACTTCCTGCAGCCTGTCCTGTTGCACGTTCATCTTGATCAATACCTTCTGTTCGGCAGCCAGCGCGCCGGTGAGCAATAGTGCAAGCTGTTCGATCTTGCGGCGCTTCCACGCTACCTTCCACGCCGTCTTGTTGGCGATGAGGCGGGTGGTGGATTCCTGCACCGTTTCCACGATGCGCAGATTGTTGGCGCGCAGGGACGAGCCGGTTTCCGTGATTTCGACGATCGCGTCGACCAGTTCCGGGGCCTTCACTTCGGTAGCGCCCCAGGAGAACTCGACCTCGGCCTTGACCTTGTTTTTCTTCAAGTAGTTCTTGGTCAGTCCCACGGCTTCCGTCGCGATTCGCTTGCCTTGGAGGTCCTTGACCGACTTGATGCTGGAAGACTCCGGGACGGCGAGTACCCAGCGGACGGGACGAAGGCCCTGCTTGGCATAGATCAGTTCACACACTTCGACGACATCGGACCCGTTCTCAAGGATCCAATCGTAGCCCGTGATGCCGGCGTCGAGCATGCCATGTTCGACGTAGCGGCTGATTTCCTGGGCCCGGATGAGCCGGCCCTGAAGTGCAGGGTCGTCGATGCTCGGCATGTAGGAGCGCGAGCCCACATTGATGGAGAAGCCGGCCTTTTTCATCATCAGGAAAGTGGCTTCCTGAAGACTGCCCTTGGGCAGCCCGAGCACGAGCTTCGGTTGCTTCTTTTCTGGCTGCTTTTTCTTCATAACGCGATTCCTATGGTGGGCGTAGTGTAGTGGATGAAGGCGCGCCCGTCTACACAGGGATGAGGGATTTCAGACGCTCTTGATGAATACCCGGCGCCCTGCAATGGTGACCAGTCCGTCGGCAATCCACTGCAGCGCCTGCGGGTAGGCGACATGCTCCTGCTCCTGGATGCGGGCATGAAGGGTCTCGGGCGTATCGGCATCCATCACAGGCACCGTGCGTTGGGTGATGACGGGCCCGGTGTCCGTCCCTCCGTCGACGAAGTGGACCGTGCAGCCGGCGACCTTGGCGCCGTAGTCCAGCGCCTGTTTCCACGAGTGCAGTCCGGGGAACGCCGGAAGCAGCGAGGGGTGGATATTCACGATGCGGCCCTGAAATTCACGGAGCAGTCCGCCTTTCACGATTCGCATGAATCCGGCCAGCGCAATGAAGTCGGCGCGGTAGCGTCGCAGTGTTTCGATCACGCGCTGCTCGGCGTCGCCGTCGAGCTTGGTTTTGAAAGGCGCGCAGTCGACGTATTCGGCCGGGATGTTGTGTTGGCGGGCGCGGTCGAGGATGTAGGCGTCCGCCACGTCGGAGATCACGCAGACCACGCGGGCGTTTAGCCGGCCGGCCTGGATGGCGTCGATGATGGATTGGGCGTTGCTTCCCTTGCCGGAACCAAGAATCGCGATCGAAAGCATGGGTGCCAGACCTCCGTTTTGGCGCATCGTAGCAGGATGGAATGGTTCCGACAACCGGTTAGCGTTTGACGTAAGCATCCCATCTCGCTTATATAGACGTCACCCGCTGACCGCCGACCGCAGAAGTGAGAGGTTTTCTCTTGAACGCACTGGCTTCTGAAATCGCACGGCTTTCCTCAGAGGTGGCGTCTCTGCTGGCCAGCCCGGAGCATGCCCGATCCCGCGAAATGCCCGGCGGCTGCTACTTCCTCGATCGCGGGGAGATTGTCGCTCTACCACGAGACGGAGGTGACAGCCGCTATCCTTACGGCCGGGATGGATTCAACTTCTGGGCCTACACCTCGGGTTACATGCATGCCAACGAGGGGCTTTTCTCCGTGTTCCTGCGATCGGCCGAGGGACAGGAGCCGAAGGTCGCCTTCTTTGCCGGCTTTCCGGATGGAAAGGGCGGATATGCGCCGATTTCGCTCATGCCTGTGCCGGTGCTGTCGGAGGGGGACGGGCGTCCGGTGCGCCGTTTCAGTGTGCTGACTCCGTCGGCCGCCTACTACCTGACCGAACTGCAGGACATCCTCGCGGGTGTTCGCGTCTTCGTCGGCGCTGACAAGAGCATTGCGTTCTCCGTTTGCGTCATCAACCGCTCGGCTAGACCCCAGACGTTGTACCTGTCGTCCTTCATCAATCCGTATCTTCGCCATCAGATCTACGAAAGCGGCGAGGATCGTTGGTTCAAGGAAGTTCGCGTGGTGCCCCCGGCTGCGCCGGGTGGTTTGGGCAGTTTCCTGATCCTAGTGAACGAGGACAAGGATCGGCATCACTCGATCACGAATTACGGTGTCATTCGCAGGGCGTGTGAAGCATCTGGCGGCAGCTTGAAGAGTCACGAAGAAACCGCGTCTCGCTATCAGTTTGTTGGTGGCGCGAGACGGAGTCTTGAGGGCGCGGCGTCGTTGCGCCGGGGATCGCTGGCGGGTGGCCAGGCCATCTGCACGTTTGTTGAAACGGCGGTGGCCGCCGATATGCTTCATGTCGAGGTGATGCCGAGCGGTTCGATTCGCGCGGATGCCTTGCTGGAGCGCCCCGCGAATGCCGCTGCGGCGGATCGGTTGATCGGGCAAATGCTGAAGGGTGAGGACCTTGATAGGCGGCTGGTCGAGTTGGTGGCCGAGGAGGTGCGCGGTCACGCGGGACTGCGTGTTCAGGTGGGACCATCTTCCGTGCCGGAATTGCAGGCGGAGGTTTTCAATGCGTTCTTTGAGCACCTGAAGAAGCAGGTGGAGTTCTGCTCGCTGATCAAGGGCTATGTTCAGTTGTCGGAGAATTCGCTGATTGGCGTGCGTGATGTTTTCCAAGCCCTGGAAGGTTTCCTCTTCTGGCAGCCCGCCGCGGCCCGGCAGAAGATGCTGGAAGCGCTGGGCTACACCGCGCCGGACGGGCGCTGCTTCCGGCAGTACTCGCTGCCGTCAGCGTCCGGCGAGATCGGGCGTATGGATCTCCGGCCGTTCATCGATCAGGGGTGTTGGGTGATTTCCGCGATGGCGACGTACCTGCGCGTGACCGGCGACCGTGCGTTTCTGGATCAGGAGTGTGGCTACCACGAGATTGTGGATGAAGCGTCGCGCAAGGTGCAGCGGTCGGCGGTCGCCGACAGCGTGCTTTCGCATCTCCTCCGGATCATGGATTTCCTTCTTGGCAATCGCGACTCCGAAACCGGTTGTGTGCGAGCGTTGTATGGTGACTGGAATGATGCGCTGGACGGGTTGGGTGTGAGTATGGATCCGTCAAAGGCGTACGGGACCGGTGTGAGCGTGATGGCGACGCTGCAGGTGTATCAGAACACTCGCGAGATGATCGAGATGCTGGAGTGGCTGGACGCGAAACGGCATGCCGCGCGCATTGCCGAGTATCGACAGGCGGCTGACGATATTGCACTCGGACTCAAGCGGTTTGCGGTGGTGGCGGACAAGGAAGGCGGACGGCGTATCCTGCATGGCTGGGGAGACCGGCGGAGTTACAGTGTCGGCGGCTTCCATGACCCCGATGGTGTGGCGCGCGACGGGCTGACGTCGAACGCGTTCTGGGTGCTGTCCGGGCTGCATGAGGAAGACCCCGGCATGGGACAGGCGATCCTCGAAGCGTTCCAGCGCCTGGACTCGAAATATGCCTTCAAGACCTTTGAGCCGTTCTTCCCGCCTGACACACCCGGCGTGGGTCGTATCGGCAAACTGCCGCCCGGCACGGCCGAGAACGGCGCAACGTATGTGCACGCCACGGTTTTTGCGATCATGGCGCTTTTCCGTATGGGTCGCGCGCGGGAGGGTTGGGCGCAGTTGGTGAAAGTGCTGCCCTTCACGGCGTTACATGGCCGGCTGACGCATTCACCCTTCGTGATGCCCAATGCATATGGCTTCAACCCCGGGAAGAACATCGACGGCGAGAACATGAACGACTGGCAGACGGGCAGTTCCAACGTGTTGCTGAAACTGCTGATTCGATACGTGTTCGGACTCGAGCCCCAGTTGGACGGGGTGTGGATTCAGCCTGCGGCGTGGTTGCCGTTCAAGACCTCGGAATTCGAGACGCAGTTACGTGGCGGCCGATTGGTACTGAAGTTCGACGATCAGGGCCGCGCGTCGCGCACATTCCGTGTGAATGGTACGATGATGAAATCGGAACGCGATCCGGTGCTTGGCATTGAGAAGCTATGGTTGCCGTACGAGCGCCTCCGCGGGGGACGGGTTGAAGTGTTGATTGAACAGTAGGTAGGGCACATGCTGCTTGCGCGCTCAGACAGCCTCGATCCTTTTCGCAACCTGGCGATGGAGGAATATCTCCTTGATGCGGTGGGTGGGGAGGGGGATGTCTCGTTCGCGCTCGGCGAGCGGCATGGGTTTATCCTGTTCCTTTGGCGGAGTGCTAACGCGGTCATCATCGGCAAGAACCAGAATCCGTGGCGTGAGTGCAATCTCCGGCGGCTCGACGAGGAGAAAGCCGCGCTGGCGCGTCGCTTGTCGGGTGGCGGTGCGGTATTTCACGACGCCGGAAATCTGAACTACGCCTTCATCCTGCCGCGTGCGCAGTACGATTCCTGCCGACAGTTGTGCGTGGTGATCAAGGCGATGGAGCAGCTCGGTATCCATGCCCAGGTGGCGGGGAAGAACAGCCTTGCGGTCGGCGGCCTCAAGGTCTCCGGCAATGCATTCAGCTTTCGCCGGACTTCGGCCATGCATCACGGCACGCTATTGGTATCCACGGATCTGGAAAGGATGGACAGGTTTCTGCGGGTATCGCCTTCGACGTTGCGCACGCGCGCGATAGCCTCCGTGCCGGCGTCAGTGACAAACCTGTCAGCCGTAGTGCCATCGCTTACCGTGGACGTTGTGGGCGATGCACTGGCGATGGCGGCGCGGCATGAATATGGAGAGGAGCTTCGCGAGGTGAGTCTGATGTCTGCGGACGCGGCGCGGATCAAGCAGCTGACCGAAAAGTACGCATCGTGGTCGTGGCGCTTCGGGCTGACACCCGACTTTGAAATGGATGTCACCGGTGAAGCGCTGGATGAAACAGTCACGCTGCGCGTGAATGTGAAGGATGGTCTGATCGCGGAGATATCGGCGCTGATTGGTGTGCTGCCTCGGCCCGTGTTGTCGACGCTGATCGGCTCGCAGCTCGAGTGCGGTGAAATCCGCCGAAGGCTGCAGGCGGTGCTCGATGCTCCGGAAGCTACATCCTTGTCGCAACTGCTTTGCGAGGCCGGCGGGCTGGGCTGATATCCAGCGGTTCAGGTTTGTCCACGGATGATGGCCACGGCCTGCTTTTCCGGGATGAAATCCGGCATCTTGTGGCGCAACGAGGTTGCGATCACATTCTCCGGCGGCGTTCGATTGCCGGTTTCCCTGAAGATCGTGCCGATCACTTCCCGGGTGAATCGGCCGCGGAATTCGTTGGAGCGTTGGGCATGCCGGGCGCTGATGGCCGCAGGATCTGTTGGGGTGTGGATCATTCGTTCCACGCCCTCGGCTATGGCGTCCTCGGTTGGATCGACGATCAACGAATTCGAAGAGTCGTAATAGAGGTCCCGGCCTCTAATCGATGGGGTGGAGACGACAGGGATGCCGCACATGAGGTACTCGGATGAGGCATATGATCCACCCTCGATCTCGGAGAGCATGAGCCCGACGTGGGACTGGTTGATAAGCCGTATCAGGTCATTGGCCGGCAGGTTGCGGAATGTCTTTGCGTGGACGAGAGAGCTTGTGTCCGCGGGCGTGCTGAGATGGAATCGCTCGGTTTCGACGTAGGCAAGGTCCTTGACCTTGGCAGCCAGCCATGGGCGTTTGTAGTCGACGGCCTGTGCAATCATGACGGCGCGATGTTCCTTGGGAAGAGCGATGGGGCGAAAGAGGTGTTCATCGAGCCAACAGTTGTTGTGCACCCATGAACTGCGGAAGCCCGCCCCGGCCGCAGCGTGCACCTCCGCCTCGGTGTTGCCGAGGACCCATATATTCTCGAGGGGCACGGGAAGCTGTTTGTGGAACTCGCGCGCGTTTTGGAAATAGGGTTCGTCCACATGCCAGAACGTGGTCCAGATGATCCGGTCGTCGGGGCGCATGTACTGCAGCACGCGTTGCCAGCCGGATGCTGTTGCCGCATGGATGGAATCGATCCGCGCTGCGGTGAAAAAGATGCGGGTTCTCGCGTCCTGGTGGAGAAGCCGCAGTGAGACGATTTCGTCGCCGGGCTCCGGGAGAGGCGGACGCCATCCCGCCATCATGCGCCGCAGTATGCCTCCCACCGACATGCCCATGCTTCTCCTATTTGCGCCGATAGATGTGGGTGCAGTGACCGAGGAAGACCTCGGCCGACTCCATGATGGTTTCCGACAGCGTGGGGTGGGGGTGGATGGTCAGTGCAAGGTCGGTGGCCGTTGCACCCATCTCGATGGCCAGCACGCCCTCCGCAATCATCTCGCCTGCGCCGGGACCGGCGAGCCCAAGACCCAGCACACGTTCGGTTTCGGGATCGACGATCAGCTTTGTGACGCCATCGACCAGGTTCAGTGTTGTGGCCCGGCCGGATGCGCCCCAAGGGAAACGTGCAATCTTGACCGTGCGGCCGGCCTTTTGCGCCTCGGCCTCGGTGATGCCGCACCAGGCGATTTCGGGGGCTGTGAAGACGACCGCTGGAATGGCGCGTGGATCGAAGATGGTCTTCTTCCCGGCGATCGCTTCGACGGCAACGCGCCCTTCGTGAGTGGCCTTGTGTGCCAGCATCGGTTCGCCGGCAACGTCACCGATGGCGAAGATATTGGGGTCGGCCGTTCTGCGTTGCGGGTCGACGGTGACGAAGCCCTTCGCATCGACCTGGACTTTTGTCGTTTCGAGACCGAGGTCCTGCGAATTGGGTTTGCGACCGACGGAAACCAGCACGCGGTCGAACACCTGTATCGGCTCTTTCACGTTGGCGCCGTCAAATCGGACTTCGATGCCGTTCGCAACTTCCTTCATCTCCACGACCTTTGTGCCGAGGAGGACGGCGGCGAGCAGCTTCTCCATGCGCTTGGCGAGCGGCCGCACGAGATCGGCGTCTGCGCCGGGCAGCAGGGAGGGCATCATTTCCACGACGGTGACCTTCGTGCCGAGCGTCGCGTATACGGAACCGAGTTCGAGCCCGATATACCCACCGCCCACGACGAGCAGGGAGGACGGAACGGTCTCGAGATTCAGCGCGCCGGTGGAATCCCAGACCCGCGGCGATGCGGGCAGGCCGGGGATGACGGCGGGCCGGGAACCGGAAGCGAGGATGGCCTTTTCAAAGGTCATGTCCTCTGTGCCGCCATCCTTGCGCTCAATCTTGAGCGTGCTGGAGCTGGTGAAGCGGGCGCGGCCCTGAATGAACTCGATATTGCGCTGCGTGCGAAGCTGGCCGAGGCCGCCGGTGAGTTTCTGAACGACGCTGTTCTTCCATGTCCGCATCTTTTCGAGATCGAGCTTCGGTTCATCGAACGTGATGCCGAGCTTGGAGCCTTCGCGTGCTTCGTTAAGAATCGCGGCCGCGTGCAGAAGCGCCTTGGAGGGAATGCAGCCGCGGTAGAGGCACACGCCACCGGGATTCGGCTCCTGATCGATCATCGTGACCTTCATGCCGAGGTCTGCTGCAAGAAAAGCGGCCGGATATCCACCAGGCCCGCCACCGATGACGACAAGTTGCCGAGCGTTCATAGTTTCAAATTCCAAGTTACAGGTTTCAGGTTGGCGGTCTCATCCTTCCAGCGGAATCATCAGTGGTTCTTCGATTGCTTCGACGATCCAGCGCAGGAAACGGGCGCCATCCGCGCCATCGATCAGGCGGTGGTCGTAGGAGAGGGACAGCGGCAGCATCAGCCGGGGCTGGCAGCAACCGTCCTTGCCTTGGTAGGACGGCTCGGTGCGCGCGCGGCCGATGCCGAGGATCGCGACCTCCGGGAAATTCACAATCGGCGTGAAATGCGTGCCGCCAATACCGCCGAGGTTGGTGATCGTGAACGATCCACCCTGCAAGTCCTCCAGCGCAACCTTGCCACTGCGTGCCTTCTCGGCCTGCTGTGTCAGTTCCACGGCGATCTGGATGATGTTCTTCCTGTCCACATCGTGCAGTACCGGCACCAGCAGGCCGCGCTCGGTATCCACGGCGACGCCGATGTTGAAATACTTCTTCAGAATGATTTCGTTCTTGGCCGGATCTATGCTGGCGTTGAACTTCGGGAATACCTTCAGCGCTGACGCAACGATCTTGATCAGGATCGCGGTCACGGTCAGCTTGGCTCCGGCCTTTTCCGCCTTGGGCGACAGCTTCTTCCGGCGTTCCTCGAGATCGGTGATATTCGCCCAGTCGAATTGTGTCACATGGGGGATGGTATTCCATGAGAGGCTCATGTGTTGGGCCGTCTTCACCCGGACGGCGTTCATGGCCTGCCGTTCAGTTGCGCCCCACTTGGAGAAATCGGGAAGTGTGTAAGCCGGGGCGATGACACCGCCAGCCGGGGCTTGCGTGCGCGAGGTGTTCAGCTTCTTGGCGTAGGCCTTCACATCCTCGATTGTGATACGGCCGGTCGGGTCGGCCGTGGGTACGTCGGCGATCTCGATTCCGATTTCGCGGGCAAACTGGCGTACGGACGGCGCGGCAGCGACGGGGCCCCGCGATGCCGCGGGTGCGGGCGGGGGCTCGGCGGCTGCTGTGGCAGGCGCTGTGACGGCCGGGGCCTTGGCCTGCGCAGCGGGTTTCGGAGTTGGCGCAGGTTGGGCTGCCGGGGCAGCGGGGGCCGGCGCGGCGGCAGAGCCGGCGCCATCGACCGTCAGGATGAGTTGGCCGATGGCGGCCTTGTCGCCTGCCTTCACATGCACGGCCGATATCTTGCCTGCGACGGAGGAGGGGACCTCGACAACGGCCTTGTCGGTTTCCATCTCCAGCACGGGCTGGTCCTTCGTCAGCGTATCGCCGACCTTGACCAGCACCTTCACGATGGTGCCGGATTTGATGTTCTCGCCCAGTTCCGGAAGTTTGAACTCGATCGCCATGGCTGCTCCTTCAGATCACGCGGTCAGCGGATTGGGTTTGTCCGGGTTGATGCCAAGCTCCTTCATCGCGCCCGCCACGACCTTCGTGTCTATCTTGCCGTCCCGTGCGAGATAAGCAAGCGTGGCTACGGTTATGTAGCGCCAATCCACCTCGAAGAAGTCGCGCAGGGCATCGCGTCCGTCGCTGCGGCCGAAGCCGTCGGTGCCGAGGGCCAGCAACTTGCGCGGCATCCAGCGGCAGATGGAATCGGGCATGAGCTTGAGGTAGTCCGATGTGGCGATGATCGGGCCCTGTGCGTCGCCGAGCGCCTTTGTGACATAGGGTACGCGGGGCGTCTCGCCGGGGTGGAGCATGTTCCACCGTTCGGCATCAAGCGCATCGCGATGCAGTTCCTTGTAGCTGGTGACGGACCAGACATCCGCAGCCACGCCGTACTTCTCGGCAAGGACGGCCTGTGCCTTGAGGACCTCGTTCAGGATCGCGCCGCTGCCGAGAAGCTGCGCCGGGTGGCCCTTCGCGGTGGCAGATTTGAACTTGTAGATGCCGCGGAGGATACCCTCGCGCACGTCGCCCGGCATGGGCGGCTGCACGTAGTTCTCATTCATCACGGTGATGTAATAGAAGATGTCCTCGCGGTTCACATACATGCGCCGGATGCCTTCCTCGATGATCACCGCCAGCTCGTAGGCGTAGGCGGGGTCGTAGGCCATCAGGTTTGGCACGGGCATGGCCAGCACGTGGCTGTGCCCGTCCTGGTGCTGGAGTCCTTCACCGGCGAGCGTGGTGCGTCCGGCGGTGCCGCCGAGCAGGAAGCCGCGGCAGCGCATGTCGGCGGCGGCCCAGACGAGGTCGCCGATGCGCTGGAAGCCGAACATCGAGTAGTAGATGAAGAAGGGGATCATGTTGATCCCGTGATTTGCGTAGGCGGTACCCGCGGCGATGAACGAAGACATGGAGCCGGCCTCGTTGATGCCTTCCTCGAGGATCTGCCCGTTGCGCACTTCCTTGTAATAGAGGAGGCTGTCGGCATCGACCGGTTCATAAAGCTGGCCGGGATGCGAGTAGATGCCGCACTGCCGGAACAGCGATTCCATGCCGAATGTGCGCGCCTCATCGGGGACAATCGGCACGATATGCTCGCCGATGTTCTTGTCGCGCAGGAGCTTCGACAGCAGCCGCACGAAGGCCATGGTGGTGGACACTTCACGGTCGCCCGTGCCGCCGATGAATTCCTTGAACTGTTCGGGGTCGGGCGCACCGAGAGAGACGGTGGTAGGACGTCGTTCGGGCACGTAGCCGCCGAGGGCTTTTCGCCGCTCCTGGAGGTAGCGCATCTCCGGGCTGTCTTCCGGGGGGCGGTAGAACGGAACCTTGGCGAGATCCTCGTCGGAGATCGGGATGCCGAACCGTGACCGGAATTCGCGGAGTTCCTCCTCGTTCAGCTTCTTCTGCGAGTGGGTGATATTCTTGCCTTCGCCGCTCTCGCCGAGGCCGTAGCCCTTGATGGTCTTGGCGAGGATGACAGTCGGGGCGCCCTTGTGTTCCACTGCGGCCTTGTAGGCTGCGTAGACCTTCTCGGGATCGTGGCCGCCGCGCCGCATCTTGCGCAGATGCTCGTCGGAGAGGTTGGCCGCCATGTCCAGCAGCTCGGGATACTTGCCGAAGAAGTGCTGGCGGATGTACGCGCCATCGGAAACGACGTATTTCTGATACTCGCCGTCGACGACTTCCTCCATGCGCCGCGTGAGCAGGCCGTTCGTGTCCTTCTGCAGCAGCGGGTCCCAGTCCGAACCCCAGATGGCCTTGATGACATTCCAGCCTGCGCCGCGAAATGCCGCCTCGAGCTCCTGGATGATTTTACCGTTGCCGCGCACCGGTCCGTCGAGCCGCTGCAGGTTGCAGTTGATCACAAAGGTCAGGTTGTCGAGCTTCTCGCGCGCCGCGAGCGTGATGGCGCCGAGCGTCTCCGGCTCGTCGGTTTCGCCGTCGCCGAGGAACGCCCAGACGCGTTGGGCGGAGGCAGGCTTCAGCCCGCGGTCTTCGAGATAGCGGATGAAGCGCGCGTGATAGATCGCCTGGATCGGGCCGAGCCCCATGGAGACGGTGGGGAACTGCCAGAAGTCGGGCATCAGCCACGGGTGGGGATAGGACGACAAGCCGGGCTTGTCGTGCAATTCGTGGCGGAAGTTGTCGATCTGCTCCAGTGGCAGGCGGCCCTCGACAAAAGCGCGGGCGTAGATGCCCGGCGAGGCGTGACCCTGAAAGTAAATGATGTCGCCCGGCTGGGTCTCCGTGCGGCCGCGGAAGAAATGGTTGAAGCCGATCTCGTACAAGGTCGCGGCCGAGGCGTAGGTGGAAATGTGTCCGCCGATGCCGGCCTCCTCGCGGTTCGCGCGGACGACCATGGCCATGGCGTTCCAGCGGATGATGCTCTTGATGCGGCGTTCGATCTCTCGGTCGCCGGGAAAGGCGGCCTGCTCGTCGGCCGGGATGGTGTTGATGTAGGGCGTGTTGGCGGAAAAGGGCATGGTCACGCCGGAATGCGCGGCGTGCACCTGGAGTTCGCGAAGAATGGATCGAGCGCGTTCCGGACCGTCGCGTCGGAGCAGGTCGTGGAAGGAATCCACCCAATCCTGCAGTTCCACGTCCTTGGGGTTCGGACTATTCGCTGTTGAGTCGGCCATGATTCACTACCTCCCGGCAGCAGGTGGGGCATGCGGCGCCCACGAGCACGCTAGAAAATAGTGCATAATGCCGCCAGTTCAAATGCAAAAAGGCTCTGTGCAGGCGGGAAGAGGCGGATTGAAGCTCATGGACTGTCGCTATCGAGGGGCTTGGCCGCGATGAAAAGGTTTCTTTTTCCGGAAGTGCTCATGGCGGCCGGGATGTGGCTGGCCGTGTTTTTCACGAAGCCGTGGGGCGCCGCCGTGGGATGCACTGTTTTCGTAAGCGCATGTTATGGGGCGGTTGTTGAAGTTCGACCTGCTGAGATTCGGGATAAGAATCTCGTCGGCGCCGGCAGCCACTTCAAAGATGCTGGTCTGGTCCATGATCCTGATGCGGCCGAGTTTCAGCATGGGTCCGGGTGTAGCGCGGTTGATCAGCGTGATCAACGCGGGCACGGTGAGGCCGTTCATCTTTCCGATGTTTACGCGCAGGCTGACCATGGCGCCATGGAATGGCTCGCGGATTGATTCGGGCCGCTCGCGTTGCCGACCCCGCTGCTCGTGCCGGCCGTGGTCGACGTGGACATTCACTTCGGGCGCGTTCTTGTAGTATTCGACGAATCGCTTGAACTCGCCCGAGACGAACCGCTTGATGATGTCCTCGCGGGACATATCGGCGAGGACCTCGTTGATCCTGGGCAGGTATGGGTCGAGTTGCGCGGTTTCGGCCGGATCGATGTTCTTGATCTTTTCCAGCAGGCCGATGAGTTGGGCTTCGCAGACTTCCTGGCCGGTGGGCACCGGCTTGTGCTCAAAGCGCTTGTTCATGATCCGCTCGATGGCGCGGAGCTTGTAGTCCTCGCGCATGTGAACGAGGACGATGGAAATGCCCGACCGTCCGGCGCGGCCGGTTCGCCCGCTCCGATGCGTGTAGACGTCGGGATCGCCGGGCAGGTCGTAATTGATGACGTGCGTGAGATCATCCACATCCAGCCCGCGCGCAGCGACGTCGGTGGCGACGAGGATCTGGAGGTTGCGCTTGCGGAAGTTGTTCATGACGCGGTCGCGCTGATCCTGCGACATGTCGCCGTGCAGGGCATCGGAGCTGTAGCCGTCCGCCATCAGCCGGTTCGCGACATCCTGCGTCTCGACGCGTGTGCGGCAGAAGACAATGCCGTAAAAGCCGGGCCGGCAATCGATGATGCGCTTCAGCGCGTGGTAGCGATCGCGCGCGTGCACGGTGTAGCATTCGTGGGAAACATTGGCGGCGCCGGCGTTGCGCTTGCCGATGACGATCTCCTCCGGATCATCCATATACTTGCCGGCGATCGCGGCGACCTGCTTCGGCATCGTGGCGGCGAACAGGAGGGTGCGCGCGGTGTCGGGGATCTCCTTGAGGATGGTTTCCAAGTCCTCCTGGAATCCCATGTTCAGCATTTCATCGGCCTCGTCGAGCACGACGCGGCAGACGCCGGAGAGTTTCGCGCTCCTGCGGCGCAGGAGATCGTTCATGCGGCCCGGGGTTGCGACAATGATGTGCACGCCGCGGTGCAGGGCCCGCACTTGATCGTTGATCGACGAGCCGCCATACACGGCGAGAATCCGGAGATGCGGAGCAAAGCGGCCGAAATCGGTGAGGTCTTTGGCGATCTGCAGGCAGAGCTCGCGGGTCGGGCAGAGCACCACGGCCTGGGTTGCCGGATTCTTTGCGTCCGTCAGTTGGAGCAGGGGCAGGCCGAAGGCGGCGGTTTTGCCCGTCCCGGTTTGAGCCAGCGCTACGACATCGCGCTCGCCCTTGAGCAGCAGCGGGATGACTTTCTCCTGGATGGGTGTTGGGATCTCGAAGTCGAGCGCCGCCACGCCCTTGAGCAATTCCGGCGAAAGTCCAAACTCATTAAAGGTAGTCATGGCCTGCAGCATCTACAGGGAGAGAGCCCCCCGCGCAATGTTATTAATTGTCACAAGGCGACGATCGGGCGCCACGACGGAAGAGTTCGACCAGTCGCAGCACGATGGCGGTGAGACCGACAAACCAGCCGGCGGGGTAGGGCAGAATCAGCACCAGCCACCACAGGGAGTGGCCGGTTTTGCCGCCGACGCCGCCCCACCATGACAAGCCGACCATGGCCGCGACGCCGATGGCGATCAGGCCGAGGGTCCATGTGAACAATTTGCGGTGGCGGCTTCCGGCGAGCCATGCGCCGGCGGCGAGCAACGCGCTGCCGGGGAGAATGACGAAGCAGCCTTCAAGAGGATCAATGGCCCCGACGATCAGTGCCAGGCTGCCGACGGTGAACAGGACATGGGCCGCTAGTTTGGATGCTTTCAAGTTCCGTTCCTCCGGTCAGCAAACTTCCCGTATGTGGCCTCCGTGACGATGAACTTCATAGTCAACGTCCTTCATCCTGCAAGTGGAGCCGATTTTGTGTGTTGGGGCGGGTCGCGATGCTTCACCGTGATGGTTATGTTCGGTTTGACCCCGGCCAGTGCGGGCAGGATGTGGTTAAGGACCTGTTCTGCGGTCATCCGGAATTTCCGTTTGCGCGCACTGACCTTCAGCCAGCCGGTCTTGTCCCGGTAGTAGCGCTCGGTGAAGTTCTTGGTGCCGATCAAGACGATATAACTGTCATTGGTCAGTTTCACAGGCGTTGTCCCTTGGCTGTTGCGGCGTCCGACCTCCATGTCGGGATTCATTTCTCACAGACGTAGACCGAGATGCCACGCCTTCCTGCACAAGAATTCAATGATGACAGGCCAGCCCAATCCTTTCCAAGGCTTCGTCCATGAGCATATTTGCGGGTGCCGCGCTCCAAAGCTGAATGGGCGTCGAGATGCCCATGGCTTCCGCCTGCCAGATCCCTTGTCCCGCGGGCGCAGGGGAGTACTTGAAGACCTCCGAAGTGGCGAGGGGGCCCAACTTCTCTATGGATGATTTCGACTTCTCGAGGATTTCCCTGAAGAGCCCGATGTCGTCCGACGTCACGCTGTCTGCCAGATGGCCCTCTCTATCTATTCGCTTCATCACCTGGGTGTGGATTCCGCTGATAAGCGCAAACATGACCCATGGCCAGGCTGCCCGCCCGTGGTACTCATCTGGACCAAACTTGATCCACACGTTCTTTGAAGGGTCCTTCAACGACTGGTTGTCTCTTGGCGAATACACGGCATGGCTTACGGCCATGCCGATGTCATCATCGAAAAAGCCAAGGCCAAAGGGGTAGGGGAGCATGAGCGGACGAACGATCTTTCTGACCTGCTCCATGGTGGGATTTCCGAAGAGAAGAAGGTACACGTCATCGCTGTGCATCAGAGGAAGCGGATTGCCGTCCGGATCCAGAAGCAGTGCGGTGAACTCAACACCATCCCTCACGGCATCGGGCACGCTGCTCCCGTGGAGGAACTCGGAGACGGTGATGTCACTTGCCCTGCACGCGAGAAGTGCGTCCCGTTCCCGAATGGCCCGATCCCGATCCTGCCCAAAGATGTCGCCATGCTCCAGCCCTTCCAAATACCTCTGCATGTCTTGGCGAATCTCGTTGGCATTGCGGCGAACAACATAGTGCTCTCTCATCAAGTCCCAGTTCCACACGGCTCTGGCGGCATGGAAGCGGCCGGGCTCCTCGAGATACTCGCCGACGACATTCAGGGCATGTTGCCTGGATAGATCGATCAGATCCCTTGCGGCGCCCGTCGGGCGGATCCTTTCGATCATCTCTTGAATGGCAGCGATGGCCATGGGCAGGAGATTGACATTGATGTCCTCGGCCTTGAAGTGCCATGGGAGGTTGTACGTATCGCGCCAATTGGCGGCCCCGGCAATGGAATACACCAGCGTTTCGTTCGTTCTCCTGAATTCGTCACGGTGCGTTTCGATGATCTGCAGCGGAGAGAGGGTTGGATACTTCAAATGGAGACTCTGCCAAGCCGCGATGCAGGGCGCGGCAGACTTCAATATGTAATTCCAATTCCGCAGGAGCGTCGCAAGATTGGATTCTGTCCGGCCCAGGACTTGGTGATTAGTCTTCAGCCACTTGTTGAGCTCGCGGTCGTCCAGTTCCTTGAACCAGTGTGATGCGGCGGATGGGAACATGAAGGTCTGGTCCAGGACGTCGAGGAAGGGGTGTTCGGGAACATGCCCATCCAGAATGGTCTTCATGAGTCGTCTGGCGGCGTCGGTGTCGCCCCTGTCGTATTCGCGAAAGAAGCATTCGATGGCGTTCGCAACCGTCCGGTCGTCGGTCCATTCGTCGGTCACATTGACGATACCGTCTTCGGAGATTTCGTTGGTTACGCTCTGGATGCCGGTCTGCTTGGCTTGCCGGGACAGGACGCGCCACATGATGCGAATCGCAATGAGCGTGTCGCGTCCGAAGTAGGACAGGAAGTTCCATGAGCCTGCCAGAAACTTCTCTGTGAAGGCGAGGAATTCGAAATTGCGAATTGCCTGCGCGAAGTGCTTGTCCTTCACGAGCAACTCCTTGCCTGTCTCATTCACCAGGCTATCGAATGGCATGGGCGTAAGCGGTTCGAAATCGGTGGAGGCGCGAATCGTCAGTCGGAGGGGGGCCGGGGCAGACGGGTTCTTCCGGGAAATGTGCAGGTTGGCGCCGGACTGAGAGACTGCGAACGCGGCATCGGCGACGAAGTCCAACCGATAGAGATGTTTTCCATCCAGCGATCTTCTCGTGAACGTGATCTTTCCCTGTGGGGCGTCGATGATAGGGCCGATGACCGTTCCGCGATTGGACAGATCATGCAGGGACATTCCCAGTGTGGATTCGATTTCCGTGATGCCCCCGGATGCGATCAGGTTCCTCAGCCGACTTTCATTCTGGTTCTCGGGGTCGATGCCAAACCGCGCTCTCAGCGTGTGATGCATGAGGATGGATGAAACAGGGATCGAGACAGCATCCATCTTCGTGGTCAAAGTGAATACGACGCCGCGTTGGCCGTCACCGTCGGCCAAGGTGACCGGATCATCTTTCATGACCCATTCTGCCGGCTGGGTTGTTTCGAAGCATAGCGCCGCTTTTCCCGCGGGCATGGCTACGACCACGCGACGGGTTCCTGTTCCGGCGGGGACTTGAATGTGAGCGGCAACCTTGGTCCTCACATCCCGCACCAGGATGTTCTCAAAGTCACCTTCAGGTTTCCTGATCAAGAGAACGGACATGGTTCATCACTTCCTTCCATGGACCGGCGTCAGTGCTGTGCGTGAGGTCGAGGGGTACGTCCGACTTTGGGAGCGGAGCTGAGAGATTGGGAAGTGGCGACAGCGGTGACGAGGGTTTGGCAGAGGGTGGTCAGGATGTCGTCGGGGATAGTGAGCGGGGGCATGAGGTAGACGACGTTTCCGAGCGGGCGGATCAGGATGCCCGCTTCCAGCATGCGTTGGCGTATCGCTTGGGCGGCCGGCAGGCCTTCTTCCATCGCGGCGGCATTGGGTTGCGACTCGCCGGCCAGTTCCACGGCGGCAATGGCGCCCAGGATCCGGACGTCTTTCACCTGCGGCAGTTTCGCCAGCGGCTCGATCATTTCCCGGAATACGCGCTCGATCCGGCGCGCGCAACCGGCGATGTCGATACGCTCGTAAATGTCCAGAGCGGCGAGCGCGGCGGCAGCGGCGATCGGGTTTCCGCAAAATGTGTGGCCGTGATAGAAGGAATGGTCCACGGGCTTGTCGGAAAACGTGTTGAAGATGGAGTCCTTGACGACCGTCGCACTGATCGGGAGATAGCCGGCGGAGAGCGACTTGCCGAGGCAGACGATGTCGGGATCGATGTCGGCATGTTCGAACGCAAACATGCGGCCGGTCCGGCCGAATCCGGTGGCGATTTCATCCACGATCAGCAGGATATCCCTTTCGCGACAGAGTTCGGCGAGCTGGCGGAGATGAGCGGCTGAATACATCTTCATGCCGGCGGCGCCCTGGCAGAGCGGCTCGATGATGAGCGCGGCGAGTTCCTGGCCGTGCGCATCGAAGATCGTCCGGATTTGTTCGAGGGCTGCGTGTTCGGCGGCGGCATTTGGTGGAACGGGCAGTTCGAATGCGGGAAACAGGATGGGTTCAAACGGCTTGTGGAATCCTTCAAGATAGCCGACAGATACGGCACCGAGCGTATCGCCGTGGTAGGCGTCTTCGAGGTAGGCGAAGCGCTTCCGTTCGGGCCTGCCGCGGTTGTGCCAGTATTGAAGGGCAATCTTCAGCGCGGCTTCGACAGCGCTGGCGCCATCGGACGCGAAGAGCACATGGCGTTCGGGTGTGGGCATGAGCGTGGCGATCCGCGCGGCGAGTTCCGTTGCGCGCGGATGGGAGAGGTTGCCGAGGATGGAATGCTGGAGTTCAGCGGCCTGGCGCTGGATGGCTGCGACGATGTCGGGCTGGCCGTGGCCGAGGCTGCAGGACCACCAGGAGGAGACCGCGTCGAGATAGCGGTGACCCGCCGAATCGAAGAGATAGACGCCGTCGCCGCGCACGATTTCCGGCAGCGGTCCGGCCTCGAACGCGGAGAACTTCGTGTAAGGGTGCCAGACGCGCGTTGTTTGCTTGTTCGTCACGGTGCAGTATTGTTCCAAGGTTTAGGGAAAGGGGCAAGGGGGAGATTGGAGATTAGTTATTCGGTGGGAAGAAGGGAGGGGAGTTAACCACTAAGGGTCACTAGATGGGCACTAAGAAGAGGGATTGAACAGAAGGTAACAGAGGAAACGAAGGTCGGAAGGAAGAATGACCAATGGGCAAGCCTCAATGACCAAGGGGAGATTGGGGATTGGAGGAAAGAAGGGGCAAGACACTTGACCACGAAAGGACACCCTTCGACAAGCTCAGGGCAGGCGAAAGAGTTAACGCAAAGGCGTGGAGGGGGAATAGGGAGAAGAGGGAAGAGTGACCAGTGAGAAGTGAGTGGTGAGCCGTGGGAATGGCTGATGAGGGGAGAAGGCGATGAAGAAGGTGATCAAGGGCTTGGCGATTTTGGTGGTGTTGGTGGTGATCATTGTTGTGGTTGTGGCGAACTTCTTTCTCGGATCGATTGTGCAGTGGGGGGTGGAGACGGGCGGGCCGGTGATGCTTGGAGTGCCCGTGAAACTCGAGAGTGTGAAGTTTGCCCTGGTGAGAGGCCATGTCGGCCTGCGCGGTTTCGTGCTGGGAAATCCCAAAGGATTCAAAACGGAGAAGGCCCTCTCTGTCGATGAGATCACGGTGGATCTCGATGTGAGGTCACTGCTGAGCGATACGATCATCATCAAGCGCATCTACATCGACGCGCCCGACATCAACTACGAACTTGGGCTGGGGAAGAGCAACCTCGGCAGGCTTCTTGAACAGGCGGGGGGCGCGCCGCAATCCAAAGGTGAGAACGAGCCGGAGGCGAAAAAGAGTAGCAAGAAAGTCGTGATCGATGAGATCTTGATCGAAAACGGCAAAGTGCATGTGAGTGCAAAGATGACGATGGGCGCTACGGCGCCGATTCCGCTGCCGACGATCCGGTTGACGGATATCGGCAAGGAAGAGAACAAGAAGGGCGCTTCGCCGGCGGATGTGATCCGCACCATACTTGGCGCGATCCTGGGCTCAGTGGGCAAGCTGGTCACCGGAACGGTTGGGTTGGTGGGTGATGGCGTGAAGGCCGTGGGTGGCGTGGCCATGGATGCTGCGGGCGCGGTGGGTGATGGGGCAAAATCGGTGGGTGGTGCCGCAGTCGACGTGGCGGGCGCAACCGCTGGGGCCGTGGGCGATGGTGCAAAAGCTGTTGGCGGCGCCGTGGGCGACGGGGCAAAGGCGGTAGGTCGTGGCGCGGGCAAGGTCTTCGATGGCGTTACGGGCATCTTCAAGAGCGACAAGCCGGAAGAGGCTGCCGTTACGAACGAGACAGTGCCGGTGAAAGAAGTGAAGCCGGAGGAATAGACGGCTGCGCGTCGGTCTAGTCTTTCAAGCTGCCGCCGGCGAGTTGGCCGCAGGCGGCGGCGATATCCACGCCGCGCTGGACGCGGACGGTACACGGTACGCGCCGGTTCTCGAGAACCCGCTGGAAGTCGAGTACGCGTTTGCGGTCGGATGGCGAGAGCGGTGCGCCGGGCACGGGATTCCAGGGAATCAAATTCACATGGCAGAGCAACGGACCCTTGCGGTCGGTTTCACCGCGGCAGAGTCTCGCGAGCGACTCGGCCTGGGCGACTGAATCATTCACATCCTTGAGCAGAACGTATTCGAACGATACGCGCCTGTGTGTCTTGTCGGTGTAATCCCGGACGGCCTCCACGAGGTGCGCGATCGGATGTTTTCGATTTACCGGGACGAGCTTGTTGCGGAGTTCATCGTCGGCCGCGTGGAGCGAGATGGCGAGATTGATCGGCAGTAACTCATCGGCGAGGCGGCGGATGCCGGGGACGAGGCCGACGGTGGATACGGTGAACGACCGCGCGCCCATGTTGAAGCCCTGCGGATCGTGCAGGCGTTCCACGGCGGCCCACCAGTGGTCGTAGTTGTTGAACGGCTCGCCCATGCCCATGAAGACGACGTTACTGAGCGCGCGTGAACCCGCGCCGAGCTCGCGAACTTCGCGCGCTGCCCAGAGTACCTGCTCGATCATCTGCCCGGCGGTGAGGTTCAGCCGGAACCCGATTTTTCCTGTGGCGCAGAAAGAGCAGTTCATCGCACAGCCGGATTGCGTGGATACGCAAACGGTGGAGCGGTCGGCATAGATCATCAGCACGGCTTCGACGGGGATGGCGTTCGAGATCGTGAACAGCGCCTTGCGAGTTTTGCCGCCATCGCCGGAGTGCTGTTCGACAAGTTCCAGGGTTTGGATGTCGGTTTCCGCGGCGAGGCGTTGGCGGAGCGCGACGGAGAAGTTGGTCATCGCAGCCGGATCGGTCTGGAGATGGGTATAGAGCTGCTCATAGAGCTGGCGTGCGCGGAACGGTTTCTCGCCCCAGCCGGCGAGGAGTGCCTGCAGTTCAGGCAGCGTCATATCTAGCAGCGCTGGGCGGTCGGATTTCATCGGTGCGGATTATATCACGCCTTGGTTTTTCCAATCGTTGGAAAAATAAGCTTTGTCAGGAACATCCTACAAAATACCCCCCTAGTCAGCGAGCGGGGATTGGGTGTAGAAAAGAATCAGCTAGGGGGGGAGCATCGCATGCGACGGAGTCTCGCGCCGCGGAAACATGTCCATCGACTCGGGTTTCACTTCTCTTTCCTAAGTATCTGTCTTCTTGAACTGCTCGTCGTTTCTTCTCTCGCGCAGAACATCGTCTCCCGCCCGGTCGGGTTCATCCGGCTGAACACGGAACCCGGCGCCTTGGCGTCATCGCCGTTTGTGGCCTTGGACTCCGGGGAGACTGCGGTCCTGACTTGGGACGCCGAGAACCAGCAATACGTCCTTACCAACACGCTGCCCGTTGCCGGACAGGGCTTCGCTCTGGCAGACAGTACCCAAGCCGTTTATCTGGCGGGAGAACTGGTTCTGGATGAAACGAACCAGGCCACGCTGTACCCCGGGCTGAACTTGGTGGGCTACCCGTACGCAGGAGCGGTCCCACGCGAAGAAACAGCCCTGAAAGACGACGTACTGACCGACGCCAGTAACACGAATAGCCCGGAAGAACTGAAGATGGGCGAAGCGTACTGGTTGAACGTGACAGGGGAAGCCTGTCGGGTGTGGATGGAGACAAGGCCGTACGCCAACGTATTCCCGGAGGATGAAGAGCCGCCGGTGATCGAGGGACTGCAGGTACTGGGTGGAACCAGCGTGGTACTGACGATTCGGGGGACAGGGGTGGAGGGGGAACGGCTGGACGTGTACTACCAGGATGTGGGGCCGGAGAGCCGATTCAGCAGCACGGGTGGGTGGGCCTTGGCCGCAAGCGATTTGCAGACTGCGGGCGAGGCCGTGATGCAATGGACGGACACGGGGCTTGAGGGGATATTCGGGCGATACTACCTGGTGGGGCGTGGCGACCTTGATCTGGACGGAGACGGCATCCCCGACGCGAGAGAGCAGTTCATCGCGGGATCAAGCGTGGCAATAGACGGAGCGCTGACCAGCGAGATGTCGGACCTCGACTCAGAAGGCAGTTTTTTGACCGATCTTCAGACCGACGCCCTGACCATCGGAACCAACTGCGCGAGCAACGTGACGGCCTCTGTCCAACTCGCGCGGATCATCTACGTGGACCAGGCGAGGGGGAACGACAGTTTTGCCGGAAAGAGTCCGATTCGCAGCCTGGGAGATGGACCGAAGAAGACGATTCGGGCGGGGGTGGAAGAAGCCGATGGTGGTGGCGTGCTGGTCATCCAAGCCGGAACGTATGCAGAGGATCTGAATGTGCATGGCCGGCAAGTGAGCGTGAGAATGGAAGGCCTTGTGATTCTCAGTGACCGGGGACACAGGAACAGGGAGCGAGAACCGTTGGTGGTTGTGACGAACAGCACGACACAGATTGTGGAGGAGCCATGAAATCGCACAGAACAGCGCCTATATGGCGCTTGGGCGCAGTACTGATCTGCTGCGCAGCGCAAGCGTTCGGTGAGGGAGAGGCGATCTTGGATGGACTGCAGGTTGTGAACAGGACATCGCTGTGTGGAGACGTCGATGTGGGGTTGCCTGTAGCCCCTACAAACGGATTGGTAATTTGGTACGGATTCGACAGTTCGGGGACCGTGCAGGACGGGAGCGGGAATGGGTGGACCGGAACGGTCTATGGGGCAACGTGGACAACGAACGGCATCAGCGGTGGAGCTTACAGCTTCGATGGCGCGGATGACTACATCAACGCAGGGGATGTGCTGGGGATTCTTGGGACGGGCAAGACCTACTCGTGTTGGGTGAAGCCGTCTAGCGTGAGCAGCGCGCGGGGCATACTAAACAAGAATCCGGTGGATCCGTGGAGCGGCGTGTGCGTACACGCCAACCC
>DAISJM010000022.1:0-54052 GCA_036821485.1 Verrucomicrobiota bacterium | reverse complement strand
ACGGCGGCAGTGGCGCTTGCGGTCATTGCTGCGAGCAGGATCAGCATGAGGATACAACGATTCATGATAACTCCCTGCCTTACGGCGTCATTTCCCAGCGGACATTATCGATGGAATAGGACCGATCGAACGTCGGATCGGTGGCCATGAACGGGCTCTTGATGTTGGTCAGCACGACCCCTGTGAAATTGGTGATGGGAATCACTTTGTGCTGCCAGATGATCTGCCCGTTGCCGTCTGTTGTCGGGTTATAGTAGGCGCCGGTCACGGTCTGGAGATTGGTGCCGGTCTGGCTTTGGAGCTCGATCTTCGTATAGCCGGACGACTTCAGCCAGAACTTGAGATAGCCGTTGGAGTACGACGAGTAGTTCACCGTGGCGTTCGTGTAGAAGATCCCCCACCCCGACCAGTTCACGCAGTAGGACCGGAACGTCTTGGCGCCCTCGGGAGGGGCCGGGTCCTCGGCGAACTCACCGTAGAAACTGTTGCCCTGGCTCAGGCGTGCGTCATCGAAATCGGCGAGACTGATGCCGGACTGACCCGCGGGTTTCTGAACGACGAGATCAAGCCTGACGTAACGCGTGCCGTAGGGCGCGACCGTGTCGGGCAGCGAGCACAGCGTCCACGCTTGGCCGGCCGAGGTCACCTTGGTCACGGTCGCGATGTTGGTGATCACTTGGCGCCCTGCGTCGAGGAACTGCAGGCGCGGGTAGGCCAGAGAGCCGGCGATCCAGCTCGAGCCCGGCTGCCGCACATACGTTTCAAGATGATAGATGTCGCCCGCGTACGCGGTCAGTTCCTGGTAGGTCGAAACCCAGGTGGACGTGGTTTGTGTGGCGGTGGATAACCGCAGGCCGCTGAAACCGGTTCGCACGGCCGCTGCAAGGCACTGGCCGGTGGCGGTGCCGCCGGCAGACGTCATGGCCCAGAACCCGGAATCGGGGAAGCGGCCCTGTGCATCGAACTCGAAACTGCCGTCGCCCATCAGCAGCGACACGTGGTCCCAGTACTGGCTCGCCCACCAGACGTAGACATCAGAGCCCATCGGAATGCCTGCGTCGGAGTACACGACCACGTGCGGTTGCGTGGAGACATCATTCGTGCTGCGAATCCAGCGCACGTCGTCGACGAAGAACGTGGCGCCGACATCAGCGGAGACGGTGAACGGCGCGTAGACTTGCGAGAAATTCACACCACTGAACTCGCTCATGGGCAGGACGAATTCCTGCCATGAGCCGCCGGTTGACGATATGTACTTGGTCCGCTTCGTGCCCTGCGGGGCCTCAATCTCGATCTTCAGCGCATTGGTGCTCTTAGCCCAGAAGTACACCACGCCGTTGCTGTAGAACCCGAGGTCCAGTGTGCCATTGGTCTTCGCAACGCCCCAGCCGATCCACGACGAGCCTTCCGTGCGGAAGGTCTTGATGCCTTCAGGCGCAGCGGCGTCCACGAAGTCGCCATTGAAGGACGACGTCCCTCCCGCCCAGGTGATGACGTCGCAGCCAGCGGGAATACCGGCATCACGGTAGATGCGGAAGATGCCCTTCACCCAGCGCACGTTGTCGATGTAGAAGGTCGACGCGGTTTCGGAACTGATCTCGATCAAGCCGTAGATGCTCGAGAGATTCACGCCGCTGAAATCGCTGATCGGGATGACGATTTCCTTCCACACGCCGCCGGTGGACGGGACATACTTGGTGCGTTTGACGTAGCCGGTGTCTTCGAGTTGAACCTTGAGGGTGACCGTGCTGTTGGCCCAGAACTTGACGAATCCGTTGGTGAACGCGCGCATATCGCGCCCATCGGGTACTCCGCCTTCCGCGCTGAACAGACCCCAGCCCTGCCAATAGTTGCCGTAGGTACGGAACGATTTCACGCCCTCCGGCGCGGCGATTCCCGTGTAGTCGCCGTCGAACGTTGCCGTCCCGCCTTGCCACGTGTAGACGGAGCAGCCGCCGAGCAATCCGCTGTCGCTGTACAGCACGACCTCATCGTTGTCGCTCAGGGGTGTGCCGATCACCGTGATTTGCGTCTCCGGTCCGATGGGTTGTCCCAACGTATTGAAGCGGTACGTATCGTCGAGGCCGATGCGGTCATCGAACGGGCTGGCTGAGCCATCCGGATAGATGAACGCGGACCACAGGAAGTTGCCCGAAGACGGCGCGTTGGACGGAACGGTGATCGGGAAATATGCCGAGCCGCTCAGCGTGTTCACGGTGAAGTCCTGTGTCACCGGGGTGGAGCCGGAGTACGGGTCCACCAATTGCACGCGCAGTTTCATCGGAGCCTGCGGCAGACTTTCCCATTCCACGGGGAGTTGCACGGTTTGGCCGGCCGTGATGACCGTCGGGAAGTTCGTATCCTCGACCATGAGCCGCGGGGCGAAATAGAGCGCAGCAGTCAGCGTGCTCTGCTCGTTCTTGCCGCGGAAGTAGGCGTACCACTCGTACTGCCCGCCGAGCTGGGTGCCTTCGTACTCCCACATGTCGGGATCGTAGTCCGGCACGTAGGGCCAGAACGGCGTAACGGCGTTGGTCGGCACATACACGCCCGTGACCATCTGCGTCACTGCGGAATACTGCTCGTCCACCACGCGGAAATTATCCCATTCGACTTGGCCGGATTTCTCCGGGCTCAGGAAGCCGACGCTCGTACCGGACCAGTTCGTGTGTTTCAAGGGCTCCATGAAGAGGATGGCCTTGCCGTCGATCGAGACGTCACTCACCGGGCAGGGGTCGCCATCACGGATGCTGACCATGACGTGATGCCACGAGCCGGTGGTGAAGTAAGGCGCGCCAATGTGTACCGAGACCGAGCCGGTGATGACGTACGACACGCTGCCGTCGGCATTGGTGACGAGGCCGCTGAAGTTCGACGCTGTTCCGGAGGACATATCCAGCGGGTTGTTGGTCGTCCAGTACACGCCCCACGGGTGCAGTTGCAGAATCTGGCCGCGGTAGATCAATCCGCCCCCCTCGGCCCCGCCGGAATACTTCACGTCGTACTCGATCGTGATGTTGCGATCGGCCACGTTGAGCCCGTCACGCATCAGCCACGACAGTCCACCGTTGGTCGGCGAAGTGTAGCGGACCGCTCCGTTGGTTACGGTCCAGCGGTAGTTGGGCGAGGGCTGAATCGTCCAGCCGGCATAGTTGCCGTCGTCGAAGTTGTCCTCATTGCGGAGCCCGCCCTTGTCCTTGATGCCATACGTCAGCATCAGGGACTGACCGGTCGTGTTATAGCCCAGCCAGAGATCCCACGTGCGGCCGCCATAGACCTTGTCCGATGCGCCAAGCACCTGCAGGCCGATGCCCGGGATGCTCGTGAAGAGCCCGCCGCCGTCATTCTGCGACGTGTAGAAGCCGTCGTGTCCGGCCCACGCTTCCTCCGCATCCCACGCGTACGTGTAGATCACCCAGTACAGGTTGCTGCCGGTCATGATGCCTTCAGTAGGAATGTTGAGGGCAAGCGTGTTGCTGCCGTTGCAGCTCAGCACCCAGGCGTCCCACTGCGCGAGCGTGATGTCGTACTCGGGCTGGTCGGCATGGACCGGGTACTTCAACAGCACGCGGACCTTGTGTGCCTGCCCGCGCGACCACTCGAATGCACGCCGCGCGATATTGCTGAACGAGCCGGTCATCTGTGATGCCGCGTCGATGCCGAAGTTGAAGCAGAGCGTTTTGCGCGGCGCGTAAGGATCGTTCGTCAAGGTGTTGACGATGAGCGCCGGTGCGGAGGACACACCGTTGTCGACCCGGCCGAGCGCCGTACCCTTGGTCAGTCCGCTCCACGCCCTTGCGCTCCCCGTCGCAGGAATCTGTGCGCCGGCTGTGTGGTCGAGCGTGACATAGTGATCGTTTGTTCCGACGGTCAAACGCGTGAGACCGGACAGCGTCGTGAGGGACGGGGCTGCGCCAAACAACGGCTCGATACGGCCCATCGCAGACACACCATTTTCCTTCTCCATGGCCGCGCCGCCATCCGTAGAAATCAGGCTGTACATCCCCTTGTCCAACCAAGTGACAATGTTCGACACTTCCACATCGCTCATGACGTAAGCGCCTGGCAATATGAGGGTTGTATAGAAGTTGTTGAGATAGCCCCAGTCGAGGTTGAGTGGCTTTCCGCCACCCGTAGGCTGGCCTTCCGGAGCCCAGAAACTGTACTCGTCGTCGTCGACAAAGAAGTACCCGTTCTGCGGTTCCCAGATGCCGAGCTGTGCCGCCATGGTGCCCATGCCGACACGACCCGCCGCGAAGTTCGTGGCAGTAAACGAGCCGGCATCCTCGCCGTTGAAATACACCGTGTATGCGTTGCTTGCTGCCGTCACCTTCAGGCTGTACCACGTGTTCTCGACCGGCCGGTTTGTCTTGCTGAACTCGTGCAGCCATCCCTGCGCAACGATGTTGGTGTGATCGCGCACCGTGTACTTCAAGCGCCAGAATCCGTAGTAGTTGCGGATGCCGACCTTGACGAAGTTGTCGCGATCGATGTAGCGCAGGTACAGTTCCGCGTCGTTGAAGTACTCGTCCTGTGTGTTGTATCGGATGTCCGCGCTCAACGTGTAGTTGCTCCACGCGACCTGCCCTGCCGTCAGGATGTTGTCACTGTTGCCGATGCGCCACACGCGGAGGGCTCCATTCGAAACAGCCCAGTTCGCAGCACCCGCTGCGCGTGTCCAGTTTGTGCTCAACGCGGGTTGGCTGAATCCATCCACCATCAGCAATCCGCTCCCGACGACGCTGACGCGGATGTCGTCGACATACCAGCCGCGGAACTGGTTGTACACGCCATCGATCGTGTCGAAGAAGAAGCGCAGCCGGATACGCTGACCGGCATAGGCGGACAGATCAGCCGCCTGTCCCACCCAGACCTTGTTGGCGCCGGAGACCTGCAGAATCTGCGTCCAGTTCGTTCCGTCCGTGGAGATGGAGACGGTTTTCCGATCCCACGCCGTACTCGTGTCTTCCGTCTCGTACCAGCTCTGGAAGGTCAGTTTGGCGCTTTCCGCGCCGATCAGGTCAATCCAGGGCGAGAGCAGCGCACCGTTGTTGCGAGCCCCCGTGTTGTAGTTGGAGCCGTTGTTGTAAGCCCAACTGTGCGAAGGGGTTGCGGACATGTCGTCCGCCACGTGCCACAGCCCGGCTGCGGACCAGCCGTTGGTGCCTGTCTCAACGTGATCGTTCAGGATCGAAGCGCCGATGCCGGAAACACAGGACACGCGGACTTCATCGACGTACCACCCTTCATACTGGTTGTTGAGCGCATCGATTGTATCGAAGAAGAAACGAAGTTGAATGCGCCGGCCTGCATACGGCGTCAAATCTGCCGTCTGCGTGGTCCAGTCGGAAGCGACGCCGGAGATCTGGAGGAGCTGGGTCCAGTTTGTTCCATCCGTCGAAACCAGCACCGTCTTGCGATCCCACGACGTGCCGGTGTCCTCGGTGCGGTACCAGCTCTTGAACGTGAGCGCCGCGCTCTCGGCATCGGCGAGGTCGATCCAGCGTGAAATAATCGAACCGCTGTTGCGCGCGCCGTTGTTGTAGTTCGTGCCGTTGTTATAAACCCAGCTTCGAATGCCGCCGCTGGCCCGGTTTGTCGCGAGCCGCCACAGGCCGCTGCCGGTCCAGTTCGTGGTTGATTCCATGCTGTCGAAGAAGAGATCGCGCGGCGCGCCCTGCACGGCGAGTACGGTTACGTCATCCACTGCCCAGCCGGCGAAGGTGTTATAGACGCCGTCGATCGAGTCGAATACAAAACGAACTTGGACGCGCTTGCCCGCGTACGGACTCAGATCCGCGGTCTGCGAGGTCCACTGCTTGTTTGGACCGGAGATCTGGAGAACCTGCGTCCAGTTGGTCCCATCGGTCGAGACTTGCACGAGCTTCTTATCCCAACTCGTCCCGGTATCCTCGGTCTCATACCAGCTCTTGAACGTGAGCGTTGCTGCGGCCGCGTTGCTGAGCGATATCCACGGAGTGGTCAGTGTGCCGGTGTTTCTCGCGCCGGTGTTGTAGTTGACACCGTTATTGTAAGTCCATGAACGCGTTGGACTTGCGGCCTGCGCGGTGTCCTGATGCCAAAGGCCGGTTGCCGTCCAGCCGTTGGTTCCACCCTCGGCCGAATCCGTAAACGCCACCGTAGGTCCGGCGCTGCTATCCGTGTTGAGGGAGACGGTCACGTTGTCGAAGGAAATATCCAGCGGATTGCCGGCCGAGTAGCCGAGGCTCTCGAGCCAATCGGCGACGCGATTCGCCGTGGCGAGGTGTCCGGGATACCGCTTCTCGGTCTTGGTGGACCGGAACAGGGCGACGCGACCCGGGAATGCGTCGTTCCGCGTCATCGGCGTGTTCTGCCACGACAAGTACTCGTAGAGTTCCTGCCATTCGACGGGCATTTGCACCGTGCTGCCCTTGGTGACGACGGACGGAATGGTGCCCGTTGGCTTCACGCCCCACTTGAGCTGCGTAGTCTGCGAAACGGTGTCGCCGATGATTTGTCCACCCGAGGTTTCCGCCCACACCTGGAACTTCCACTTGCCGCCATCGGCCGTGGAGATCAGATCCGTATCCGTCAGGTCGGGATCGGGAATGTAGATGTAGAGGTTGGTTGTGCCGGAGCCGGTGACCGTGATGGTGAGCTGCTGTATGATTTCATTCGGCACGCCGTCGCCATTGTCGCCGTCTTCCATCAGCGCAACCTTGAGCACGACATTCGACAAGCCCTTGGTGTCGTACTTGAGCGTGACGATGTAATTCTTGTCGCCGAACGGATGCACCACGGCGGGTGCGTCGGCGAGTTGGACGACGATGTCATTGGTCTTTGGCGGATAAACGTAGAGCATCTCCATTCCATCGGGCGCGAGCGACAGCGTGATGTTGGTGGCCGCGCGCTCGGCGAGGATCAGGCCCTGATCGATTGCCCGGACCGTTTTGCCGGTGAAGAGGCTGCTCGACAGGGTGAAGGTCATCGGCGGCCCGCCGTTGGGCTGATTCGTGTCGTAGAGGTAATTCTTTACCTGCCAAAGGGTTGCGCCGTTTGAGCATGTGCGGTAATCGGCCAGGCAGAGGTAGGCATTGGTGCCGAGCGCCTGGAGGGCGGGTTTCACGCCGAAGTAGTCGCGCACCGTGGCGCCGAACACGTCGTAGCGCCACCGCCAGTCATAAATGTCGGGGTCGCCGTCAAGGTTTCCGTCGGGTCGCATGTCGCCCGCGGAGTAGAGGAAGATCGCGGCCTTCGCCGCGCCGTGGTTCTTCACCACCACCGCCGGGGAGCGGCTGTCATCATCCACAAAGACCGCCCCGTCGCCCGGACCGCGCATGCGTGTCACGCGACGGCCGGTCCACGCATTGGCCGGGGCGTGCGCATCGACTTTGTAGAGGAGCCACGAATTGCCCGGTGTGTTGGTCGTCAGATGCGTGCTCTCGGAGACGCCGATAAGATTGTTCTGTTCGTCCATCCATTCTATGGCGACCCAGGCTTCCTTGCCGCCGCGCAGCGGATCGTCGCTATTGCTACGCAAGTAGGCGCTGTGCGTGTAGCGTCCGTGCGGCACGACGGGGAAGTCCTTGTACATTCCCGAGTCGCCCCACATCTGCACCATGTTGTTGCCTTCATAGGCCCAGCCCCAACCGCTGCGGACAAAGACGTTGCCCCACGTGCCATCCCAGCGCGACGCGGACGTGTTGCTGTCCTCGAAGCCCTTGTTGCGCAAGGTGTTCATCGTTGCCCAAACGGTGCCGTCGGTGACCTTGATCTCGTCGCTGTATTTCCAGACAAAGGGCCAGTAGTGATAGTTGCCCGCGACGGCGCCGACCGCGTTGCTGTTGAAATCCACCTCAATCAGGTTCCAGTACCATGAGACGTAATTGCGCCGCCGTTGTGGCATCTCATAGCCACCGGCATCGGAGGCATCGATGCCGAAGAGCTGCGCTACTTCCTTCTCAAAGTCTGCGCGAGGCTTACCGTTAAAGTCCTGCATGCCAGGCAGATCCGCCGTGGCCATCACGTGGACGCCGGCCGGGAGAACGCGCGTAAGCAGGAAGTTGAGCACGCTGTTTGTGTAGCCGGGGACCACCGCGTCCACGCGCATGTTGCGGGGTAGAATGATCGCGCGGAAGTTCGTGTAGGCGCCGGAGGCCAGATCCTGCAGATTCATGAAGTTGGGCTCATAGCCGAGGCGCTCAAGCGCGCCGGCCACCTGCTGCATCTCGCATTCGTAGCGGTTGTATTGTGAGTCGGCTGCCGCGGTCCACAGGAACGCCACATCCGGCTTCGGGTCCTTTGACCCGGCCAGCAACGATTGCATCTTCGCCTGGTCCATCAGGAGGAAAGTATTTCGCGACACCCAGAACGCAGGCTTGATCGCGCGGTTGGCGTAGAGAATGCCGAAGCCCTTCTCGCGGTCGGTGATATACGGGCGGTCATGCCACGCGAAGATGTGCGTGCCGATCGCGCCGGCCTCGAGCGATTCCCACAGCGCGTTTCGCACGAGCGGCCCCTGCCGTGCTTCGGTCATCCCGGGCCACATGGTCTCGGAACTGGTGAAGCCGGTTTCGCTGTACAGCACCGGAATGCCCGCCACCTTCTTTGTATACGAGATGCCCCACTGGCCGTTCTGCGCCTCGTGGCCGAGCACCGACCACGGATAATTGTTCACCGAGAAGAAGTCGATCGGCGCGCCCCGGGCGGCTGCGAAGGCGGTGATCTTGCCGCGATCTTCCGCGTGATAGCGCCAGTCTTCCTCGCCCCACTGCATGCCGACGGTTGAATAGGAAATCAGGTGATTGGTGTCGGCTGACTTTGCGGCCTGCGCGCTGAGCGCAGTGAAGTCGGCGATCGAGTCCTCGCGAAACTGTGTCATGTCCGCCCATTCGGCACCGTCGGGACCATAGGCGCGATACTGCTCGACGAAGGAGATATCACTGAAATTGTTGATGATTTTCGCCGCGGCGGGCAGCGAGACGGACCAGACCGCGTTGCTGCGAATGTAGATGGCGGCGGCAGCCTCGGACAGCGGTTGCAGGCTTGTTTCCATGGTGCCGCCCGTCGCCAGCGCGTGCTTCTTCCAACCATTGGAAGCCGTCTGCACGGCGTAGCGGATCTGGGAGGAATCGAATTCCTGGTACAACACCGCCGGTTTGCCGCCGATGTCGCGGAGCGACGCCCCATAGGTACGGCCGGTATCCACCGTGCTGGAGGTCCATGTGCCGGAGCCGTCTGCTGCGCTGTTCGCTGCGACCACGAGATCGGCGTCGATCGCCGTGCCGGACGGATAGGCCACGGAGAGTTTGCCGTTCACGATGGAAAGTGATGGCTTGCCGCAGGGCGCCGCGGCGGGAATCGAAGAGCGGACCCATGCGCCCGTGCCGTTAGTGGAATCGTTCACGGCCAAGTAGAGGTTGGTCCCGTTCAGGTATGCCACAGCGGGGTGGCCGTTCAGCAGAACCATATTGCCGTTGCAGATCCAACTGGATGATCCGGCGTCGATCACATTTGTGGTCCAACCGCCGAGGCCATCCGTGGCATCGGCGAAGTAGGTGCAGAGGCGATACGTGGTAATGGGGCCCGATGAGTACTTGTCCACGGCGACGATGACGGGCTTGCCCATGAGTTGGGAGAGCGTGGCGTACAGACCGGGGTAGTACGACATGCGTTGCGTGGAGACGATCCTATACGACCATGTGCCCTGCCCATTCGTGGCCGAGCAGATGCCGTAGCGGAGTTCCCCGTAGCCGCCCGCGCCGAAGTCGTTGTCGTAGGCCAATGCCGGGCGCCCGGCAATTTCAGCCAGCGAGATGGCCGAAATGTTGTTCTCGAAACGGACGAGCCGCGAGGTCCATGTGCCGGAGCCGTCCAATTCGGAATTCACCGAGAGATCGAGAGAATCGCCGGCAGGCAGGTTGTCCTGCTTACTCAGCACCATCAGGCGGCCGCCAATCTGCGCCGTAGCGGCGACATTGCCTGTGCTATCCGCGACGCCGGGTTGGCCGTAAAGGCCCCAAGCCTGATTCACGGCCTCAACGGTTGCATACTTGTTGCTGCACCAGTTGCGGAAGGCCTGTTCTGTCTGCGGGTCGTAGCCGTCGAGGAGACCGCTCCAGAGCCCGAGATAGCCGTACTCGTTGCCGACGATCCAAGCGACGATGGATTTGGCATTCTTATATCGCGCACAGACCGTACTGATCCATTCGGCGTACTGGGCGCGGGCTTGCGGGTGCTCGTAGTTGATGATGTCGGACTGCCAGCGGTTGGTGTGAGGAATGCCCTCGGCGTCGATCTCCGGAGGGTGCATGGTGTACCACTCGTCGGGAAACCAGTTCGGCGGCCACTGGTAACCGATCAGCGCGAAGATCTTGATGCCGCGCGCCTCAGCTGCCTCCACGAGGTAATCGTAGTTGCTCCACTTCCACTGGTTGTCGCCGTTTTCCTCGATGTGCTGCCAGACGAAGTCGACGCGAATAGAGTTCGCGCCCATCTTCACCATTTCATCGAGGTCGTAGTCGACCTGCTCCTTGGTCTGCCACACGCCAAGCGGTCGGTTCCAGGTTTGGTACGCGATGCCGTGTGGTACCCAAGGTTTCCCGGTGACCGGGTCAAAGAAATATCCATCCTTCATCTGGATGAACGGAGCAGCCGATGCTGCACCCGCCACGCAGAGGAAGAAAAGGAAGAGAGCCGTCCGAATACCGCTGCTTGCCTTGCTCATGCCGCACCCCCGTACTGCTTCGCCCCCGGCGCACTCGATGGAAGGAACCGTCAGAACGCCTCAGGACAGATAGACATCTAGTTGCGTACTAGTATGTATTCTAGTGAAAACGCGGTGGGTGTCAAAGGGGTTTTTCCAACTTTTTCCATGGGCGGATCGCCGAACACGGCGGAAGCATGGGCAACCTATTGATTACCAATCTCTTGCGCGCAAGGCTAATTCGCAAGGATATTGGCCAATAGCAGGAGAAGAATGCCGATAAGGGACAGGATATAGGCGATGAGGCGTCGGCGCCGGCGCTGAATGGGGTCGGTCAGGAGGAATTCGCGGCGGAAGCGATTACGGAATTCCGGGGTGCCGCCAGTCAGGATTTTGGCCTCTTTGCGGCGGACCTCTCTCTCCTCAGCCTCTTTCGCCAGGCGAGCCTCGACTCTCTTGATCGACTGCAGGTCCCAAAGCCAGCTCATGAGATGTATTGAACAGGAAATGAGTCAGAAAGCGAAGGGAATCTGAATTACGAATAGGCACGAATGAACACTACACTGACGGGATAGTTGGATTTCGCGTCCATCCGCGTGGATTCATGGTTGGAGATGAACAGCAAACGGGCGATGGCGTAATGCCATCGCCCGTTCACGATGTCTCAGAGCTTTGCCTTAGCCCAACGTCATTTCGATGTCCACATCCTTCACTTCGTAGAACGTGCCGAGTTCAGGCTCGATCATGGTCGACCGCGAGCCTTCCAGGCAGATGGCGATGACGTTGTTCTTCTGCAGGTACGGCGCGGGTACGTAGAAGTCGTGCTGCGGCCCGGCTTCGTCGTACTGCGCCACCGGCTTGCCGTTGATGTAGACCAAGCAGCGCTGCTTGACCTCCGGCAATGTGATCCGTACCGCCACCTCCCAGCCCTTCTTGCACTGGTACTTGAACGTACGGCGCATCCAACTGATTACGCCGAGTTTCTCATCCAGCACGTAGCGGCGGGCGGGCTTCACCACCTGCCAGTCTGCGTCGTTGAACTTCAGTTCGGTGCAGCCCCGGAGCAATTCGGCGAGTTGCTGGCGAACCTGGAACGACTTGATTTCGCGGGTGAACGCCTGGCCGGACTTCGTCTTGCCGGTAATCAGGACCGACTTCAGGATGCCGCTGTACTTGCGAATCGCGCCTTCATGCGGGTGCGACTTGCTGTGGAAGAAGTTCTCGTAGAGAACCGCCACCACGTTGCGGCCCGGTTTCATCGCGTTTTGCAGGCCGATGGTATGATCGCCATCAATGCCGTCCCACACGCGCTGGCCGTTGACGAATACGTGCTGCCGGTCGCAGTCGTTGCCGGGATATACCATCTCGGCAGACTCCGCGTCCGCGGGCAGATCGAACTCGCCGCGATACCAGATGTACCCGTGCTGCAGCAGGCCCGCCTCTTCCAACGAGATCGGCTCGGGCAACGTGGTCCATCCTTGAGGCGGCTGGTAGTCCGTCGCGATTTCGGCAGTGTCGGTCTTGAGTTTCCAGTCACCCGTCCACTCCAGCTTCACAGCCTTCTGCTTCGAGTTGCGATACGAGAACGTTGTCCGTCCGTCTTCGCCGCGCACCAGCTCCACCGGCTTGCCGGCAATCTTGACTTCGGCCAGCGGCTTGTCGTCGAAGAACGTAAACGTGTTCTTGGAAGCGCTGCGCATCTGCGCCTTGAGCGTGACCGACTTGCCCTGCTGCTGGATGTCGCGGATGAAGTACGTGTCGGCGACGACGATGCCGCCATCGAGCTCCTCGATCTTGCCGCAGAGATCCTGATCGAGAATGAACATGCGATCGCTGCCGACCTGCACGACCTGGATGCCCTTGTGCGTGTATTCGAGGACATTGCCGTTGACCTGTACATCGCCCGACAGCACCTTGATCGCGCCGGCGGCCTTGAGGACCGTGCGCCCCTTGGCACCCGGCTTGCCGTATATGCCGAAGAGGCTGTGGCTGTTGACCTTACGCGCAAAGAGCAGTTCTGACGTAGAGCTTTCGATCACCGTGGTGCTGCCGGGAATCTTCACGTTCACCGGGAGGAGGAAGGTCTGCCGCGGTTGGAGTTCCAACCCTTGGAAAACCACCTGCCCGGTCTTCGCGAAGCCGATATCGACCACCTTGGTGTCGGCGCTGAGGTTGCGTACGCAGACGAGGTACTGGTCCCCGAGTTTGCGCGCGTAGACCTGGAAGTTCTCGGTGTCGCCCTGCAACGCGATGTCCGTCTCCGTGGCGCCGGGCTTGATGATGGAGATTCCCTCGCCGCCCTTGAGCACCTTGAAGTCCTGCGTATCGCTCGCTTCGAGCACAAGCTGTTTGAAGTCCTGACCGAACTCCGACAGCGCGCGGATGAAATCCATGCGGCCGGGCATGAGTTCACCCCACTCGCGAATCGGTGAGCCGCCGAAGTCGAACGTGGTGGCCGTGCCGGTGCCGCGCGGATGGATGTCCCAGATGTTGCCGCGGCAACCCCAGAAGGGAACGGTCGTGCCGCCGACGTACATATAGTAGTTGAGTACGGACGCGCCGAGACCGACGACGCTCTTCGATACGCTCTCGGTCAGATGAACGGGCGCGATGTAGAGCGGACGGCCGAACTGGGCGAACCATCCGACCTGCAATTCGAGGATCATGGTCGGGCAATTTGGTTGCCCCTGCTTCGCGGCCAAGATCTTGCCGTCGAAGTACTTATGCATGTACATCCAAAACTGGAACAACGGGATGTTCGGGTAATACGTGCGGGTATCGATGATGTTTCCCTTGCCGCGAAGGAACCCGGCTTCGTTGGCAAACTTCGGAATATCGATTCCGAATTCTTCCATCATGCCGCCGAGCCGCGTGAAGTACTTGATGGCGTCTTCCTTGGAAATCTTCTCCTCGCCGTACTCCATCAAGTGGTCGTACTCGTTTTCGACCTGGATACAGAAGACGTTGCCCCCCTTCGTGGCGAGGTACGGGCTGATGACCTCGGCGACCTTCTTGTACCAGGCGCGGACGTACTCGAGGTACTTGTCGTTCAGCACGCGCAGCGGGATGTTCTTGCTGAGCAGCCAGTCCGGGTGCCCGCCGAAATCCCACTCGGCGCAGCAGTACGGGCCGGGCTTGACGATGACGAAGAGTCCGTGCTTGGTGCAGAGTTCAATGAATCGCGCGACATCGCAGTCGCCCGTCCATCGCTGCTGGCCTTCACGCGGCTCGTGCCAGTTCCATGGAATGTAGGTGGTGACGAGGTTTGCGCCGCACCGCTTCATCTTGATGAGGCGATCCTCCCACAGTTCATTGGGTGTGCGGAAGTAATGAAACTCACCGCCGATCAGGAATTCGCGGTTGCCGCGGATCGTGAAGCTGTGCGCATCGTATGCAATCTGCCTGTTGTCCGACATGTTTCAGTGTCCTTTCTGACTATTCAATTTGCCGATCTATCACATTACCCAGAATCCCGGGACCGGTCCACATGCCGGCCGCAAAAATCCATGTTGTCGCTTTTCCGGTAAAATCAACGTCCTCAGCCGAGTTCGATTTCGATCCGGCTGACCTTTCGGTCGCGGATCGCACGCGCCAGGGGCCCGCCTACCGCGTTGCCCTTCACCACAACAACCTTGCCGTCAGAACCCGTGATCTTCCACAAGACAGGCTTCACGCCGCGCGCGCCGAAGGTATTACGGCGCAACGGGTTGTGATAGGTGACCAGCGTGTTGCCGAGGAAGGAGAAGCTGTATGAGTGGGCCGGCAATTCCACCGTCTTCTGTCGTCCGCCGATCCACAGCGTGGCCTTCTCGGCCTTCTTTGTAAAGAGGCTGCCTGCAAGCGCCGGCGCGAAGTGAACTTCCAGGGCGCCCTTTTCGTTCAGCCGGAACGGCCGCTCGCCGACATTCATGTGCAACAGGATGTGGATGAACTCGGCGGTCGAGCCACTGAGTCGCGCGACGAAGCCCGTGCCGTGTACAGCCGGGTCCGGATTTGCGCTGCTGGCGATGAAGGACGAGTTCTCCAGAATGCTGCGTCCATAGATCTTCGGATCCAGGAACGGCACCAGCATCGTCTGCGTATCTTTGTAGAAATCCTCGTACAGTCCGCCCCGGAGCAATTCCAGCAGGTACTTGTATTCCATGTGCAGCCAGATGGATTCGTTCTCCAGCCAGCCGCGCGAGAAAATGCGCGTGCGGCCGATTTCCATCGGCTGATCGACGAGCGACTCGTTGACCTTGTACATCCCGAGCTTGCGGTCATAGAGCCCGCTCGCGCGGATGCGCGTGGCAAGCGCCGCGGCCTTCTTCGCGTCGCGCTCGGTCTTCAGATAGTGCACCGGGCCCTCTAGGAACAACGGCAGCGGGACGTGCTTGAACTTCTTCGCGATGAAGCACGGCTGGCCTTTGCGGTTCTTCTTCACTTCCTTCTTGCCGCCCGGCTTCCGCACGGTGATCAGTTCGTAGTCGGTGACCTTGTTGATGAAATACGTGTGGAGGATCCCCTGCTTCCGGTCCCAGGCCTTGGCGATGCCGTGGTCCAATTTGCGCAGCGCCAGGCGCAGGAACGCGCGTAGCTCGCCCACCGACACAGCCTTCTCGCGGCCGCTGATGCCGAGGAGCGTGAGGTCGCGGTACTCTTCCTTCGCGGTGCCGGCCTTGTCCCAGAATTCGTAGTCGCGCCGCGGTGACGCTGCCGCGAAGTAATCCTTCAGCAGCCGTTCGAGGCGGGCCATAAACGCAGCGCCTTCCTCGTAGAACGCGATCTTTTCGCTATCCGCCAGCTTCAACTGGTCGAACGATTCCTGCAGGAACACGACCTGGCGCTTGAGTTCGAGGGTCTCGCTGATGGCGGATCCGAGCTGGCCCGGCAGACCGTTCAGCGCGTCGTACCAATTCGGTTTGTCGGATTCCATTTCGATGCCGACGCCGAACGGATCCAGCGATGCGAGTTTGTTGACGGTCAGGCTGAGCATCTTTGCCGCAAGCGTCGCGTGGTAGATTTCGCCCTTGCCGTTCTTCGTGCGGACGACATGCGCATCCTGTGCGCGCTGGCGGATCAATTGTTCCTTCTCCTGCGAGCCCTGCACGGCGCCGAGCTGCATCGGCAGGCCGTCCCACAACACATATTTCTCCTTCCGCGGGAGTACACGGTGCGGGTTGTCGTAGAACGTGAACGTCTTCTTCTTAAGGAGGATGTGCGCCAGATTTTCCGGGTACACGGCGAGGTAGTTTTCGAGCAGGTCGAGATTGTAGACCCAGTGATCCGACCAATAGCCGTGGCCGACGTCGGTTTCCTGGTGCTTGTTGCAGCACGCGAGCACTTCGCCCATAAAGGCATCGATGTCGCCCCGCAGCTTCAGGCCTTTCTCGGCGATGAAGCTCATGAGCTGGCCCGGCGCGAAGCGGCGCCCGTGCAGGAACGCATCGACTTCGCGTGCGCCGCCACGGTCCAGCGCCCCGGCGAGCACGCGCTTCAACTCGGATCGCCGGCTCACGCTGAAGCTCGTGGTTTTGACGATCAGCGGATTGAATCCATCGAGCTGGATGAGGTTGTAGAAATGCTCGACGTTGCTCTCGCGCACATCGGGATTGATCAGCAGATCGTTCCGGCGATTCTGGTTCACGTCGCGGAAGTTGCCGTTGCCCTGCGAATAGTTCGTGGCGGACAACCGGTAATCGTTGTAGTCGCGCTCAAGGTCGCCGTGCTTGCGCGAGTAAAGGTGAAGCGTGGTCACCTTGTTGCCGTCGCGCAGCGAGATCGGGAGACCGCCACGCAGGGTGTTGTCGAGGAAGTTTTGGCGCGCGTAGAGATCGAACGCGCGCGAACTGCTCTGGACGAAATTGTGCTGCGTCAGCTTGCTCACCAGCGCCTCGTTCTCGCGCTGCTTTGCCTGGATGTAGGCCATCTTGGTGATGCGCGGAACCATGCGGTTCAGGCTCTCAACAGTCTGTGCGCTTCCGATGATCGAGCAGTACGTGTAAGTCTCGCCAGCAGAAATGGTTGTGCTGACGGCTCCCATCGCGCACGGCAGCCGATTTTCAAGGATCTGGCCGGGCTTGATGCGGAACGGTGTCTGGGCGAGGAAGGCCTGCGGATAGCTGTAGTCGGTCAGATCGCCGAACACGTGGACCGGGTCGACGAGCGGACGCACGAGCTTGGACGACTTGCCGGAGGGTTCGAAGCCGACGTAGAAGTTGCCTTCCTTGATCCGCGTGACCTCGGGGCGGTCCTCCTGCTTGACCTTGCTCTTGAAGTACGGCGCGAGATGATCGTAGTTGACGACTTCGACGAAAGACTCGACGAGGCGGCGCATGTGCTTGAGGTTGTAATTGTCGACGCCGAAGGGAACGATCATCGGGAGGCCGTCGAGCATTTCAAACTTTGCCGGTTTGCGGCCGATGTTCGTGATGCGAAGGACGCGTACCAGCCCGGCGTAGCTGTCCTCGGGCACGTTGAAGTAATCGACGCTGAACTTGAGGCCGAGCGTGCGGTTCTCTTCCTCGAGCGTGAGCTGCGCGGGGAAGATGATCATCCGCTGCGTGCGATCCATCGCCTCGGTGCCGAGTTGCGTCTGGAACGGCTCGTACATGGAGACGGCTTTTCCGGTGCCGAATTTGAGGAACGTGCGGAAGCCCTGGTTGCCGGCGAGTTGATAAGCCGCGTTCGCGGAGAGGAACTCCATGATCGGATGTTCCTTGTCCTCGATGCCAATGCTGCACACGCACTGGGCGCGGTTCACATAGAAGACCCACATGGGGATGCCGTGCGGTCCGGCGATGCCGGGGAAGAAGCTGGCGAACGGCTTTGCCAGGTTGTAGTTCGTGATGACAAATTCCCCCGACTTGCCCAGGGCGTACTCAGGGGCGGCTGCGCAACTCTTCTTCATTCATCCTCCAAGATGGAAACGATTCGCGGGTAAAATAGTAAATGCTGTCCCTATGAACAACGCGGAACTTGTGCAACAACGTTTGAAGTTCTATGTGCTACATCCTGCTCTCTTGAACTTGGGCGCGAGACTCTGCCGATGTTGGCCTGCCCCGTCAACACAAAAAGGTACCGGTCCCATCTTTTTGACAGGATACCCAGCAAATACAGGCCTGTTAATAATAAATGAGCCTGGGAACGCCCCCTCAACAAGAGCCCCGTCCTGCCGGCCAGCTGGTGCTATTTCCGAAGAGGTGGCCGGCAGCAGTCCGCGCTCTCATGCCTGGCCCTTGAATCGGCTCGTTTCAAGGACGATATTATTGCGTGAGCATATGGGTAGTCTGTGACTCGGGGTGCTTTCTACTCAACGGCTCGCGGGATGGTGAGTCATGTTCCAAGTCTTGCCAGCAGCTGTGCGGCACTTTTCGGATTACGGGTGGCTGAAGACCTATTGGCTCTTCTCGTTCTCCGATTACTACGATCCGCAGAATGTGCAATTCGGTTCGCTCCGCGTCTTCAACGACGATGTCGTTCTGCCGGGCGAAGGTTTTCCGATGCACCCGCACCGCGAGATGGAAATTGTCACGATCGTTCTCGATGGAGAGATTTCGCACGAGGACAGTCTCGGCAACAAGAGCGTCATTCGCGCTCACGATGTGCAGCGCATGTCCGCGGGCACCGGCATCATGCACTCGGAGTTCAACCGCGCGGCAGCGCCGGTTCATTTCTATCAGGTATGGATCACGCCCGGGCAAAGACGACTCAAACCCTCGTATGACCAGAAAACCCTGGAGCCGTCGGCGTGGAAGAATAGACTCGCCACGCTCGCCTCAGGCGCTGACAAGGGCGGCATTCTAATCCATTCGGATACAACAATTTACAGATCGTTCCTTGATGAGAACGCAAAGCTTTCCCATAGCGCACATTCCGGCCGCGGCACATTCCTCTATATGATGACGGGCGCGCTGAAGGTTGCCGGTCATGTTCTGCGGACCGGCGACCAGCTCAGAACGGATGACGAAGGCGACCTGTCAATTCTTGCCACGGCACCGTCCGAGTTTATCCTTATCGATGTTCCGCTTTGACCGCGAGCGTCGGTTTGCCGTGACAGAAATTGCTCCCCTTTGCCCCTCGAGGCAGCGATAATCTTCAGGCTGTTCCTGGAAGAGCAACAACATGAACGCATCAGATTACACGATTGCGGCTATAGCCACCGCCGCCGGCGAAGGCGGCGTTTCGATCGTTCGGATCTCGGGCCCGGAGAGCCTGAAGATTGCCGACACGGTCTTCGCCTGCAGCGGCGATATTCCATCAGCGAGGCCATCGCAAGTCATTATCCATGGGCATGTTACAGATGCTGACGGCCGCGTCATTGACGACGTTCTGCTGCTCGTCATGCGCGCGCCACGCAGTTACACGGGAGAAGATGTCGTGGAGATTCAGGGGCACGGCGGCAACATCGTTGCGCGGCGCATCCTGCGACGAGTGGTTGAAGCCGGCGCCCGGCTCGCTGAGCCGGGCGAGTTCACGCAGCGCGCGTTCCTGAACGGGAGGCTCGATCTTCTTCAGGCCGAGGCCGTACTCGATCTGGTGCGCGCGAAATCGGACCGCGCAGCAGCGGCGGCGCTCGAGCAACTCGAAGGGTCGCTCAGCGCGCGCTTCAATAAGGTCTACGATCAACTCTTGGCGGCAGCGGCTGATATCGAAGCCACGCTCGACTTCGCCGATGACGAACTGCCTCAAACCGATGTCCGCGAGATCGTCGACAGATTGCAGGCCACACGCGCTTCCATGGCCGAACTCATCTCGAGTTGGGATGAGGGCCATGTGCTCAGAGACGGAGCCATTGTGGTTATATCTGGTAGGCCCAATGTGGGGAAGTCTACCATGATGAATACACTGCTAGGACGTGATCGATCCATAGTTTCCCCTATACCAGGCACAACGCGTGATACCATCGAGGAAGGCCTTATTCTCGATGGTTTCCCGATTCGGATGGTGGATACGGCGGGGCTTCGTGAGACGGATTGCGTGATCGAAAAAGAAGGAGTTCGGCGGACCGTGATGCAGATGGGCAAGGCTGATCTACACCTGCACGTCGTGGACGCATCGCAGCCCCTCTCGCAGGAGGATCGCGTCCAGATCGAAAGGTTCGATCCGAAGCGCTGCATAGTCATCCTCAACAAGATCGATCTCGGAATGCGTGTTGCGCCGGCCGAGATTGTCGGGCGACTTGCGATACCATGCTCGCTTACCGGCGGCGATGGAGTGCCCGAGGTCCGTTGCGCGATGACCAGGATGATCGAGGCTGCTCTGCATGCGTCGACCATGCCGCATGCGGTGATCTCCGAAAGGCATCGCATCCTTCTTGATGGAGCGTTAAAGGAGACGGACGCCGCGCTGGAACAACTGCGCTCCGAGCGTGAGGATCAAGTGGCGCTTGCTGCAACGCGTCTTCGCGCGGCGCTGGAGTCGCTCGGCATGGTTACTGGCCGGGTCTATCATACGGAGCTTCTGAACTCAGTCTTCAGCAGATTCTGCATCGGAAAGTAACCTACGCGCATGAACCATGTTGTGATGTAACAATCGGCTATTGCGTTGATTATGTCTTCAGCACGTAACAGTATCTTTGATGTGATCGTCGTCGGCGGTGGCCATGCAGGATGTGAGGCCGCGCTGGCATCGTCCAGGCTTGGCGCGAAGACGGCGCTGTTCACCATGGACCCTGCCGCCGTCGCAAGAATGTCCTGTAATCCGTCGATCGGCGGGATGGCCAAGTCGCACATCGTTTTTGAAGTCGACGCACTTGGCGGCGAGATGGCGCGGAACACGGACTACACCGGAATTCAATTTCGCGTTTTGAATACGCGGAAGGGTCCTGCGGTTCAAGCCAACCGGGCGCAGTGCGACAAGGCAGCCTACTCGGCAAGAATGGCAGCCGTTCTCGCCGCCACCGCAAACCTGACAGTGATTGGCGCGACGGTGGCGGATCTGTGGATGGAGGGCGGCAAGCTCGCCGGTGTTGTGGCGGAAGATGGATCCAGGATCTGCGGCAAGGCAGTGGTCCTTACGGCCGGGACATTCCTCAATGGGACGATCCACATAGGCAAGCGTTCGTTCCAAGGCGGGCGCATGGGAGAGCCTGCCGCAAATGCGCTTGGGAGCAGCCTCAGATGCCTCGGATTCCGTGGCGCCAGGCTCAAGACGGGAACGCCGCCTCGTCTGCACAGGGATAGCGTGGATTACGCCAAAATGGCCATACAGCCTGGCGTTGTCCCGCCGCCGTTCTTCTCGGCGGCCGCAAGGCAGGAATGGGCATTGTTCCACGTGGAACAAGGCGCCGACGGCGCCTCAGAGGCCAGAAGTCATAGGTCAGAGGTCATAGATCAGAGGCCGCAGGACGGAAGCCGGCATCCAGAAGGAGTGTGCCGGGCTGCTGGTCTCTGGCCGCCGGTCTCCGCCCCGTTGTTCCACGTGGAACAATCCGGTCTTGGAGGCCCCCTTCGGCCATGGGTACTTGGAAGCAACCAGATGCCATGCTATCTGACCCACACGACGGCGGAGACCCACAGGATCATCTCCGACCACCTTGGTGACAGCGCCCTGTACGGTGGCATGATCGAGGGAACCGGCGTGAGGTATTGTCCGTCCATTGAGGACAAGATCGTCAAGTTTGCCCACCACGACTCGCATCACGTCTTTGTCGAACCGGAGGGGCGGGACGCTCTTGAGATCTACCCGAACGGGACGTCGAACAGCCTTCCGGAAGATATCCAGTTGGAGATGATCCACTCGATTCCCGGACTGGAGCGGGCGGTGTTCCTGAAGCCAGGTTACGCGATCGAGTACGACTATTTTGACCCGACTCAGTTGCAGCATACGCTGGAGACAAAGCTGGTCGAGAATCTCTACTTTGCTGGTCAGGTCAATGGCACAACTGGTTACGAGGAAGCTGCAGGACAGGGGTTTGTTGCAGGGGCAAACGCTGCACTTAAAACGTTGGGGCGCAAAGCATTAACACTTGGAAGAGGCGACGCATATCTTGGTGTTCTGATCGATGATTTGGTGACCAAGGGGACGGAGGAACCTTACAGGATGTTCACATCGCGCGCGGAGCACCGCCTGATCCTCAGGCAGGACAACACGGCCTTCCGGTTGCTCGCCAAGTCGCGCGAGCTGGGCATCGTGTCGTCCACGGTATTGGACGACATCGAGGCGAAGGCCAAGATGATCGATGAAGAGCTCGCGCGACTCAGGACGGTGTTCGTCGAGGGATCGTCGTTGGCGCAGATGTTGATGAGACCGGGGGCGCGATACGCGGACATTCCCGGCCGGCGATCGGAACTGCCGGCGGACGTGATCGAGCAGGTAGAAATTCGGATCAAGTACGATGGCTACATTGCGCGCGAGCTGAAGCATATCGAGCGCGCGGAGAGCATCGAGCGGCAGGTGATTCCGGCGTGGGTAAACTACGACGAGATTAAGTCGCTGCGGCATGAATCGAGAGAGAAGTTAAAGCGAATTCGTCCGGAGAATCTCGGACAGGCTGCGCGGATTTCCGGCGTGAATCCTTCCGATATATCCATCCTGGCTGTGTGGATCAAGAGCCGATAGTAGGTCGTAACATCCTGCACAACAGCGTGTTACGATTGACGGAGGTCAGCAGGCGGCGGCCATCTGAAGCCCGGCGGCTGTTTTACGGTTCTCCAGCGTCGTCATCACGCCACGGATTTCGTGTGACGTAAACGGTTTGACGATATAGGCCGTGGCGCCGAGTTTGAACAACTGGCGGATGGCTTCCTCGTCGTCCTGAATAGAGGAGACGATGACGCTGGTGCCCGGGTGGTGTCGCTTGAGGATTTGCAGTGTGGTCTCGCCGTCGAGTTCAGGCATGACGAGGTCGAGGAAGATGACATCGTAGTTCTCGGTCTCGCACTTCACAAGGCAGTCGCGGCCATCCACGGCGACGTCACACGTGTAGCCCATCGATTGGAGGACGCGCCGAAAGAGTTGGCGCATATCCTCCTGATCGTCCGTTATCAATACCTTCATTGCCCGTTGATGCACAACAACACCCCCGCAAGAAAACCCATCGTGAGCGAGTACGCCCATTCAGCAAACTGCACAACCCCAAAAGGGGCATCTTCCTAATATCCTACAAGCGTTGCCAAACTCCCTACAACCAGTCCGACATGGGGAGATCCTACTGGCGGATACAGGGAGACTGTGTCAGTATGTATCCATTCTGCGCGCGTGGCCGCCGGGGTTGTTAACGTGGGTGTGGGGCGTGCGCGGGTATACAAGGATAGGCATGAGTCTCGACACCCAGATGCGCAGGTGCATAACGCTGTTTGCGCTGCTGCCTGTCTACATCACGCTGGCCGCCATCGACATCGCCGTCTGGGGCGTACTCCTTCGCCATCACTACGCGGCGCCTCTTGAAGTCCGCGAGAATCTCATACAGAAGGTTTCCGCGCGGCTGGACACGGAGCTTTCGCGGTTGCGTGTGGTGGGCCTGTTGCCGAACACGAAGCTTCTTCTGAACGCAGTGGACAAGGAAGGGCAGCCGCTGCAGACAACGAACGTCGTGGCGTCGAATGACAACTGGCCCATCCTCCCGCGCGATGACATTCGGGTTCGCAGCGTGTTGGACAACGCCTTGGGCGAGACGCTGCAGCGGCTGCGGATGAACGAGCGCACGCTTGCATTGATCTTTGTGACTGATCGCCAGGGAAATGTGGTGGCCGCCTCGGAGCGGACGCCGCTCTACAACTATGGCGCCGCGGACTGGTGGAAGGCAGCCTTTCAGCAGCGGGATGGCGTTCCCGTGTCCGAGGGGTTGAACGCTGATAACCGAATCGGCCTTGCCGTGGCCGTGCGAGATGCCGGGTCGCGTTCTGTGAAAGGGGTTCTGCGTGCAGAGCTTGGAGTGGAGCAATTTGCCGCGGGGCTGTTGGATCCCGGCGTGTCGAATCGATACGGCGTGCTCCTGGTTGGTGAGCGCAGTTGGCTGGCCGCAGGGCATCGCAGCGACTATGGGAACGCCGCCTTCAAGCTGTCCGCCTTGTACCGCGAAAAGGGGAAGCCCGAGGGCTGGTACGAAGGTGTGCGATTCAAGGGCGAGCCGCTGGATAGCTCGGTACAATGGCTGCAACCCCTCTGGGCCGTCCTGCTCCAGCGCGAGCATCCCATTCCGATGGATGTCTATGGAACAACGGCCGCGTGCATAGTCATAACGCTTTGTCTTGCAATAGGTTGGACATATCTTGTTCAGCGATGGTCCGGCGGTGTTTTCGGCGGGCCGTATCGCGAGTTGCTGGAGGCCGGCGACTGGATTCTGCAAACGGCCTTTGGTCGCGCGCAGGCTCTGGACGATCTGAAAAACAAACAGCATGTTGTGTCGCTGAGGCAACAGCTGGACGGCTGGCTGCATGAACTGCAGCAGGACATTCGCGAGCAGTACGCTGTGCAGACGACAGAAATGCAGCGCGATCTGAGTCTCGCACGGGATTTCCAGCAGGCCTATCTTGATCGTCCGTATCCCCGCATACCGGAGGTTCACATCGACGGGCGGCTGAGGCTGGACTTCTATCATCGTTACCAGCCGGCGTTGGCGCTGGGCGGCGACTTCTACAACATCCTTCCGCTGAAGCCGGATGCGGCAGGTGTATTTATCGCGGACGTGATGGGGCACGGGACGCGCAGCGCGCTGATCACGGCGATCATTCGCACGCTGATCGACGACCTTGCGCCCCAGGGGCGCAACGCGCGGCACTTCGTCACCGAAATGAACAAGATGTTTTGCGGGCTGCTGCGCAGCGTGCCGAATCCGTTGTTTGCGTCTGCCTTCTATTTCGTCGCCGACACGACGGCGCGGGTGGGCACTTTCTCCTCGGCGGGGCATCCGTCGCCGTTCCATTTGCATCGCAGTGTTGGCCGGATCAGCCGGCTTGAGGTTCCGATGCCGCGAGGGGCGGCGTTGGGGTTGATGCCCCTTGAGACCTACACCGGGGGCTACTGCCGCTTGGTGGATGGCGATGTATTCGTCTTCTTCACGGACGGGGTGTACGAGGCCCATAACATGCGGGGCGAGGAATTCGGGATTGCGCGCATGGAAAAGGTGCTGCGGGGCCTGATGTATAAGAATGCCCGGGAGATTGTCGACGGCATGATGCAGGCCATTACCCAATTTGTGGGCGACGAGCCGGTTACCGACGATATCTGCATTATTGCCGTGGAAGTCACCACAAAATCGCCCGTCTGAGGCGTGCCAAACCCCTCCTTCCAGCCGCCGGGTTCGTATCTTGACACAGAACTTCCGTCTGCTAGAGTGTGCGGGCTCTTACGCCGGAATAACCGTTTGTTAAGGGTCTACAAGACAGGAGATATATCCCATGGCTAAGCAGGTGAAAAACACCAGTTCGAAGAAACAATACGTCTTCTTCTATGGCTTCGGCAAGAAGCACACGGAAGGCGACCAGACGATGAAGGCGATTCTTGGCGGCAAGGGTGCCAACCTCGCCGAGATGGCGAACGCGGACCTTCCCGTTCCGCCCGGCTTGACGATTTCCACGGAGGCATGCGCCTACTTCAGCAAGCACGGCGGTCAGTATCCTGCCGGCATGATGGACCAGCTCAAGGCCCAGCTCACGAAGCTGGAGAAGATGACCGGCAAGAAGCTCGGCGATGTGCGCGATCCGCTCTTGGTTTCCGTCCGTTCCGGCGCTGCGGTCTCGATGCCCGGCATGATGGACACGGTCCTCAACCTCGGTCTCACCGACAAGTCCATCCAGGGCTTCATCGACCAGACCAAGAATCCGCGTACGGCGTGGGATTGCTACCGTCGGTTCATCGATATGTTCGGCGATGTCGTCATGGGCCCGACGACCGGTCTCGAGCACGAGCACTTCGAGCACGAGATGCAGAAGGTGAAGGACAAATACGGCGCGAAGCAGGACACGGACCTGACCGCCGATCAGCTCAAGGAGCTCTGCGGCATCTACAAGCGCGTCTACCAGGAGCACGTCAAGAAGCCCTTCCCGCAGGATCCGATGGAGCAGCTTCGTCTGTCCATCAATGCCGTGTTCAGCAGCTGGGACGGTGAGCGCGCGGTGAAGTACCGCCAGATCAACAAGATCACGGGTCTGCTCGGCACGGCCGTGAATATCTGCACGATGGTATTCGGCAACATGGGCAGCACCTCCGGCACGGGCGTGGCGTTCACGCGCGATGGCTCGACCGGTGCATCGAAGCCGATGGGCGAGTACCTGATCAACGCCCAGGGCGAAGACGTCGTGGCCGGCATTCGCACACCGAAAGACCTGCACGATATGCCCAGCGAGACGGATGCGATCTGGAAGAAGGCCTACGACCAGCTTTGCAAGATCATGCAGAAGCTCGAACAGCACTACAAGTACCCGCAGGACGTTGAGTTCACCGTCGAGCAGGGCAAGTTGTGGATGCTGCAGACCCGTAATGCGAAGCGCACCGGCCTTGCCGGCGTCCGTTGGTCCGTGGAAATGGCCACGGGCAAGGACGTGATGACGGGCAAGCCCCAGAAGAAGATTCTGACTCCGAAGGAAGCACTGTTGAAGTTGGACGGCGGCGATCTCGAGCAGCTCTTGTTCCCCATCTTCGATGTGGAAGCCGAGAAGACGGCCGAGAAGTTGACCTCCGGTCTGCCGGCCGGCCCGGGCGCCGGGGTGGGCAAAATCGTCTTCTTCGCGCACGACGCGGAAGACATGGTCAAGAAGAACAAGGACGAGAAGATCATCCTGGTTCGCCATGAGACGAGCCCCGAAGATGTCGGCGGTATGTGGGCGGCCCAGGGCATTCTCACGAGCACCGGCGGCATGACCTCCCACGCGGCGGTCGTTGCCCGTGGCTGGGGCAAGTGCTGCGTTACCGGCGCGAGCGAACTGAACATCGATTACAAGACACGCACGATCAAGGTCGCCGGCAAGGTCCTCAAGGAAGGCGACTGGATCAGCGTCAACGGCTCGACCGGTATCGTATATGCCGGCCAGATCCCGACGCAGGCGAGCCCGGTGGTCCTCGGCGTGGTCAAGGGTGACAAGGCAGCCCAGAAGCACCCGATCTACAAGATGTATCAGCAGGTCTCCAAGTGGTCGGATGAATTCAGGAAGATGAAGGTCCGCACGAATGCCGACCTGCCCAAGGACGCTGAAGCTGCCCGCGAGTTCGGCGCCGAAGGCATCGGCCTCTGCCGCACGGAACACATGTTCTTCGAGGGCGACCGCATCTGGTCCGTCCGCGAGTTCATCCTGGCGACAGACCTGCCGGGCCGCGAGAAGGCGCTGGCCAAGCTGCTCCCGCTGCAGCGCGGCGACTTCGAAGGCATTTTCACGGCGATGGATACCCTGCCGGTCACCATTCGCCTGATCGATCCGCCGTTGCACGAGTTCGTGCCGCATACCGACGCTGCGCAGGCCGAAATGGCCCAGCGTCTTGGCGTGACGGTGGAGCAGGTTCAGAACCGCGTGAAGCAGCTTCACGAGTTAAACCCGATGCTGGGTCACCGCGGCTGCCGTCTCTCGATCACCTTCCCGGAGCTCTGCAAAATGCAGGCCCAGGCGATCATCGAAGCGGCGTGCAACGTCGAGAAGAAGGGCGTCAAGGTTCTCCCCGAGATCATGATCCCGCTCGTCGGCACCAAGGCCGAGGTGGACTTCTGCGAGAAGATCATCCGCGAAACGGCTGACAGCATCATCAAGGCTCGCAAGTCCAAGGTGAAGTACATGGTCGGCACGATGATCGAGATTCCGCGCGCCGCGCTGGTGGCGGATCAGATCGCCGAGACGGCGGAGTTCTTCAGCTTCGGCACCAACGATCTGACGCAGATGACGTTCGGCTTCAGCCGCGATGACATCGGCGTGTTCCTGCCGGACTATCTCGAAAACAAGATTCTGCCGGTGGATCCTTTCCAGACGCTGGACCAGAACGGCGTGGGCAAGCTTGTCGAGATGGGCGTGAAGAAGGGCCGCGAGACGCGTCCCGACCTCAAGTGCGGCATCTGCGGTGAACACGGCGGCGATCCGAACAGCGTGAAGTTCTGCTACAAGGTTGGCCTGAACTACGTGAGCTGCTCGCCGTACCGCGTGCCGATTGCGCGACTGGCGGCGGCACAGGCTGCGATTCAGCAATCGAAGTAAGACGTCGCGGACCAACAGACTCGAATAGTGAAACAGGCCCCGTTCCCTCTTGGGAGCGGGGCCTGTCTTCTTGGTGAGAAGGTGCCGGGCTTGCTTTGTAGGCCCCGGCTCTGGCATCATCCATGATTCGAACGCGGACGCAGCGCCGCGTGTCTGACAGGAGGTATCCGGGGCCGTCACGGCGTCGGGTCATTGCATGGATACAGACGACAAAGGCATAAGAATCTACCTGCGCGAGATCGGCCAGACGCAGTTGCTGACGCCGAAGCAGGAGGTGCAGCTCGCCAAGCGGATCAAGAAAGGCGATGAAGCCGCGCGCCAGCTGATGATTCGCGCCAACCTGCGCCTTGTCGTGAAGATTGCGCATGACTATGCCCGCTACGGGCTTCCCCTCCTCGATTTGATCTCCGAAGGCAACATCGGCTTGATGAAAGCTGTCACGCGCTTTGATCCCAAGAAGGGCGGCAAGCTCAGCACGTACGCCGCGTGGTGGATCAAACAGGCGATCAAGCGCGCGCTGGCGAACCAGAGCAAGACGATCCGTCTGCCTGCGCACCTGGTGGACAAGATTTCGCGCATGCGCCGCACGGCGCACGCGATGACGCAGGAGACAGGCCGCGAGCCGACCGAGGAGGAACTCGCGAAGAGGCTTGGCGTGTCGGCGGCCACGGTCAACCAGTGGCAGACGGTATCCCTGAAACCCACGTCGCTGGATGCGCCGATCGGTGAAGATGGCGGCGGCGAGTTTGGCGACATCATTGGTGACGAGAAGGCCCAGACACCCTACGACCAGATCAACGACCGGCAGTTGCGGCAAGAGGTGGAAACCCTGCTGGACAAACTGAACAAGCGGGAGCGGGACATCCTCAAGTATAGATATGGGCTGCGCGGCGTGAAGGAGGAGACGCTCGAGATTGTCGGCAAGCGATTCAAGATCACGCGGGAGCGTGTGCGCCAGATTCAAAATGCGGCGGTTCTAAAACTCCGGACCATGCTGGACGAGCAGGATCAGCCGCGAGTTGCGCTCAACGAGAAGGACCGGTCATGAGCATCGAGAAATTGAAGAATGCGATTCGTGATGTCCCCGATTTTCCGAAGCCGGGCATCCTGTTCAAAGACATCACCCCGGTTCTCTCCGACGCCTCGCTGTTCAAGAGCGCAGTAGATATCCTGGCGGAGCGGCATTTGAAGAACCGCGTTGACGTGGTGTGTGCCATCGATGCGCGCGGATTCCTTTTTGGCGCCGGTGTGGCGTATCGGCTCGGCGTCGGCATCGTTCCCGTCCGCAAGAAGGGCAAGCTCCCGTACAAGACGATTGAAGCGAGCTACGACTTGGAATACGGAACAGCCACGCTTCAGATGCACAAGGATGCCATTCGGAAGGGCTCCCGCGTTCTGCTGGTGGACGACCTTCTCGCGACCGGGGGCACGGCTGCCGCGACGGCGAACATGATTGAGAAACTCGGCGGCACGATCGTGGAAATCGAGTTTCTGATCGAGCTGGCCTTCCTGAAAGGCCGCGAGAAGCTGAAGAAACACCCGGTGTTTGCGCCTATCGTCTACGGCTGATCCGGTAACTCGAAGACATCCGGATGCCGGCGTTATTGACCACCGGCGTCTCGGCGATTCCCGCCATAAAGCTGGCGCTGTCGAACTTCATGGCGCCACGCCGTTGGTTTGTTTTCCCGGGTGACGCGATGACCAGCACGCGTATGCCTGCTGTGGCATTGGTTCCCACGACCGTCAGCTGGTTCCAGTGGTCGCTCTTCAGATCGGCCATGCGGTACACCGTGCTGGCTATCGGGTCGCCTCCGCGGAAGGGCTCAAGGCGGACCTCGACCGAGTCGCAATTGGCGCCGCGATCCTTGAAGACCTTGATACCGAATGAATAGGGTTTACCTGCGGGCAGGCCGGGGATGTCCTGGTAGAGGCCGGAGGTTTCGTTGCCTTGGATTCTCCAGTGATGATAGGCCACCATGCACTGGCCGTCGAAGACGGGTGTCCAGCTTGTCTCGCGGTTGAACCAGCCGCCCCACCGGTCCCAGTTTGCAGCGCGATCGCTGACCCAGTTGTAGCCGAGGCCTGACTCCACGGGATCCTCGAACGAAGAGTTCTTCAACTCTTCGGCCTGGGCGATGCTGGTGACCAGCAGGACCAACGATGCAGAGATATAACGACCTGCTGAGTTATTCATGACAGCCTCCTTTCGACGCCATGGAAGCTGGTACGATCCCGGCGCAAGCTTGCGCCATACCTACGACCTGCTTCCCATCCCTTGCGCAACCAACACGACAGAGTCACGGACGAGGAAAATCTTTCGCTGGGGGCAACTAGTTGCGATGTGGACGGTGTGCGGCTGTGGAGCGACAGCCTTGGCGAACGACATGCTCTATCCTCAGCGAGAAGCATCTTCACCACCCATTCGGGAACGGTCCCACCTCTGGTTAAATCCTAGCACCCGACTGGTCCTCTGCAACAAATATTTTCAACTTTCGGGAACGGTCCCGTGGGCGATTGACGGGCTGTTTGTGATCGGGGCGAATCTGGAATCTGGCGCTTTTTTTGCCCGGGGAGCGCAGTCTAAGTCGCATTAACGAAAGGAGTTACGAAGTGTACATTATAGCCCTGCGTGTGAGGTGTGCAGCATCTAGTGATAGACAACCAGTATGCATCTGGTATGTAAGATGGTCGTGGCGGCTTTTCAATCTGGAAGTCCTGAGTTGGAAGAAATTCGGCGTACAAGAAGTCCGGTGTGAAGCATCCGCTGGATGGTGTGCGGACAGGTGTTTACACCTGCGCTCATGTGGCGGGTTGTTGCCCGGGAAAGAGGAGAGTGACCATGAGAATCCAAGGTCGCTGGACATGGATCGCGTTGATCGTGTTGTGCGGATGTGCGCAGGCCTTTGCCTTCGACGCATTCATCACCATACGGGATGGTTACTTCTTCGACCCATCCACAGGCAAACCGTGGGTCCCTCACGGCATTGCATACCAGACGTGGAACCGCCCGCTCGGCGTCTGGCAGACGCACGAACAAATCGACTACGACCTCGACGAGATGGTGAAGATGGGCGCGAACTCGATTCGCGTCGATTTCGTCTGGCAACACATCGAAGAGAATGGCGACAACCAGTGGTCGTGGGATAACTACGATTACCTTGTGCAGGCAGCCGAGGCCCGCGGTATCCGCATCTTTGCCCTGATTGGCTATCAGTGGCCGCCGAACTGGTTCCCGGACGAGTGGTACACGATGCATCCGCCGGAGTATGACTCGGGCGGCATTTATCATCCGGTTCGTTGGCAGTCAGACATCATCAACTACGAACACCCCCAGGCGCGCGAGCAGTACAAGGAATGGTTCCAGAATGTCTGCGGGCGGTACGCCACCAACAAGGCGATCGTAGGCTGGATTATCGGTAACGAGTCGGGCTATCTCGGTCTCTGGAGCGGTTTGTTGGACGGCTATGACCCGTGGTGCGAGCAGGCGTTTCGCGACTGGTCGCAGCGCAAGTATACCAACGTGGCTGCGGCCAACGCCGTGTGGGGCACCTCTTACACGAACTTCAGCCAGCTCAGCTTCCCGGATCAGTACAGGGCCTACGGCGTGGAAGGGGCGATCTGGGCGGATGCGGTGCAGTGGCGCGAAGACTCGATTGCCAGCTTCACGGCGGTCGGCGCGGTGGCCGCCAAGCAGGCGGACACAAATCATCTGCTGTCGTACTCCACGGTAGGCATGCAGTGGGGTGAGGAAGACTGGCGTTATCACGCCGAGGATCGTGGCAAGATCACGCAGGCGTGCGCGGCGAGCAACGCACCCGTGAACTTCTTTTCGGTGAACAACTACCCGTGGTCTATCCTGGGCCATGAGTCGCAAAACGGCCAGTGGGGCATCTCGTATACAAAGAAGGTTTCGGGCATCCCCGTGTTGTACAGCGAAACGGGTTTCACCAGTTCCGAAACCATGTGGCCCGGCATGACGGAATTGCGGCAGGGGCCCCTGACGCGGAACGCGTTGTGGGAATCGCTTGAGGCCGGAGCGATCGGCACGCACATTTTCGCCTGGCATGACCGTCCGTACATCACGGACCGGGAAAAGGGATTTGGCATCCTCTACGCGAATCGCGTCATCAAACCCGCCTACTGGGTCGCGCGCGACACCTACAACCTGATGGAGCAGATTGACATCCAGGACTTGCTCCGCGGTTCGACCGATCCCCGCCCGGACATTGCCTTCCTGTGGACCGCCGCGAACGACTCGCAGTACAATCGCTATGAGTGCGAAATGCAGCAGATTGCCGGCGCGCTCGAACGTCTGGGCTACGAGCCGTGGTTCATGAATCTCGAGGACCTCGGTGCGGGAGCCTACACGAACTACAAGGTGGTCATTCTTCCACGCAACATGCGTGTCGATCTCCAGGTCCCGGGGTCCGGCGGCAAGGGCGTGCTGGAGTTCCTGCGCACGGTCGTGATTTCCAACGGCGTCCACGTCGTCGCGACGGGCGACCTTCCCGGCATGCAGGATCCCAACGGCCGCGCCATGACCAATTTCCTGGATCAGGTCAGAGATCTCTTCGGTGTGGATGCAACCGACATCGGCGGTTTCGAGGTCCCCCAGCGCACGAAGGAATACGTGTCGTGGTACTGGTCGCCGGTGGAAGTCCGCTTCAACACGAACGCGCTCGCACCGCTGACGAATGGCTACCACTACAAGCCTTACACGTGGAAGTACAGCGACGAAATCACGGTGTCGACGGGGGGCACGCTGTGGGCCGAAATGGACAGCCAGCGGAACAAGAGCTTCGAAAAAGGCCCGTACAGCAGCACGAACCTCCCCGAGTGGGATGGGATATGGGGCACGATCACGAACGAGGATCACTGGGGCTGGGCCATGGACGGCACCAACATGATCCACTTCTGGGGCGACTCGGGCATGTGGCAGGACTTCGCGGTTGTGCCGTTCGGCCGGTACACGGTCAGCACCTATCTGCGCTCCAATCATGACGACCCGCTGCGCGGTGGCGCTTATGCCCTCATCGCGATCGAATGGCTGGACAAGGGCGGCACGAATCTCGGAACCAACGTGAGCACGATCCTGACGTCCGGCACTCCGGGTGATTCATGGGTGCAACACAAGGTCGACGCCATTGCTCCGAGCAACGCGTGGACCGCGCGCCGTATCATTCGTTCCGGCAGTTCCACCAACTGTCCCAACCTGTTATCCAATGGAGGCCTCCTCGGCTCGGGCTCGGCCCCGACCGGATGGAGTGCGTGGAACACCAACAACTTCGACCCCGACACAGGAACTTATCGCACGGCCAGCCCTGCTTGGGCTTTCTGGTGGGACAGCGGAATTTTCCAGGATGCGACCAGCGGCTTTGCGGGCGGCGACCGCGTCAAGTTCGGCGGCTACCTGTATACGCCTTCGTGGGACAAGCTCCGCGGTGGCGACAAGAACGGTTCGATCCAGCTTGAGATCTACAGCAACGCCACGCTGATGACCACGCTGTCGGCTTCGCCGACGATTACCTCCAACTCCCCGAGCGACACGTGGATCTACACGGAAGGCACGGGGGCGGTGCCGGCAGGCGCGACGGCGCTGCGCGTGGTGGTTCGTTCGGGCGGCACCGGCGGCGACGGCCGTTTCCTGGTGGACGATGTTTTCGTGTACGATACGACACCCGGTGGTGCGGTCTATGCGGACGGCAAGCAGTGGTCCCCGGCGGTCGTGACGAAGAATCACGGGGCGGCGAAAGCAGCGATCTTCCTCTACGGCGCCGGCGACTTCAAACCTGACGGCAATGAAGACAGCCAGCCGGACGTCCTGCCGTGGCAGTGGCGCTACGACGTCTTCGGTTCAATGATCAGCAACTACTTCAAGGTTGCGCCCGGGCTCCGCGTGCTTGGCACCAATGCCTATCTGTGCCTGGCCGAATACCGCACCTGCACCAACGGATCGATTCTCATGCAGGTCAAGAATTACCAGTATGATACGAACCAGGTGAATGGCGGGCCCAACATGACCTTCACCATCGCGAGCAGCCTGGTGACGGGCAAGACGATTCGCGCGCTCGATCAGGCCTACATCATTGAAACAAACAGCGACGGCGTGTTCTCCATTTCCCTGCCGCCCGACGGCCAGGAGATGATCCTTGCGTACTCGCCGGCGCTGATCACCAACAACGTCATTTGCCAGATAGCCGACGCGCCATCGGCCATCCACCCCTTCGGCGACCAGTGCTACGGCATCACCGTGAAGTTTGATCCTGCGGGCAAGACCAACGTGACCGTGAAGATCGCCTTCATGGAAGACGGTGATAATGGCGACGGCGTGTCGAACGAAATCTACCAAGTGCTCTACACCAACTTCATTTCGACGGCCGGGCAGCAGACGTTCTGGATGTGGATACCGGATCCCGATCTCAAGGATTCCGACTACATTTCGACCGCCGACGGCGGCAATTACAAGTTCGTGGCGTGGGTGGAGGACAGCTCAAGCAACGTCATCGCCCAGTCGGTATCGACGACCACGCAGCTCAAGTGGGGTCTCGCGCCCACGACCACCAATGTGCCGGTTCTGCTTCAGAAGGGGTCGGTCACCAACATGACCGTCGAATGGGAAGATCTCACCGAGCAGCTGGAGTGGCAGAACACGCCCCTGACGCGTAACAACGCATTTCCAAACCGGGTCGCGCTGTTCCGGTCCACCAAGACGCAGGCGCTCTACACAAATCATTTCGATCGCGTGAACCACGTGGCGGACTGGCTGGAGGGGTTGGGCTACGAGCCGGGCAACGACCTTGACCTCGGATTCGACAACGTCACCGTGTCGCTGGCGACGGATGCCACCAATGGCGGATTGGTGACGGCCTATGCGGAGAGCGTGGAATCCGGCACCAACGGCTGGACGGCGGATGGGTTATGGCACGTGGCTCGCGACCTCGCCTACGGCGGCACGAACAGCTGGGGCTACAACAACGGAACGAATTACAGCACCGGTGCGCGCAACAGCGGCACGCTGCTTTCGCCGTGGATTTCGCTCGGCAGTGCATCGGCAGCCACGCTTACCTTCAAGAGCTGGCATGAAACTGAGGATGCCGGCACGAGTTGGGACCGCAAGCAGGTCTATGTATCCGCCGATGGCACAAATTGGACACGCCTGCTGCAGGTGTCCGGCACGAATCAGCAGTGGGTCACGCAGTCGCAGGATCTGACAGCCTATGCGGGTCGCAGCATCCGGCTGAAGTTCCATTTCGACACCATCGACGCGCTGAAGAATGGCTACCGGGGTTGGTATCTCGATGACATCGAGATCAAGGTCGTGGAGTCCACCGCAGCGGTTCATTTTGAGGACGATATGACCGCGACGACCAACTGGACGGCCGGCGGGTTCTGGCGACTGACGACCAACCGTTCGTCCAGCGCGACGACCAGTTGGGTGTACAACGATGGCGTGGATTATGACAACGGGCGCCGCAACAGCGGATCGCTTCTCTCCCGATGGATCGATCTCAGCGGCGTGGCCAATGCCAAGCTCAGTTTCAAGAGCTGGTATCGCACCGAAGACAGCGGTGTATCGTGGGATCGGAAGCTGGTGAAGCTGAGCACCGACGGGACCAACTGGACCACGATCCTCCAGGTTTCCGGGCCCACGCAGGAGTGGACGACGCAGACCTACGACCTGAGCGCGTACGCGGGCCGGTCCATCCGCCTGCAGTTCTTCTTCGACACGATCGACGCGTTCAACAACCAGTTTGAAGACTGGTATGTCGATGATGTGCGCGTGTCCAGCGTGGGCGGCACGGGGACGAGCGTGTTCTCCGACAGCGCGGAGGCTGGCGTGAACGGATGGTCGTTCAGCGGTCTGTGGCGGCTTGCCCCGGACTTCTACTACAGCGCGGGCCACGGCTGGATCTACAACAACGGCACGAACTACAGCACCGGCGCGCGCAACAGCGGTGCCCTCATATCGCCGTGGATCGATTTGGCCCTGGCGGATGGCGCCACGCTGACATTCCGGAGCTGGTACGAGACGGAAGACACCGGCACGTCATGGGATCGCAAGATCGTGTATGCCACCACCGACGGCTCCAACTGGGTCCAGTTGGTTCAGGTCAGCGGTTTGAACAAGCAGTGGGTGCCGGTCACGCGCGACCTCGGCGCATTTGTCGGGCAGCGCATCCGCCTGAAATTCTTCTTCGACACGATCGACGCCGTCTACAACAACTTCTTCGGCTGGGGCATCGATGACGTTGAAGTGACGATCGCGGGGACGAACACCATCTTTTCCGAAACGTTCGACGCCGCGGATATCAGTGCGACTTGGAGCCGCGCGGCGGGCGCGGGGAACTGGTCGTCAACAGGTGGTGTGTTGCGCGCCTGGCGCATCGGCAACGACGACAACATTGTCTATGCAGGCAACGCTTCGTGGAGCAACGTCGTGGTGAGCGCCGACCTTCGCTACAACGAGCAGGGGCCGTACTTCAACGACGCCGAACTTTATGTCCGCTATCAGAACCGCGATAACTACGTGAAGGTCGGCATCCGCAATTTCTATGGGTTCTGGCGCCTCAAATATACGGTTCGGAAAGACACGAACTACGTTGCCGAGGGCTGGCTCTATGATTTTGCGAAGACGAATCAACCGGTGGCGGATACATGGTACAACCTGCGTGTCCGCGCGGATGGAACGAACTTCCTTGTCTATCTCGACGGCGAACACGTGGGGAGTTTCAGTACCACGAATTTCCCGACAGGTCGCGTCGGTCTCGGTGCCCGCGCGGTCCAGCTTGGCATCTGGGAGCCGGCCCAAGGCTACTTCTTCATCGATGATGATGAGTACTCCTATTACTCGCCCAACGAGGGCGCCATCGTCACTCTCGGCAGTCCGCTGAACCTTGATTGGGGTTACCTGGTCCGGTTCTTCCCGACGCTGATCCTTCCGAGCACCTACGTGATGAGCGATGCGGAGGTGTCCAACGTTTGCACATGGATCACGAACGGATTCTACGGCCTGTTGGCGATGGACGGTGGTGTGGCCATGAAGAACGAGACGGGGGCAGACGACCCCGGCCGCATCGAAAACCTGTTCGGTGTCGCGCCAACGTTGCACAGCGTGACAGGCGCGGGGGCACTGGAGATCGGCACCAACGTCCACTACGTCACGCTCGACTACAATCCGGAAGAGTTTGTGGCGGTCAGCGGCTCCGCCGCCGCATGGAGCACCATGCGCGATGCACTGAATCTGGGGTCAACCGACTATGGCACCAGCACCGTGCCGTCCCTGGTGTGTAACGTGCTGACCAATAAACCCGCCTCGCCCCCGAAGACCTTCTGCTTCAACTACGCGGTTGACGCGGGCGGTCAGCTCACCAATGAATCGCGCCTTGTTGCCCAGCGCGCGTTTGAGTGGATCCAGAGCCAGACGTACAAGATGACGCTCGAGTTGAAGGCGGTGAGGGACCCGACGAACCCGAATCTTGACGTGGTGGTGTTCCAGACGAACTTCTGGACGTTGAACGGGTGGGGCACCAACAACCTCAATATCGTAGTGCCGACAGAGAACGTCATGACCGGCACGAATCTGTACTGGGTCATGTACTGCTACCCGTGGACCGCGACCAATGCGTGGCTCAGCCACAAGGGCTTCTTCTCATCCGGCAACGAAGGACTCTTTGTGACGCTGACCGGTTTTGGCCTGCAGGTTCTCGGCATCACCGAGGCCGCCTTTGCGGGACGTGACTGGGATATGTGGGTGGCCTACAACACCGAGGGCTCGAACTTCCTCACGCACTTCGGCATCAAGGATTACGGTTCACTTCGCAACGAGGATACGTTCAATGATGGTGACTACAACGGGTGGACCATCACCGAGGACAGCACCAACATCGCATGGAAAGTCACCAACCAGGTATTACGTGCAACTGTCGTTGGGACAGGTGGTTATGAGTACGTAACGCGCGACGGCCTGGCGGTTACGGGGCGCAATATCACGGTGGAATACGACGTGCGCTTCATGGGTGGCGCGACCAACGCTGCAGACGGCGGCGTCATCTACCAGGGCCGCCTCTTGTACGTGAACCCGAGTGCCGCGGGGTGGGCGGATACGAATGTCGTGTACTACACGAACAGCCTGCCCTCGACCGGCGCCTGGCATCACATCATGGTTCACGTGCGCGATGGTGAACCGTTCCTGCGCAGCGATCTGTATGTGGACAACATCCCCGTGTTCCTCTCGGAGCCGCTCGAGGTGACCAACTGGACCTCGGCATCGGTGGGGCTGCTCAGTCCGTACTACGGGGGCTATGTGGAGTGGGACAATGTCCGCGTCGTGGACGAAGAGTACTCGCTCACCACGCAGATGGTCAGCGGATTTGTCATCCCGACCAATGCCAACTTCTGGCCGAGCCTGCCGGACTACGATCCGGACATGTGGGAACTGGACGGCTCAACCGCCGGCGGCCGGTACGACTGGTACATCTTCTTCAAGGGCGCGAACACGCACGGGCGCCAAGAGGGCAAGGTGTACTTCGCGCCGCGCCTGATCGTCGAGGACACGAACTTCCCGACGGTCTCCGTCGCAGGCAACACGGTCTGGGTGCCGATCGAATGGGAACACATTCCGGAGAGCAATCTGCCTGCCAGGCTCTGCGTGATGTTGCAGAATCCGTACACGGACAAGAACCACAGCACCAACTACTATGCCATCACCAACTCCGCTGGTGCGCAGTACTTCAGCGTGCCGATCCCGACGAACACGCCATACGCTGCAGACTACTCGTGGCTGGCCTATATCTTCCCGACGAACGCGGCGGATCCATGGCTGGAACGCATGGGTTCCGATGACACGTTCCGGTTCAGCCCGCAGGGGCAGCCCGTGGGGCCGGAAACGCGGATCATTGTCTACGTATCCACCAGCGGCACGTTCACGTGCTATGCGGACAGCGGGGCACCGGAGGACAGCGTCTTCTACACATGGGGCGGCACGAACAACGGAGACTATACGGGCATTGGCGCCCCGGATGGCGTCAAGTGCTGGAAGGCAGACGTCACCGGAACGACCTACGTGGGGTGGGGTCTGTTCCACACCAACGGCCTGAAGGACTTCAGCCAGTACAACTACCTCAAGTTCTGGGTGAAGACCGAGGAAGCCACGGTGAAGGTCCAGATCGAGGCCCCGGCGGGGACCCAGAGGACACGCTATCTCGATCAGGAGGGCTGGGTTCCGGCGAAGGCCGGCGTCTGGCAGGAGGTCACGATTCCGTTGACGAACTTCGGCTTTGCGAGTCCGTTGACGAACGTGTACGGATCCTTCCTGACCACACTCGAGTACCTCCCGAGCGTCCGCTACTCCCTCAAGTCGCTCGGCAGTGCGAAGACCTGGGTGGTGGGCGACGATGGATTAACCGGGCACGGACTCAACATCAAGAGCACGACCAACAACGGCGCGCAGTGGGGCGGGTACCAGCCGACCAACTTCACGGCGTCGACTTGGTACAACGTGGAGTTCACCGATGCGACGAATGGCTGGGTCGTCGGCGGTTACAACACGATCGTCGGCACCACCAATGGCGGAGCGAGCTGGGTTCCTATGACGCGCGGGCTACCGACCAACAACTACTGGTACAGCCTGGACTTCATCAACAGCAAGACCGGCTGGGCCTGCGGCACCACGTCGATCGTGGTGACGACAGACGGAGGCCTTACTTGGACGAGCCAGTTCGGGGCCAGCAGCACGGTCCGGGCCATCCGATTCCGCGATGCAAACAGCGGTTGGGCCTGCGGCCAGAACCTGCTTCTCTGGACGACCAACGGGGGCGCGATGTGGACCTACGCGGCGGTGCCTGCGCCGGGTGTGTATTGGCGCGACATGTTCTTCGTAAACTCCTCCACCGGATGGGCTTGCGGATACAGCGGGCTAGTCTGCCGTTCGACGGATGCCGGCAAGACCTGGAGTCTTGCGGGCGGGGTACCGGCGGCCAGCAACCAGTACCTGTATACGATGACATGGTCCGACGAGACCAACGGATGGATCGCGGGCAGTGGCGTCTCGACCAACAACATGTTCTTCACGCATGACGGCGGCTCCACGTGGAGCACGGCCGACAGCGGGCTCTCGGCCACCTTGCTGGACGTCGAGTTCTCTGATGCCAACCACGGCTATGCGGTCGGCCAGTCTGTCTACATCATGAAGACGACCAACGGCGCCTCCGCGACGCCCGTGTGGACCAACACGCTTCCCGAGGCAAGGACGTTCTATATCGATAACGTAAGGTGGAGCATTACCCCATGAGAAAAACAATACTGACCCTTCTGTTGATCGCGGCGGCTGCCACGGTGGCTTCCGCTCAGAGCGCGACGAACTTTCTGGTCAACCCGGGATTCGAGATCGGCTACAGCGGCCAGCGCATGATGGATGCCATCAACAGCTGGCCTCCGGAAACCTATCCCGTGTGGGACTGGGGCCGCATTCGCAGTGCAGCCACAACGCCCACGCACAGCGGGACCAACACCTTCGAGTTGGATGCCTTCGCCAATTACAACAAGGTGATGGCACAGCGATTCAAGGCCTCCGCCGGTATCGTGTACGAGGTCGAAGCGTGGATGAAGTCACCCTCGAACAGCGCATATTTCAAACCCACCAACGGGTTCTGCTATGCGAAGATAGAGTTCTTTAACGCCGCGGGCGCATCGATCGGCGCCGAGGACAGCATTGCCAAATTCCGTCAGAACGGGCCGACGAATTGGACCACCTTCACCACCGGTCCTGTGCAGGCCCCGGCGAACACCGTGACCGGTAAGGCGCTCTTTGGTTATTGCCCGGGCGGGGATGATTGGGGTCCAACGGGAGATCAGACGGTTCAGGGCTTGGTCTACGTGGATGACCTGCGCGCGTTCACCAACCTCGACCACAACGCGGGTGTGATGAGCAACGCCGGGTTCGAAGTGCGCAACGGGACGACCTACCTTCCCCTCACGAATATGCCGTTCTGGACCGGCCTTGGAACGGACGGTGGCGGGGTCACCAATCATCATCGAACCGGCCAGATTTCCCTGCAAATCTGGGGCATCGACAGCTTGGCGGGACAGACGTGGGCTGCCACGCGGAGCAACAAATACGCGACAAGTGCGTACATCTTCTCGACGAATTTCACGACCACGAATGCGTATGCCCAGGTGATTCTCCAGTTCCTCAACGCGACCAACGGCGTGATCGTGGAATACGCCAGCCCGCGTTTCACCTCCCAGAGTCCGAGCAATACCTGGACGCAGTTTGAGGCAGTTGGCGTTGCGCCGAGCGGCACCGTTGTCGGACGCACGCTGTGCGGTATCGTGGGTGATCCGACCGGTTTCGGCACGTCGACGGCGTGGTTCGACGATACCACCCAGCGCGTGGTGTCTACCACGGGCACGATGGCTGGCCTCATCCATAACGGCGGCTTCGACGACGGCCCGTCGGGCAACGCCTACGATCTTGCTCTTGCCGGCGACCTGCCGTGGTGGGAATGGCTTGGCGGCGACAACGGCGGCTTTGTGAATGGCTCCTACAAGACCAACGAGCAGCAATCGCTGTCGATCACCTATCCCGACAACTCCGCCGGTCAGAAGTTTACTGCCGTCACCGGGCGCGGCTACATTGTCGAAGGCTACATCTACAATCCAGCCGCAGAGGATCTCACCGGTTCTGCGTTCGGCGCCTATCTGATTGAATTCTATCGCGGCACGTCGCTCGTCTCCACCATCGACAGCTCGCACTTCACCAGCGCATCACCAGCAGATTCATGGGTCAAGTTCGCCGTGACAAACCGTGCGCCGTGGACGGGCTCAGTGACCGGCCGCGTGGTGTGCGGAATCTACGGTGATCCCACTGGCTTCGGCGGGGCACTCTACTTCGATGGCGTGCGCGTCACAGAAACGAATCTTCCGCAACTGACCAACACTCAAGCCGGCGAGATTTGGAATCCGGGGTTTGAGTACACCGCGCGCGGCACGGTGATCGGACAGATGGACAGTTGGTCGGCTGACGGCGCCTCCGGGCTGGTTGGCGATTCCTACAAGCGCAGCGGCAACAATGCGCTGCAACTCTACTATCCCGGGACGCTTGCCCATCAGACCTGGGATGCTACGCAGGGCTGGCGGTATGCCTCCTCGGCCTTTGCGTTCACCCCGTCTGCGGACCGCCTCGCAGGCGCCTCCACGCTGCACGGCGTGGTGCTCCTGCAATTCCTGGACGCCACGGGAACCAATGTTCTGCAAACATATGAAAGCACGTGGTTTACGACTAGCAATGTCGCTGATGTGTGGGCCGCCCTGCAGGTCAACGGAACAGCTCCTTCGGGCACACGTTATGGCCGCACGACGCTGGCGCTCTTGGGCGACACAGCCGGTTACGACGGGTCGCTGTGGTTCGACGATGCGACGCAGCTCGTGGTGTCCACCACCGGCACAGTCGCCGGGTTGCTGCACAACCCCGGATTTGATGACGGGCCTCCGGGAAATGCCTACGATCTTGGTCTCGCGTTCGACCTCCCGTACTGGGACTGGCTGGGCGGCACCAATGGCGGTTACATCACGACCAGCTACAAGCTCGACGATGCGCAATCGCTCGTGATCACCTGGCCCGGCAATCTCATCGGGCAAAGTTTCAACGTGGTCACAGGGCAGACCTATGTCTACCAAGGCTACATGTACACGCCATCGTCTGACCGCATGACGGGCACGGCTTACGGTGTATTGCAGATGGAGTTCTACGATGGCGCCGAGTTGGTCTCCGTCGCGGAGAGTGCGCATTTCACGGTCACTTCGCCTTCGAACTCGTGGGTCAAGTTTGCCGTGACGAACCGCGCCCCGTGGACCGGGACGATCAGCAGCCGCGTGTTGTGTTCGATCGCGGGTTCCTCCGCAAGCTTTGGCGGCGCGCTGTATTTCGACGGCCTCAGCGTGACGGGTCGCTACATCGGCGCGACCAATGTGCAGGCCGGCACGTTGTGGAATCCTGGCTTCGAATACACGGCACCCGGCACGGCGCTCGGATTCATTGAAAACTGGACGGCGCTCGGGAATGCGGGGGTGATCGCCGAAACGTACAAGCGCAGCGGGAAGAACGCGCTGCAGTTGTACGCGCCTGAAACACTCCTCGCTCAGACATGGGACGCGACGCAGGGCTGGAAGTACGCCTCGGCGGCCTATGCCTATACGCCTGTGGCCGACAAGCTGCAGGGCGATCCGAACCTTCACGGAATCGTACTGCTGCAGTTCCTTGATGCCACGGGCACGAATATTCTGCAAAGCTATGAAAGCGCGTGGTTTAGAACGAACTGGACCGCCGGAGCGTGGAGCAATCTCGAGGCTATCGGCGTCGCGCCGAAGGGCACGCGTTATGGGCGCACGGTGCTGGGACTGCTGGGCACGAACCTCGGTTTCAGCGGCAGCATCTGGTTCGACGATGCCACGCAGCGCGTGGTGTCGACAACCGGCACCACGAACGGTCTGCTCCATAACGCAGGCTTCGACGACGGTCCGACCGGCAACGCGTATGACCTGTATGCCACGAACGACTTCCCGTACTGGGTCTGGATCGGCGGCACCAACGCCGGCTTCGTCGGTCGCGACTATAAGAAGAACGAAGAGCAGGCGCTGGTTATTACCTATCCGCTGAACTCTGCGGCCCAGGATTGGACGGCCGGGTCGGGCAAACGCTACAAGGCCGAGGGCTACCTGTTCACGCCGTCCACGGCCAAGTTCAACTCGGACGGCGACATGTCGTTCGGCCGCCTTGAACTCGCGTTCTACGTCAACGGCAGCGCGACGCCGGAGACTAACTTTGTTACCGCATCCTTCGGTGCGTCGCAGCCGGCCGACACATGGACCTACTTTGCCGTTACCGGCCGGGCGCCTGCGGGCGTTTCGGTCACGGGTCGTGTGACCTGTACGATCTACTCCTCGGATCCTGAGAACGACGCGGACCTCGCAGGTGTGATCTACTTTGATCAGCTTGCCGTGAACGAGCTTACGAACACGTTCAGCTCCGATCTCGCGCTCACGAAGACGGGTTCGCCCGCGCAACCGCGCGTGGGCGGAACGCTGACGTACTCGCTGGCGGTGAGCAACAAGGGACCGGATGCCGCGGAAGGCGTGATGCTGAGCGACCTGCTGCCGGCGGAAGTCAACTTCTCGACTTGCTCTGTCAGTCAGGGGAGTTGGAGCTTCGGCGATGGGGAAGTGGCCTGCTCGCTGGGCACGCTGGCCAACGGTGCCACGGCGGGGGTTACGATCGTGGTCACGCCCACGTTGGACGGATGGATCACCAACACGGCATCGGTCAGCAGCGACTCATCGGATGCGGTGACCGCCAACAACCGGGCCGAAGCCGCCACCCAGGTGCTCGCGGCCAACCGCACGCCCGAAATCACGTTGCCGGGCCCGCACACGATGACGGTGGGAAGATCCACGAACTTCGTGGTGACGGTATCCGACGCGGATCACGACAGCGTAACGCTGACCAATACGGTCAAACCGACGGGCGCGACGTTTGTGACGAGCAATTTCTCGTGGACCGCCACGGCGGCGTTCGCCGGCACGACCAACCTTGTCGTGTTTGTTGCCAATGACGGCCAGGGATTGACCAACAGCGTGGTCACGAACAGCACCACGATCACCGTCCTCTTCGACTCCGACACGGATGGCATGAGCGACGGCTGGGAGTGGACGCAGTTCGGCAACCTGACGAACTCGGGTTCGGCGGACAACGACGGCGACACGGAGAACAACTACCGCGAATACGTTGCGAACACGCAGCCGACGAACGCGCAATCGTATTTCCGATTCCGCGATCTGGCGACGGCGGTGGGCACGAGCAACCACCAGGTGCGCGTGTATACGGAGCCGCAGCGGAAGTACTCGATCTATTACTCCACCGGGGCATTGTCGAACAACGTGTCGTGGACGCCGTTCGCGAACACAAACTGGGGTGTGTGGCTGGAGACGGCCTCATCCTCGACGAACCATATCTTCACCGACAACGAGAGCACGAACACGGGCGGCCCACTGTCGTCCGGCGCACGTCGCTATTATCGCGTGAAGGTCAGCTTCCCGTAGGGGCTTTGTGGCTCCCGTGGCGTGGGCGAAGGCGGCCGTCACGGGAGCCCGAATTGCACCTTCTGCCGGGTAAACGGCGGGAGGTGACGCCTTCATCTGCATCGAGTGGCTCCCGAATTCCCGTCCCAACCCCCTGAAAACATTGGGAAAATAGCGGGACCGTTCCCTGTCCTGTAAACACTGCATTTTATTGATATTCTCCCTTGCCACGCGAGCGACCTAGGTCTATAAATGGGCACAGCGTGGGAACGGTCCCGCGCCAAGCAGGGGTCTTCGAGGATGTGCCGGCCGTGGTTGTTCCCGAGAAGTCCTGGGAGGTTGTCATGATGAATGGTCGATCGAATCTCCGCGTGTCGCGTGTGCGGCAGCAGCCTTGGGGAGTACTCGCTGCCCTCACGATCGCGGTACTGGCTTCGACGGCGACAGCCGCGTTCGATGGTTTCATCAAGATGAAGGACGGCTACTTCGTCGACGCCGTCACCGGGAAGCCCTGGGTGCCGCACGGCATCGCGTACCAAACATGGAACCGACCGCTCGGCGTCTGGCAGACCAAGGAACAGGTCGACTACGATCTCGATGAAATGGTGAAGATGGGCGCGAACTCGATTCGTGTCGACTTCGTCTGGCAGCACATCGAAGAGGACGGCGACAATCAGTGGAAGTGGAGCAACTACGATTACCTCGTGGAGGCAGCTGAGGCGCGCGGTATCCGCATCTTCGCGCTGATCGGTTACCAGTGGCCGCCGAACTGGTTCCCCGATGAGTGGTACACGCAGCATCCTCCCGAGTATGACGCCAGCGGCATCTATCACAGCGAGCGTTGGCCCTCTGACATCATCAACTACGAGCATCCCCAGGCCCGCGCGCAGTACATGGAATGGTTCCGCAATGTCTGCGGGCGTTACAAGGATTCCAAGGCGATCGTCGGCTGGATTATCGGCAACGAGTCGGGTTATCTCGGCCTCTGGAGCGGTTTGCTGGACGGCTACGATCCGGAGTCTGAAGCGTCGTTCCGCGGCTGGTGCGAGCGGAAGTACGGCACCATCGCCGGCGCGAATGCGGCATGGGGCACGAGCTATACGAACTTCGCCGCGATCAAGTTCATCGAACGCTACACGGAATATGGCACGGATGGCGCGGTATGGGCGGACATGGTCCAGTGGCGCGAGGATTCGATCGGCAGTTTCACGGCGATCGGCGCAGTGGCTGCGAAGTCGGCCGATACAAATCACCTGATCTCGTACTCAACCGTCGGCATGCAGTGGGGCGAGGAAGATTGGCGCTATCACGCCGAGGATCGCGGCAAAATCACGCAGGCATGTGCGGCGAGCAACGCGCCGATCGACTACTTCTCCGTGAACAATTATCCGTGGTCGATCCTTGGTCACGAGTCGCAGAACGGGCACTGGGGCATCTCCTATACCAAGAAGGTTACCACGTCGGCGAGCATGCCCGAAGGTGTCCCGGTGCTCTATTCGGAAACGGGCTTCACGAGTTCCGAATCGATGTGGCCGGGCATGGATGAATTTCGGCAGGGCCCGCTGGTGCGGAACGCGTTGTGGGAATCGCTTGAGGCGGGCGCGAACGGCACCCATATTTTTGCGTGGCACGATCGGCCGTACATCACCGACCGCGAGAAGGGCTTTGGGATTCTCTATTCCGACCGGAATGTGAAGCCCGCGTTCTGGGTTTCGCGCGACACGTTCATGCTGATGGAGCAGGCGAAGATACACGACCTCCTGATGGGGTCGAAGGATCCGAAACCGGACATCGGCTTCCTGTGGACGGCGGCCAACGACTCGCAATACAACCGCTATGAATGCGAGATGCAGCAGTTTGCGGGCGCGCTGGAGCGGCTTGGCTTCGAGCCGAACTTCGTCAACCTTGACGATTTGGCCAGTGGTGCTTTCACAAACGTCAAAGTCCTCTGCCTGCCGCGCAACATGCGCGTGGATGCGGTCGTGCCCGGCACGGGCAAGGGCGTGTTGCAGTTCCTGCGCGAGAACGTGTTGACGAAGGGCATCCATATCCTCGCCAGCGCGGATCTGCCGGGCATGCAGAACCAGAACGGCCGGCCGCTGCCCGGCTATACGAACGAGCTGAAGCTCTTGTTCGGCATCGACGCCAGCAACACCGGCGGGTTCGAAGTCGCCCCGCGCACGGGCAATTTCATTTCCAGCAACATGGCGCCGTTGGTGGTCACCTTCACGACCAACATGGGCAACATCACCAACGGTTATGTGTCGACCCCGCATGTGTGGAAGTACAATGACGAAGTTCGCGTGACGGACGGGCAGGTCCTGGCGACATTCCACTCGTGGCGCAACAAGGGCTTCGAGGAGTACAACGCGAACTACGTGCCGGGGTGGTACAAGTGGGGCGACATGACGTTCCAGAATTGGTTCCCGCTGGAGGGCACCAACATGCTCCAGATGTGGGGCGATTCCGGCATCTTTCAGGACTTCCAGGTTGCGCCGTTCGGCGAATACACCTTCAGCACCCATCTCCGCAACAATAACGACGACCCGTTGCGCAACGGCAAGCAAGCCTACATTGCCCTTGAATGGTACGACGCATCCGAGACCCTTGTGGGCTCCGTTGAGAGCGCACATCTGACCACGAACACGCCGGGCAACGCCTGGGTGCTGTACCGCATCACCGGGGTGGCTCCGTCGAATGCCGTGAAGGGCCGCCGGGTTATCCGCATCACGGGTCCCGGCGACGGGGCCTTGTATGTCGACCACTACCAGCAGGCGCCGGCGCTCGTAGTGAAGAATCACGGCACCGCGAAGGCAGCGATTTTCCTCTACTCGGCGGGCGATGTTTCGCCCGACGGCAATGACGACGGCGAGATGGATGTGCTGCCGTGGAAGTGGCGCTACGATTACATCGGCGCGATCGTGAAGACCTACTTCGGCGTCAAGCCGCTGATCGACGTCACCGGCCCCAACGCCTATCTCTGCTTGGCCGAGTACCGCACCTGCACCAACGGGGCAACGATGTGGCAGGTGAAGAACTACATGTATGACCGCTTTGCGACCAACCCGCCCGGCGGACCGGATCTCACGTTCACCATCAGCAGCCCGTTGTTCTCCAACCGCACGGTCCGTGCGTTCGAGCAGGGCCGCATCATTGAGAGCCCGAGCGACGGAACGATCCAACTCACCCTGGTTCCCGACGGCCAAGAAATCCTGCACGTCTATCCGGTGGTGTCGAATGATGTGGTCTGCCAACTCGCCGATGCTCCGTCCGTGGTCCACCCGTTCGGCGACAAGAACTACAGCATGAAGGTGAAGTTCGACACGATGGGCAAGACGAACCTGACACTTTGCATTGCGCTCGTCGGCGGCAAGTACAGCAACCAGGTTGTCCAGCTCATCAGCTCGAATGTCACCGGTTCCGGCGAGCAGACGTTCTATATGTGGATCCCGGACTTCAACCAAAACAACACCAACTACGCGTCTACGCCGGACGGCGGTGAATACCAGTTCGTGACATGGCTGCAGGATTCGGCCAGTAACAACATCAGCGGTACGGCTGTGCAGGACACGCAGGTGAAGTGGGGCGTTGCGCCAACCACGAAGCTGCCGACGACCTTCACCAAGGGCTCGACCACCAACGTCTCCGTCGAGTGGGAGGAACTGTACGAACAGCTTTACTGGCAGCATTGCCCGATGACGCGCAACGACGCGTTCCCGACGCGCATTGCACTGTATCGTTCGTCGAAGACCGAGAAGCAGTTCCCCGGTCACTTCCAGCGCGCGAACCAGGTGGCTGATTGGCTCAACAGCCTCGGCTACGACCAGGGCAATCCGCTGGACATCTCTTTCGATAATTTCACCGTGAGCAAGACGCTCGACACGGCGGGCGGCAGACCCGCGACGTTTGCGGATGCCGTGGAAACCGGCACCAATGGCTGGACCGCGCAGGGCCTCTGGCACATTGCAGCGGACCAGTCCGCGAGTCCGACACACAGTTGGGCGTATAACAACGGGACGAGCTACAACACGGGCGCGCGCAATACCGCAACGCTGCTCAGTCCGTGGATCGATCTCACCAATGCCGCGGCGGCGACGTTGAGCTTCAAGAGCTGGTATGAGACCGAAGACACCGGCACGTCGTGGGATCAGAAGAAGGTGCTGGTGACGACAGATGGCACCAATTGGACGCCCATCCTGCAGGTCAGCGGTCCGAACAAGCAGTGGGTGAATCAGTCGGTGGACCTGAATGCCTACGCGGGCCGGCGGATTCGAATCCAGTTTCTGTTCGACACGGTGGACGCGGTTTACAACCAGTTCCGCGGCTGGTACATCGATGACATCAGTGTTGCCGCGAACGCGGCGCAGGTGATCGACGTGTTTGTCGACACCATGGAGTCCACCACGAACTGGACCGCGAGCGGCCTCTGGCGGCTCTCGACCAATCGCGCGGCAGGCGGCATCCGAAGCTGGGTCTACAACAACGGCACGAACTACAGCACCGGCGCGCGCAACAGCGGCGGGCTTGCCTCGCGCTGGATCGACCTCACCTCCGTGGAAAGCGCGTCGCTGTCCTTCAAGAGCTGGTACAAGACTGAAGACACGGGCACGTCGTGGGACCGCAAGACGGTCCAGGTCTCGACCGACGGGTCGAATTGGACGCAGGTGCTGCAACTCGGCGGGCCGGCATCCGAATGGACGAGCCAGTCCCTTGATCTTTCCGCATACGCCGGACAATCCATCCGGCTGCGGTTCTTCTTCGATACGATCGACGCGTTGAACAACCAGTACGAAGGCTGGTATGTCGACGAGGTCCGGATCACAGCGATTGGCGGTGAGGGCGGGAACGTGTTCTCCGACCGTGCGGAATCGGGAACCAACGGATGGATGACCGCGGGCCTTTGGCACCAAGCCGCCGACCTTTTCTCCAGTCCGACGCACAGCTGGGCCTACAACAACGGGTCCAACTACCAGACCGGTGCGCGCAACAGCGGCGACCTCATCACGCCGTGGATCGACCTGACGCCCGCAGCGAGCGCGAAGCTTTCGTTCAAGAGCTGGTACGAAACGGAAGACACGGGTCTCAGTTGGGATCGCAAGCTCGTCTACGTGTCAACCAACGGCACGACGTGGGTCCAGCTCCTGCAGGTGTCGGGCGCGGCCAAGGCGTGGGCCACGCTCGGCTGCGACCTGAGCGCGTACGCGGGCCAGCGCATCCGGCTGCGGTTCTTCTTCGACACGGTGGACGCGACATACAACCAGTACCGCGGCTGGTACATCGATGACATCAACGTGAGCATGGTGGGCAGCGACATCCTCTTCCACGAATCGTTTGACGGTTCGTCACTTTCCACCAATTGGGTCCGTGCGGCCGGTGCGGGCAATTGGGATCTCGGGGATGGCTCGATTCGCGCATGGCGCATCGGCAACGACGACAACATCTACGCGGTGCCGGGCTTCACGTGGACCAACTACGCAGTGCAGGCCAATATTCGTTACAACCACCAGGGCCCGTACTTCAACGACGCGGAACTCTATGTCCGCTACCAGGATCGCAACAACTTCGTGAAAGTCCTGATCCAGAACTTCTACGCCTTCTGGCGGCTGAAGTTCGTGGTTCGTGCCGGCACGAACAACATCCAGCAGGGCTGGGTCCACAGCTTCACGAAGGCCAACCGGCCCGTGGAGAACACCTGGTACAACCTCGGCGTCGAAGTCGAAGGAACGAACTATCACGTGTATTTCGATGGCGAGCACGTGGGCGATTTCGGGTTGTCGCCGACCAACTTCCCGTTCACCTCCGGCAGCGCGGCGATCGGCTCGCGGGCCGTGCAACTTGGCATCTGGGAGCCGCAGAAAGGCTACTACTTTGTCGACGACGACGAATACAGCTACTACGCAGCGAGCGGGTCGACCACGGTCGGCAGTCCGGTGAATCTCGACTGGGGTTATCTCCAGACATTCTTCGGCACGCTCATTCTCCCAAGCGTGTACGTGATGAACGACGTGGAAGCATCGAACGTCGTGACGTGGATCAACAAGGGCACCTACAACATCATCGCGACCGACGGCGGCTCCGCGATGAAGGATCCGCAGGGCAACGACAAGCCCGGCCGCCTGGCGTCCATCTTTGGTGCTGCGCCGGCCCTCGGCAGCATCAGCGGATTGCAGCGCGTTACGACCGGCACGAACGATCACTACGTGAATCTCGATTACACGGCAGGCAGCCAGATCTCGGCGACCGGGACGGCCCACGCGTGGACGACCATCACGAACGCGACGACGCTGGCGACCATGACCGGCTCCGGGAATGCGCCCGCGCTGATCTGCCATCTCGACGGCCCGGACCCGTACTCGCCGTCGAAGATATTCCTCTTCAACTTCGATGTGGATACGCAGGGGCAGTTGACGAACCAGTTCCGGCAGATCGCCAAGCGCGTGTTTGAGTGGACCCGCGGTCAGGCCTACAAAGTGCGGCTCGACCTCAAGTACCCGAATCCTTCCGGCGATCCGAACTATGACATCACCGTCGGCTCGGTCATCGGCTGGGCGCTCAACGGCACAGGCCTCACGAATCTTGTCTTCACGCTGCCGTCGGGCGGCATTATGACAGGCGACAATCTGTACTGGTCGATCTACGTCTACCCGTGGGATTCGGGCTATCCGTGGGGCGATCATGCGGGCTTCTATTCCTCAGCCAATGACGGCTTCGGCGTCAGCATTCCGGGCAAGGGCCTGCAGATCATCGGCTCCGTGGACCCGGCCTACGCCGGTCGCGCATGGGGTCTCTGGCTTGCCTACAACACCCGCGGCGAGAACATGAACCTGACGTGGGGCCTGAAGGACAAGGGCAACCTGCTCACCCAGGACAATTTCGACGACGGCAATTTCAACGGCTGGTCGAAGAATCCTGTGAGCAACTACCAGTGGGCCGTGACAGCTGACGGCAAACTCTCCTGCACCTCCGCTCCGCGCGGCGGCTACTCGATGCTGATGAAGGACGGGCTCAGCGTGGCTGACACCAACGTCACGATTGAGTATGACGTCCTCTTCACCAACGGCGCGACGGGCGGCGGCATGGTCTATCGCGGCTACCCGCTGTACGTGAATCCGCAGGGCATCTGGTGGTCGAGCGAGAACCCGATCGACTTCCAGTCGCCGTCGAATTTCTCCGGCGTGATTACGAATGCCAACGGCAGCATCACGTACGTCATCACGGGCTCGATCATGTTTTACATCGGACCGCCCGGGCTGACGTCCAATGAGTGGCATCACATTGCCGTGTCGATTCGCGATGGTGATCCGGCGCCGGTCAGCGACATTTACGTCGACGGCGTGCCGCAGTTCATGGCCGTGCCGTTGCCCGGCACCAATTGGACGAGCACGAGCGTGGGATTCATCAGCCCGTACACCAACGGCTGTGTCCGGTGGGACAACTTCCGCGTGTCGGACGAGCTCTACTCGTTTGAATCGCGGACCGTGAACGGCGAATTCGTCGAGACCAACGCGGCGGTGCCTGCGTACTGGGCGACCGTGCCGGACTACGATCCGTTGATGTGGGAACACGAGGGGACCACGCTCGGCGGGCTGTACGAGTGGTACGCGTTCTTCCGCGGCACGAACCTGCAGGCGACGCAGGACGCCCACATCTACTTTGCGCCGCGCCTGATGACCGAGGATACGAACTTCCCGACGTCGATGCGGAAGGGCGAGACGGTCCACGTACCGGTGGAGTGGGAGAACATGCCCACCTCCCCGTTGATGATGAAGCTGTCGCTCGAGTATCCGTACGAGTCGCCGTACCAGCACGCGACAACGATTGTCAGCCGCACGACGATCATCACCCAGCGGTGGGGCTCGGCCTACCTCGACGTCACCGTGCCGGGAGACACGCCTGCGGGCGACAGCTACCTGTGGTCGGTCTGTCTGTATCCGACCAATTCCACGGATCCAATGAACAGCCGCATCGGCCTTGACGATACATTCCGGTTTTCGACGAACGGACCGGTCACGTGGTATCCGCGCGAAATCACGGTGGAGGTCACTGCCGTCACAACCGCGGGAACGTTGAGCGTCTACTCCGACGCGGGTATACCCGCGGGGGCCGACATCCTCGTTTGGGGCGCCGATGCCTGGTACACGATCACCAGTCCGACGACCTACGACGGCGGCTTTGAAAGTCACGGCCTCGGCACGTTCCCGACGGGTGGCTACTGGCAGGCGGCGACGCCGGGCGGCGGCGCCGGCAGCGTGGTGAATCCGGAGTCGGCCTATACCGGCGTGCACGGCCTGTGGTCCTACACCGGCAGCGAGACATGGTCCTACTGGAGGTCGGCTTACCAGGAGTTCTTCGCATCGGAAGGCGACAATTTCCGGTGTTCCGTTTATGTGCGCCAGCCGACCGGCGAGTGGGGGACGTGGGTCGCGGGGTCGCGCGCGTTCCTGCGGATGAACTTCCTTGATGCTTCGTACCAGAGCCTGTGGATGGTGGACTCCGCCGTGAAGGTCACGGCCGAAGATCAGGGCTGGACGCTGTGCCAGATCACCAACGTGCCGACTGCTCCGCGCAACACCAAGTACATGCGCGTCGAGGTCGTGGTAGACAAGCCGGCAGGCGCTTCAGGTGTGAGCGTGGCGTGCTTTGACGATCTGACCGTGAAGATCGGCAACAGCTTCTACGGCGATTATGAGGGCGAGGGTGCCAGCACGCCGGAAGGGGTGAAGTGCTTCCGGTCGACCGTACTCAACTGGTCGGGCTGGGGCGTGTTCTATACCTCCAACACGCTGCCGCAAGGCGTGGACCTCTCCGTCTACTCCAACGGCTACCTCAAGTTCTGGCTGAAGACGCCGGGTTACACGCGCGTGGAACTGCAGGATATCTATGGCCACCAGCCCGGCTATCCGCCGTTGCCCCAGTACTACTATGGGCCGACAACCGATGGCCAGGGCAACGTGGTCTGGCAGGAGAAGGTCATTGCGATCACCAACTTCACCGGGGCGGGAGGCGTTGATCTGCGGCACATGCGCAGCCCGTTCATGGCAACGGATCCGATTGATACCACCGTGCCATTCACGTTCCTCATCGACAATGTCCGGTGGACGCTGGATCCGTAGGGGGGGGAGATGGATATGCATAAGCGATTCTTCATCTTTGTTGCAGTCATGTTGCTGGCCTGTGTTGTGCAGGCCGCGGA
>DAISJM010000021.1:0-54515 GCA_036821485.1 Verrucomicrobiota bacterium | reverse complement strand
TCTGTGCGAACTCGTGGCAGAAGTGGATGTTGTTCTGTTTGATGATTTTCTTTCGGATGAGATCGTCGAGCCTTTGTTTACCAGCCTGATCACTGAAGGAATCCAGCAGACATGCCACTTTAAGTTTGTTTCCCTTTAGCAATGCTATGAATGTTGCAACTTTGTCCAGACCTCCAACGGGCACAATGGTGATCCCGTCGTCCAGCCCCTTGCGCCCCATGCCCGTCAGAACGGCGCTCATCAGGCTTAGGTAGAGCAAGTCGGAGGCACCTTCCACAAGCAGGTTGTGCTTTGAGATAAAGAGATTTTGTGCGATGTCGTATCCGAGAGCTGCTTGTAGAGGAAATAGCGTGTCGGGGTCTCGTTCCTGAAGGCTGTCTGAAATCGTCGTGCCCTGTTCGTCACCAAACACGGTTCTGACCCTATCTAGGTGATTCGAGTCGATCATGAATGGAGAGTGCGTCGTGAACAGGATTTGATAATCCTGCGCCAAAACTTCGATAAACTTCAATAAGTCGTCCTGAGCGGATGCATGAAGATTCAAGCCGGGCTCATCGAGTAACAGGATATAGTCGGCTTTCTTGTCTTCCTGAATCTTGCTAAACCAGACGATGAACGAGAAGAACCAGTTGAAGCCCTTGCTCCGGCTACGCAATGGGAGGGATACCATGTGCTTCAAATCCTCAACACGGATATCGAGGATCGGCGTCAGTTGTCCATTTCGCATTTGCTTGTCGATCTGAAAGCGAATGCGAAGATCTTTGTTGGTCGTCCAGTACTGGAACAACTGTTGCGTTATCTCATTCGCAGTTGCTTCGAGTTCAGCAATGTAGTTCTCGAAGCTGGTCGAACTTACCAGCTGCGAAAGGTTAATGTCTGCTAGTTCGAGCAGAGCCTTTGCGGTCTTGGTTGAGCCTGCGTCTTCCAAGCTGCCATTTTGCAGATCCTGAAGATTGATTCGGGAAGGCAGAGCGTAGTAGTCGGAATAGTAGATGAGCTTCGGCAGTCTCGGTTTTATCCACAGTCTCGCAACATACTCTTCAATGGGGTTAGCCCAGCGATACTCGTTTTGGAAGTACTTCTCCAGATGATTGATAAAGCTCTTGAAGGGCTCGTCGGGATGATCCTTCGCTATGGTGCGTAATGCGGCAAGGTCTCGCACGGAGAGAATCTTTGCCTTGAATGCATCATCCGTAACGGAGTGGGAAAGAAACTTCCCATCAAAGAAAGCCTTCAAGTCAACGGAGACGCCTTCCCACGTAGCGTTGTTGTCGTACTTCCTCGAATAACGAAACTCCGCCTCGGTGAACACGTTCTGCCCTAAGTCCTTAGCAATCTCCGCCAGAAGTTCTTTGGAGATTTCATACGAGCAGGTGATAACCGTACCGACTTGTCCTGCCTTGTCATATTTCTTTTTTTCTTTCCTTGGATAGTCGAGTATCGGCTCGAACTTGAAGTCTTTATCATCGACGAAGTAATTGGACTTCGCTATTGCCTCCAAGACGGTAGTTTTGCCCGATTCGTTCTTGCCCACCAACACCGTGACTTTCGGATGAACGTCGAAGTCTTGTGCGGACTCGAAGCATTTGAACTTGTGAATCGTCACGTGTCGCAGAGTAATCATGTTCCACCCCTTCGGTTAGCATCCATAAAATGGTAACGTACAAAAAGCCGTTTGACCCATAGCACAACTCCCCCTCGGCATGAAGCACAAATCGCCTTAGCCGTGGGTCACTTTGCCCAGAAATTAAAGCTGGATTTAGAAACTTCAGTCCTGCGTCGGGTGGGGGAGCGTTTGCCCATAATAAACAGCGTTTGAATCTTCGGCGGAAACAAGCATAATGACGAGTTCGGGCTATCGGCTGTTTTGGCGATGGTGGTCATCGAGAGCGTAGGCGACACCAGTTTCATGGGCGCATATGGAAGAGTATAAGCAAAGACTTAATTATATAACTGTTTCAGGGGCGCGCGAGCACAACCTGAAGGGTATTACCGTAGCGATTCCCCGGAATACGCTGACGGTGATCACCGGCCTCAGCGGGTCCGGGAAGTCGTCGCTCGCGTTCGACACCATCTATGCCGAGGGCCAGCGGAAGTACGTTGAGAGCCTTTCTGCTTACGCCCGGCAGTTCCTCGAGCAGATGCAGAAGCCGGATGTGGATCACATCGAAGGGCTTTCGCCCGCGATCGCCATCGAGCAGCGGACGGCCGGGTCCAACCCGCGATCGATCGTGGCCACGACCACCGAAATTCACGATTACCTGCGTCTCCTTTACGCCAGCATCGGGCGTGTTCACTGCTATCAGTGCGGCCGGCCGATTGCCCGCCAGAGCGCGGAGGGAATTGTCGACCAACTCATGGCATTGCCGAAGCCGACGCGGCTCGCGTTGTTGGCGCCCGTGGTGCAGGGCCGGAAGGGCGAGCATGCGGAAATCCTGGAGGCGATTCGCAAGCAGGGCTTCGTCCGCGTGCGCGTGGACGGCGAGTTGGTGGATATCGATGACGTGCCGAAGCTGGACAAGAAGAAGAAACACTCCATCGATATCGTGGTCGACCGGCTGGTGCTGAATGACAAGATTCGCACGCGGCTCACCGACTCCGTCGAACTTGCGCTGCGGCACGGCGAGGGCACGCTGCTGGCGTTGACGCAGCAGGGCTCCACCGAGGTGTGGGCGGAGAAGGTGTACTCCGAGAAGAACGCGTGTGCCCATTGCGGCATCAGTTTCGACACGCTGAGCGCGCGGCATTTTTCCTTCAACAGTCCCTACGGTGCATGCCCAACCTGTCTCGGGTTGGGGACGATGCTGGTGTTCGACGAGGACCTCATCGTGCCCGATCAGGACCTGACGTTGGACGATGGCGCGGTGCGTGCGTGGAAGGGCGGAGGGCGGCGGACGGCCATCTACTTCAAAGGGATGTTGCGCGCGGTGGCGAAGCATTTCGGCGTGGAGATGGAGACGAAGTACTGCGACTTGCCGGCCGCTTTCCGCAAGGTGCTGATGTACGGCTCGGGCGAGGAGGAACTGGAGTTCGGTTTCTGGCGCGGCGGGGCCTATCACAAGTACGCCAAGCCGTTCGAAGGCGTGATCCCAAATCTCAAGCGCCGCTACGAGCATACGGACAGCGATTACATGCGGCAGAAGTTTACGGGCTTCATGAGCCGCCAGCCCTGCACGGGTTGCCACGGCGCACGCCTGAAGCCGGAAGCGCTGGCGGTACGCGTCGGCGGGAAGTCGATTGTCGAACTGACGGGGATGTCGATCGCGCGCGCGGCGGAGTTCATGCAGCAACTGCCGCTGACGGAACAGGAGCAGCAGATTGCGCGCGAAGTGGTGAAGGAGATCACCCAGCGGCTGCAGTTTATGATCAACGTGGGGTTGGACTACCTGACGTTGGACCGCGAGAGCGGTACGCTTTCCGGCGGCGAGGCGCAGCGCATCCGGCTGGCGACACAGGTCGGGGCCGGGCTGGTGGGCGTGCTTTACGTGCTGGACGAACCGAGCATCGGATTGCATCAGCGCGACAATCTCAAGCTGATCGAAACGCTGAAGGGGCTGCGCAATCTCGGCAACACGGTCATTGTGGTCGAGCACGACGAGCAGACGATCCGCGAGGCGGATTACGTGATCGATCTCGGGCCGGGGGCGGGGCGGCATGGCGGCGAGGTGGTCTATGCCGGAGCGGTGCCGGAACTGTTGACGAACAAGCGGTCGCTGACGGCGCGGTATTTGAACCGCGAGGTGGAGATCGAGATTCCCGCGAGGCGGCACAAGTCGTCGGGCGAGTTCCTGGACATCCTCGGTGCTGCGGAGAACAACCTGAAGGGGATCGACGTCCGCATTCCGCTTGGGTTGATGGTGTGCGTCACCGGCGTATCGGGCAGCGGCAAGAGTACGTTGGTGGACGAGATTCTGCGACGGGCGCTGTTCCGCAAGTTCTACGGTGCGAAGGACCGGCCCGGGAAGCACAAGAAGATCGTCGGGATGGATCATCTCGACAAGGTTATCGTGATCGACCAGGCGCCGATCGGCCGCACGCCGCGGAGCAATCCGGCGACGTATACCGGCGCATTTTCGCTCATCCGTGACCTCTTTGCGCAACTGCCGTCATCGCGCGTCCGTGGTTTCGGACCGGGCCGCTACAGTTTCAATGTCAAGGGTGGCCGGTGCGAGACATGCAAGGGCGACGGCATCCTGCGGATCGAAATGCATTTTCTGCCCGATGTCTACGTCACGTGCGAGCAGTGTCGCGGTCAGCGTTACAATCGCGAGACGCTGGAGGTGCGCTACAACGGGCGCAACATCGCGGAAGTGCTGTCGATGACGATCGACGAATCGCTCGAGTTTTTCCGGATGGTGCCGGGCATTGAGCGGAAGCTGCGGACGCTGTCCGAAGTCGGGCTCGGCTACCTGCAACTGGGGCAGCCGGCGACGACGTTGTCGGGTGGTGAGGCGCAGCGCGTGAAGCTTTCGTCGGAGTTGAGCAAGAAGGGCACGGGGCGAACGCTGTACCTGTTGGACGAGCCGACCACGGGGCTGCATTTTGCGGACGTGCACCGGCTGCTGCAAGTGCTCGAACGGCTGCGCGACGCGGGAAATACGCTGGTGGTGATCGAGCACAACCTCGACGTGATCAAGACTGCGGATTACGTGATTGATCTCGGCCCGGAAGGTGGCGATGCTGGAGGACGGATTGTGGCGGTGGGTACGCCGGAGCAGGTGGCGGCATCCGCGACTTCCCACACCGGCCGCTACCTGGCGGAGGTGCTGAAAAAGCCGTGAGAACTTCGGCGTCCAGCCTATTGCTGCTGAGCCTCGCGATGGTTGTCGCGACGGCCTGCTGTGCCTTCTCCCAACCCGCGCCGGCCCGGCCTTCCGAGAAAGAGGAGGCCTTGGCTGCGGGGCGGGCGGCGCTCGAAGACGGTCTCTATCCCATGGCGGAGAAGGAGCTGCGGCATTACATCCGCAAAGCCTCCACGCGAACGGAGAAGGCGGAGGGGACTGTCTTGTTGGCCCAGGCGCTGGTCGGGCAGGCGCGGTATGACGACGCGGTGGACATGTTGGAGGCGAGGGTGGCATGGACGAAGGATGCCGAGACGCTTGCGGGCATGGCGTATTGGCGTGCCCGGGCCCACTTTGCCGCCGGCTCCTTCGAGACGGTTCTCAAAGATCTGGACGATGTGACCAAGCGTTTTGGCGGGACCTCCTACGAGGTCGCGGCTGCGCGGCTTGAGGCCAAGAGCCTGATTCAACTGAAGCAGTTTGAGCGCGCCGCGGAAATTCTGGAGCAGTTGGCCAAGGATCATCCCGATGCGCCCGAGGCACCGGAACATCTCCTCGACTGGGCGGCGGCACTGGTGGCCTCCGGCGGACAGGATCGCGCCCTGATCGTGCTGGATCGCCTGGCCTCCAGCTATCCCTCAAGCGATGCCGCGGCGCAGGCGCGCCTGTGGATCGGCAAGCTGGCCATTGAGCGCGGTGACTGGACGCGGGCGCAGGACGCGCTTACGGCTTTGTCCACCCAGCAGGAAGCGCGGGTTGTGCTGAAACTCGAGGCGCTCTTCGCTCTGGCCTCGGGCTACGAAGCGCGCACCAATTTCAACGGCGCGATCCAAGTGATGGAGCAGGCTGCGGCCCTCGCACCCGATCGGGCCGTGAGCAACCAGACCGGCATTGCGCGTGGCAAGCTGCTGGTACGGGCGGGGCGTACCGACGAAGGGATCACGGCGCTGCGGGATGCAGTGAGGGCCGACCCGGGCAATCCCGAGGCAGGCCGGGCGTTGCTGGAGGTCGCGCAGACGCTGCTCGACCGCGGAGAATTCGAAAAGTCGCTGACGGAGTTTCAGAACTATCTTGAAGCCTTTTCCGAAAAGACCGATTTGCCGCGTGCGCTGATGGGGAAGGGTTGGAGCCTGTGGGGCCTTGAGCGTTATGCGGAAGCGGCGGCTTCGTTCGACAAGGCTCACAGTTTATACGCCGATCCGGCGGATCGTGCCCAAGCCCTCTTCAAGGCGGCGGACGCCTACTTCGCCAGCGGGCAGTTCAAGGTTGCGAGGGAGCGGTACGAGCGGGTGGGTCGCGAATTTCCGCGCGATGCATTGAGTCCTCGTGCGGCGTTCCAAGCCGCCGAATGCCTGGCCGCGCAAGGCGCGCTGCGCGACGCGCAGAATGCTTTTCAGTCGATCGCCAAGCAGCAATCTGACTCGCCGTTGGCCGAGGAAGCGCTGATGCGCATGGCGCATCTGCAGGGCGAAGCCGGCGAGTGGGAACGCGCGATGGAGACGTATGACCGGTTGATCGGCACCTGTTCCAACGAAGTTGTCTGCTCCCGCGCGTTGCATGCCCGGGGGCTGATTCGCTATCGGCAGGGATTGTTCCAGGATGCGTTGGCGGACTTTGACCGGGTGGTGAGCCAGACGCCGAGGAGTGATGTGGCCGAGCAATCCTTCTACATGCGCGGCTGGTGTCTCTACCTGCTCGGCAATGACAAGGAAGCGCTCGCGTTGTGCCGCCAGTTCATCGAGAAATATCCGAAATCGCCGTGGGTGGGCGAGGTGCTCTTCTGGCTGGGTGAGTATCAATTCAACCACGGCGAGTACGCGGAGGCGGAGAAGCAATTCATGGCGCTGGCGGAGCGCGATGCCAAGGGGTCGCTGGCGGATGCGGCGGTCTTCTGGGCAGGGCGCGCGGCCATGGAGCAGAAGGAATATCTTCGCGCAATCGAGACGTTCAACAAGTTGGCGAAGAACTATCCGGCGAGCACCCGGCTGGCCGAAGCGCGGTTCGCCCAGGGCGATGCCTTGAGCGAACTGGGCCAGTTTGCCGGCGCGATCCTCGCGTTCGAAGAGGTCATCAACAAATTCCCCGGCAGCTACCTCGTCGACTTGGCGTGGGGGCGCAAAGGCGACTGCCAGTTCACACTCGGCAAAGAAGATCCCAAGCGTTACCAGGAGGCGCTGGCCTCGTACCAGATGGTGTTGGGAAGCCGTCGTGCCGGTCGCGATCTCAAGGCGCAGGCGGAACACAAGATGGGCCGTTGTCACGAGAAGATGAACCAGCGCGAGGAAGCGCTGGAGCGCTACATGAACGTGGTGTATGGCTACCTGCGCGACATGGAACAGGGCGATGCTGGCAGTCCGGTCTGGTTCACCCGGTCGGCGTTCAACGCGGCGTCTATCAAGGAGTCGGAGGGGCAGTGGCGCGAGGCGGTGAATATTTACAAGCGTGTGGTGCGGGCCAACGTACCGGCGTCGGCCGAGGCGCAGGGGCGTATTCAGAAGATACGCCTCGAGCATTGGGTGTTGTTCTAGGACAGGAGGAACGGCGATGTGGATGTTGCTTCAAAAGGGCGGGCTGATGACGTGGTTCATTCTGGCCACCAGCGTGGTGGCCGGCATCATGTTCTTTGCCAAGCTCATCGATCTGCATCGTGCGCAGATCAAGTGGCGCGATTTTCTACAGGGCATCTACAACATTCTCAACCGGCAGAATATTGTCGAAGCCGTCAGCATCTGTGATGAGACGCCGGGGCCGGTGGCGAGCATCGTCCGGGCGGCTGTTTTGCATCACGACGAGGATCGCGAGAGCATCCACCGAGCCATCGAGGAAACGGGTCTTGCGGAGATTCCGCGCCTGGAGCGGCACCTGACGTTCCTCGCGACGTTCGCACAGATCACGCCGCTGCTGGGGTTGCTCGGCACGGTGCTGGGATTGATGCAGGCGTTGCTGATGATCCAGCAGAAAGCGCCGCTTGTTCAGTCGGGCGACCTGATGGCCGGGCTCTGGCAGGCGCTGATCTCGACCGCGGCGGGTATTGCCGTGGCGATTCCGATTTATGCGGGCTACAACCTGCTCGTTTCGCGCATCGAGTCGATCGTGCTGGACATGGAAAACGCATCGGGCGAAATCCTGGCCTTCCTGACGTCGAAGGGTTCGCACAAGGGAAAGTAGGCCGGCATGAAGCTTGTCGACAAACCCATCGTGGAGAGGCTCAGCTACCTGCGCAGGCGGTATCGTCCGCACGCGCGCGTGGTGCGTGGACCGCTGGAGGCCATCCCTCTTCTCAACGTGGTACTGCTCCTGCTGTTCTTCTTCATCGTCAATTCCTCGTTCGTCTTGCAGCCGGGCGTGGTGGTGAATCTGCCGGCCTCGACGTTCACGTCGGGCGCCCCTTACGCCGCGATGGTCGTAACGATTTCGCAGGAGGGCATGGTGTTTTTCAACGACGAGCGCCGCACGTTGGAAGGGCTCGCGCCGGCCTTTGCCCAGGCGGCCTACGATCATCCCGATACGGCGTTGGTGATCGAGGCCGATGAACGTGTGCAAAATGGGACGATCGTCCAGATTTACAACATGGCGATGTCCGCGGGGATTCGCAAGGTGGTGATCGCCACCCGCATCTCCTCCGACAAGCGCATCAATCCGTGACCACTGCCTCCGCCACAGCCGCCGATGTCGTTCGTGCGCGGGATTGCTCCCGCGTGGGGGGCGTGTGCCTGCGTCACTGGATTTACGCGGTGCTGTTGACGATAGGCTGGCACGGCGTCTGGTGGGTCTGGCTCCAGCCTGCACCTCCGCCGCCGCGCGCGACGCTCGCGTCCGCGCCTCAGCTGAGCTATCTCCCCGCGCGCGAAGTCGCCCGAGTTCCCGGGACCGCAGTTCCGGACGTTCGCGATTTCTGGTCGCCGGCCGTCTTCTCGCTGCCGACGCCGGCCGGATTCAGCGGGACCGCGTTGACGAACGAGATCGGGGCGCGTCCGCCGGTGAACATGGCTTACACGCGACCGTCGATGTTGGAGCGGACGCCGGTTCCGGAAACCGGGGTCGTGGTGGCTGCGGGCATAGATGCCTTGTCCTTGGCCAGCGAGACGTTGACCAACCTGAGTTGGCCGCAACTGCCGGCAGCCGTCTTCAGTCCGCCCGTGTCGACCAACGTGAAGATAGGTATCGAGATCCTCGGCGGGCTGAGGGGCTTCGAGCTGGAGCGGAATGATTTGCCGCAAGATCCCGCGGTCTTCGGCGCGGAGGCGTGGGATGCGATGGCCATCGTTGAGGTGAGTTCCAAGGGCCGGGTGCTGCACGTGTTCCTGGAGGATTCCCCGGACGTTCCCGCGATCAACACATGGATTGTGCGGACCCTGATGGGCTGGCGTTTCGAGATTACCGGGGACACGGTGCAGGGGCGGGTTCGGTTGACGTGGCCGGGCCGTCCGGCGGCTGTGGCGCGGGAGCGGGTGGGGGTGCCGGCATCATGATTCACCTCTCGCCGCAGTACCTGCTGCTCTTCCCGCTGCTTTTCACGCTTGTTGCACTTTTCGCGTGCGGACTATATTACTCCTATCGGCGGGCTGAACCGAGGGTCAAGGCCTCCCGGACGCGCATCTATCGCTGCAGTGTGTGCCGGCATGTCTATGTGGACTCGCGCGATGTGCCCCTGGCGCGCTGCACGCGCTGCGGATGTCTCAATGAAGCGGTGAAACGTTGACGTAACAGAAATGGTGAAGCATGGCGGAAGAACAATCCATCCGAGTGCCGGTGGCGCGCTGGTATCCGAACACGGAATCGGAAGTCGTGACGCAGTTCCTGAACCGGCCCGCATTCGACGCGACGGCGGAGGCCACGGCGGCCCGCGTGCTCGCCGATATTCGCCAGGACGGCGATGAGGCTGTGGCGAAGTATGTGAAGGAATTCGATGGCGCGGCGCTGGAGCCCGCGGCCTTTGCCGTTACCACCGAGGAGCGGAAGGCGGCCATCAGCGAGGTGGACCTCGATTTCAAGCGCAGTGCCACCGAGACCTACCGCCGCATCATCCGTTTTGCGCAGTCGGGGTTGAGGAAGGATTGGACGATCGCGACGCCGAAGGGCGGTGTGATCGGCGAGCAGTTCATTCCGCTCGCGCGCATCGGCGCGTACATTCCGGGCGGTGCGGCGCCGCTGGCCTCCACGGCGCTGATGACGGTCACGCTGGCGCGCGTCGCCGGCGTTCTCGAAGTTGTAGCGTGCACGCCCGCCGGCAAGGACGGCAAGGTGGATCCCTACCTTCTCTACGCGCTCGATCTCGCGGGTGCGAATGAGATCTACAAGGTCGGCGGCATCCAGGCGATCGGGGCGATGGCTTACGGCACCAAGACGATCCGCAAGGTGCAGAAGATCGTCGGTCCGGGCGGCCCGTACGTGACGGCGGCGAAGCGGTTGGTATACGGCGAGGTGGATTTGGACATGGTGGCGGGGCCCAGCGAGCTTGCCATCCTGGCTGATGATACGGCTCAGCCGGAGTTCGTGGCGGCGGACCTGCTCTCGCAGGCCGAGCACGGCACGGGTCACGAGAAGGTTCTGCTGGTGACGCCTTCCACGCGCCTTGCGGAGGCGGTCCAGAAGGAATTGGTGAAGCAGGCGGCCACCCTGAAGCGGCGGCAGACCATCCGCACGGTGCTGGAAAAGGGTGCGCTGATCGTGGTGGTCGACAATCTCGATGTCGGCATGGATTTGTGCAACCGGTTTGCGCCGGAGCATCTTGAACTGCTGACGATCGAGCCGCGGCGCTGGGCGCAGAACGTGCGCACAGCCGGCGCGGTATTCCTCGGCGCGTGGACGCCGGAGTGCGCGGGCGATTTTGTCGCGGGCCCGAGCCATGTGCTGCCGACCGGCGGCACGGCGGCGATGTTCTCGGGGCTGACGGTGGACTCGTTCCGCCGACGCACGAGTGTTATCTCGTTCACGCGCGCCGACCTTCAAGATGTGTTGCCGGTGCTCGAGGCGTTCGGTCGCGTGGAGCAACTCGACGCTCACGCCCGTTCGGCGACCATACGGTTTGAGAAGTAATCAAGGACGGTTGTCCGCGGCCGGATGACCGACAACAGATGACGCGCTACATTCGCAAGAACGTTCAGAGTCTGGCGGCGTACACGCCCGGCGAGCAGCCGAAGACGCGTGACGTCATCAAGCTCAACACGAATGAGAATGCCTATCCGCCCAGTCCGCGGATTGCCGAGGTGCTCCAGCAGTCGATTGAGCGCCTGCGGCTGTATCCGGATCCGGTCTGCTCGGAGTTGCGGCAGGCGCTGGCCGTTTACCACGGTTGCAGTCCGAGCGAGATCTTCGTCGGCAACGGGTCGGATGAGGTGCTGGCGTTGTGCATCCGAGCGTTCGTAGAGCAGAGCGGCAGCGTCGGCTACTTCGAGCCGTCCTACTCGCTGTACCCGGTGCTGGCGGACATCCACGAGATCGCCCGGAAGCCCGTCAGCCTGAAGCAGGATTTCTCGTGGGATATGCCGAAGGATTATTCGGCCTCGCTCTTCTTTCTCGCGAATCCGAACGCGCCGACGAGCCTTCAGTATCCGAAGGATATCGTCCGCGATTTCTGCAAGGCGTTTCCCGGTGTGGTGCTGATCGATGAGGCCTACGTCGATTTTGCCGGATACGATTGTGTAGACCTCGCGCTCTCGATGGACAATGTGCTCGTGGCGCGCACGCTGTCGAAATCCTTTTCGCTCGCGGGGCTGCGCGTGGGCTACGTGATCGGGCGTGAATCGCTGATCGGTGCGTTCTACAAGATCAAGGATTCGTACAACGTGGACCGGCTGGCGCAGGAGATTGCGCTCGCGGCGGTCCAGGACGCGAGTCACATGCGGCGTAACGTCGAGCGGATCAAGGACACGCGCGGGCGCGTGGCGGGGGAGCTGGCGAGGCGCGGGTTCGAGGTCCAGCCGTCGGCGACGAATTTTCTCTGGGTCAAGCCGCCGCCGAAGATGAAGGCTCGGGAGCTGTTCGACGCGCTGCGGGCCGACAAGATTCTTGTACGGCACTTCCCGGGCGAGCGGACGGGTGACTATCTCCGCATCACGATGGCGACCGACGGCGAGATGATGGCCTTCCTGTCCGCGCTGGACCGCCTGATGGCGTGATTTTCCCCTGGCCGCGGGGCGGCCTCTCGGGCAGGCAACCCTTGGAAAATCAGAACCCGTTTTTTCCAATCCTTGGAAAGACCGGTCCCATTTCGTATTTACTCCGAGACCATTCGGGGTATTGTGGATTTTGGGCGGTTTTCACGGGGTGGGCATGAAGCATCTATCCATAGGCCTTTTCATTCTGGCCGGGATACTAAGCACTTCTTTTGCGGACATTCACTACGTCTCGACCAACAGCCTCAATCCCACCTCGCCGTATACAAATTGGGAGACGGCGGCGGTGATTATTCAAGACGCGATCAACGTGTCCGAAGTGGGCGACACGATTTCAGTGACCAATGGTGTGTATCAGGCAATCGTCGTGGACATGGCTATCGCGTTGCGGAGTGTGAATGGCCCGGACGTCACGATCATTCCCGGGCTGACGACCAACGGGAGCGGGAGCACGTGCGCAATGCTTTCCGACGGATCGTCGCTGGACGGCTTCACCTTGCGAGACGGCGGTGGCGATGCTGGCGGCGCCTTGTGTACAAGCACGAATGTGATCCTCACGAATTGCATCATCGTCGGAAATTCCGGGAACACGGCTGGCGGCGTATGCGGAGGAACCCTCCATAACTGCACGATCTCCGGAAACACTTCCCCGAACTACGCCGGCGTTGGTGGTTCTTACAATAGCGTTCTGTACCACTGTGTCTTGGTTGGCAACAGCGGCGGCAGCGGGGGCGGTGCGGCGGGATGCGAACTGCATTTCTGCGAGATCACGGGTAACTCGTCTTACTACTGGGGTGGGGGAACGTGTTGGAGTACGGCATACAACTGCATGTATCGCAGCAACTCGGTTTCAAAGTTAGGTGGGGCCGCTGGGTACGGCAGCCTGTACAACTGCCTCCTCACCGGGAATGTCGCTGGGGAGGGGGGTGGAGGCACCTACTGCGTCGATCTCTATAACTGCACGGTGATAGGCAATACTGGCGGCGTCTTGGGAGGGATGTATTCCGGCAACGCCTGCAACTCGATTATCTACTACAATTATCCTCAGGATCATCAGGCATGGTGCGATGACCTCCACAACTGTTGCACGCCAGGGTCGTGGAATGTCGGCGGCGCGTATTTCACGAACGCGCCCGGCATCGTGAGCTTGGACAATCCTCGTCTGTTGGCCAGTTCGCCCTGCGTCAACGCTGGGTCGAACGGAGATTGGATTGCCGGATCGTTGGACTTGGACGGGAAGCCGAGGACGAATGGCCCAGTCGATATAGGCGCTTACGAGTACTGGTCTGACACAAAAACGGGCGTGATCTCGGCGGTTGTCTCCGCGTCCAACAGTCCCGCTGCGCCGGGGATTGTGATGGGATTCTCAGCGGTTCTCAGTGGCCAAGTAGACAATTGTGTGTGGGATTTCGGAGGTGGCGTGACCGTCACCGGGGTCTTTGAGACCTCGCACTCCTTCCTGGCAACGGGAACCCACGAGGTCGTTATAACGGCATGGAATCTTGATGGTTCCGTGACGGGTTCAGTCAGTGTTCGCGTTGTCGGCACGGATATCTACGTCTCGCCGGACGGGGACGACGGTCATGACGGTGCGGCTTGGACCAACGCCAAGGCCACGATTCAGGCGGCGATCGACGATGCATGGGAGGGCGCAACACGTGTGTTGGTGAGCAACGGGGTATACGACACGGGGGGACGAGTTGGTTCTGAGTTGCCCACCAACCGTGTGCTGTTGGACAAGCCGTTGGTGTTGGAGAGTGTAAATGGCCCTGATGTTACGTTCATTATCGGACAGCCATCAACGAATACAGGGGGATATGGTTATGATGCGATTCGTTGTCTGGGGGCAACCACGGGTTCCTTGATATCGGGATTCACGTTCAGAGATGGTTACACGACAACGAATGTCATAATGAGTTGTCCTTGGGATCCTTACTACTGTTGGATTTCAGATGTGTCTCCTGCTTCTGGCGGTGGAATCTGGAGCCCGTCACCGCTTCTTCTTGTTGTTTCAAACTGTGTCTTTCGAAACAACCATGCGTATGTGAACGCCGGAGGAGCAGGCAATGTCGGGCTCGTAGATTGCATATTCATAGATAACAGCGCCGACACAGGGGATGGTGGCGGAGCCAATAATTGCTCGGCAAGCAACTGCGAGTTCATTGGCAATCAGGCTGTAAACGGGGGCGGCATGAGTGCTGGTTTTGCGGTGAATTGTGCCTTTGAAAGTAATGCTGTGACCCAGAACGGCGGCGGGATTCACAACGCTTCTGCAGAGAATTGCGTCTTTGTCGGTAACACCGCGACGGCGGGCGGTGGCGCAACGGCGGGATCTGATGTCAGTGATTGTCTCTTGGTCTGCAACACTGCTCAAAATGGAGGTGGAGCATATGGGGGATCGGTTCACCGGTGTCTCATAACAAGCAATGCGGCCAGTGGGGGAGGTGGGGCTTGTCTCGCTAGTCTGGATAGGTGCACTGTTATGAAGAATGATGCGGGTTACGGAGGTGGTATCCTCGACGGCTCGGCAGATAGTTGTCTCATCTGTGACAACGTGGCGAGTAGTTCTGCTGCGGGCGCGATATACGCTCATCTTTACAATTGCACGATAGTGAGAAACAGGTGCACCGGTGAGGACGGCGGTGTCTATGCTTGCCAAGGGTTCAACAACATCATCGTCAGTAATGAGCCATGTAATATGCGTTGGATCTATGGCATGACCTATGTGTGCTCATCTCCGTACTATGAGGCTGAGGGATGGGTGACCAACGACCCGTGCTTTGTTGACTACAATGGCGACGATTTCCACCTCGCCTCCAACTCTCCCTGCATTGATGCGGGGACGACGAATGACGAGGCGATGGACTTGGATGGCATCCCGCGACCGCTGGACGGCAATGGCGACGGCGCGGCAGTCTGCGATCTCGGATGCTACGAATTCGTGCATCCGACAGCGGACACGGATGGCGATGGTTTGAGCGACACGAATGAGATCTACGTCTGGCACACGCAGGCGTTGGCCGAGGATTCCGACGGCGACCGCACTATGGATGGCGATGAAGTGACTGCCGGCACCGATCCGCTAAGCAGCGGTTCGTTCCTCGGTCTGGATTCAGTGAATCCAGCCGGTTCAGGCTGGTTGCTGACATGGCGTACGGTGTTCGGAAAGGGGTACTGGGTTCAACGGAGCACCGATCTGGCGTCTGGTGTGTGGTCCAATCTCTGGAACTACCCGATCAGCGAGCTTGATGAGTACCCCGAAGGGACGGAATCCTTCTACGATCTGAATGCACCGACGGATCGGCCAGCAGTCTATCGCGTTCAGTTGAACGAGTGATGAGGCCGTCGACCCCTCCGCTTCCTCCCTGCCACCTTGCTCGCCTCGCCGAAGCCTGGCGAAGGATGGCGTGGCAGGAGGCAGAATTCTGGCCCCCGCGACACGAGGTCGCGGGGAGCCTGCACGGGTATACAAGCGGCTTATCCCGAGGTAGATTGGGGATGCCATGAGACGCCTTCTTCTGTCGTTGCTGTTTCTTCTGTTTCCGGCGTTATGCCCGGCCCGGAGTCCCGCCCGCGAAGTCGTGTCGTTCAGCGTTACCACCAATACCGGTCTTGGCCGGAGCGTCTTTGTGGTTGGCAGCCATGCCGATGTGGGCAACTGGAATCCAACCGGTGCAGTGAAGTTATACTGGACCAGCGGGAATGTGTGGACGGGGCAGGTGGCGGTGCAGGCGGGGACGACGCTGGAATATAAGTTCATCACGCGTGGCACGGCGACGACCCAGTGGTGCGATGGGGCGAACGCGGAATGGTCGGGCGGCGGGAACCTGACGACAGCGGTGCCGGCCCAGCCTTCGGCGCCCTACACAAACAAGACGATCTACTATCACAGCGGCTGGACGAACGCGTTCATTCTCTGGCGCAACGGCACGAACTGGTTCTCGACCGAGATGATGCGGTTGGGCGGCGGGCGCGGCGCGGGAGAGTATCTCTACCGCGCGAGCGGGATTGGCGAAGCGGGCGAGGATTTGGAGTTCATTCCCAACGGCTCGCTTGGCGGCGTGCAGTACTGGGATCATGCGCCGTACGGCGGGTACGGCGACAGCAACTACACCACCTCGCTGGACGTGTTCTTCGTGCAGGACGGGAATGTGTTCAACTACTGGCCGCCGGCGACGGTGTCGGTCAGTCGGGTGGCGACGACGAACGTGGTGTCGAGTTGGGCGCCGACGATTCCCTCGCGCAACATTCGCATCTTCGTGCCGCGCGGCTATGACCAGAACACGTGGAAGAAGTACCCGGTGCTCTACATGCACGACGGACAGAATGTGTTTCAGCCGGGCGGCGCCTTTGGGTGCTGGAATGCGGAGACGACGGCCGACCGCGAGATCAGTCAGGGTCGGATGCGGGAGAGCATCATTGTCGCGGTCGACACCACCAGCGAGCGCGATCGCGAGCTGTGTCCGCCAGGCGACAACGAGGGGTCGGGCTTGGGGACCGGCGACCTGTATGCGAACTTTCTTGCTCACAATGTGCGTCCGACGGTGGATGCGCACTACCGGACGCTGAACGATCGGGCCAACACCCTGACGGCGGGGTCGTCCATGGGCGGGTTGGCGAGCGCGTACCTGGGCCTGGAGACGAATGTGTTTGGAGGCGCGGGCGTGTTCTCGCCCGCGTTCCTGATCGCCTCGAATTTCATGGGCCGGATCAACACGAACAGCACCAAGGGCATTCGTATTTATATGGACGACGGGACCGAGGGGTTGGATGCCGTGCTCTGGGACGACACGTGGAGAGCGTACGACTACTTTTTGGTGGATGGCTATGCCGAGAACAACGACCTGCTGATGGCCGTGGGTTGCGGGCATGACCATGACGAGGCCGCGTGGGCCGCGCGGTTGCCCGGGGCGTATCATTTTCTGTTGGGTCCGTGGGATGAGCCGAACCTGCTCGCGCAGGCGAACCATCCGCCGCCGGTGGGCGGCGTTGCCGCGACGGGCGGGGTGGTGCGGGTGACCTTTGACGCATTGCTCGGCAGGCGGTACCGGCTGGACCGCGCGACGCGGCTGGTGAATCCGGACTGGAGCGGCGTGGTGACGGGGGCGGTGGAGCACCTGCCCTGGGCGGAACGTGCACTGCAGGACACCAATGCGTGGTCGTTGACAGGTTCTTACTACCGAGTGGTGGCTGAGCCCTGGCCGTAGATTCTACTCGAACGGGAATCGATACTGCGTGAGTTTCAGCTCGTTACGCATGGCGACGAGGTGTTTCTGCAGTTCCGGATCGACCGGGATGCCCTTGTCCTTGTTCTTCTGCCAGTAGAGATATTCCTTCTCGCCGCAGGTATAGATGCGTTCGGCGCCGGGGGCCTTCATGGAGCCGCGGAGTTCGCGAAGGATATCGCCGGTGGTTTTCTTGAACGCACCGAGATCGCAGAACGATTCGATATCAATGGCGATGAAGAAGTGGCCGAGGTGGTAGGGCGTCTTCTTCCCGTGCTCGTCGATGCCCATGAGCTGTCGCAGGAACGCGCCCTGCTGCAGCGCGGCGGAGAGAATTTCGACGACGGTGGCAAAGCCGTAGCCTTTGTAGCCCGCGGTCTCCTCGCCGATGCCGCCGAGCGGCGTCAGCGCTGCGCGGCCCGCGATGAGATCCTTCAGCACCTCGGCCGCGTCGGTCTTGGTCTTGCCGTCGTGATCGATGACCCAGCCGGCCGGCATGGTCTTCCCGGCGCGTTCGTATTCCTCTACCTTGCCGCGCTGGGTGATGGAGGTGGCGTAGTCGTTGGTGAACGGGAACGGTTCGTCGGTGGGGATGCCGAAGACGAGCGGGTTGGTGCCGAGCATGTTCTCGACGCCGAACGTCGGCGCGATGGATGGCCGCGCGTTGGTGCCGGTGAGGCCGATCATGCCCGACGCGCAGGGGAGGATGGCCCAATAGCCGGCGATGCCGTAATGCGTGGAGTTGCGCGCGACGACCATGCCCATGCCGTAGTCGCGGGCCTTGGCGATGGCCATATCCATGGCGCGTTTGGCAACGACCATGCCCATGCCGAGGTGGCCATCGACGACGGCGGTGGCCTTGCGATCGCGGATGACCTCGAAGTTCGTGACGGGCTGCTGGATTTTGTCCTTCAGTACGCGGTCGTAGTAGATGGGTTTCAGGCGGCCGATGCCGTGGGAACTGATGCCGCGCTTGTCGGCGGTGATGATGACATCGGTGCAGATGCGGGCGTCGGCCTCGGGCACGCCCATGCCGCGGAACACGTCAAAGACGAAGCGTTCCATGGTTGCGAAATCGATTCTGCAGGTTTCGTTGCTCATGAGTCCATCCTTTGGCTCGTGTGGCGACGTCTGAATTATAGCGATGGGGCGTGAAGGGGGCCAGTGCGGTGATGGGGTTTTCCGACGATCGCGCCTTTTGCCGTTGAACCATGGCGGGCCGGGGGCTATTTTACCCGCATGAAAACGCGCGTGGCAAAGCTGGCCAGGAAGACGAAGGAAACCGACATCGCCGTGGAGCTGAATCTCGACGGCAGCGGTGAGCCCAAGGTGCGGACGGGTATTCCTTTCCTCAATCACATGCTCGATCTTTTTGCCAAGCATGCGCTGTTCGATCTCAAGCTGAAGGCCAAGGGCGACTTGGCGGTGGATTATCATCACACCGTCGAGGATGTCGGATTGGTATTGGGCGATGCGCTGAACGAGGCGCTCGGTGACCGCAAGGGCATCGTGCGCTACGGGAATGCCGTGTTGCCGATGGACGAGTCGCTGTGCCGCGTGGCGCTGGATCTCGGCGGGCGTCCGTACCTCGTCTACGAGGTGGAGACGCGGAAGAAGAAGATCCGCGATTTCGATCTGGGCCTCATCGAGGAATTTTTCCGGGCGTTCACCACGCAGGCCCGGATGAATCTGCACATCCGCCTGATGTACAGCAAGGAACCGCACCACGCGTACGAGTCGGTGTTCAAAGGTGTGGCGCGGGCCTTGGGCATGGCTTGCGCGCGTGACCCGCGCGTCAAGGGTGTGCCCTCGAGCAAGGGACGAATCTAGGAGGGTGTGATGGAGTGATGGAGTAGCGGAGTGCTGCGGGCGTTGTTCCTTTCGCCTACTCCTTGTTTCCGGTTGGTTCTCCAACACTCCAATACTCCGTTACTCCACTTGATCTATGATCGGCATTATTGACTACGGTATGGGGAATCTGGGGAGTGTGAGCAACGCATGCCGCTTTCTCGGCATGGACGCGAGGATTTTGTCCAAGCCCGACGAGGTGTCGTCGTGCGGGGCGTTGATTCTGCCGGGCGTGGGCGCGTTTGGTGATTGCATGGAGCACTTGGAGGGGCATGGTTTTGTTCCCGTGATCCGCGACTGGCTCCGGGCCGACAAACCGTTTCTGGGCATCTGTCTCGGGCTTCAGTTGCTTTACGAGGGCAGCGAGGAGTCGCCGGGCGTGAAGGGGTTGGGCGTGCTGCCGGGCACGATCCGCCGATTTGCACTTCCGAAAGAATGGAAGGTTCCGCAGATCGGCTGGAACGAAGTGCGGCAGGCGAAGAAGGACTGTCCGCTGTTCAAGGACATTCCGGACGGGACGTATTTCTATTTTGTACATTCGTATTACGCGGAAAACGGTCCGGTGGCGGCCGGTGTCACACCCTATGGCCTGGATTATGCTTCTGCAATTTGGCGGGGGAATATGATGGCCGTGCAATTCCACCCGGAGAAGAGCCAGAAGTTGGGGCTTCGCATGCTGGCTAATTTTGGCGAATGGGCGGCGCTGAAGACATGAAGATTACAGTCATTCCGGCGATCGATCTCAAGGACGGCAAGTGTGTGCGGCTCCGGCAGGGGCGCGCCGACGACGTTGTGGCCTATTCGGAAGACCCGGTGGGCATGGCGAGGCATTGGGTGGACGAGGGCGCGCATTACTTGCACGTGGTGGATCTCGACGGTGCTTTTCAAGGGAAGCCGGTGCACGCGGAAGTCATCGGCCGAATCTGCAAGGCGATAAAGATTCCCGTCGAGGTAGGCGGGGGGCTGAGGTCCGATCGCGACATCGAGCAGATGCTGACGTTGGGCGTTACGCGGGTCGTTCTCGGCACGCGCGCGTGTCAGGATCCAGACGTGCTGCATCGTTTGGCCAAACGGTTTGGCGATGCGCTGGCCGTGGGCATTGATGCGCGGAACGGGATGGTGCAGGTCAAGGGATGGACGGAGACCACGGGGATGAAAGCGGTCGATCTGGCGCGGCAGGCGGATGGCCTGGGCGTGCGCTGCATCATCTACACGGATACGGCCCGGGACGGCATGCTGGGTGGCGTCAATGCGCACGCGGTGGACCAGGTGTGTGCCGGTGTGCAGTGCCCGGTCATCGCCTCCGGCGGCGTGTCGTCGCAGGCGGACATGCAGGCGCTGAAGGCGCTGCGCAGGGCGAACCTGACGGGCGCGATCGTGGGTAAGGCTTTGTATGAAGGTCGCGTGAAGCTGAACGAACTGCAGGGAGAGATGAACGGGCAATCGGGGGTCGCCGGGCAGTGACCTTCTTCTGGAGATGCTGGCTATGAAGATGAATTTCCGGGAGACGAAACTTCCCAACGGCGTCCGGGTGGCGACGGCGCATATGCCGAGCGTCGAGAGCGTGGCCATGGGTGTGTGGGTGGGAGTGGGCGGGCGGTATGAGACGCGCCGACAGTCCGGCGTCAGCCACTTCATCGAACATCTCCTTTTCAAAGGCACGACGTCCCGCTCCGCGCGCGATATCTCGCAGGCGATCGAAGGGCGCGGCGGCTACTTCAATGCCTTCACGCAGGAGGAATCGACCTGCTACTACGCGCGCATCTCCGCCGAGCACATGTGGAGCGTGCTCGACATCCTTTCGGACATGTATCTGCATCCGCGGTTTGCAGTGGCCGACATCAACAAGGAACGCGGGGTGATCATCGAGGAGATCATGATGTACCGCGATCAGCCCCAGCACGTGGTGCAGGAGACGCTGGGAAATCTCCTGTGGGTTGATCACCCGCTCGGACGACCGCTCATTGGTACGCCGGAGAATATCAGCCGGATGACGCGCGATGAGATACTTCGTTTCAAGCGTGATCGCTACATGGCGGGTAACACGATGGTCGTGCTGGCCGGCAAGGTCGATCACGACGAGTGCGTGCGTCGCGTGGGCGAGCGGATGGGTGGAGTGCCTGGCAGAAAGAATCCCGCGTTCGAGAAGGTGGGCCGCAGTACGCGACAGGACGATGTGAGCGTTGTATCGAAAGATATTGAGCAGACGCATGTGGCGATGGGTATCCGGCTCTTTGGGCGTCGCGATCCCCGCCGCTATGCGCTGAAACTGATGAGCGTTATTCTGGGCGAGAATATGAGTTCGCGCCTGTTCCAGGTGGTCAGGGAAAAACACGGGCTGGCCTATTCCATCCACAGCAGCACCCAACTCCTCGACGAAACAGGTATCCTGGATGTGCAGGCGGGCGTCGATTGCGAGCGGATACCGAAGGCTTTGGAGGTCATCCTTGCGGAAGTGAACCGCCTGAAGGAAAAGCCGGTGGGGGCGAGCGAGTTGCGGCGCGCGAAGGACTACGCGATCGGCCAGATGAGGATCGGCCTCGAGAGTACGACCAACCAGATGATGTGGGTCGGCGAGTACCTGATGAGCTATGGGCGTTTCGCGCAGCCGGCCGAAGTGATCCGGCGCGTAGAGGCGGTCACGGCGGAGGATATCCACGGGGTCGCACGCGATGTGCTGCATCGCCGCAATACGAGTTTTGCCATGGTCACCTCCGGCGGCGGCCGTACGCAGGAAGATGTCATTCGAGGCAAGCTGCGTCTGCTGGATTAGCCATCGTCAGGAGTGCAACCGGTAGTAGTAGGCCTCGGTGAACACGTTGGCCAGGTCCACCCCCCGGTTCTTCAACAGGACCTGCGCATCGAAGATCATCTCGTTTGCACCGCACAGGTAGTAGTGCGCGCCGGCGGGCAAGTCGAAGTCCTCGAGAAGCTTGGTCACCCGTCCGTGAAATCCCGTGCCTGCTTCGCGGGACACGCAGGGAAAGTGCCGGCGCCGGCTGAAGAGGTCGCGATAGAACAGGTCCTCCGCGACGCGCACGCCGTGGAGCAGGGTGAGGTCCAGGTTCTCAAAGGTCCGGAGATAAGCCCGGCACGGGGCGACGCCCGTTCCGGTGGCGATGAAGATCAGGGGGGCCTGGGGGTCGCGCACGGTGAATTCGCCGAACGGCCCCGAGAAGAGGATTTCGTCGCCGGGTTTCAACCTGGCGAGTCCGGGCGTGAGTCGGCCGGAGGGGATCAGGCGAAAGATGATTTGCAGATGCTCGTCCTGCTCGCCGCTAGCGATGGTGTAGCTGCGATCGTCGGTGTTCTCTGTGCCGTGGACGGTCAGCAACCGGCCGGCATGGAAGTCGAGCCCGCAGCGTTCAAAGGTCAGCTCGTAGGCGGTGGAGGACAAGGGTTTGAGGCTTATCACCCGGCTGCGCTGGCGCTTGAGAATCCTGCTCATGCCGTGGCACCCCGGGTCAACGGGAAGAGCCTGGATGGTGCGCGGCCGTTCCAGCGTCCGGCATGGGCCAGCAGCTTGTTCCACGCAGCCCACAGACCAACCTTGAGCCAGTTCGTACGGATGCCGGAGCGTGCGGTACAGACTTCCCAACAGGCGTGGCATGAGCGAACCCCGGGTCGATGGCGATGAGCCTCAGCGCTGTTCAGAATGTCCTTCAGCGGGCAGCGGCTCAACTCGCCGGCCTTGAGCATCAGCGGATGGCAGGAGAATACGGCGCCGGTCTGATCGACCATGAACTGGTGGTCGAACGCGTCGCACGCGATGGGGCGGAGGCCCGTTGCGAGGTAGCGAAGCAGACCGTAGAGGAAGAACGCACGTGCCCAGTTCCAGGGCTTCCAACTCTTGAGGTGGTCCTCCACGACCGGTGCGAGAAAGGGATAGACCTTGTCGTGATCGATCTTGGGGATCTTCACGTTGAGGAATTTGGAACTCTGGGCGACGGCAAGCGAGAGTCCGGCGCCCTGCTTACGCGCGTGTGCGTACACGTCGGGCAGCGAGGCATAGTTGTCAGCGGTGATGGTGAAGGCAAAGTTGCGCTTTCGCAGGCCGATTTCACCGAGACGGTTGAACGTCCGGTTGACCTTCTCCCAGGCCCCGGGCGTGCCGCGTATGCGGTCGTGGACGTCACCGATGCCGTCGAGGGAAATGGTCACCTGGAGATTGCGGTGGAAGGTCAGCATCTCGCGGACCTTCTCGACAATGGTTTCGGTTCTGAAGCCGTTCGAAGTGAAGATCACCTTGGCATGCGGGTTGTTGGCATGGATGGCGCGGACCATATCGACCACCTCCCGGTGAAGAAATGGCTCGCCTCCTGCGAGACTGACGGTGGAGAGGGGATGAAGCGTTTTCAGCAGTTCGGGGGAGAGGTGTGAACTGCCCATGTCCTGGTTCTTCCAAATGTTGCACATGACGCAGCGCGCATCGCAGAGATTTGTGACGTTGACCAGGACGTCATAGCCGTTCTTTCGCAGGGCGATCATGGTGCGGGAACGTAACCCACGCAGCCCCCTTGTGCAAGGGGGCCGGGATGAACACGGTGACACGGCCGGTCTGTGAGGTCAGATCAGCGATTGGCAGACCGTGATGGCAGCGACGCCGACGATGTCGTCAGCACTGCAGCCGCGCGAGAGATCGTTGATGGGCTTGGCCAGACCTTGCATGATGGGGCCATAGGCAATCGCATCCGCGAGGCGTTCGGTGATCTTGTAGCAGATGTTTCCTGCCTGCAGGTCCGGGAAGATCAGGATGTTGGCATTGCCCCGGATCGCGCTGTTGGGGCATTTCTTGGCCGCGACATCGGGGACGAGTGCGGCATCGGCCTGCAGTTCGCCCTCCACGATTGCGTCGATGCCCAATTCGACCACGCGCTTCTTCGTGAGTTCCGTGGCCTTCACCATCTTGTCCACGAGTTCGTGCTTGGCGCTGCCCTTGGTGGAGAACGAGAGCAAGGCCACGCGTGCCTGGCCGCCGACGAGCGACTTGTGGGTGCGTATCGTGGCGATGGTGATGTCGACGAGTTGCTCTGCCGTCGGGTTGACGTTTACGCCGGCATCGGCGTAGAGGAGAATCTTGTCGCCCGCGAGGGTCGGCTTGGCCAATTCCATCACGAAACAGCTGCTGCCATACTTGATGCCCGGAGCGGTTCCGACGCATTGAAAGGCGGCGCGGACCATGTCCGGCGTGGAGGCGATGCTGCCGGCGACGAGGCCGTCGGCGAAGCCTTCGCGGACCATGAGATCTCCAAAGTAGAGGCGATTCTTGATGGTCTCGCGCGCCTGCTCCGGCGTCATGCCCTTGCTCTTGCGGAGCTCGAGCAGTTTCAGCATGAGGCGGTCCTTCTCCGTCGCCACCAGATAGTTGAGTATCTGGACATTGAGGCCGGCAAAGGAAACATTGGCAGCGCTCTTGGCAGCCTCCTCGGGCGTGGCGAGGACGATGACACGCGCGAGGCCCTTCTTGGCAATCTTTGCGGCGGCGTCCATGACGCGCGGGTCGTTGCCCTCGGCGAGGACGATGGTTTTGTGGGCGGCCTGTGCTTTCGGAAGAAGTGTTTCAAGAAGTCCCATGGTCGTTTCCTTTCGGGAGCGCGGGCTCCGTGCTGCTATTTCGCTTTGGGCTTGGCTTCGGATTTCGGCCGTGGGGAGGCGATGCTCAACACGGCAAGGGTTTCACGGGCGATCATCAATTCCTCATTGGTCGGCATGACGACGGCTTTGAGTGTGCTCTCGTTGGTGCTGACGACAGCCGGGGAGCCGATCGCGTCGTGATTGAGGGCCTCGTCCAGGTAGCAGCCAAGGCAACTGAGTTTCGCGATCACGCGCGCGCGGATATAAGAGCTGTTCTCTCCGATCCCGCCGGTGAAGACCACGGCGTCGGCGCCGCCGAGGATGGTGAAGTAGGAGCCGATGTACGACACGAGGCGGTGCACGAACATCCAGAGGGCGCGCTTGGCCTGTTCATTGCCGCCTTCGGCGGCGGCAATGATGTCGCGCATATCGCTGCTGCCGATGCCGGCCACGCCGAGGAGGCCGCTCTTCTTGTTGAGCAGTTTGTCGATGTCGTCCGCGGACATGCCCTGGCGTACCAGGTAGAGGACGACGGCGGGGTCAATATCGCCGCAGCGAGTTCCCATGACGAGCCCGTTGAGCGGAGTCATGCCCATGCTGGTGTCGACGCTCTTGCCGTGGTCGACCGCGGCGATGCTTGCGCCGTTGCCAAGATGGCAGGTGATGAGTTTGAGATCGCTGAGCGAGCGGCCGAGGAACTGGGCCGAGGCCGTGGCCACGAATTTGTGAGAACTACCATGAAAGCCGTATTTCCGGATGCCGTATTTCTCGTAGTACTCGTAGGGGATGGCATACAGATACGAGGAGGGAGGCATGGAATGATGGAACGCGGTGTCGAAGACGGCGACATTGCGTACGCCGGGGAAGACGCGCTCGCAGGCCTCGATGCCCCCGAGGTTCGGCGGATTATGGAGGGGCGCGAGCGTTGCATAGTCCCGGATGCTGTGCTTGACCTCGTCGGTGACCAGGATCGAGTCGTGAAACTTCTCGCCCCCATGTACAACACGATGGCCGATGGCTTGCACCTGTTTGAGGGATTTCAGTACGCCATGCTCTGCGTCGATGAGTTTGTCGCAGACCACGCGCAAGGCTTCGTCATGGTTGGCGATTTTAACCACTTCGTTCAGCTTGCGGCCGTCGAAGTGATCGTAGCGCAGGCAAGGATCCTTGAGGCCGATGCGCTCCACGATGCCCTTGGCGAGGATCTTCTCCTCCGTCATGCTGAACATGGTGAATTTCAACGAGGAGCTTCCGGCGTTGATCACCAAGATATTCTCGAGCGGGATGGGGGTCTTATCGGGCATGGACGTCGTCACTTTCCTTGAATTGAAGGGCCTGTCGGCGGGGTCCTTCTGTCATCTTTCAAAAGGATTGTTGCTTTCAGGCGACCGCCGGCATGGCGCCTGTCGGACGGGTTCACTTGTAGCAAACCGGCAGGCCTCTCAGCAAGTCGCGAAGCGACAAAGGTCCGGCTTTATCCTAGCCAATAAGATTCGAGTTGTGTAATCTGTCCCGCGATTCGCCCGCGCAGCGGGCGCGGATGGAGGGTACGATGAAAAGGCAAGCATCCGACATCATGACGACGCCGGTGATCGTGGCCCGGCCGGACATGAAGCTGACCGATGTGATCGAGCTTCTGCTTCGCTGGCACATCAGCGGGCTGCCGGTCGTGGACGAGGCGGACAAGCTGGTCGGCATCGTCAGCGAACACGACGTGATGAACTTTGCGTTCGACGGTCACGCGGGTGAAGTCACTGTCGGCGAGGCGATGAGCAGCAAGGTCCTTTCCTATCCGCCCGAAACGGGCATCGAGACCCTGGTGAATTGCTGCGTCACCAACCGTGTGCGCCGCGTTCCGATTGTGAAGGATGGCAAGGTCGTGGGTATCGTCAGCCGCCGGGACATTCTCCGTGAGATGCAGCGGATCTACAGTCGTCATTATTAGCCCCCAGCTTTTGTTCTCGTGACGCCCCAGGAAGCAGCAAGGAGACAGTGATGAGTATCAAGAAGCTTCAGCCGCAAGCCTTGGCCAAGTGGGTTGGCGGCATACTGCAGAAGCAGAAGGTGCAGGGCATTCAAGCGAAAGGCGATCGTTTCGCTTTTGCCCCGCTGGCCCGTGCGGAAGATCTGCGGCTCGACTATGACGTGGCTCTTACCGCGCCCAAGGAATTCTTCCAGCCGCAGCGCGAAGTGCTGCTGAAGTTCCGCGGTGAGGCCTACGAGAGCGAATTGCAGAACGAACCATTCGTTCTGTTCGGTGTTCACCCGTATGACATGGTGGCCATCCTGCAGATGGACGCGGTCTTCTCCAGCGGCAACTACGACGTGCACTACATGGATCGCCGCCGCCAGGCGACGATCGTGGTGTGCGATGCCCAGAACGCGTCGCCGAATGTCTTCGCCGGTTGCATGGGCACCGCCACGCTGGATACGGGCTACGATGTGCTGGTGACGAAGGTGGATGGTGAGTACGTCGTGGAATCGAAGTCCGAAAAGGGCGAGGCGCTCGTGAAGGGCCTCGCGGGTGAGTCGGACGCGGATGCGCAGACGTTGAAGATGCGCGATGTGGTTCGCGAGCACAGCCGCAAGCTGCTGCGGCGGCACGAACTGCGCGTGAAGCCGCAGGATTTGCCGGCCCTGCTTGAGCAGTCCTACGACCATCCCGTCTGGGAAGAGAAAGCCAGGAAGTGTTTCTCCTGCGGGTCGTGCAACCTCGTCTGCCCCACGTGCTATTGCTTCAACGTGCGCGACGATGTGAACTGGGACCTCAAGAGCGGCGAGCGCGTCCGCGTGTGGGACGGCTGCATGCTGGCGGAATTTGCCAAGGTGGCGGGCGGTCACAATTTCCGGAAGAAGAAGGCGGAGCGATATCGTCACCGTTACTATCGCAAGGGCAAGTATCTCTGGGACCTTCAGAAACAGATTGCGTGCGTGGGTTGCGGACGCTGCATCAGCGCCTGTGTGACCAAGATTGCTAATCCCGTGGAGATCTACAACCGATTGGCGGAGGGCAAGTGATGATGGCCAGCACAACAGCAGCAGCGGCCACGGGGCGCCGGGATATCTATCTTCCCGAGCTGGCCACCGTGACGAAGGTGGAACCCGTGACCAAGCAGGAGGCGTTCTTCGAGTTCAAGTTCGCCTCGGGGCGCGAACTTGGGCATATGCCCGGCCAGTTTGCCGAGGTATCGATTGCCGGTGTCGGCGAGGCGCCGATCTCGGTTTCCTCGTCGCCGACGCAACGGGGCAGTTTCCAGATGGTGGTTCGGAATGTCGGCAATGTGACGTCGGCGATGCACAGCCTCAAGGCCGGGAGTACCGTCGGTATCCGTGGGCCATTTGGCACACATTTCCCGGTGGATACGGCGATGAAGGGGAAGGACATTGTCTTCATCTGCGGCGGTATCGGCCTGGTGCCCGTCCGCTCCGCGATCAACTACGTGCTGGACCATCGCAGCGACTATGGTCGCGTGATGATTCTGTTCGGCACGAAGATGCCGGCCGACCGGCTGTTTGTCGAAGAAGCCCGCGAGTGGGCGAAGAAGCCGGACGTGACATTCATCGAGACCGTGGATCGTGGCGAAGAGGGTTGGACCGGCAACGTCGGCGTCATCACGACGCTGATGCCGCGCATTCAGATCAATCCGCGCAACACGGTGGCGATCGTGTGCGGCCCGCCGATCATGTACAAGTTCGTGATCATCGAACTGGACAAGATGGGCGTCGGGCAGAAGGACATCTACGTCTCGCTTGAGCGGCACATGAAGTGTGGTGTCGGCAAATGCGGGCATTGCCAGGTCAACAAGACCTATGTCTGCCAGGACGGCCCGGTGTTCAGATATGCGGACGTAGCCGAAGTGCGGGAGGCCATCTGATGACGAAGCCCAGAGTTGCCATTTTCGATTTTGCATGCTGCGAGGGGTGCCAGCTCCAGATCGTGAACATGGAAGAGGAGATCCTCGACCTGTTGACGTTGGTGCAGCCGGTGGAGTGGCGCGAAGCCATGTCCGACCAGAGCGAGGAATACGATATCGCCATCGTCGAGGGCTCCATCACGCGTCCTCAGGATGAGGAGAAGCTGAAGACGATCCGGTCCCGGGCGAAGATCCTGGTAGCGCTGGGGGCGTGTGCGACCATGGGCGGCGTCAACAAGCTGAAGAACAACTTCGAGATGGATGAGGTCCGAAGCTGCGTGTACGGCAAGGACGGCACGATGCCGCACCTCAATACGATGCCGACCAAGGCTCTCGACGAGGTGGTGAAGGTGGATTTGAAGATCCACGGCTGCCCGATCAACAACAAGGAATTCGCGTATATCGTCAAATGTCTCGCCACCGGCAAGCAGCCGGTGATCCCGAGCTACCCGGTGTGCGTTGAGTGCAAACAGCGCGGCAATGTGTGCCGCTATGAATACAACGAGGTGTGCCTCGGACCGGTGACGCGCGCAGGCTGCAATGCCATATGCCCGTCGGCCGGATCGTGGTGCTTTGGTTGCCGTGGCTATGTGGATGACCCGAACGTCCAGGCGGCGCGCGAGGTCATGGAGCACTACGGCAAGACGATGGATGATCTGAAGAGCAGGCTGTTATTGTTCGGCAGCAAGCAGGAGCAGACCAATGGCTAGTAAGTTGGATATCAATGTACATCACGTGACCCGCGTCGAGGGTCACGGCAACATCGTGGTGCGCGCCAGCGATGGCCGCGTGGAACGCGTTGAGTGGCAGGTGCCCGAGGCGCCCCGGTTCTTCGAGGCCATGGTGCGCGGCCGCAGTTACGAAGACATCCAGACCATCGTCAGCCGTATTTGCGGCATCTGCTCCGTCACGCACTCCTTTGCGGCCATCAAGGCCATCGAAGATGCGATGGGGCTGCAGGTTTCCGAGCAGGTGGATAAGATCCGCATGCTGCTGCACTATTCCGAGCAGCTCGAAAGCCACGCGCTGCACGTGGGCTATCTTGTTGCGCCGGACCTGTTGGGCCAGAAGTCCGTGGTACCGCTGGTGGCGAGCCACCCGGATGTCGTCAAAACCGTCATCAAGCTTCACCGCACCGGTAACCAGTGGATGGAAGACCTTGGTGGTCGTATGACGCATCCCATCACGATCAAGCCCGGTGGCTTGTCCAAACTTCCGACCGAGGCGTATCTGCGCGAATTGAAGGCGACGCTGACGGGGATCGTTCCGGATCTCAAGACGCTGGCTTCCGTGGTGCTGAGCCTTGCGGGCAAGTTGCCCGCCTTCGAGCGGCCGACGGAATACGTCGGACTGGTTCAGCCTGGCCACTATTCCTTCTATCATGGCGATATTGGCACGACGGATGGCAAGCCCTTGCCGGTTGGGCAGTTTGAGGCGGCGGTCAACGAGTATGTCTCGCCGCAGTCGACGGCCAAGTGGTGCAAGTGGCATCGCGACGCCTACATGGTTGGCGCCTTGGCCCGCTACAACCTCAATGCGGACAACCTCCACCCGCTGGCGAAAGAGACGGCCAAGCTGTTCAATCTGAAGAAGGGCTGTACGAACCCGTACATGAACAGCGTGGCACAGGTAATCGAGTCCGTTCAGGTCGTCGAAGACAGCCTGCTGATTATCGACGATCTGTTGACCCGCGGCATCAAGCCGGAGACGCTGAAGGTGACTCCGCGCGAAGGCGAGGGGGCGGGTGCGGTCGAGGCGCCGCGCGGCATCCTCTTCCACCGCTATTCCTTCGACAAGAAGGGCAACTGCGTCAAGGCGAACTGCTGCATTCCGACCAACCAGAATCATGCGAATATCCAGAAGGATTTCGAAGCGCTGGTGCCGCAGATCATGGATCGCGGGCAGGACGAGGTGCGGCTGTTGATGGAAATGCTGGTTCGGGCCTACGATCCCTGCATTTCCTGTTCGACCCACTATCTGAATGTCGACTTCGTCTGACGGGCCTCGCGCCATGAAGCAGGTCGTCGTCATCGGTCTGGGCAATCCGCTGATGAGCGATGAGGGGATTGGCGTCCGCGTGGTGCAGGCGTTGGAGGCGGAGGGCGTTCATTCGCGCGCAGATTTCGTTGATGCAGGAACCTCAGGCATGAACGCACTTCATGCCATGGCGGGCCGGGCGAAGGCGATCCTGGTTGATTGCGCAAAGATGCGCGCCGAGCCCGGTACTCTCCGACGATTCGGCCCGGACCAGGTGGTGTCTCGAAAGGAACTTCCGGGCTTTTCCCTGCACGAGGGGGACTTGTTGAACACCATCGAACTCTCACGGCGGATTGGCGAATGCCCTGCGGAGGTGGTAATTTTCGGCATCGAGCCGGCCCGCGTGGAAATGGGAGAGAGTCTCTCGCCGGCGCTGGCCTCAAGACTGGGCGAGTACGTGGAAGCCGTGAAGGCGGAGATCTGATGGACGGGGTCCGGTAGGCCCTTTTGGATTTGGTCGACATGCACGAATTATCCATGTGTCAGAGCCTTGTGGATGCCGTGCTCCAGGAAATGGGGCGTGTCCAGCCGCCGCCCAAGAAGCTTGTGGCGGCGCGCATGGCCGTCGGTGCGTTGCACCAGGTGGTTCCTGAGAACATGACGTTTGCCTACGAGATTCTCACCAAAGATACGGCCGCAGCGGGTTCGCGGTTGGATATTCGCTGGATTCCCGTCACGGCAAAATGTCGCGCCTGTGGATGGACGGGTTCCGTCGAAATCCCCTTTTTTCTCTGTGGCTCTTGTAATTCGGGGGATTTGGAGTTGCTTACAGGTAAGGAGCTTTTCCTCGAGAACCTGGAGGTCGAACAGTGAAACCTGAGAACATCAAAGTCTACCGTGACCTGATGGGCGAGAATGAGAAGTGGGCTGCCGAGACAAGGGCTCTTCTCCAGAAGCACAAGTTGATCATGATCAATTTGATCGGCGCGCCGGGCTGTGGAAAGACGACGCTGCTTGAGAGCATTGTGGGCATGCTCAAGGATATCCGCGTCGCAGTGCTGGAGGGCGACGTTGAGACGACGCGCGATGCCGAGCGGATCAGCAAGCTTCAGATACCGGTGAGCCAATTGATCACCGGCGGTGCCTGTCACTTGGAAGCCAAACTTGTTCACTATGCGTTGAAGGACCTTCCCTTGGAGGACTTGGACCTGGTGGTTGTGGAGAATGTCGGCAACCTGGTATGTCCCGCTGAGTTTGACGTGGGTGAGCACGCTAAGATTGCCGTACTCAGTGTTACGGAGGGCGAGGACAAGCCCTTGAAATACCCGCTGCTGTTCCGTGAATGCAAGGCGGCTGTGCTGACCAAGATAGACCTTTTGCCTTATGTGCCGTTCAACATCGACGCGTGCTGTGAGAACATCCGGCAGGTCAATGCAGGTATCCCGATCTTCAAGGTCTCCTCCATGTCGGGGGCGGGTCTGTCTGAATGGTGCGCATGGGTGTCGAAGTTCCAAGGGTAGGGGGGGCGACGGGCCCGGCGCAACGTATTCGCGTTACGTTCATGGGTCGCGTTCAGGGCGTGGGTTTTCGACCCACGGTTTTCCGCGTGGCTCAATCCTTGGGCTTGGTTGGGTTCGTGCGCAATACGCCTTCCGGAGTCGTTGCCGAAGTCGAGGGGCCGGCCGCCATCGTAGACTCTTTTGTCACACGCTTTTCCGAGAACCGTCCCGCGCAGGCCCGGGTCGACCGCGTGGAAACCGAGAACATTCCAGCGACCGGCGCGCAGGAGTTCCGCATTGAGAAAAGCAGCGGTGCCGAGGATCTGCTGATCGGCATTCCCCCTGACTTGGCCACCTGCGGCGATTGCGTTCGAGAACTGTTCGATCCGGCGGATCGCCGTTTTCGGTATCCCTTCATCAACTGTACGAGTTGCGGTCCACGGTTCTCCATCGTGACCTCGCTGCCGTATGATCGAGACCGGACCTCCATGTCCGCCTTCCAAATGTGCGCGCCATGCCGGGCGGAGTATGAGGATGTGACCAATCGCCGGTTCGATGCGCAGCCCGACGCGTGTGCCGTGTGCGGACCAGCCCTGCAACTTCTCGATGCGGCAGGCCGCCGGGTCGATGCCGAGGACCCCGTTCGCGAGACGGCGCGTCTGCTGCGCGAGGGCGCCATCGTGGCGATCAAGAGCCTGGGGGGGTATCACCTCTGTTGCCGCGCGGACGACGATGCGGCCGTGGCAAAGCTGCGTGAGCGAAAGCGGCGTCCTGCCAAGTCGTTGGCCGTGATGTGCGCAACGCCGGATGAGGCGGCGCGGTATGTGGAAGTCAGCCCGGCGGAAGCGGCGGAGTTGGCATCCTGCGCTGCCTCGGTCGTGGTCTTGCCGCGTCGCGCCTGTGGAGGGCTGTCGAAGCTGATTTCTCCCGACACGGCCGATGTCGGCGTGTTCTTGCCGTACACCCCGCTGCATCATCTCCTGCTGCGGGAAGTGAGCCCGCTGGTTATGACAAGCGGGAACCTTTCGGAAGAGCCCATTGTGAAGGATGAGGCCGAGCTGGCGAGGCTGCTTGGGCCGGTGGCCGACTACGCGCTCATCCATGATCGACCGATTGCGCGCCGCTGCGATGATTCCGTCATGCGGTTGGTGGATGGCGAGCGGCTGTTTCTTCGCAGGTCGCGCGGATGGGTGCCGGGGGTTATCCATCTGCCCGTGTCGGGCCCGTCGGTGCTGGCATGCGGCGCGGAGCTCAAGAACACATTTTGCATCACGCGTGGCGCGCAGGCCTTCGTTTCGCAGCATATCGGCAACTTGGATGAACATCCCGCGTACCAGTTCTTTGAAGAGGCCGTGGCGGATTGGCTGAAGTTGCTGGAAGTGTCGCCCGCGTGGGTGGCGCATGACATGCATCCGGACTACCTGTCGACGCGGTTCGCGCAACGGTTTGATGTCGGGCGGCGTGTCGCCGTGCAGCATCACCACGCCCACGTAGCCGCTTGCATGGCGGAGCATGGGTTGGCTGGGAAGGTCATTGGCGTGTCGCTGGATGGAGCGGGCTTTGGACCTGACGGCAGCGTGTGGGGTGGCGAGTTCATGGTGGCGGACTTGTGTGACTACCAACGAGTGGGGCACTTGCAGCAGTACCGGTTGGTGGGTGGGGACGAGGCGGTCCGGCATCCTTCGCGCATGGCCTTCAGCGTGCTGGCATCGGAGTTTGGGTCGGAGGCGGACGCTATCGCGCAGCGGTTTCTCCCGTCCATCCCGGCGGCGCACCGGGGCATTCTCACGGACCTGGTTGCGCGGGGCATTCGCTCGCCGTTGACCTCCAGCGCGGGCCGACTGTTTGATGCCGTGTCGGCACTGATGGGTTTGTGCGACGAAGTATCGTACGAGGGACAAGCGGCCATTCGACTTCAAACGGTGGCGCGAACGGATGTCCGGGATGCCTATAGCTTCGGGATGGATGTCTCCAAACGGCCTTGGGTTTTATCGACCGGCCGCATGTTCACTGAACTTCTGTCGGATCTTCGTGCGGGTACTGACCGTGGCGTCATGGCCGCGCGTTTTCACCGGGGGCTTGCGGCGGGTGTGGCATCGATGTGCGAAGCGATTCGCAACGAAACGGGTTTGGTGGACGTGGCCTTGTCCGGTGGCGTCTTCCAGAATCACCTTTTGTTGCGCTGGATCACGGAGTCATTGAAGGATAAGGGATTCAGCGTACATTGTCACAGGGTGGTGCCGCCGAACGATGGCGGTGTGTCCCTGGGTCAGGCGGTCGTTGCGCTGGCCCGGGCCCAAGGAAGAAAGATGTAAGCATGTGTCTTGCTGTTCCAGCGAAGATCGTTGAACTGACTGGCCACGATGCGGTGGTTGAACTCGGCGGCGTGAAGCGGGCTGCCAGCGTGGTCTTCATCGACGATGCCAAGGTGGGGGACTACGTACTCCTGCACGCGGGGTTTGCCATTGAAAAGTGGACCGAGGAAGACGTGAGGGAATACGAGGAGATCCTGCGCTCCGCGGTGCCGCCGGAGGCGTCCTCATGACCGCGTTGCCGTCGGTCTCTGAGTTGGCGGGTCTGGCTGCCCGGCTCGGAAGACGTATCCAGTTGATGGAGGTGTGTGGCACGCACACGATGTCGGCATTCCGTTCCGGCCTCCGATCCTTGCTTCCGGAAAATGTCGCGTTGTTGTCCGGTCCCGGCTGTCCTGTGTGCGTCACCCCGAACCACTTCATTGATCGTGCCGTTCAACTCGCGACGGCGCCGGACACAGTGGTCACGACCTTTGGCGATATGATGCGGGTGCCGGGAAGCCATGCCTCGCTGGAGAAGGCGCGAGCGCAGGGCGCGGCCGTGAAAGTCGTCTACTCGCCACTGGATGCCCTTGAAGAGGCGCGCCGACATCCCGAGTTGAAAGTGGTCTTTCTGGGCGTGGGATTCGAAACCACGGCACCGACTACGGCCTGGGCTGTGCAGGAAGCGCGCAGGAGCGTGCCGAACTTTTCCGTGCTGTGTGCCCACAAGACGATGCCCGAAGCCATGGCCGCCCTGCTGCGCTCGGGTGAGGTGCGCATCGACGGGTTTCTGTGTCCCGGCCACGTGAGCGTCGTGATCGGCGCCGGAGCCTATCGGGGGCTCGTTGAGGAATTCGGCATACCGTGCGTCATCACCGGTTTTGAAGGCGGGGACATGGTGCGGGGCATCGAGATGGCTCTGCGCCAGGTGGTGGAGGGGCGGGCTGAGGTGGAGATTCAGTACACCCGATCTGTTACATGGGAGGGTAATGCGCGCGCACGCGCAGCCTTGGCAGACGTTTTTGAAGAAGATGATGCGGAATGGCGGGGGCTTGGTATGATCCCCCGCAGCGGTCTGAAGATCAGGCATGCGTATGCCGGGCAGGATGCCGATCGCGTTTTTGCCGCAGTGCCGCGACAACCCCCTGTGGAGCCGGCGGGGTGCCGCTGCGGAGACGTCTTGCGCGGAGCGATTGCGCCGCCGCAGTGTCCGCTGTTCAGGAAGATTTGTACGCCGGCCAATCCCGTGGGGGCCTGCATGGTCTCCAGCGAGGGAACTTGCGCGGCCTACTACAAGTACCAGTGAGCATATGGTGAAGATGTCGGACGATGAGGTGATTGTCATGGCGGATGGCGGCGGTGGTGGCCGTACGCGCGAATTGCTGCGCACGGTCATTCTGCCGGCCATCGATAATCCCATGCTGAGGGGGCTTGACGATGCGGCCTGCATTGATCGCCCCGCGGGGAATCTTGTATTCACAACGGATTCGTTTGTGGTCAGTCCTCTGTTCTTTCCGGGTGGTGACATTGGCCGGCTTGCGGTCTGCGGAACGGTGAACGACTTGGCCATGCAGGGAGGCAGGCCCCTCTACCTGAGTCTCGGGCTGATTTTGGAGGAGGGTCTACGTGTGGGAGACTTGCGCCGTATCATGCGCTCGTTGGGCGAGACGGCAAAAGAAGCGGGCGTGATGGTGGTCACCGGCGACACGAAGGTGGTCGAGCGTGGAGCAAGGAACGGCATCTACATCAACACTGCGGGCTTGGGCGAACGGTTGTCTGGCGTGGATACGCATGTGGCCAACGCCCGGCCGGGGGATCGCGTGGTGGTCAATGGAACGCTCGGTGATCACGGCATCGCGGTCATGAGCGTGCGCGAGGGCATCCGATTTGAAACCGAACTTGTGAGCGATGCTGCACCCTTGGGCGGCATGATTGGAGACCTGCTGGCGGCGGTGCCGGGGATTCATGTGCTCCGCGACCCGACGCGCGGGGGTGTCGCGGCAGCCCTGAATGACATTGCCGAGTCCTCGGGCGTTTGTGTGCGGTTGCAGGAGGGAGCCATTCCCGTCCGTCCGGAAGTACGTGGCGCCTGCGATCTGCTGGGGTTCGATCCTCTGAACGTGGCCAACGAAGGCAAAGCCGTAATCATTTGTGCGTCGCAGGATGTGGATGCCGTGTTGGCGGCCCTGCGCAAACATCCGCTCGGTGCAGATGCCTGCGAGATTGGGGAGATTGTCGCGGCGCCCGCGGGTCGCGTACTCCTGCACACGAAACTGGGTGGGGAGCGGATAGTGGACGTGCCGAGCGGGGAAGATTTGCCCCGTATCTGCTGAAGAGTTTGAGTTCTTTGGATTCTGTGATAATAAAAGGGGCAACGGCTTTCACAAAGAAAGGGAGTGACCATGTCGATCCAGTTCAACGCGAATGAAGTGTTCTTGATGGCTGAGCGAATGGAGCGCAACGCCTCCGCCTTTTATCGGCGCGCCGCGGAGCTTCATCCCAACGAGCACAACAAACAGTTTCTCATGAAGCTGGCCGCCATGGAGGAAGGTCATCTGGAGACATTTGCCGAGATGCGCACCCGGCTTGAGGCGAGCGAGAGGGAAGAGACGACCTATGATCCGATGGATGAAGCCCTGCTCTATCTCAAGGCGATGGCGGATGAACAGAAGGCCGAGGGGTCCCCGGATGCGACCGCCTCCTTGACGGGCAAAGAGACAATGGCACAGCTCCTGCGCCTGGCCATTATGCTCGAGGGTAAAGCGATCCTGTTCTACACGGGCATCAAGGACTTGGTTCCGGCGGCATTGGGCAAGGGTAAGTTGGACCACATCATCCACGAAGAGAAGAGTCACGTGGTTATCTTGTCCAAGGAGCTCAAGGCCGTTGAAGGAAAGAAGTAGACCAGGGCAGATGGGAAACCGAAGAGGATATTGATTCATGGGCACGAAACTGAATGCTGACGAGATATTGGAGATGGCTTCGCGGATAGAGAGCAAGGGCGCGAAGTTCTACCGCAAGGCCGCCAAGCTTCATCTTGCGGCACGTGAGTTCCTGCTTCAGATCGCGGAGCAGGAAGACTTGCACTTCAAGACGTTTGAAGAGATGAGGCGATCGCTGGCTCCCAATGAAAAAGAGGGCGGCCGCGATCCTTATGGCGAAACGGATCTCTACCTGCATGCGATGGTGGACGGCTATGCTTTCGATATCAACGAGGATCCCGAGTCCCTGCTGACCGGCAGAGAGTCGATGGACGATATCTTGAAGATGGCCATCGGCATGGAGAAGGATTCGATAGTCTTCTATCTCGGCCTCAAACAGATTGTGCCGCCGGCCATGGGCCGCGATCGCATTGATGCGATTGTCAAAGAAGAGATGCAGCACATCGTCTGGCTGAGCGGCAAACGCGCTGAGCTTAAGTAGGACGGGTACAGAAAACGGTTTGTAGCAGGGGGCAAAAAGGGGTATAGGTAGAGTGTAGACAGCCTGAGGCGAGGAGCTTGGCTCTGAACCCAAGGGACATTGGTTATATCGTCAGATCAACCAGGTTCCGGTTCAGCCTTGAAGGGGTTGGACCGGTTCTTTTTTTTTGAGGAGGCATCATGGAGAAGAGATTGGGATTTGTCGGCATCGTGGTGGAAAACAGGAAACAGTCGGCCGGGAAGATCAACGACGCGTTGACCGGCCATGGCGACATCATCGTGGGGCGAATGGGACTGCCGCATCTGGCGCACGACACGAGCGTGATTACGCTGATTGTAAATGCGACGACAGACGAGGTCGGCACGTTGACCGGTAAACTGGGCATGATCGACGGGGTCTCCGTCAAGTCGGCGATGAGCAAGGTGTCGGTGACTGACAAGAAGTGAGTGGTCAGCGGCAAGAGTGGAGAGCCATGAAGACTCGGCGTGAGAGCGATTTGCTGGGTGAAGAGGATGTCCCGGAAGCTGCGTATTGGGGCATTCATACGCTTCGTGCGTCGGGGAACTTCCGCCTGTCTGACGCGCTCATCCCGGGTGTCTTGATCCGGGCTCTTGCGATGGTGAAGAAGGCCTGTGCGATGACCAATCGCGAAGTGGGCGGGTTGTCGACGGAGAAGGCCGATGCCATCGTGTGCGCATGCGATGAAGTGATCGCAGGCAAGTTGGCTGGGCAATTTCCGCTGCCTGCGCTGCAGGGTGGTGCCGGAACCTCGACGAACATGAATATGAACGAGGTGCTGGCCAATCGCGCGCTTGAGGTGCTGGGGCGTCCGCGCGGGGATTACGTCTTCATGGACCCGCTTGCCGATGTGAACAGGCATCAATCCACCAACGATGTCTATCCGACGGCCTTGAAGGTTGCAGCGATTCTCGAACTGCGCGGCTTGAGTGAGAGGATCGCCGGTTTGCAGCAGGTTTTCCAAACCTTGGAAAAATCCTTTGCAGGAATTCCAAAGATTGGAAGAACTGAGTTGCAGGACGCCGTGCCCATGACGTTGGGGGCGGAGTTCTCCGCCTTTGCGGAAGCCGTTGCGCGTGATCGTTGGCGCACCTTCAAATCCGAGGAGCGGCTGCGGCTTGTGAATCTCGGAGGAACGGCGGTGGGTACCGGCCTCACCGCGCCTCGGCGGTACATCTTCCTGGTGATTGAAAGACTTCGCGATGTCACCGGGCTTGGCTTGGCGCGTGGCGACAATATGGTCGATCAAACAGCCAACATGGACTGTTTTGTCGAAGTGTCCGGCATGTTGAAGGCCTGTGCGGTGAATCTGATGAAGATCTGCCGCGACCTTCGCCTGTTGCATTACTTGGGCGAAATTCGCCTGCCGCCCTGTCAGGCGGGGTCCTCCATCATGCCGGGCAAGGTGAATCCGGTCGTGCTGGAAGTCGTGATCTCGGCAGCGATGAAGGTGAAGGCGAACGATGCGTTGATTGCCGATGCCGCTTCGCTTGGGACCCTGCAGATTAACGAGTTTCTGCCGACCATCGCGTGGGCGTTGCTGGAATCGATCGATTTGCTGGGACGCTCCGCAGGGGCGGTCGCGGAGCATGCGAGCCATATCACGGCCGATGAGGCCGTCTGTCGGCGGCGATTGGATGGGAATCCAGCCGTGATTGCGGCCTTTCTGCCGGTGATTGGCTATGAGAAGGCGGAAGCGCTTGTTGGGCAGTTCCGGTCTGCCGCGCGTGCCGATTTCCGTGAATTCCTGAACGAGAATCTTGGAAAGGACCTGGTAGACCGCGTGCTGGAGCCGAGCCGGCTGATGTCCCTGGGGTACAGCGATGACGAATAGCGCTCCCAAATCCATGAGGCTGCAAATCGGTCTCTTTGGCCGGACGAATGTTGGGAAATCGAGCTTCCTGAACATGATGGCCGGACAGGATGTGGCCGTCACGTCGCCCGTTCCGGGGACGACCACCGACGTAGTTGAGAAGCCGATGGAGTTGCTGCCGATCGGGCCCGTGCTCTTTCTCGATACGGGGGGATTGAATGACGAGTCCGTTCTTGGCGAGCTCCGTATGCAGCGGACGAAGCGGGTTTTTGATCGCGCCGATGTGATCGTGCTCGTTGTTGAACCCGATACATGGACGGAACATGAGGAGTTTGTTCTGGCGGAGGCGCTGTCCCGGAAGCTTCCCTGTATTGTGGTCGTAAACAAGACCGACTTGGCGTTACCGTCGGATCCATTCCTTACGCGTTTGCGCGAGAGGTCGATTGTGTCGGTGCTGGTATCCAGTGTGCGGCCATCCGACCGCGACCGGCATGTCTCTGCCTTCAAAGAAGCCCTGCTTGGCGTGTGTCCCGACGATTTCCTGCGAACGCCCCCCCTGGTGGGAGACTTGCTGCCAGCCGGTGGAATCGCCGTGCTGATTGTGCCCATTGACCTACAGGCGCCGAAGGGACGGCTGATTCTTCCGCAAGTGCAGACGATTCGTGATGCCTTGGACAACGATGCCGCATCGATCGTCGTGAAGGAGCGTGAGTACACGCATTTGCTGACACAGCTGAAGCAGTTGCCGGATGTGGTCATTTGCGATTCGCAAGTTGTGCAGAAGATGGTGGCTGATACGCCTGGGAACGTGAAGTGCACGACATTCTCGATTCTCTTTGCACGGTTCAAGGGGGACCTTGTCGAGGAGGCTCGCGGTGCCGCAGCGTTGGGGAGCTTGAAGGCGGGTGACCGCGTGCTGATTGCAGAGGCCTGCTCGCATCACGCGCTGGAGGATGACATTGGCCGCGTGAAGATTCCGCGGTGGCTGCGGCAGTATGTTGGGGCTGATGTTGCCATTGATGTCTGTTCGGGTCGGGACTATCCCGCGAATCTCCGCGACTATGCGGTCGTCATCCACTGTGGGGCATGCATGCTCACGCGACGGGAAATGCTCAATCGTATCGAGAAGGCCCGGGCGAGCGGCGTGCCGGTAACAAACTACGGCGTTGCGATTTCCTTCCTGCAGGGCGTGCTGGAGCGGGTGTTGTCCCCATTCCCGGCAGCGTTGGATGCCTACCGGCAGGCCCGTCATTTGATGCAACAGGAGAGACGTTCATGATAACCCAGTTGGATACGCGAGCTGAATGGATCGCGCAGCGGATTGTGCCCGCGGAGATCGAGAAGTACAGACCCTCGGGCAAAGATTTCATTGATGACGCGGAAATAGAGCGCAAGCTCGCCGCGAATCGCGAGCCGGATTCTTCCCGTATTCGCGATATTCTGGCCAAGTCCGAGGCGGTACAGACGCTGGAGCCGGACGAGACCGCTGCGCTGCTGCATGTGAAAGATACCGGGCTCTGGGAGGAGATGAAGCAGGTCGCTGCGCGGATCAAACGCAAGGTCTACGACAACCGCATTGTCACCTTCGCGCCCCTCTATCTCGGCAATGTGTGCGTCAACAACTGCATGTACTGCGGGCTGCGTTGCCATAACGAATCCATCAAGCGTCGAGTGCTGTCGCAGGATGAAATCCGTCGCGAAGTCGAGGTGTTGGCCGGGCAGATCGGACACAAGCGGTTGATTGTCGTCTACGGCGAACATCCGAAGACGGGGATCGATTACATGGCTGAATCTCTGCGCACGATCTATGATGTAAAGGTCAAGGCGCGGAAAGGCTGGGGAGCGATTCGGCGTGTGAACGTCAATGCAGCGCCCATGCCGGTGGCGGAGCTCCGGACCCTGCACGAGGTGGGGCTTGGCACGTACCAAGTGTTCCAGGAAACCTATCACCATGAGACCTACGCACGGGTTCATCCGTCCAAGACAATCAAGGCTGACTACGCATGGCGGCTGTACTCCATGCATCGCGCGATGGAGGCGGGGATCGACGACGTGGGCATTGGCGCCCTGTTCGGGTTGTACGATTGGCGTTTCGAAGTCATGGCGCTGCTCTATCATGCGCGCGAGTTGGAGCGTGCGTTCGGCATCGGGCCGCACACGATCTCTTTTCCACGCATGGAGCCCGCCGAGAATACGCCGTTCCTGCAGGACCTGAAACACCGAGTCAGCGATGAAGACATGGAGCGGGTGGTGGTCGCGTTGCGACTGTCTGTGCCGTACACGGGGATGATTCTCACGGCGCGCGAAGATGCGGCGATGCGGCGTCGCCTGATTCCCATGGGCTGCACGCAAACCGATGCCTCTTCCCGGATTGGAATTGGCTCGTACAGCGATATTTACAACGAACAGGAAGGCGATCGCCAGCAGTTCATGCTCGGAGATACGCGTAGTCTCGACGACGTCGTTCGCGAACTCGCGGAGATGGGATACATTACTTCATTCTGCACGGCCGGTTATCGTTGCGGCCGCACAGGGCAGTGCATCATGGATCTTCTGCGCAGCGGCAAAGAAGGCAAGTTCTGCAAGCTCAACGCGGTGATTACCTTCCGCGAATGGCTGGATGATTTCGCGAGTGAAGCGACCCGCGCGGTTGGCGAGCAAGTTCTGCAACAGGAACTGGCGGAGATCAAGGCACAGAATCCGAAGGGGTTCCCGGTGTTTATGCAGTACTACGAGAGAACAACTCATGGCGAACGAGACCTCTACCTCTGATGCCAAGCCCTTGACGCGAGACGCCATCCTGGGCTATCTGCGGGCTGAACATGCGGATGAGCTCTTCGCGCGTGCCGACGAGGTGCGTCGTACGGCTTGCGGGGATTCAGTCTATATTCGAGGCATCATCGAGTTCTCCAACTGCTGTGCGCGCCGCTGCCTGTATTGTGGGCTGCGGAGCGAGAATCAGCAGGCCGAGCGGTACCGGATGAAACCGGAGGAAATCCTGAGTGCAGCCCAAGCGGTGGTGGACCGTGGTATCTTCACGCTCGTGCTGCAGTCTGGCGACGATGCAGCCTACACACGTGAGATGTTGTGTGGGCTTGTGCGTGAGTTGAAGCGCCGATTTCCTCCCGTTGCGATCACCCTTTCGGTGGGTGAGCGTCCTTTGGACGACTATGCGGCATTCAAAGATGCCGGGGCGGATCGATACCTGATCAAGCACGAGACCATCAACAGGTCGCTCTATGCGCGGCTTCATCCGGGGCAGTCATGGGATGAGCGGATGCTGATTCTTTGGCGGCTGAGGGAGCACGGGTTCCAAGTGGGCACGGGGTGCATGGTGGGACTGCCGGGGCAGACGATGGATGACCTGGCAGACGAGATCGAGTTCTTTGCCTCTTTTCAGCCCGATATGGCGGGCATAGGCCCCTTCCTGCCTCAGGCAGATACACCGCTGGCAGCCGAACCGGCGGGCAACGGGCTTCTGGTTTTGAAGATGGTAGCCCTAACACGCTTGGTGACGCGAAACGCGCATCTGCCGGTGACCACGGCGTTGGCGAGCCTTGACCCGGTGGAGGGGCAGGTCATGGGATTACGCGCAGGTGCAAACGTAATCATGATCAACGGCACGCCGGATGTCTACCGGACGCGGTATCGCATCTACGACCACAAGAAGCGCGTGGGCTTGGACGAGGCCTTCGACGCCATTCGACAGGCGGGTAGAACGGCCTCCGGTGCGCGGGGAGATTCCCTGAAACCGGCGGTTAACCGCCGATCCGTTTCTTGATTTCTTCGAGCAACTTCTCGGGATCCATCGGCTTTTCGAACAAGCTGCTGACGGGCAGCCATGTGTCGTCGGGCTCGAACCCGAACGGAAGGTTCATCTCGCGGCGGATGCCGGTGACCATGATGACGGGCATCTTGCGCAGCTCCGGTGTCTCGGGAATTTTGCGGCTGATTTCGAAGCCCTCGGTGTTGGTCGCCATCATGACATCGAGGATCATGAGGTCCGGCTTCTCCTTCTTCGCCATTTCCAAGCCGCTTGCGCCGTCATGCGCGAAGATGACCTCGTAGCCGCTGGCTTCGAGGAGGTCCTTGTTGGATTCCACGAAATTGACATCGTCGTCGACGATCAGGATGCGCTTCTTGTTTGCCATGATATCTCCTTATCCGTTGCTTTGGCCAAGTACCTTCTGGATTTCTGAAAGCAGGCGTGTGGGGGCGATGGGTTTCTCCAGCACGCGGTCCACGGGGAGCCATGAGCTGTCTGGCTCAAACCCGAAGGGCAGGTGCATGTCCTTCGTCACGCCGGTCACCAGCAAAACGTGGAGGTTCTGAAGCTCGGGCGTTTCAGGAATCTTACGGGCGACTTCGAAGCCCTCGGTGTTGGTGGCCATCATGACGTCAAGAATCATGACGTCAGGCTGAATCTTCTTGGCCAGTTCCAGTCCGCTGGCCCCATCGTGTGCAAAGTGGACGGTATACCCGTAGGCCTCGAGGAGATCCTTGTTGGACTCCACGAAGTCGGGGTCGTCATCCACAATCAGGATCGTCTTGCCTTCACTCATGACGTCCGCGTCCTCCTTGCCGATGCCCGCCGCACTGATGCGGTATAGCTATTCCTTGCCCGATTTGAAACCATATTTAGCCAGGATTTTGGGCAACTCATCCGGCTTCACGTTCGCATAGACCTTTTCATCGACGATCAAGACGGGTGCCAGGGCGCATGCGCCGACACAGCGCGCGCTTTCCAAGGTGAACAATCCGTCCTTGGAGCAATGGCCTGGTTTCACGTCCAGCAGCTCCTGCAGCCGCTCGAAAAGGAAGCCGGCTCCCTTCACGTAGCATGCCGTTCCGAGGCAGACTGACAGGGTATGCTTGCCCTTGGGCACGAAGGTGAAGAAGTGATAGAACGTGGCAACCCCCGTGACCTGAGCGGACGGGATCTGCATGCGTTCGGACACCTCGTTAAGGCAATCCTTCGGCAGGAATCCAAAGTGCTTCTGAATCATCTGCAGCACGGCGATCAGATAGCTGTCGCTATGCTCGCGGCCCTGTGTTTCCTCGATGTACCGGACGATCGACTCCGGGAGTCGTTTCACGCCTTCGGTGGTGGATGTGGCTGCTGAACTCATCGGACACCTCTCGGGAGCTTGGGTTCGTAGTGCGTGTGGAGCAGTTCGTGGGCCTTGTGGCCGTTGGGCTCGCCCAGGAACCGCTCGTACAGCTTCAAGATGTAGGGGTTCTCATGCGACTTCCGGAACTGCTTCTGGTGATCAATGGTATAGAGCGCCTTGGCACGCATGCGCAGCAGCTTGGAGTCCATGATGTGCATGCCTGGCGGGGGATAGGGCTGTCCGCCGCCGCCGATGCAACCACCGGTGCAGGCCATGATTTCAATCATGTGATACTTCTTCTCGCCGCTCTTCACCTTGTCGAGCACGGTCTTGGCGTTCTCGAGGCCATTCGCAACGACCACGCTGAGCGTTTTATCGCCGATCTTGACCTTGGATTCCTTCACGCCTTCGACGCCACGGACTTCGGTGAAGTCCATTTGCTCGCAGGGCTGGCCTGTGAGCTTCTCGTAGGCCGTACGGAGCGCGGCTTCCATGACGCCGCCGGTGGTTCCGAAAATGTCGGCCGCACCGGTCGAGAGTCCGAGGGGGTTGTCGAAGACGGCGTCGCCCAGATGACGGAATTCAAGGCCGAAGGATTTCATCATCCAGATGATTTCGCGCGTCGTAAGCACCGCGTCCGTGTAGGGGACGCCCCAGGGGGTGAAGTGCTCGGGCCGCCGCGCCTCGAACTTTTTGGCCGTGCAGGGCATGATGCCGACGACGTAGACGTTCTTCGGATCGATCCCCGCTTTTTCCGCGTAGTAGGTCTTAATGAGGACCGACAGCATGGTCATGGGGGAGCGGCATGTCGATGCAAGGGGGATCAGTTCGGGATAGAAATGCTCCATGAACTTGACCCACCCCGGTGAGCAAGAGGTGATCAGCGGAAGCTTTTCATTCTTTTCGAAGCGCCGGAGGAACTCGTGTGCTTCCTCGACGATCGTGAGATCGGCACCGAAATTCGTATCGAACACCTTGTCGAAACCCATGAGGCGCAGAGCCGAGACCATCTTGCCCGTGGCGGGCGTACCGGGTTCGTAGCCGAACCCTTCGCCGATGGCCGCGCGGATGGACGGTGCGGTTTGAACCACGACATGCTTGGTCGGATCTTCCAGTGCTTTGAAGACATCGTCCGTATCGTTGCTTTCCAGGATGGCGGCCGTGGGGCAGACGTTGGCGCACTGACCGCACTGGACGCAGACGGACTCCATCATGTTGCCTTCGTGGGCCGGGGCCACATTGATGTGGAAGCCGCGCCGGTGCTGGCTGAGGTTGCAGACGCCCTGAACTTCGTCGCACACCCGGACACAACGCCCGCACAGGATGCACTTCTCGGGGTCGCGAATTACGGCGGGTGAAGACAAGTCCTTTTCGACCTTCTTCCGCTCGCCCTCGAAATAGCGCTCGCGGATGCCGAGTTCATAGGCGAGCTTCTGCAGCTCGCAATTGCCGTTTCGGTCGCACGTCTGACAGTCCTGCGGGTGGTTGTCGAGGATCAGTTCGACGACATCGCGCCGTAGACGGCGGAGGAGCGTGGAAGAGGTGCGCACCTTCATGCCTTCGGCGACCGGGTAGGCGCAGGAGGCCACGGGGTTGCGCATGCCTTCGACCTCCACCAGGCAAACGCGGCAGGCGCCGGCGATGCTCAGGTGCGGGTGATAGCAGAGCCGCGGGATGCTGATGTTGATGGCGTCGGCGGCCTCCATGATGGTGGCCGTCGCGGGGGCCTTGGTGACCACACCGTCGATAGTCAGGGAGATTTCTTTGTCGGTCGTCATGTCTATTTCCTTAATACAGCGTCAAACTTGCATGCCTGGTAGCATTGTCCGCATTTGATGCATCGGGACTGATCGATGGAGTGCAACTTCTTCGGTTCACCTGCGATGCACTTCACCGGGCAGCGACGCGCGCACGCGGTGCAGCCTATGCATTTCTCCTTGTCGATCTCGTACAGCACGAGCTTGGTGCAGACGCCCGCCGGGCACTTCTTATCGCGGACGTGTGCTTCGTATTCGTGACGGAAATGCGTGATCGTGCTGATCACGGGATTCGGGGCCGCCTGGCCGAGGCCGCAGAGCGACGTCCGCCGGATGGTGTCCGCGAGACGGAGCAGCTTGTCGATGTCGGCAAGCTGACCCTGCCCCTTGGTGATGCGTTCCAGAATCTCGAGCATGCGCTTGGTGCCTTCGCGGCACGGCGTGCACTTACCGCAGGACTCGTCCTGGGTGAATTCGAGGAAGAACCGGGCAACGTCCACCATGCACGTCGAATCGTCCATGACGATCATACCACCGGAGCCCATGATGCTGCCGGCGGCCGCCAGCGAGTCATAGTCGACCGGTGTGTCGAGCGCGGATTCCGGGAGGCAGCCGCCTGCGGGTCCGCCGGTTTGAACCGCCTTAAATTTCCGACCACCGGCGATGCCGCCGCCAACATCGAAAACCACATCGCGGAGTGTCGTGCCCATGGGGACCTCGACGAGACCGGTGTTGTTCACCTTGCCGGCCAGCGCGAATACCTTGGTGCCTTTGCTCTTGGCCGTACCGAGGGAGCTGAACCATTCGGGTCCGTCGATGATGACCACGGGCAGATTGGCCAGTGTTTCCACGTTGTTGATCACGGTGGGCTTGCCCCAGAGGCCGGCTGTAGAGGGGTAAGGGGGACGGGGCCTCGGCATGCCGCGCTCGCCCTCGATGGACTTCAGCATGGCGGTCTCTTCGCCGCAGACGAAGGCGCCGGCGCCAAGCCGCAGCTCGATGTCGAAGTTGAAGCCGGATCCCAGGATGTTCTCGCCCAAGAGCCCTGCCTGTCGTGCGTCGGCGATGGCTTTTTCCAGGCGCTGGATTGCAAGCGGGTACTCCGCCCGGATGTAGACAAAGCCCTTGCTGGCCCCGATGGCGTAGCCGCCGATCATCATGCCTTCGAGGATGCTGTGGGGGTCGCCCTCGATGGTGCTTCGGTCCATGAATGCGCCGGGGTCGCCCTCGTCCGCGTTGCAGATGAAGTATTTCTCGTTGCTCCGCTGGGCGGCTGCGAGTTGCCATTTCACGCCGGTAGGGAAGCCGCCACCGCCGCGCCCGCGCAGGCCGGACTTGATGACGGAGTCGACCACCTGCTTGGGCGACATTTCGGTCAGCACCTTGCCGATCGCCTCGTAGCCCTGCACGGCGAAATATTCATCCAGGCTTTCCGGATCGATCACGCCGCAGTTACGGAGCGTGATGCGGAGTTGCTTGCCGAAGAAATGCACATCACCGTAGATCGGGAGGAAGCGGTTGATCAGGCGCTTGCCCTGCCAGGCGTATTCCGCGACCGGTTTGCCGTCCTTGAGATGTTTCTCGACAATCTCCTTTGCGGCTTCCGGGGTGACTTTCTGGTAGGCAACGCCGTCGGGGTAGACGAAGGCGATGGGGCCACGCTCGCAAAGACCCTGACAGGCCGAGCGCGTTACGGTTGCCGACTGCTCCAACCCGTGCTGGGTGATCGCTTCGAGAAAGGCCTGCTCAACGCCCGCATTCTTCTTCAGGCAGCCCGCGCCGGTGCAGATGCTGACCACGCGCTTTGCGCGCGGCAGTCCGGCGAGTTTGGCCATGGTGTACTTCTCCAGCACCTCGCCCTTCAGGACGTGCGACTGGAAGACCTCGTCGATCTTGGCCGGGGTCATCTTGACGTATTTGACCGGAATCTTGCCGTGGCTGATCACGGTGACGACGGGCTCGAGGTCGCAGCGGCCGGCGCAACCCACGCGGCCCAGCGCAACATGCTTGATCTTGTGTTCCTGGAACAGTTGGGCGATGCGCTCGTACACCGGGTTGGCGCCTGCGGCATTTTCGCAGGTCGCGGAACCGACGGTGACGCGGACGCCTGCCGCGAACTTCTTCTCAAACAGACTGGAGATGGCCTTGCGGCGCATCAACGATACTCTGGCCAACGGGGTCGGCATAGCTATGTTTTCTCCTCTTCCTTGAAGACTGGCATGGTGAAACGAAACTCGACCCACTCCTGCGGACGCGAATCGACGTCGATCGTGCCGCCGTGGGCTTTGATGATGTGCTCTGTAATAAACAGTCCCAGGCCGGTGCCCCTCTGGCGCCGGATGTGTTGATCGCTCTCGAGTCGTGTGAACTTCTGGAATACCGCCTTGATCTTGTCGGCCGGTATGCCGGGGCCTTCATTCCGCACGGAGAAGTGCACCATGCCGTCGAGCCGCTTGCACCCGATCGTGATAGGGGTGTTGTCGCGCCCATACTTGATCGCGTTGCTCACAAGGTTCTCGAACACCTCTCGCGCCATGTTGAGGTCGGCGCGCAGTGCGATGTCCGGGGTGATTGCATTCTCGACCCGCATGTGATGGGAGGCTATATCAGACTCGAAGGTTTCGAGTAGCGGTTTGACCACCTCGTCCAGCACGGCCACGCGGGTGAAGACCGGCTGAAGCTCGCCATTCTCGATGCGGGAGAGATTGAGATAGTGGCGGACCATCTCGACGATGCGCTTGCTGTTGGTCTCGATATTCCGGACGGCCTTTTCCTGGGGCTCGGTGAGTTGGCCGATCTTGTGCTGCCGAAGCAGGAAGACGTAGTTCATGATCGAGGAGATCGGGCTCTTGAGTTCATGCGAGACGAAGCCCAGCATGTCCATGTAACTGCGGTTCAGGCCCGTGAGCGCCTCGTTGGCGTCCGTCAACTTGCCCTCGCGTTCGTCGAGCGCCGCAGCCATTTCATTGAAGGCGACCACGAGTTCCTCGATTTCGCGGCACGAGCTTTTTGCCTGGATGGGTGTGTGTCCTTCGCCACGGTGCATACGCTCGGAGGCCTCGACCAACTGATGGACGGGATTCGCGAGTCGGCCGGCGACGATGAGCGCGAGCAGAAGTGCGGCGGCGAGACCGATGAGGGAGATGCCGCCATAGCGCAACATGAATGAGCGGCCCATTTCCTTGAAGGGGCGTTCGAGCCGGCCGACATACAACATGCCGATGACTTCGTTGTTCATGTCGCGGATGGGATCGTAGGCGGTGAGATAGGAATCCCTGACCACGAAGGCCGGACCGACCCACGGAGTGGCGTTGTCGAGTACGCGATCGGCGACTTCCTTTGAAGCGCGGGTGCCGATCGCACGATTACCATTGGGCAGGCGGACGGTGGTGGCGATACGGCAATCACCGAGGAAGATCGTGGCGGTGCCCATCGGCGAGCCCTTGTAGGTCTCGTTCTTGTAGATGGTCTCGGTAATACGATCCACGATGCCAAAGTTCCGATTCAGCAACACGCCAGCGTAGATCACGCCCATCAACTGGGGTCCCTTGAGGATGGGGGCGGCGCTGATCATGACCATGCCGCGCTCTTCCTGTGTCTTCGGCGTGGGTCGTGCGCGCTGTGTCGGTTCGTAGACCAAGAATGCCCTTTCGAGGAGGTCCGGCGATTCCTTGCTGAGGTCAGCGCTGGACATGACCGTAATGCCGGATACATGCTCGCCCTTCATCGCCCGCACGACGGCGGGATTTTCCCCTTGGAAATCACCAATGTTGTACGGGGGGGACGCACGCATGACGACCTGACCTTCTGGCGACACCACGGTCAGGAAGTCGAGCCCGAAGCTGGTTCGGATATTCTCCAGTCGATGCTGCAGATCGTCCGACGCCCAGACCTTTTCTGCGGCGGCATCAACCACGGCCTTCTTGATCACGACGAGGTCGATGATGGTCCTGATGTCATGCAGCTTGCTGTCGAAGAGTGCCCAAGCGCTGCCGAGGTCCAGGGAGACCTGATTCTGGGCTTCGTCGATGATACGCTTCTTGATGATGCGTATGCCGAAGAGCCCGGAGAGTAGCCCGAAGGCGATCACGAGCAGGGCAAAGGCTTGAAAGAGTTTTGTTCTTAACATGACTACTTCCCAGCTTTCAGTTCAGCAAAGAAGGCCACTTTTTCCAGCTTGGTTGTGATATCCACATTATCCACGAAAGCCCATCGGGGCACTTTGAGCGGGGTGGGGGCGAAATTCAGAAATCCCTTCACTCCGGCGATCACCATGAGATCCACGACGGGTTGTGCGTACGCGGCGGGTACGGTGACAATGCCCACGCGGATGCCCTCGCGTGCAATGATCTCCGGCATCCGATCGATGGGGTGGCAAGTGCAGCCAGCGAGTTCGCCTGTGGCTTTGGATGGATCGCTGTCGAAAGCAGCGACGATCTTCAGCCGCGGCTGGCGAAGGCTAAAATAGGACAGGATAGCCCGTCCTAATTTTCCTATGCCGACCAGTGCCACTTTCTGTTCTCCCTTCTTCTCGAAGAGCTTTCCGATCCGCTTCGTCAGGTCGGCCACGCCATACCCGTGTGCGGGACTTCCCGTGTAACCGATGGACATCAGATCCCTACGGACCTGCGCCGGGGAGTTGTTGGCCAACTCAGCGATCTCGCGCGAATGAACGAACTCCACGCCCTGCTCAGCAAACTGTTCCAGCAGGCGGCGGTAGAGTACCAACCGCTCCACCGTCAGCACCGGGATTATGCCGTCCACAGGACCACTCATCACGCTGTTACTCTATTCACATTGTGAAAACTTTCACAGCTATAGAGTACAGGGCGGTCGCCACAGCGTAAAGAGGTTTATGGCAAAGATTGTCCTGAGGTTATGCCGTAATGTAACCGGCTGATTACCAATGTATAATGACTCAGGAAGCCTAAAAATCCATTGGAAAACATGGGTCGTGATGCCATGCCGCATGGGTGAAGGCGTCTGGAGGCGAGATGGGGGCAAAAAAACGGGGACGACGCGTTGGCGTCGCCCCCGTCGGAATCTCTAATGGTGGGTGCTGCTAGTCGACTTTGATGCATTCCACCGGGCAGTTGCCTGCGGCTTCCTTCACGGCGTCTTCCATGCCCGCGGCGACCTGCTCGCTCTTAACCTTGGCGAGGCCATCATCGCCCATCTCGAAAGCGTCGGGGCAGGTGGTGACGCAGAGTTCGCAGCCGGTACAGACATCACGATCAATGGTAACTTTCATCTTGGACCTTCCTTCTTCCTTTGCTTCGTTTGCAGGTCGAACATGCCATTTTGTGGCTGAATTGTCCATCCACTAGACGGCTTGGTACTCGCCCTTATACTTCTCAATAATCTTGATGTAGTTGGCCCGTTCAAAGGCCGTCGGATTCTCAACCGACTTCTGGCTCATCGAGCCCTTCAACTGGCGGATGGACTTGTATTCGTGCTCTTCCAGCCACCTTGCCAAGCCGTCGACCAGCGCGGTGACATGGGCCGGACCGTGCTTCAGCAGGGCGGAGGCTGTTTGCACAACATCGGCACCGGCTGCTACGAACTTCACGACGTCCTCGACCGTCTGCACACCGGACGTGGCGGCCAGCGAGACCCTGACGCGACCGTGCAACATGGCGATCCATCGCAGCGGAAGCCGGATATCTTCCGACGAGCTGAGCTGAAGGCTCGGGATCACCGTCATATCGTTCAGGTCGAAGTCCGGCTGGTAGAACCGGTTGAAGAGGACGAGCGCATCCGCGCCTGCGCGCTTCAGTTTGCGGGACATATTCGAGATAGAACTGAAGAAGGGGCTCAGCTTCACCGCGAGCGGGATGGTGACGGCGCTCTTCACGGCCTTCACCGCCTCGATGTACATCTTCTCGACCTTTGAACCCGAGATCGTGGGATCGGCGGCGAGGTGGTAGATGTTCAGTTCCAACGCCTTCGCGCCGGCGTCCTGAATCTTCCGGGCGTAGCTGACCCAGCCCTCGTGCGAAACGCCGTTCAGGCTGCCGATGATGGGAATATCGACGGCTTGGGAGGCCTTCTGTACGAGTTCGAGGTACTGCTCCGGGCCGACGTGATAGTCGTCGGACTTGGGGAAGTAGGACAGTGCCTCGGCGAAGCTCTCGGTGCCGGCGGCCATGAGACTGCTCTCCAAGGCCTCCTCCATCTTGAGCTGCTCCTCGAACAGCGAGAACATGACGACGGCAGACGCGCCCGCGTCGGCCAACCGCTTGATACTGTCGACGCTCTGCGAGAGCGGCGAGGCGGAGGGCACGATCGGGTTCTTCAACTCCAGACCCATGTACTTGGTTCTCAGATCCATGTGCTTTTCCTCTCTTTTAGACGGTCACTTGACGTTTTGGCCTCAGGCCTTGGGCGCCTCCACGGCGGGCTTGGTGCCCCGTGCAGCCATATCCTCGTAGATCTTCCAGCGCTCGTTGACATCCACCTGCGCCTCGGCGATCAGCCTCGCGGCATCCTCGGGCTTGGTGCGGGTGAGCATCTTGTAGCGGACCTCATTGTACGCATAGTCCTTCAGCGGGACTGACGGCTTCTTCGAGTCCAGGCAGAACGGATTTTGGCCCTGCGCCACGAGTGCCGGGTTGTACCGGTACAGCGGCCAGTGCCCTGAATCCACGGCCATCTTTTGCTGCTTGAGGCCGTTGATCATGTCGATGCCGTGCGCGATGCAATGGCAGTAGGCGATGATGATCGACGGGCCATCCCAGGCATCCGCTTCAACAAACGCACGCAGCGCCTGCCGCGGGTTTGCGCCCATCGAGATGCGGGCCACGTAAACGTTGCCGTAGCTGATGGCCATCATGCCGAGTTCCTTCTTGCCGCCGGGCTTTCCGCCTGCGGCGAACTTGGCCACAGCGCCCCGCGGCGTTGCCTTTGAGCACTGTCCACCGGTGTTGGAGTACACCTCGGTATCGAGCACGAGGACGTTGACCTTGCGGCCGCTGGCGAGAACGTGATCAAGGCCACCGTAGCCGATGTCGTACGCCCAGCCGTCGCCGCCGAGCACCCACACGCTGCGCCGCACGAGATGATCGGCGATGGAGGCGAGGTGTTTGGCTTCCGAGCGGTTCATGCCCTTCAGTTTTTCCTTGAGGGCCGCCACGCGGGCGCGCTGTTTCGCGATGTCGGCTTCGGACTTCTGATCCATGGCCGCGCCGGCGAGTTCGTTGGCGAGGTCAGCCCCGATTTCGTTCTTCAGGGCACCGAGCAGTTCGACGGCGTATTCGCGGTGTTTATCCACGGTGAGCCGGAACCCGTAACCGAATTCGGCGTTGTCCTCGAACAGCGAGTTCGACCACGCGGGGCCGCGGCCGTCCTTGTTCTGCGACCACGGGGTGGTCGGCAGGTTGCCGCCGTAGATCGAGGAGCAGCCGGTGGCGTTCGCGATGATGGCGCGGTCGCCGAAGAGCTGGCTCAGGATCTTCACATAGGCCGTTTCGCCGCAACCGGTGCAGGCGCCGGAGAATTCGAACAACGGCTGTGCAAACTGCACGTCCTTGACGGACGCGAAATCGAGGTCGGCGCGATTGCCATCGGGCAGGGCATCGAAGAACTCCCAGTTGGCGCGTTCGGCTTCGAGGATCGGGAGCTTGTCGGCCATATTGATGGCGCGCTGGCTCGGGTTCTCCTTGCTCTTGCGCGGGCAGCTGTCGACGCAGAGGCCGCAGCCGGTGCAATCTTCGACGGACACCTGGATGGTATACTTGAGTCCGGGCTCATCCTTGCTCTTCCAGTCCGCGGACTTGAAGGTCTTGGGGGCGTTCTTGAGCTGTGCGGCGTCGTACTTCTTGGCGCGCACGCAGGCGTGCGGGCAAACCAGGCTGCAATTACCGCACTGGATGCAAAGCTCGGAATCCCAGACCGGGACGCTGAGAGAGATGTTCCGCTTCTCCCACTTCGTCGTCGCCGTGGGGAATGTGCCGTCTGCGGGCATCGCGCTTACCGGCAGATCTTCGCCGAGGCCGGCCATGATCTTCGCGGTGACATCCTGAACGAATTTCGGCGCCTTGGGGGAGACCGCAGGCGGCATCGCGTGGGTGCTGGTCGCGGTTGCCGGGTACTTGATCTCGTGCAGGTTGGCCAAGGTCTGGTCCACGGCCTCGAAGTTCTTGCGGACGATTTCCTCGCCCTTCT
>DAISJM010000020.1:0-60203 GCA_036821485.1 Verrucomicrobiota bacterium | reverse complement strand
GTGGGCAACCCTGAACCCTGCATATTCGCCTGTCGCAGGCTCCCATGTGATTTTGTCGCTCATGATGTACCGTCCCAACTGCGAAGCACGAAGGTGGGTGTGGAATCTCATTAACTCCACTTCATCACCCTCGGCGACGACAAGCACCGACCCGTCCGGCTCATTTCGGACGAATCCCGTCACCTTGAACGACGCGGCAATATGAACCGTCGTGTATCGGAAGCCCACGCCTTGCACGTGCCCTTCGAAGCGCGCCACCATACGGCGGGGAGCCGGGGATGCTTCCTTGGGATTTATCTCGCGTGGCATGATGAGAACTCATAACAGAATCCGGGGTACAATCAACTGCATGCACTCCTCAGCTTGCGTTTTTCCTGCAGTCGCGTTTAATGCTGTCCCATCATGACGCTGTATTGGATACCAGAACCGCAGACGGTCCGTCGCACAGGGGGAACAGCCCAACTCCCGAAAGACATCGTACTTACCCTTCCGCAGGACGCGCCCCAAAGTATCCACCTTGCCACTCGCGCGTTGGCTGCATTCCTACGACAGCATCTTCGACTGCTCCCCGTCATCCGCGCCCCGGGATCACGAACCAGCGCCGGCTTCCGGATCGAACTCGCCTGCGGACCCTCCTCCCACGACGAGACCTACTCGCTTTCCGTCCAGCGCGACGCCATTCACATCTCGGCCCGCGGCGCTCCGGGCCTCTTTTACGGAATCCAGACGCTGACGCAGTTACTTCGCCAATCGGGCACAATTCCGCCCTGCATGGTGATCCGCGATGCACCGGCCTTCGCACAACGCGGATTCTATCTCGATGTCAGCCGAGGTCGCGTTCCGCGCATCGCCACACTGAAACAGCTCATCCGTACACTTGCCGCACTGAAGATCAACATGCTCCAGTTGTACGTGGAGCACGTCTTTGATTTCCAGTTCGATCGTAATATCGGCGCCGGATCCAACCCGCTCAGCGCAGATGACATTCGAGAGTTGGACGCCTTCTGCCGCGACCGCTTCATACAGTTCGTCCCAAGCCTTGCCTGTTTCGGCCACATGGGCAAAGTCCTCAGCCTGCCTGCCTACAGAAACTGCGCCGAGGCCGTCTGGCCCGCCAAAGATTGGGCGCACGCCACGTGGTTCCAGCGTTTACGCGGAGCCACTCTGAATCCAACACTCCCCGCATCACGCCGGCTGCTCGACGCCATGCTGGATGAGTTTCTCCCGCTTTTCTCGGCGCCCTTCTTCAACATGTGCGGCGATGAAACGTACGACCTCGGCGTAAGTCAGCGCTCGAAGCGCCGTCCGTTGCCCATCCCCGATCTCTACGCACAACTCGTCAGGTTCGTCCATGACAGGGCTGCATCCCATGGCAAACAACTCATGCTCTGGGGCGATGTTCTCCTCCACTACCCGGAAACCATCCGGAAACTGCCGCGCGATTGCTGCATACTGGACTGGGGCTACTCGCCCACGACGAAATTCAAGAAGGTGAAGACTTTTCTCGATGCCGGACTCAACGCCATCGTCTGTCCCTCCACACGCGGCTATCGCGTAGTCTTCAACGAGGTGGAAGAAGCACGGGGCAACATCGCCGGCTACGCCCGTGCCGCCCGCCGCCTCGGCGCCTCCGGCGTACTCACAACCGATTGGGGCGACATGGGCCACTTCAACATGCTCCCCTGCTCCTATCACGGCATGGCGCTCGGCGCGGCCATGTCGTGGAACCCGCGCTCCGACGAACGGCTCGCTTTTGATACAGCATTTTCCCGCATCTTCGCCGACGATCCATCCGGACGCCTTGCCCTTCTCTATACCCGCGCCGGCACCGCCGGCATCGGCGAATGGCCGTCGCTGATCCGTGGATTAAGAATCGATGATGACACACACCAGCGTGCCTCGCGCGCCCGCTCCGGGTGCTCCACGCTCCGATCCTGTCTCCACATGGCAAGACAACTGACGCCCGGCGGATGGTTGACTGGCAGCGACATCGCACAGATACGTCTCGCCGTACAAGCCATGGACATGACAGCGTCGAAGTCGATGATAGAGGGAGATGTAGCCCGGCGCGGCGGAAAGATAGATGCCCACACCGCCAAGGCTCTTTGTGCGTTGGCTGATCGGTTGGATGACTACCGCAAGAACTACGCAACCGCGTGGCTCAAGACCTGCCGTCCGTCGTCCCTCCGAGAACTCAATGACGCTTTCCGGCGCTCGGCTTGTCACTTTCGCCAGCTGGCCACAGTCCGCACGCTTCCTCCCGGTGATCCCGAGGCCTTTCAGCCCTTGTTGAGGCGGACTTCATCGACTCCGTCATGAGCCTGCACCTCCATTTCTCGCCACCGGACCACCAAGCCTCCTTGTTCCAACGAATCCTCGTCGGCCGCGACCTGCGGATCACGCTGCGGCGGGGACTGCTCGTGGCAATCGCAGCATGGCTCTTCTTCCGTTTTGTCTGCCTGCCCGTCCGCGTCCGCGGCAGCAGTATGGAACCCACATTCCAAAACGGGGAAATGCATGCAGCCTGCCTGCTCCAGCATCTTTGGCGAAACCCGCAGCGAGGCGATGTGGTGGTCATCTCAATGTCTGGCACACGCGCCTTCTACCTGAAACGCATACTGGCCCTGCCTGGAGAGCGCATCGCTTTCTCAAATGGCGTCCTGCTGATCGATGGCAGAAACTTCGAGGAGGCGTATATTGAAGAACACGGAACCTGGACGATGCCGGAGATGACCGTTCCCGATGGAGAGTACTTTGTGGCAGGCGACAACCGGGCCATTCCGATAGAGCGTCATACGCTCGGCACCGTGAACAAATCCATGATCATGGGCGGAGTTGTCTTCTGAAGTTATGAGTGCATCACGCGAAAACGGTTCGGTCGGCAAAGTCCAACAGCGGCGTTCCAACCGGCTTCTCTGGCTTGCCGTCGTATTGCTCGGAGCCGGCATCGTTGCGTATATGATAGCCACCCATGATCTGAGGCAGATCAATGGCAAGCTGAACCGAATCGCCCGACTCGTGTCCAAACGGACAGGGGAAGGCCCGCTCACGGGATTAACAAGGGCGCGGGAAATCATGACCTGCTTCAGCAGCAACGTTGTCGTCGATCTTGGCTCACCATGGCAGAAGGTTGCCGAGCGAGAGGAACTCACAGCAGTGATCCATCACACGCGCTCATCCGCCGAATCTATCGACGTCACCGTGAGAGACAGGAATACGTCCGTCCAGCGCACCAACCATACGGCCGTCACCGTAACAACGGTGGAGGCAGCCGTGGGTTACAGGGGGTCCGTAGACAGGGACGTGAGGATATTCCGCATCTTCTGGGTCAAGGACCGCGCCGGCTGGGTCATCGAAAGAGTGGAGGCCGCTGACTCAATCCGACCCCCGCCTGGACTTCGGGCGTGGGAGTCTTGACGCCATTCGAGACGGACGCCGGCTTCATGAAGGCCATGGCCATATTGAAATCGTCCGCCGAACGGATGCGAAGATTCTTGCTATCCGCCGGAACCAGGTGGACTTCTTCGCCAATCAGTTCCAGCGCAGTCGAATCGTCTTCGATCTGGGCTTTTTTCCGGTTCGCCGTGTTATAGGCCTTTTCAAGGACATCTCTCTTGAAGCTTTGCGGTGTCTGCACGGCCCAGGATGAACCGCCCTTCAGCGTCCGCGCCACAGTAAGCCCCTTCTCCACTTCCTTGACCACGTCGGGAATCTCTACGGCCGCAACGCCGGAACCGTAACGCTTGGCGGTCTTGATGGTCTCAATGATAAGCGCCTGAGCAACACACGGTCTGGATGCATCGTGCACACAAACCATGGTCACTTCTTCAGGCAGAGCTTTCAGTCCGGCAAGGACCGCAGATTTCCGCTGGGTTCCACCATGAACTACCTTCTGCACTTTTGAGAAACCAAACATCTGGGACATCCCGAGCACGGTGTCCATTCTTTCCTTGGAAACGACAACCACGACGCCCGAGATATCGGCACACTGCTCAAAGGCCATCAGGGAATACGAGAGTACGGGCTTACTGCCGAGGTTAAGGAATGGAATCTCGGCTTCAGGTGTAAGTTGCTCCCCTTTGCCGCAGGCAATTACGATGCCCCATGTCACATGCGTCATATTCACCCCCCCGAGGCTGATAAAGCCGAACTACAGCGTTCAATCCTCGTCCCCGCCAAACCAACCTCTTTCCCCGATCTCACGACTCACGTGGGGATAGTGTTTGACTGGATCGCGATTATGATGAGCCATCGCTCACCCAGCGTCAAGAAATAGCTGCGGCGCAAGGTGTTAGGAAGAAAATCGGAAAGATATTCAAGGACGCGTATTCATCGCTAAAATCTGTAACATGCTCGTAATAAGCATATTGCGATCATGGTATGTCAATGAATACCAACACGGCGGAGAGATGATCAGCCCTTCTTCGGGCGGAGGGCGGCAATGCGGGACATGACTAATTGCGATATCTTTTCGTAGGAGTCCCGCCCATCCCCAAATTGTTGAATCTCAGAGGGTTCTATCGGTTTTCCATAGAACACGCGAACCGGCACCCTCTTGATACTCTTCGCACCCTTGGGATAGGCATCAAAAGTTCCATCCACATACGTGGGTACAACGGCCACCCCCGCTTTCGCCACGATGAATCCCAACCCACCCTTGGCTGATTGCAGTTCACCCGTGACCGATCGCGTGCCTTCCGGGAAGAAAGCCAGACAATGTCCGTCCTTCAACGAACTGATGCCTCTGCGCAACGCTGACACGTCACCTTTCGTACGATCAATCGGTATGCATTGCACACCACGGAAGAACCACCCCCTGACCCTTCCCTCAAACAGCGTGTCGCGCGCCATGAAATGGACTACACGATGGCGAATGCCGCTTACGATCGCCGGCGGATCCAGGAAACTTACATGATTCGCAGCAATCATGCACCCACCGTGGGTGGGCACGTTCTCACTGCCAAAACTCTTGTAGCGATTCCAGACCTTCAACCCCACCATGACGCTGAAGCGGGCGATCCAGTAGATTCCGCCCGACGGAGAAAACTGCTCAGGTGCCATCACCGCACCCCCCTGCCGCGCGCACATTCGCCACAATACCGGCCACAACGTCATCGATGGTCATCGACGTGCTGTCGATGACTGTCGCTCCCAGGGCGATCTGAAGCGGGGCCGTGGGTCGCGTGCTGTCCTTCTGGTCGCGCCGGGCCAAGGAACTCCTCACCACCCCAACATCCTTCACCCCTTCAACTGGCGCCAGTTCGTTGAATCGCCTCTGCGCACGAACTTCTGGGGATGCATCGAGGTAGAATTTGAAAGGCGTCGTCGGGAACACCACGGTGCCTATATCGCGACCTTCCATGACGATGTTGCCGAATTGAACCATGTCGCGCAGTTGGTTGCTGATGAACGCACGAACTTCCGGAATGGCCGCCACATCGCTGACGCTCTCCCGGACCGGTTCCGACCGGATCTGCTGCCCCGGATCCTCCCCATCCATCGTGAAATAGACCACGCGATGATCTACGAAGAATTCCAGCTTCATGCGGTTCATCAGTTCGACCACGGCAAGGGCGTTCCTGACGTCCACGCCTTCGCGTATCGCTTTCCAAGTCATGCCGCGATACAGCGAACCGGAATCGACATAGGTGAAGGCCAACTCCTGCGCCACCCGCTTCGAGACCGTGGATTTTCCGGATGCCGACGGTCCATCAATTGCAACAATGATGTTACTCAACATGAGCTCCCAGGCTTGTGAGGTCCTTCCAGAAGGACGGATACGAAGTATCAATGCACGAAATATTGTTAACGCAAACCGGCTCGCTGCCGTACAGGGCCAGCACGGCCAACGACATGGCTATCCGGTGATCACCGTAGCTCCGGACGGCGGCCGCCACGTTGAGCTCGGCCGGCCCCTCGATCTCCATGCCGTCCTCAAGTTCGATCACTTCCACGCCCATCAGACGGAGGTTCGCCGCCATGCACGCAATGCGATCCGATTCCTTAACGCGCAGTTCAGCGGCATCTCGGATCACCGTCTTCCCTTTTGCCAGAGCTCCAGCCACGGCCACCAAGGGCAACTCATCAATCAACTTCGGTATCTCTTCTCCCCCGACGGTCGTTCCCTTCAGTTCCGCACCGATCACCGTCACATCACCGTAGGGCTCCTTCTCCGAAGGATCGCTCGTCTGGGTGATTTGTATGTCACACCCCATACGCCGCAAGACATTCAGCAACGCCGTACGCCGCGGATTCAGTCCCACGTTGCGCACGGTAACGCTCGCTCCGGGCCGCGCTGCAACAGCAACAAACGCATATGCCGCGGATGAAAAATCGCCAGGTACCATCCATGCACGGGCCTTGAGCGCCGGCCCTTTTGCCCCCATCCCGGTCAATTCCACACTCAGGCCGTCCACCACCACCGGCACACCCATGCTCTGAAGCAATCGTTCCGTGTGATCCCTTGTCGGCATCGTCTCGATCACCGTGGTTTTGCCCTCGGCAAACAATGTAGCCAAAAGGACACACGACTTCACCTGCGCGGATGCAACGGGGAGCTTGTACTCAATCCCCTTGAGACCCCCACCCTTGATCCTTATCGGTGCGCAGCCATTCTCGCCGAGAAGCTCAATCGCCGCTCCCATTTGCACCAACGGATCCTTGATTCGCTTCATGGGCCGGGAACGCAACGATTCGTCCCCCGTCAGTTCCGTCGTGATCGGCACCCCGGCCAGCAGACCCGCCAGCAGGCGTATGCCCGTTCCCGAATTCCCGAGATCCAGAGGTTGCACGGGTTCCATGAACTTCCCGCCCGTGCCTTGGATGTGCAGTTCCCCCTCCTCGGTGTAGAAGGTCCTGGCCCCCAAGGCCTCCATGGCACGCAGCGTATTGACGCAGTCTTCCGACTGGAGAAAATTCTTTACGGTCGATGTCCCGGAGGCGAGAGCGGAAAGCATGGCCACGCGATGGGAGATGCTCTTGTCACCCTGGACTTCCAGGACACCTCCGATTTTCGCGCTCGGATACACCATCGCCGACTGAGTTTTCTGACTCATGAGTCACCCCGTTGTTCTTCTGCCTGACGGCCGGCCAGGAGCGACCTCCGGCGATCACGACTCTCTCCAAGGAACTTTCGTACGCCTTCGAAGTCACCTTTGTCCATCATGCGGCTGAGTTTTTCAAGTTCCGCTTGATAGGCTCTTATCTCATCCGCAACATGCTTCGCGTTGCTGCGCAAAATGTCGTGCCAAACCGCCGGCGATCCCTCGGATACGCGCGTCGTGTCCCGGAAGCCCGGCCCGCAAAAACTGCCCGTTTTCAGCATATCCCCGTCACGCCCGACCGTCGAAGCCAGCACGGCGGCCATCACATGCGGCAAGTGGCTCGTCCGCGCCATGATACGGTCGTGCTCCTCCGGCGACATCTCGTGAACCACGGATCCAACCTTCTCCCAAAACCGCCTCAATGCTTCCAACGCCCCGGCCGGTTCATCTCCCTCCGGAGTGACCACCGTGACAGCACCCTCGTAAAGATCGGTACGCGCTGCGTCCAACCCCTGCTGCTCGGACCCCGCTACAGGGTGACTTCCAATGAAACAAGCGGGTGTTCCCGCCAGGCACTCCCTGATCGCCTTCACCAAAGTGGATTTTGTACTTCCAACGTCCGTCACCACACAGCCCCGCTTCAGCGCGGCGCGACACCGCTCCACCAACCCCACAATCGATAGAATCGGCACACAGAAGACCACCATATCGGCATCCTCAACCGCACGCTCGGGCTCTTCATAGACCTCATCAGCCGCGCCGATCGAGAGGGCCAGGCTGCGAATCTCCGCACGCCGGGCATAGGCCACGACCCTGACGCCCGCCCCCTTGCTGCGAAGGGCAAGCCCCAGCGATCCTCCCATCAACCCCAATCCCATGATGGCTACTCGTTTCATGAGCACTCAGATACTCCGGTCCACGGCTTGCGCCACCCTGCGAATTTCGCTCATCATCGACTTGAACCGCTCCGGCCGCAGAGCCTGTGCACCATCCGACAGCGCAGCTTCCGGGTCCGGGTGCACTTCCACCATCACGCCATCGGCTCCGGCCGCCACCGCAGCCCGCGCAAGGGGCACCACCAGGTCCCACGCACCGCATCCGTGGCTGGGATCCACCATGATCGGAAGATGGCTTTCCCGCTTGATCACGGGAACAGCGCTGATATCCAGCGTGTTGCGCGTGGCCTTCTCGAACGTGCGTATGCCACGCTCGCAGAGGATGACCCGATCGTTGCCCTCACTCATCACGTACTCCGCGCTCATGAGCAATTCCTCGATCGTCCCGGACACTCCCCGCTTGAGAAGCACCGGCTTCGAGCAACGCCCCACGGCTTTGAGCAAATTGAAGTTCTGCGTATTGCGTGCACCGATCTGCAGGACATCAGCCACCTCGGCCACCATCTCCACATCGCGCGTGTCCATAACCTCTGTGATTACGGGCAACCCGACTTCAGCACGCACTTCGGCAAGATACCTCAGACCTTCCACGCCAAGGCCTTGGAATGCGTACGGCGACGTGCGCGGCTTGAATGCCCCGGCCCGCAAAATGCTCGCGCCCTGCGCCTTGATGAACCGCGCCATCTCAAACAGCATCTCACGTGTTTCAACCGAACACGGACCCGCTACCACAACCACTTCGCTCCCGCCAATCACCACAGGCCTTTCACCCTTGCGGACCGCCGGAAGCGTGATGGTCGTGCGACCGACATGAAACTCGGTGCTCGCCAGCTTGTACGGCTTGAGCACATTCATCACCGAATCCACACCCGGGAACACCACCAGCGGTTTGGCCCGGATCGCGCGCTCGTCGCCGATCACCCCGATGATGGCCCGCTCCGTGCCGCGACTCAGGTTGGGCGTGAGCCCCCACGAGCGAATGCTCTCGACGATGTGCTGGATCTGCTCTTCCGTCGCATCATGCTTCAGTACGATGATCATGCTAACAACCTCTCGTTCCCAAAACCTTCTTCAGGGCGCGGAGGAATGTGGCATTCTCCGCGCGCGTCCCAACGGTCACCCGAATGTACTCGGGCATCCCATACGGATCCATCGGTCGCACGATGACCTTCTCCCGCTGAAGCGCCTCAAAAATCCGGCGCCCCTGCCCCACCTTCACCATGATGAAATTCGTCACCGAGGGGACATACTCCAACCCCATCCTGCCGAAGGCGCTCTCCAACTGGCTGAGCCCGTTCTGAACCAGTCTCCGGGTCCGGAGTACGTAAGCGTTGTCCTCAAGCGCAGCCGTCGCCGCAACCTGGGCCACCGCATTCACGTTGAACGGCTGACGCACGCGGTTGAGAAGCGCAATGCCTTCCCGCGGCGCAATCGCATAACCGATTCTCAACCCAGCCAGCCCGTACGTCTTCGAGAACGTGCGCAATACGAAGACATGCTTCCCCTGCCGGACATACTTCAACACATCCGGCTGCCGGTTCGGCGGCAGCAACTCAATATAGGCTTCGTCAAACACCACAACCACGTGATCAGGGACACGCTTCATGAAGCGGTCGAGCGCCCGACCATCCACCATGGTCCCCGTCGGGTTGTTCGGATTGCTGATGAACACCAATCGTGTTTTGGGCGTGATAGCCTTCAGCATCGCATCGAGGTCGTGCGTAAAAGCCCGCATCGGCACCGCAATGGTTTCTGCCCTCGCCGCCGCTGCCGCCAGCCGGTATACCACAAAGGCCCGGTCCGCCATGACAATGTTCGAGCCCCTATCCAGAAACACGTGCGCGAGAAACTCGATGGCCTCATTGCTGCCATGCGTAATGATGATCTCGTCCATCTCCATGCCGAGCTTCCGAGCCAGGGCTCGGCGCAAGTAGAAGGCTCCGCCGTCAGGATAAAGATGCATCCCGCACAATGCCTTCGCCATGGCCTTCACAGCCTTGGGCGACGGGCCCAATGCATTCTCATTAGACGCCAGCTTGACGATCTCGTCGGCACTGCGAAACCCGAGCTCCCGCGCCACCTCCTCAATCGGCCGGCCCGGCTCGTACACCCCAAGCCCCGCTACCCACGGATTTGCTTTCTTCATCAACGACCGCATACCCATCCTACCTTCTATTCTCCCCATCCTTTCGGACGGGGCAAACTCATTGCTCCCGCTCCGACGCTTTCGGATACGAACCCAACACCGTCATCAGTGTGCAGTGCTCGGAAAGCTCGTCCAACGCCTTCTGCACCGGTGGATCGCCTGCATGTCCTTCCACATCCACGAAGAAGTAGTATTCCCAAGCCTTCGTCTTGCTTGGCCGGCTCTCGATCTTCGTCATGTTGATGCTGTTGCGTTTGAACGCGGACAGCGCGTCGTGCAAGGCACCCACCTTGTGCTTCACTGCAAAGAGCACCGATGTCCTGTCGCTCCCCGTCGGCTTCCCATACGCTTTGCCAATGACCAGGAAGCGCGTCGTGTTGCCTCCGAGGTCCTGCACATCGTGATCGAGCATGGTAAGACCATACAACTCCCCCGCAAGTCCGCTGGCCAATGCCCCGGCATTTGGCTCCTTGGCCGCCATCTCGGCCGCCCGGGCCGTGCTGGAGGCGGAAATCAGCTCAACGCCCGGCATGTTTTCATGCAGCCAACGCCGGCACTGACCGAATACTTCCAGCTTGCTGTACAGTTTCCGTATCTGATCCCGCGGAGACGTGGAAAGCAGGCTGTGCGAAATCGGGAGGTATATCTCCGCGCAAATCTTCAGAGGGGTCTCTATAAACTGGTCCAACGTGTGCGTCACCGCCCCATCGGTGGAGTTCTCGATCGGCACCACCCCGTAATCCGCGGCGCGTTTTTCAACCGCGGCAAAGACGTCGCTGATGGTTTCGCTGTCGGCATATTTCACGCTGCCGCCGAATTTGGACCGGGCTGCCTGATGCGTAAACGTGGCCTTCGGTCCCAGGTATGCAATCACCACCCCCCGCTCCAGCGCCAGCGATGCCGACATCACTTCACGGTAGATAGCCTGCAATGATTCCTTGGGCAACGGCCCCTTGTTCAGGGATCCCACGCGGTCCATGACCACCTTCTCGCGGGCAGGCGCGTAGACTTCCTCGCCGCTGCTCTCCTTGAGCTTGCCGATCTCCAGCACCACCTGCGTACGTTCGTTGAGAAGACGGACCAAGTCACCGTCGAGCGCATCAATACGTTTTCGAAGATCGTCCAGGCTCATAAGGGCTCCCCCCTGTCACCAACTATTCGTCCTCGTCTTCCTCGTCCTCGTCATCATCCTCGTCGTCTTCGTCGTATTCTTCTTCCGCATCCTCTTCGTCTGCGGCCCTCTCGTCGTCTGCGACCTTGTCCGCAGCGCTGGAGTCTTCGTCAGATTCAGGCTTCTCTTCAAGCTTTTCTTCCGCCGCGGCATCAACCCCGCCTTCCGTCTCAGCCTTGGCCTCGCCCTCATCACCCGCCGCGCCTTCGACCACGGCCTCTGCTTCGGCCTTGCGAATCTGCGCCGTTTCCATGCGGCGCAACTCTTCCACGCCCGGCAGGTCTCCCACGGCCTTCAACCCAAAATGCTCCAGGAATTTCGAGGTCGTGCCGAACAACCAGGGCCTTCCCGGCAACTCGCTGCGCCCGACAATTTTGACCAGCTGCATTTCAAGAAGATTACGGATGATCTGGTCCACCGCTACGCCGCGTACCGCTTCAATCTCCGACCTCGTGGACGGCTGCCGATATGCAATGATCGCCAGAGTCTCCAACGCCGGTCGCGACAATCTCGTCGGCCGCCCCTTCTCCAGCAACTGCCGCACCCATGGCCCACAGGTGACTTCGTTCTCAAACCGGAATCCATGCGCCACCTCGGCGATGGTGATCCCCGTCTTCTTCTCGGCCAGGTCCGCGCGAATCTGGTCCAAGGCGGCTTTCACATCCTCTTCCTTAACTTTCGCAAAGTCCTTTGTCGGCCCACCCCAGTTCTCCGCCACAAGCTTCATCACGCGGACCATGTCCCCGGCCGTGATCGGCGTTTTGGCTACGAACAACAACGCGCCCACAATTTCCTTCAATTCCGGCATCACTTCCAAGTCACTCATGCTTTCCACTCCATGGTCCGCCATCCAATAACATCAGGCCGGCTCGGCGCGCATCAGGAATATTTCGCCAAACGACGACTCCTGCCGCGCCACCAGTTGCTTCAATCGCATCAGCTCCAACACCGCAAGGAACGTACACACAATCTCGTGACGCGACGCCATGCCGGTGAAGAGTTCCCCGAAGAGTATCTTCTCCCGCGTCTTGATCATGTTCACAAGTGTGTCGATCTTCTCCGCCACCGTGTAGCGCTCGGCAAAGATCTCCTTGAGCTCCTCCGTCTTGACCTTCTTCAACGCTTCGTTGAACGCCGAAATCAGGTCGAAAATGTTCACATCATGCAGGGCAACCCCGCCATCCGGCCCCAGCTTGGCACCCTCGCCCCCCCGTACGAACACATCCTCCTGCCGCTCCTCCAACCCCTGCAGGAAAATCGCCGCATCCTTGAACTTCTTGTACTCCACCAGCTGGCGCACCAAATCCCAACGGGGATCATCTTCCTCTGCCTCCAGCTCCGCACGCTCCTCCGGCGGCAGCAGCATCCGGCTCTTGATCATCATCAGCGTGGCCGCCATGACAATGAACTCGCCGGCAATATTCAGGTCCAGCATCCGCATCAGGTCCATGTACTGCATGTACTGGTTGGTGATGCGAACAATCGGGATGTCATAGATGTTCAGCTCATCCTTCTTGATGAGGTAGAGCAGAAGATCCAGAGGACCTTCGAACACCTCAAGCTGAACCTTGTATTCTTCCTGGGAAGACATGGCTAAAATCCGCACTGGTCACGGCAAAGCGAGATGGCTATCACGCCCAGCCCTACTCCAGCCCCACAGCCTGACGCGCTTTCTTCAACGTCTTGTCCGCTTCGACTCGCGCGCGTTCCGCGCCCTTGCGAAGGACTGACTCAACGTAGCCCATATCCTTCTGCAACTCGGCGCGGCGCTGACGCAACGCCCCGAAGTGGGCCTCGAACTTCTCGTGCAGCGCCTTCTTGGCGTCGCCATAACCCAATCCGCCGGCGCGGTACCGCTCCGCCATCGCAGCGCGCTCTTCCTCGCTCGCAAACAGCTTGTAGAGCGCGAAGACGTTGCACTGCTCGGGATCCTTGGGCTCTGCGACGGTCTTGCTGTCGGTCACGATCTTCATGATGCTCGATCGGGCATCTTTCGGCTCGGCAAAGATCTCAACCGTGTTGTTGTAGGACTTCGACATCTTTTGCCCGTCCACCCCCGGCACTACCGCCACTTCCGTACGAATCGACGGCTCGGGAATGGTGAACACTTCGCCGTAAACGTTGTTGAACTTGATGGCGAGGTCGCGCGTGACCTCGACATGCTGCTTCTGGTCGCGGCCCACCGGCACCAGGTTCGATTGCATGATCAGGATGTCCGCCGCCATCAGCACCGGGTAGGAAAACAGCCCGAGCGTCGCCGGCAGCCCTTTTGCCACTTTGTCCTTATAGGAGTGGCACCGCTCCATAAGACCCATCGGCGCCACCACCGACAACAGCCAAGCCAGCTCGGTGACTTCCGGAATATCGCTCTGCCGGTAAAAGACCGTCTTGTCCGTATCCAACCCGCAGGCCAGGAAGTCCAAGGCCACATCCATCTGCCCCTGACGCAGGGCGCGTGGATCGGTCACCGAGGTCAACGCGTGGTAGTCGGCGATGAAGATGAAGGCCTGCCCCTCCTTCTGGAGTTCCAAGGCCGGTTTCATCATTCCAAAATAGTTGCCGAGGTGCAGTTTGCCCGACGGCTGTATGCCCGAAAGTATTCTCATCACCAACTCCTCAATGCCGAGTAATGCGACCGGGGAGGTTAACGCAACCACGCCCCATCATCAAAACAAAAAAGCCCTGCACCACGAGGCCAATTCCTTCGCAATGTCATTGGGATTGTGCGCCAAGACGCCCGATGCTAGGTTTCACGCCCACGATCAACCACAGCATGAAAAAGTGACGATGAACACATCCATACGCAGGTTTCTATTCTACTGGGCGCCGCCAGCCCTTTGGGCCGCGGGCATCTTCAGCCTGAGTTGCATCAGCCTCCCGCCCAAGCCGCCCCTTTTCCCCGGCGTGGACAAAGTCGCCCACGTCGTGTTGTACAGCGGTCTGGCCCTCCTGCTCTTCCGCGCCCTGAGACGCGACCGCGGTTTCAGCCCATGGCGGGCCGCCACATGGGCCTTTGTTTTCGCCGCGCTCTACGGCATCACCGATGAGTTCCACCAGAACTTCACGCCCAACCGGTCGGTGGAGTTGCTGGACTGGGTGGCCGATGCCGTCGGCGGCGCGACGGCCTTTGCTCTCGCCCTCATGACCCGTCGGCCCGCGGATTAGCGTTGATTCAACACCCTCACGGATTCAAACTGAACCCATGACCAAGTCCGAGGCCCAGAAGCGGATCGGCCAACTCCGGCAGGAACTCAACCGCCATAATCACCTGTATTACGTCCTCGCCCAGCCGGAGATTTCGGACCGCGATTACGACCGGCTCTACAAAGAACTGCAGGACCTCGAAACCCGGTTCCCCGACCTCATCACAGCCGATTCCCCCACCCAACGCGTCGGCGGCGAACCCCTCAAGGAGTTCAAGCACTTCAAGCACCTAGTGCCGATGCTCTCTCTTGAGAAGGCGGAGACCGAGAAACAGCTTCACCTTTTTGAATCTCGTGTTCGCGCAGAGCTTGGAGATGCGCCTATTGAGTACATCGTTGAGCCTAAGGTTGATGGCGTATCAATCGGTGTTCACTACGTCAACGGTCGAATGACTCATGGAGTCACGCGAGGGGATGGAGAGACGGGCGACGACATCACGAATAATCTGAGGACTATCCGATCCATACCCCTGACCATCGACGTTGGGTCTTCCTCTCCACCAGCTTTGCTGGAGGTCCGTGGCGAAGCTTACATGGCCGAAGAAGACCGGCTCGCGATGAACGAACAGTTGAGATCTGTCGGCGAGAAGACCTTCGCTAACACACGCAACGCCACAGCTGGGTCGCTGAAGTTGCTAAACCCGTCCATCGTGGGGCAACGCCGCTTGAGAACCGTCTTCTACGGCATAGGTGCGCTTAAGGGAATTGATTTCTCATCGCACGAAGAGGAGATCAAGGAACTGAAGGCAATGGGATTTGCCGTCCCCTTGCTGTGGTCCAAATGCAAGAACATGAACGATGCTCACTCCGAGGCTCTGGAGCTCAAGAGGCGCTCTGATGAGCTTCCTTATGAGATCGATGGAGTGGTCATCAAGATCAACGACAACCAACAATGCAGGGCTCTTGGACTCAAGACCAATGCCCCCGCTTCAGCCATTGCGTACAAGAGACCCGAATGGGCTGTGGAGGCTACAACACGAATCAACGGCATAACAGTGCAAGTCGGACGCACCGGAGTACTAACCCCCGTTGCAGAACTGCAGCCTGTACTCCTCGAAGGAACGACGATATCGCGCGCCACCCTCCACAATGCAAATGAGATACAGAAGGGTGACATTCGCATCGGCGACCATGTCGTTATCAAGCGTGCTGGTCGAGTGATCCCAGCCGTAGTGCGCGTCCTTGATGACAGGAGGACTGGAAATGAGCGCCGGTTTGCGATGCCTACGCACTGCCCTTCATGCGGATCACGCGTTGTGCAGCGTGAACTCGAATCAACTGGCGCTCTAGAGGTCGCCTTAAGATGCGAGAATCCATTGTGCCCAGCGCAAGAAGCTCGCCGCATCGAGTACTTCGCCAGCCGCGACGCTATGGATATTGAGGGCCTTGGAGGAATGGTCGCAGACAAGCTCGTGGAGTCTGGGATGGCAGCAGACCCGCTTGACCTTTTTGCTGCCGACTTCAGTGCGGCGAGATTGGCGAAGCTGAACCTGGGCACCACAAAGAAGGCCAGAATGTTCGGTATGAAGAATGCAACGCGCGTCATCGATGCCATCGCGCGCGCACGACATTCCGGATTGGGCCAGTGGGTTCACGCTTTAGGGATTCCAAACGTCGGAAAGACCCTCGCACACCATATCGCAGCTCAGCACAAGAATCTTGGCGATCTCGCCGAGTCGCGACTATTGCGTGCCATTGTCCTCAGAGAGGAGAAATCTACCCAGGCGGCGACGATTAATCCACGGTCCAGAAACCATCCTCCCAAGACAGAGGCAGAGAAGATAGAACGACAAGAGAGATACGACAGATTACAGGCGGAAATAGCCAATCTCGAACGTCAGATATCGGAGCACGGCATTCGAGGCAACATCGGTTCAGTTGTTGCAAGAAGCGTCATCGATTTCTTTGCATCTTCAGAAGGACAAACGACTGTCAAACGCCTGAAAGCGTTGGGGATCAACCCCGCCAGTGAGAAGAAGGCGTCAGGACAGGACTTGTCTGGGCCACTGTCCGGCAAGAAGCTCGTAGTCACAGGAGCATTGGTATCTCTGGACCGACGCGGTGCACACAAGATCATCCGCGACGCTGGCGGTGAAGTAGCCGACGCCGTGAGCAGCAAAACTGACTATCTAGTGGTTGGCAGCCAGGCAGGAGGGGCGAAACTCAATCGGGCTCGCACACTTGGAATAAGAATACTCAGCGAAGAGGAGTTTCTGTCCCTGCTCCGATTCGACAAACCAAGACTTAGGGAAGCGCAGGGGGAGCTTCGGTTCTGAGGAATAATGTGAGCCTCGCTGACAAAGACCAACAGTCAGACAATGTAGCCGAGTGGGTGTTATTGGACACAGAAACCGACGGGCTTTACACCCCTATTCACGTAATCGAGATAGCTGCCATTCGTATGATGGGCCTCTCCCCCGTCGGAGAACCATTCCAAGTATTTCTCAATCACAACGTACCAATTCCCCCAGAGGCATTCGCCGTCCACGGATACTCTGAGGAGTTTCTGAAGAAGAGGGGCATAGCACCTCGCGAAGCGCACGAGCGTCTTCGCGCCTATGTTGGAGATCGCCCCATCGCATCGCATTACCTGTCGTTTGATTGGAATCGAACTCTTCTGCCAGAATGGACCCGGCTTGGCATTCCAACAATAGGGCGCAAAGGAATGTGCACTTGGTCGCTTTCTCGCCGCGTCATCCACGAAACACCGTCTCATCGATTGGACGTGTTGCGCGATCGTTTTGGCTTGAAGTGCCACCGACCCCACTCCGCTTCGGGTGACGTAGAATCACTTCTGGATTTATGGCAACGGGTCCTTCTACCACGCTTACGCAACGCCGGGATCAGCTCTTATGAGAGAATCGTCGACTTCTCAATGACGCGGCCTATTGGACAATGCCTCTGTCTGGTTCAAGGAAGAGACTACGAGGAGTTAGTGCGAGAAACCACCCGAGCAAGACATGTCGTGAAACAACAGGAGTCCGTACTGATCCACGATATCCCCTCGGCCATTTTGCAGCACGATTTGATAGCCGAGCACCCAGAGATCGAGTTCGGAGATAGGGTGTTCCTGTTCACCGGCAGGATGAAATGGGGCCCCAGATCCAAGGCTGAAGCCCTAGTCCAGAAACTCGGAGGCAGGCCCGCACCATCCAAGACTGTGAGCGACAAAATCGATTACCTCGTTCTAGGTGAGGACGCCAAAGCAGGGTGGACGCATCTGCTGAACGGCGGAAAACTGACCAGTGCCTTTCAGAAAAGACTCCAGAACCCCAACGGAAGACTGAGAATCATTCTCGAGACCGACTTCATATCAGAGGCCAACAGGTGGGCCGAAACGCATATAGAGGAGCCCGAACATCGCGCGATGCTTGGGCAATGAAGTTGTCGGAGCCGACCCCGGCTCAAAGCTCGCAAAGGCGCAGAAACTCGGTGTCGCCGTCCTCAGCGAGGACGACCTCAAGAAGCTGCTTCAGGCTTAGCCGCAGCCGTACGGCTTGGAGCGCGCCGACGACTTCTCCTCGGTGCTTGGGATTGCTGCGGCTTCGTTTGCTGGACCTGCGGCGGAGCCTCGCCGGTCCCCGCCTGTAACTCGGAACCAAACCGCGACACAATATAGGTCCGGTCCGCCTCGTCCCGGCCCAATTCGATCAGTTTGGCCTGAGCCGCATCTTCGAGCAGACGGCTGAAACTCCTGTACCCGTAAGCCGACTCGCTGAACGCCGGGCTCTTGCGCTTCATCGTCGTCTTGATCAACGACGACCACAACACTTCACGATTCTCACGGCGCAACGCGTTCAAGGCCTCCAGCAGGAGTTGGAAAGCCTCCTCCTTCTTGCCCCCCAAGCCGCTGATTGCCGCAGGCGTCGGACGGCTTTCTGCCATCAGGGTCTCGTAGTAGATGAACTCGTCGCAGTTGTCCCTCAGAAGCGCGGATGTTGAATCCTTCATCCCGATCCCGATCACCGTCTTGCTGTTCTCGCGCAGCTTGGACACCAAGGGTGAAAAATCGCTGTCGCCCGACAGGATGACAAACATGTTGATGTGCGGTTTGGAATAGCTCAAGTCCATGGCGTCCACACACAAACGCATGTCGGCCGAATTCTTGCCCGTCATGTCCCTCGTGGGCACTTCGATGAGCTCAATGGCCTCTTCGTGCAGGTCCCGGCAGTAGGGGGCGAAGCGTTTCCAATCCGCGTAGGCGCGCTTCACCACCACGTTGCCCTTCTCCAGCAACCGCGCCAACACGGGCCGGATTTTGAACTTGTCGTCGCGATTGCGTAACCCCAAGGCGAGGTTTTCAAAATCAACGAACATTGCGAGCGTATGTTGTTGCTCGTCTCTCATGGCTCTTCTCCTTGGCATGCATGACGCATGCAACAGGGGCTACCATAGCCTATCCATCGCATAACCGCGAGCATTAACCACACATCACTTTGGGGGGCGCTCAAGCAGACGATCCGGACCAGACCATGTCGAATCCACATCCCCAGTGAAGTGCAGGCAACGCAAGGCTCCCCCACGACCGGCTTCTTCCGCGAAGAGACCGATGCATTCCGCCCCAACCCACGGGGCTGCATGAACGCGTGTCAGAAAATCGACCACGGCCCCGCTGCAAAGGACGCGAACTTCTCCCGATGTGCGCCGCTCCACAGTGGTAATGCCCACACGACGTCGATGATTCGCCCCCACCACGGACCACAGCGCACCGTCACGCCGCACGGATTGGAAAGGTATCCGCGCATCCTTCAGCACCGACTCCACCTCGGCGCCGTCAGAGAGGCAAAGAAGATAAAGGAGCCCATCCATATCCCACGCAGCCACCTCACGGTCAGTAGTCAGAAATCCCGGCACATCTTTCGGAAGGCCATCACACAGCAACTGTTCTCTAAATCGACCTTGAAGCAGCACCAGTCCCCACGCCCCGGGGAATCTCGTGACAGCCGGCCGACCTGCGTAGGCACGCGTCGCCGATGCGTCCCGCAACAACCACTCTCGAAGGAGGCCCCTTGCCACGCTCACGTCAGGCCTCCGTGCCTGCTCCATTCCAATCCGGCAAACAAACCTCCGGATCGCGGGTTCCGTACGACCCCTACCCTCTGCCACCCGCGGCACATCGCCTCCCCCCACCCCCCCTGCTATCCGCTCCACCTTTTCGATATGCCCGTGTTTGCCATCCAACAGATCGATTCCCTTGCGATGCGATCGCCAAAGCAATTCGCGCTTCGTGCCCGAGGACAGATCATCCCATGGCAGACTCTCGCCCTTCCTGACACCACGCGTCAGCGCCGCCACATCGAGCCCGGCGTCGACAAGACGTCGCTCCATGTCCCTGCAAAGGGCTGCGGATATATCTTCGTAATAAAGCTGTTGCACATCCCGGCACAGGTCCACCACACATCTGGTCGCGCGTCGACCCGCGCGACACAGGAGATTCATCATCCTGATCTCGGCGGGCTCTGTACTCCACCGGAACTCGCAGCCTGCCCCTTTCGCCACAGCCTCCACCTGCATCATGATGATGTCCCGCAGCGGAAGCACCTCGTCGAACTGCATCGGTGTGAACGGGGCATGGAACAGCGGCATGAAACTGATGATCACACGCGTGCCGCCGACATTCCTTCGGACCTTCCGCAGAAGTTCAGCAAACTCCTCGACATCCGACTCATCCTCGCGCCCGGTCATGATGAAGAACAACTTTGCCTGCCGCAGACCCGACGACGATATCTCGCGAAGCACGGAGCACAGATCCTCGGTCGATACAGACTTGCCCAGGTAATCGCGCAGCCGCTCGCTGATCCCTTCCACGCCAAAAGTGAATTCTGTCTTCTCAATACGACGCACCATCGCCCGCAATTCGCGGTGACGTGCCAGCATGGGCACGGCCAGACTCTTCAGCGATATCCGCTCGAACACGTCCGACAGGCGATCAACCAGGCCGCACAGGCCCTTCACACTGCAGGCATCCGAAGCCAACAGGTTCAGATCCGACGCAGCCGTATTGGCCTTGATCCTCGTGGCCGCAGCCAGCAATCCCTCCACAGCCGCAACGTCATGCCCGCCACGAACCCAACCGCTCTGACAGAAACGGCAGCGGTACACACATCCCGCCGCAAGGGGAATGGTCTCTTCCGTCTCCTCCTGCGCAAATGGAATACAGGCGCCGTCGTAACCGCAAAGCCATGCGTCGTGCGGATCCTTCCGATACGCCACGGGCATCACGGTTCCATCACACGAACTCAGGCGCAATGTGCCGTCTTCATAGACATGGTCGTATCCGGCAGGCACGTAACTTCCCGGGACGCGTTTCATGAGTCCGCGGATGATGGCATCCCGCCCCCCGCCCGCATCCTTCACTGCCAGGCACACGCGAAGGAACTCTTGCAACCACGTCACCCCGTCCCCATTGCAGACCACATCCACAAGGCCGCCGGATCCCTCCCCATCCACATTGCCGTGAAGGAAGGGCGTGGATGCCGCGGCGTGACCGCCCAGGACAATCAGGGGGTGTGTCGGGTCAGCTGCCCGTCTCGCCGCCGCAAGCTCAAGCCCCGACCCATGCATAAGCGCAGGCAGATTCCATGCCTCCTGTTGAACCGAAAGACTGACGCCCACGACATCGAAATCCCGCGGCGAGCGTTTGCAGCCGGACGCCAACCACAGCGGCACGTTATCACGCCGCATGATTGCAACATCCCGCGCCGGGGGCAGGAACGCCATGTCCACATAAACGCCGGGCACCTGCCTGGCGGCCCAGTAGAGAAGACGGTGCGTGATCGATGGACGCACGTCGTCATAGGTGGAAGGTCGCGCCAACAGAAGTCGGATCTTCGCCTCCGCAAACCCGGCCGCCGGCATCCGCCCCGGCTCACCACCGTCCAGCGACAATCCACCGGCGGACAGTGACTCCCGATGCTCAGAGAACCAATGCTCAAAGGATGTGGATTTGCCCGTCATCGGTGTTTCAACTCGTGCGACCTACCAGGCCTTCTTCCATCGGACCTGAATACTGTCGTCCGACGACCGCGAAATCGCGATGTTGTGGCGTGAGAGCTCCACTTCGACAGCGGTAAGCGCCTCATCCCTCGATGCATCGTCCATGGAGAGGCTCACCCGCGCCTCGATGCCTGCCGGGTTCAACACCCGGGAACCCGCCAGTGACGCGTAATATCCAATGAGTCTGGAAACAGGGACATCACGGAGATTCGTGTTCTGGAGTGTCTGATCACTCCCGGCCGGCCCCGCCCGCAGGGAAGCATCCCCGGGGCGTACGATGACCGGCAAGCCTGTCCTCATCACCTTCTCGAACACCGGCGTGTTGGTCGGAATCTCTGAACTGAACGCTATCGCATCCGCCCGCGTGCGCACCTCATCCAACACGCTTGCCAGCTCCATGTCCGTAACCTTCTTCTCGTCCACCGTCACATCGCCTGCAGCGCTAACCTTCACGCGACAAACGCGCTGGGTAAAAGACGGTAATGCCGGCTCCACGGATACCGGCACGCTGTTCGTCTTGGGCGCCAGCAGTGAACGCAGGAGACGGGCATCCACGGGCACCCCAAGCGATGCAGCCATCCCCGCGTGTTTCTGCGCCATGCCCTCATTTCCCTTCTGGGCGTAGGCAAGAGCCAGGTTGTGCTGCATCACACCATTCAACGGCGCACGCTGAGCTGCACTCAGCCAGACCTCCATCGCGTCGTCCAGCCGATCAGACACCGCCAACATCCGTCCGAGGTTCAGTGCCGCGGTCGGCGACTGCTCCGGATTCCACGGCAGCTTGAGCGCCTCTCTATAGAAACGCTCCGCAGCAGCCGCATCGCCCAACTGCTCCTGGATGAACCCGGCGAGCACGGAAGGATACACTTCCGTGGGCGCCACGTCGTGGACCCGGCGGACAACATCCATCGCCTCTTCCAACCGACCATACCGCAGCAGTGCATCGGCGAGTGAGTAGTAGGCGTGCGTCTGCCATGGCGCATCGGCCATCACCTTGCTTGCTTCGCGAATGGCCTCATCCAGAAGACCTTCTTCAGACAGCACGCGCGCAAGATTACCCCTCGCGGAATGAGATTCCGGGTAAGCCTCCAAGGTCTTGCGGAAGAGGGCCTCCTCCGAGTTCCACGTAAGAACCCATTGCGCCGTCGCGGCGACACGAAAACCGAACCACACCGCCGCGGCACCGATGACAACCACTGCAGCCAGTCGTTGAAGCACAGTGCGCGACGGGCGCCAACCGGCCACCAGCCACCGACACGAAAGGACAATCGCCAGCACCAACCCCATCGAGGCCAACGGCAGGTAATAGTCGCCAAACGGTCCGACAAACAGTGGAACAATGTTGCTGACCGGAAAGAGCGCCACGGCGAACCAGAGCAGCCCCCAACCGATCCAGGGGGCTCGCCGCCGCAGATGAATACTCACCAGTATCAGTGCCGCCAAAACAAACCATGCGGCGGCAACCGCCAAAACCACACCCTCCTGCCGCAGGTCAAAAGATCGCAGGAGATTCTGTCGGCCAAATGGCCACAACCAGAGGCTGAGATGCTCCACGATGAAATACCCGGAACTGAGCACCAGTTCGCCCCTCGTAATCGGCGCGAAGAGCTGATTGCCCGCCAGCGTGCGATTACCCAACACGAAGCGCAGCGCGACAAACACTCCCGCCAAAGCAAACAGCGCAAGGTATCCTGCCCGATTGCGCAGCATCCGCAGGCGATGCGAATCAACCAGCGCGTCGTGGAGAACGATGAGCGCGGGCAGGACTACGGCAACCTCATAACTCGCCATCGCGAGTAGACTGCACACCGCCACTCCGATCCAGGCCAACGATCGGCTTTCCGCCGCCATGGCCTGCGACCGTTCATACAAGATCATGGCGCCAAAGGCCGCGCACATCATGACAAGCTGGTTCGCGCAGCTCAGCCATACGACAACGGCAACTTGCGTGGGCGCCAACGCCCAGATCGAGCTCGCCACCAAGGCCCACCACTCACTCCCCAAAGCACGCCGAAAGTAGAAGAACGCCAGAACAATACTCAGCCCAAACAGTACGATGGAGACAACATGCCCTGCCACGGGAATTGAATGGGGGAACCTCGAGAGACTATAGAAGATGACGTTCTTCACCGGCCGGAAAAACCCGTAGCAGTCAGGCCCCAATACCTTCGCTGGCGACTGCCAGGACAGAGCCAGCGCCAGTTCCGAAACGTCGTCGAGAATCAGAGGCGCATACAGCGCACGGATGTAAATCGCCCCCACGCCTACCAACAAAACGGCCAAGAGACCACAGATGATCAACCGTCTCGCCATCATCGGTTCTCTCCTCTCATGGTGGCACAGCGTACCATGACGCACCGACGGGAACCACCGCTTTCAACTTGCGTCCCTCTTCGACAGTGTTGACGGAACTCAACAGCCCGTCATACTCCACTCATGCTTACCGAACAGAGACGCCGACTGTGCCTGGCGGCCCTCGTGGCGGCGCTCGCATTATTCTATTTCTGGAATCTGTCTTCGGGCAGCCTCCGGGTCTGGGATGAATCGCTCACCGCAGAGCGGTCGCGGGAGATGCTGGTCACCGGCGATTGGCTCTCGCCCCATTTCGCCCTCAATCCGGATTTCCATAAGCCCCCACTCTATTACTGGCTGACAGCCGTTCTCCTCCGCGTTTTTGGGGAGAGCGAATTCGCAGTGCGATTCTGGTCGGCCGCCTTCGGTCTCGGTTGCATGTGCATGATCTACCTCATCGCCACGCGCACTCAGTCGTGGCGCGCCGGACTCTGGGCGGTCTTCCTATTGGCCACAACAGCCCCATGGATGAACTACACCCGCAAAGGAATGCTCGATTCGGCCATGGTGCTCTCCATGCTGGGAATCGCGCATGCGCTCCGCTGGGGTCCCCCTTCCTCCCGCTGGTTTCGCGCAGGCCTCTGGCTGGCCTTCGGCTGTATGGTGAAGAATCCCCTGCCCGCCATCGCGTTTCTCATCCCCATTCTTGATGCACCAACACGTGAGGTGCGACGCCAGATCATGCGTGATGTCGGCCGCGCACTCCTCCTCGGGGCTGCGCTCGGCTTGCCCTGGTATGGCCTGCAGTTCATCCGTTGGGGACACCCGTTCGTGGAACGATTCGTGATCTTCAACATTCTCCGCCGCACCACCACGGCGCTGGGGCCACTCCACGGTGGACCGCTCTTCTACTTCGACAAGTGGTGGAATGACGCCCCTCTCACGCTCGCCCTGTTCGCCGCCTGTCTGCTGTATGGACTGGTCGCCGACCGGGGATCTCTGCGCCGCCTGCGAAGCTTCGCCTCCATGACTCTGCTCATCCTCATCATGCTTACCATGGTCTCCACCAAGCGCGACACGTACCTCCTGCTCATCTATCCCTTTGTCGCACTCTTCTGCGCCGGAATCTTGGAAGCGGCCTTCGCCCGTTTTCACAACCGGGGGCTTCGCGCCATCGCGCTCGCTGCGCTTGTCGCAGCGTCGTTGACCGTCTTTGCGCCACGCTTCATGGGGACACCGGATTACTCATCCGACCTGAAGAACATCGCGTTGTCCCTCCGTCCCGCGGCTCAAGAGGATGATATCGCCGTGACCATCGAACAGACTGCCGGCGTCCTCATGTTCTACAGCCACATCATAACGCGTTACACTGCGGCCACCCCGCTTGAGGAGTTTGTCGCAACCCTGCCCCGCGACGCGGGCCTATTGGTTCTGCTTCGCCATGGGCAACGAGCGCATATGGATTGGCAAAGAATTGCGAGGGAAACGGGGCGACCTGCACCTGCCGAGGTCTGTCACAACAACATCTATGTCGTGCTGCGCCTTCCTCCGGCTGACGTCGCGTCGTCTGGCGCGGACTGATTACTCACCCGCGTATTCAATCCAGTCGATCGAAAATGAGCCTTCAGCGGATGGCAGACCGGCTGCGGGGAAGAGCAACAGCTTCACAACTTCACGTCTGTCGCGGGGCTTGAGATTCGCCGTGGTCGTGTCGTACTTCAGCAGCTTCCAATCGCCATCGGTGCTGATCGCCGGCGCGTTCATGTCAGACTGGCTTGCATCACTACTCCAAAGCTTCGCCAACAGCTTCACGTCGCCCCGCATGCGGATGACAAGATAGCGATACATCGCCACCATGTCCGGATTCAGGGGTATCTCAAAAAAGTCCCAAGCCTGACGCTTCTTGAAGGTAACGTCCATGTGACGACCGCCACTTGCATCAGGTTCCGATGCGCGCACGCTCCACCCCTCGTCTGTCCAAGGCCATCGAACCATACCCGACTCATCCACGGCAGGGATACGAACAACGGCACTGCCTCCCCGCGCTCGAGTCGCACACTCGGGGCTGTATGGGCTCGTGTGGCCGAATCGATCCCTTGAAGCAACAGAGAAACGATACAGCCCGGATCCAGCCACGCTTACGGATTCCTCCTGCTTGACACCCGCAGACTCCAACACGTCTCGCTCGACGAAGCGATGCATGCTCCCCTCCACGCCATCGCCCGATATGCGAATCACAAAAGCCCTCACATCCCCACCCGGCACCATCCACTGGAGCGTGACCGTTCCGGGCACCCGGCCTTCGCCCGCTGTGAAATCCATCGGTGTTGCAGGCACGCTCGCGGGCATACCGGCTTCCATCGTGCAGTTGTCGAATGCCGGACTCAAACCCGTCACCGAGCCGTCGAATCGCACACCGCAAAGTTGCCCGGTCCGGACGGCAGCAGGTAATGCGAAGTAGAAGTGTGTCCAGTCAGAACCCGGCAGCCGTCCCACGCACGGTACACGCGTTGCATATCCATTCACGCTGAGCACTGCGCTCGTAAGGTTGATGTCTCTCGCCCAGCACGTGAGGAATGCGCCAAAGCTGAAGTCCAGCAGGTCGTTGTCGGTCAACTGTCCCTCGATGGATATCCCAGCCCCCTCGTTCTGCTTGATCGACAAGCCAAATCGCCCGTGTTGCGCAGCATCGCCCATGACAATTCCCCGCCCACCGATCACGCTCCAGTCTGCATAGGTCGGCGCCTCGGGAGGCAGTTCAAAGTCGTCCACGACACCACTGAACTCGCCGCGCTGGAGGAAATTGCGTGCGGCCTTGTGACGCATGAAGAGATCCCAGATCAACCCACTGCGATAGTTTTCGATCATCATGATGATCGGACCCAGTTCAATGCCCACGTAAAGCGGACTACAGAAGTCATTTTTCAGATTGTAGCTGCTTGTGAATCCGTATTTTCCCCAGAACCGATCACCGAGGCGATTTCGCGCGAAGTGCATCGCGGCAAGGGACACGTCCGGAACATGCGGCAACGCACCGACAAAAGCCGTGGACCCCACCGTTCCGTCATTCATCACGGGACCAGGCGGCGCGCCGTGGCTGTAGGATTCCTTGCCGAAGCAATCGGTCAGACCCCACGCTTCCGGCGGATAGTTGTTTTCACGGACATTGAAGGCGCGGTCGGCCAGAATCGCATTTGCCGTATCCAGAAAGTAATCCATCTTCCTGTCGCGCTTTCTGCTGAACCGTATGAAGGATTGCGGAACCTGCCTGCAAAAAAGCGCTCCAGTGCGCGCGCAGGAGTATCCCGCGTATTCGTCGATGGCATACGTGTCTACATACTGCTCCCATGTGGCCTGCGGAATCGGATGCGTATCGGACCCCAAAGCCAATACGTAGATCAGGAGCGAATTGTCAGACAAACCCTCCATGGCCATGGGAAGCAGTCCGTCCACTTTGGGGTAACTCTCGGAGACCCCAAGCGGCACCCACCCGAAGGACATCAACCCGGGCGATCCATCCGCCTTGGGCATCACAAACGCATCCCACTGAACGTTGTCATAGATGCGGTTTGCCAGCGTCTCCACTTCCGTGCCTTTGAAAAACTCGCCCGCAAGAATGGCCCCCGCCACAAAGTCGGCGCTATCGCACATCGCCACACAATCGAGCGGCATCTTCCGTCCCGTGTGGCCGTCCACAAAATGCCAGTACAACCCGAACTTGCCCTCGGCAAACCCATCGGCCGGATCGTCAGGGTCATCCCAAAATGCATTCAGAATCCTTAACGCACGCTCGTAGCCCTGCTCGTAGGTGATCCACTGCCGATGCACGCCAACGCATACGGCAGCCAGCTCAAAACCCGTCGCCGCCACTTTGCCAATGCGGTTCTCGGTATGATCGATCGCAATACCGGTCTCCGGATAAACCTCCGCCCAGAAGTATTCAAAGACCCGTCGTTCGACGTCATCCAGAAAAGCGTCATCTGTCGGCGAGCATGTGTAGACAGGAAGGCACGGCTCGGCGACCAAAGCCGTGGAAGGCTCAACAGTCTGTTCGGCCCGATAGCGACAGCCTGCTACCCCCGCAAGAAGCATCACGCAAACCCAACTCGCGCAACACGCGGCGGTCAGCCATGGTGCGTGCTTCATGAAACACCATGCTTCCCGCAAAGCACTTCACGGATGTTCTCCAGCTTGCCGAAGCAGATCAGCCGATCACCCATCCGTATGTCCGTGTCGGGAGATGGATTGGGGACCGAGGCTCCATCGCGCTCCATCGCCAACACGGTGATATCGCCCGCGCGAAGATGTCCATCCCGAAGCGTCTTACCCAACACCACGCTGCCCTCGCACACCACGGCACTGGACACCCCATACCCACCCGTCGAGACCAGCAACTCATCAAACGTGACACGCCTAACCCCCTCCGCTCGCGAGACGCGTTCGCGGAGGAATGCGGTGATTTTACGCCCCAGCAGAGAACGGACAAACAACAAGTAGATCAGGTAGATGGCCAGGATCACCACGAACAGGTTCAACCATGGCACCAGGTATGCCGGAAAGTAGACATGCAGCTTGGGGATCGTGATGCGCGTCACCGGGGTCCGCAGTGTATTCGCAAAGGCCGCAATCAACGTGACGAACCCCGCATTCCCCAACACCATCAATATGGAGGCGATGCGGCGACGCTGACGATTGCTCGTCACCAGTTCGGCTTCCCGCGTTGTGAACCCCGTGCCGGTAAAACAGGATAGAGCCTGGAACTCGGCAAGCGATCGCTCAAGACCCGTCAGTTCAAAAGGAATCGCGCCGATTCGCACCACGATGAAGGATACGAAAACCGTCGTCAGGAAGAGCAGCACATGCATGGCATTTCTCCGTGTTGGCCTCGTGCCCCATTATGAGAACACGAGAACTGACCCGCAAGACTTCTTGGCCCCACACCCGCCGCATCGCCGAACTCGCATGCCACTATTTGCCAGCCGATGGCAACCGGGCGTCCATTTCACTCAGCCGCACAGCCATCTCTTTCAGTATGCCCAGCACTACTCGCGGATTCTCACTCAGGATCAGGTCGAAATTGTCGCGCGATACAACGGCCAGCATCGTGCGCGGCGCAGCAACGAGGGCATCAGCCGTACGCGGCGCATCCAGCAGCATGGACATTTCGCCGAAATACTCCCCGGCACCCGCCGTCTTCAACGTCACCGTACCCCGCTTCAACGCAACAGCGCCCTCCACCACGTAAAACATCTCGTGCCCCACATCCCCCTCCCTGAACAACACGTGCCCATCGTCGTAGGTGCGGGTGAACCGCCTCAGCAACGCGTTCGACGCCCGCGGTGAACGCTCCTGCAGGAAGAGCCCCCGCAATACCAGCGCTTCCCGCCGGCGCACGGTCGCGGCCACGCACGCGCCAAATAGAAGGATGGCAAACGTCACGTAAACCCACACCACGACCAGGAAGACGGCCTTTAAGGATCCGAAAGCGTAGCCGTAGTCTGGATTGAACCGGAGGAACACACCAAACATGGGCCGCACCACGCCAAGCATGATGGCTGCCGTCAGCGATCCCGCCAGCAACGGTCCCTTGGCAAGACGCACGGGCGAGAATACGCGGTAGACAAACATCACCACCAGCACCATGAGCAGAAACGTCAACACCCACTTCACTGCCATGGAACTGCCCGGTACCACCCAGGGCAAGCGCGCCAGCCAGGGCTGGAACACCTTCCCCGCAGCCAGAAAGACAAAAAGCACCAGCAGCAGAAGAATCGCGGCCGCGTCGAACAGCTTTGCCTTGATGAAGTGCACCTTCTTCTCGGACCGGAAAACGCGCAGCATCGCCCCACGCAGCGCCCCGGCAAACGGCATGGTGGACCACAACAGGAGAACCACGCTCACACCACCCCACACTCTCTGCTGCGCAATACCCAATAGTTCGCGAAGCACGGCCTGGTTGAACGATGGAAAGAGCTGGGTCACAAGATTGTCCATGGCGTCCAACACGGCTTCCGACGATTGGACGAAGAGACCGAGGAGAAATACAACAATCAGCAGCAGGGGCATCAGCGACAGAAACCCGTAGTACGCCAATGTCGCCGCGTCCGATAAGTGCTGATTGCTGGTAAACGCACGCACCGACTCGCGGATCACAAGCGCCAGCGAGGAGAACCAGAATCTGTGTTTTTCCTTCCTCTCCATGGGTCACGATCCGGCGTACCGACGCACTTCATCCAGCGGCCGACGCACCTTCTCCCTGTGCTCTTCCTTCTCCGGATAGCCGAGGCTGATGATGACGTCAATACGCGCACCCCGCGGCAACCCCAAGTGCCTCTTCACAGCCTTCTCGTCAAACCAGCCCAGCCAGCAACTTCCCACACCGTCTTCCGCAGCCTGCAAAACCAAGTGCTCGCAGGCAATACCCAGATCGATCAGGCTGTACTGCACCCCGCGCATCAATCCACCCAGCCGTGCCGCATATCGCGACTTCTCGGTGACCACCACGATCAGCACCGGCGCAATCGCCGCGAAGGCGTTCATGGAGTAGATACCGCCAAACGCGGCGCGCGCCAGCCCATTCTTCTGCTCCGCGTCATCCACCACGATGAAGTTCCACGGCTGGGAATTGCAGGCCGATGGCGCGAGCCTTGCCGCCTCAAGACAACGCTCCACAATCTCCCGCGATACCGGCCGGGTGGAGTATCTCCGCGTACTCTGTCTTCTGGTCGCCAGTTCTATGAAGGACATGCCCCCCCCATCCTGCGGTCGCCAGTGTACTACGATGCGCGCCGAAAGGGCACGATGATTTCCCCCGTGCCGGACCACATGTCAATGCGCCAATCGACAGCTGTTCACTCTTTTGAAGCTCGCTGCCGACGTCTGCACATGATATACGTATCGATCATGTGTCGGTGCCTAATCAAGCTCGCTTGTCTCTCCTTGTTGTTGACCGCGTCATGCCGCGTAAAGGAGCCGCAGCGCGTTGTATCCCCGCCCCCCCCTGTCCCCTGCGCCGTACTACTCTCCGAGGCAAACGTCGAATTTGCGAAGACTGCTGCGTGGACCAAGGGCCCTCAAACCTATTCCAATATCGTCGAGGAACTTCGCGAGGGTCTCCATCGACGCGGGCTCACCGTGGAACAAATCACTGAAGACGATCTCGCCTCTGACGGCCACCGACGCTTCGGCGTCATCTACGTTGCAGACACCATTGCCCTATCCCGCGATTCAGAGGAGGCCCTGCGTGACTACGTCCGGGACGGAGGTGTGCTCGTAGGCATTAACGAAGTCGGGCGGATACAGGGCGCCGACTGGACGCGCCCTTGGCACTACGAGGATATCTTCGGCATCAAGGCTCTGGACACCGATGAGTTCGGCACCGCACTCTCGGACAGTCCCACGCTTTTCACCAACGCGCTCGTTGAGGAGACATCCCTCGACCACCCACTGGTGGCGGGCCTCGGCCCCACCTTGAACTTCGGACACGCCTCCACGGCCGCCTGGGCCACAACCTCCACAACAGCAGCCGTTCTTGCGTGGTTTCCCACCTACTCCAAACGAACAACAACCCAGCCGGATCAACCACAGATCGTGAACGAACGCATCGTGGCTCTCAGCGTGAATTCGTTCGGCACAGGCAAGGCTGTCTGGATGGCCGCCAATGTTCATCAGCGGAACCCCTCAAACTGGGAGCAGGCAGGATGTACGCTCGACGTCCTTGCACGCATACCCACAGCCCTGAGTTCCTCCACACTCCCTCTGCCACCACGCCCCGTTCAGACTATTCTGGCAATCAGCCAACTCGGCTATGCACCGCACGAAACCAAGCGCGCAGTCTTCCGATTTCCGCGGCAGGAGACGGCCCCCTTCGATGCCGGCTCATTCCGAATCCTCAGCGATAGCGGACAAACCGTCATGCTGGGCTCCATGGAGATTCAAGGGCCCGACCCTCGATGGGGCGATTTCTATGCCTTGGCGGAGTTCAGCGCGTTGACCACAGAAGGCTCTTACCGCCTCGCCGCCGAACTCAGCGGAGTACGCGGCTCGACCAACATCGAAAGCGGACCCTTCCGTATCGCCAAAGCCCTCTGGTCTTCCACGGTCGTACCCTCTCAGTATTCCTTCCTCTACGACTATCGCTGCGGCGACATCTGCCACCGAAATGACCCCATCCGTGGCGGTTACCACGATGCAGCCGGTGACTACGCTGTCCGCATGTGGTCCATGCCCCACGTCGCCTACGGCATCGCCGAGAATCTGCTTGAGTCACCGACTCAGCCCACTGGCGCCAAGGTGTATCCCGTCGAGGAACTGAAACGTAGCGTGCAATGGCTCCTTGCCATGCAGGCCCCCAACGGCTCCGTCTTTCTGGCCGTCGCGCCAACCAATAACTGGTCCCCCATCGAACTGCGGCCGAATCAGGACCCTACGGTTCGGAAAGTGGAAACCGGCAACAACCTGAATTACGAAACCACCTATGTCGCCGGCATGGCCCATGCGGCCGCCGCACTCGCACACGTCGACACCAACCTGGCTGCCCGCGCGCTTCTCGCTGCGCGCAAGACACATGAGCGGCTCGCACGACGCACTTGGATTAACGAGACCACCGGCGAAATCGGAAATTACCTCTGGGGTTGCGTGGAACTCTACAGGACCAGTCCGGATCCGGTTCTCCTTCAGCGCGCCCGGGAAGCCGTACCCTTGATCCTGCAGCGGCAATTCCTGGAGACCAATACGGTCGAAGAAAACCTGCGTGGCGACTTCCTTGATCGACCCAACGCGCGATCATTTGGCGACCGGCAGTACAAGAAGTTCCATGCCATCGGCCTTTACCTCGGACTCATCGAACTGACTCAACTGCTTCCGAACAACGATCCCCTCAGATCCCAGATACTGTTCGCCATGGACACGTACTTTTCCGAGAATATCCTCCGGGGCGCCCGCCTCACCCCGTACGGACAGATGGTCACGGCGCTTGAACCCGCAGGCCACGGTCGATTCAAGCTCCAGTTCTTCACGCACCCCAAGAGCTGGGTGAGACTCCACGGATTGAACTGCGATCACCTAGCCATCGCACTCGCCGCCCTGAAGTACGCCGATATTACCGGACGTGACGACCTTCGCCGGATGGCCCGCGATCAGGCACAGTGGGTCGTCGGAATGAACCCCCTCGGCTACTGCATGATTGACTATCTCGGCTGGAATAATGCCCCCGTGATCGACGAGAAGTTAGGAACAGGCCGCTTCATCGGCGGCATCCCCAACGGCATCGTCGGCGATTTGAAGGATCGCCCGACATGGGGTGCAACGTGGGACAGCCGCGAGTACTGGCTCCCGCACAACGCGTACATGCTCGCCGTAGCACCACACCTCGACGCTATACCCGCGGTCACGCGCTGATTTTTCCAAGGGTTGGACTTGGCCGCCTGAGGAGGCAAAATGGCCGGCGAGTTTTCCAACCCTTGGAAAAACGGACTTCCAGCGCCCCTTGCCACGAGCCACTCGACATCCGCCGGCGATTCAGCCACTATGCAGTGCCGATGAACCTCGGTGCCTATACGCTGCTGGCCTTCTCATCGCTCTTCGTGATTGTCGATTCGGTCGGCACCATCCCCGCCTTTCTGGCAATGACAGCAACGAACACCCCCGAGGAAAGAATTCGTATGGCGAGGCTGGCGTGCTGGGTTGCCGCTGGCGTACTTCTCTTCTTCTCCATCACGGGACTGGCGATCTTCAAGCTCTTCGGCATCACCATGCCCGCATTCCAGATTGCCGGTAGCTTCATCCTTTTGCTCGTTGCCCACGACATGCTTCGCGGACGCCGATCCACCGTGCAGGAGACAGCCGAGGAAAAGAATGCGGGCATCACCAAGGACGATATCGCCATCACGCCCCTCGCCGTACCCATGCTTTCCGGACCCGGTGCCATCACCACCGCAATCATGATGCGCGGCAAAGCCGAAGGAGCCGTGTACGTGATCGCCCTGCTCCTGGCCGTCTGCCTCGTGTGCTACTTGAGCTACCTGACATTGAAACTGGCGGCGCATGGAGCCAAAAGGATAGGCCCCATCCCCATGAAGATCACCACGCGGTTGATGGGATTGCTGCTCGCTGCTGTAGCCGTCCAGTTTTTCCTGAACGCCTTGCACGTACTCCAGCAGCCCTGACGTAGTCGCCTCAGTCGAACACAACCTCGGCACATACACGCCCATCAGGGTTTCCGGTCGGCAACTCGCTTTCGCACGAGCGCCCCTCCACGGAGATGGCAGGCGCCTTATCCCTTGACCGGCAGAAACCTTCCGGCTTGGCCACACGAATCCGGTACTTGCCGGCGGGCACGCAGATATCGATTCGCGCCTCTTCCCACTCCGCGGGCAACAGAGGATCCACCATCACCCGCCCATCGCGGAAACTGACGCCAAGTATGCCGAGATAGGCCAGCCACATCCACGGTGCCGTTCCGCTGAGCAACGGCCCGATGTGCTCCTGGGTTGCCGGATTCGTATACTGCGTGCAGAAGCGTGGATTGCCTCCCAGCCGGTAGGGATCCTTGAACGCGATGAACGGGGCCGTAGCCTGCAACACCTTCCACCCCAACCGTGCCAGCCGTTCCGCCAAACTCCGATTCTCCACCCGGCGTGCAGCCTCCAACAACGCCACCACGGCCATCATATTCGCATGCTTGAAGACCGCTCCATTTTCGCGATCACCGTAGGCATAGTCACCGGAGCCGGCATGCGGCATCAGGAGTCGGAAACGCGTGGGCGACGAGAGCCTCAGCCCCACGGGCGTCAACAATATGGCCTCCAAACGATCCAGCATGATGCCGATCTGTTCATCGGTAGCCACGCCGCTGAGCACAGACCACGAGAAACTGTTGAGGAAGTACGCTCCGGGCGTCTTCGGATCGGCGGACATGCCATCGCCCGCCGCGCCAATGAACGTTATGTTGGCCTCGTTCGGCCGGTTGACGAAACACCGCGCAAAGAAGTCGCCCTTCCACGCCTTCTGAAGACGACTGCGATATACCACTCCAAATTCGCTCCACTCCCGCTCCTTCGCCGTATCCCCGAGTTTGCGGGCAAACCGCACCATGTAGTCCCGCGCGATCTCCAGCAGGAAACCATTCATCACGCTCTCAGACAATTCGGTCTTGAGCGGCTCTCCCTCTCGGATCGTCGCATCGGCCAACTGCTTCTTGTACAACGCCTCTTTCTCCACACCGTGGAGTCCCTCGCCGTCCAGGTTCAGCGTGTCATTCCAATCCGCATGATCGATCAATGGCATCCCGTTCTTGCCGATCGATATCTTCCCGCTGTAGACAAGAATGGCGTGCAGCGTATCAATCAGACGGCGGGTCGCCCGCTCCCCGGCCACAGGCCATTCCTGGTTCAGGATCGAACTGTCGCCTGTCAGGTCAACATACCGACCCACAGCTTGGAAGAGCCAGAGGGCGTCGTCTGAATAGCGGCCAGGCTCAACCCCTGTCCAGTAGAACTGATGGTTCGCGTAACCAAAGCGATACACATGACCTGCCCAAATGCCGATGAGTTTGCGAATGTGATCCTGTCGACCTGCCGCGACCTCAAACGGCAACGCCGCAAAGAGGTCCTGAATCTCTCGAAATCCGATTTGCCGAAATCCCTTCTGCGTCAGGGCAAAGGAACGGCTGACGTAAGTCTGGTAACGGATTTGGAACGGAAGGTGGACGTTGATCAAACGATCGATGGCCTCAACCGGCGTGTGCACCTGCACCGCGGAACGATAGGACTTCTGGTAATCGATAACACGCTGCAGGGCACGATGTCCTCCATCCTCCGTCAACACCCACGAGGCCAGGGCCGATGCCCGTTGCTCCAACACGGCATCTGTCACCGCCTCGCCCTCGTGACGGGACACGAGGCTGTTGTACGACTGACATTCGGTCCGCTGGCCCGGCTCCATCGCAAGGTCAAAACCAAGAGCGAAAAAAGCAGGGCCCTTACGCGGATAGGCATTGTCCAGGAACGCCACGTGCTCCGGATACTCGATCGATCCGTTGCCGATGAACTTTCTGTAATCCAGGCAGAAGGACGTGGGGTAGACAGGTTCGCCGGCTGGCCCGAAAGCAATGCTCAGATTGAACGGCTGATCATCCGCGCCCCATGCTGCCGTATACTGGGGGGCTACGACAAACGGCCCTCCAGGCTTCGCTGATACCGTCCTCGGCTCTACGGTCACACAAGTGTAAATCACATCCACGGTCAGGGCACCCGGATGCGGATAGCCGAACATACCCGTCAGCACCAGTTGAAGGCGACGTGGCTTTGCCCCCTCGTTGACGACCTCAATGAACTGAGCCTCTGTCGCCAGCGGCAATCCTTGCTCTGCAGGAACAACAAAGAACGTCCGACGGATGCTCAGCCCGTCGGGGAGGTCGTACTGAATGATCGTCCGGTTCGCACCATGCGTCGTGGACACACGTGCATCTTTGCCCGGTGCTGCCGAGTAGAACACTTGGCGTCCATCTTCCACCAGGTAGAACTGGCGATTAGCCGGGAACCCGTTCTCCTCCGGCACTACATCCCACCGGGTGGCGAGGACCTGCTTGTCTGCGTGAGAACGACTGCTCCCGCGACCCCACTCGTCCACAACCGCCTTGGGCGTAGTCAACAGCGCGTTGGGAAAGCCGAATCGGTCACCAATGAGGAGATTCGCTCTGAAATGAGAACCGGGCGACGGAGTCCGGGGATCAAACACATAGTCGCCCTCGTCCGTGAGGTAGCCCGTCCATCTGTCACTCTCCCTGCGCAGGCTCACCAATTTCTCGCGAACGGGTACCGGCACGGGGACCTGCTGAACAACGCCATCGACGCTGCGATGGAAACTCAGTTCCTCCCCGTCGCACGCGATCAGTCCATCGGCAGACGCGCCAAGAGCATCGCGGATAAACCCGAGAACATCAGAGTCATTAAGTGCCTCGCGCAGCAGCGGACGCACAGGCGAGAGACCACACCACCCAATCACGCGGGAACCGGCCGCATCTAGAGAGAGGGCATCGATCCCTGTCGTATCGAGAGACATGCGGGGGAAACGTTGAACCACAACGTTCGCGGGATCGTCGGAACCGGAACGGAGTGTTTTATGCGAGAGCCGATACATCATGTTCATGGCCGATTGACGATATATATGATACCGGTATCAGTCAAGGGCCAAATTATGCCCATTTCTCCAGCGTGTCCGTTACGTCGCACATTGAACTTGCGGCCCCCCAACCAAACTGCTTCTGTACGCCTTGCACCTATGCACAGCACTGCCCAACGAAAGGCCCGCTGCTCATGACCAAGACGCCCCTGTTCCTTCTTTTGATGCTCTTCCTTTGCGCCCAACCCCTGATCGCTGCAGACATAGGCAGTCCAGCCCTGCCCATTACAGCCCAGAAATGGCTCAACGGTTCCGCTATTGACCCTTCGCATCCCGACGGCAAGACCGTCTACGTGGTCGATTTCTGGGCGACCACCTGTCTGCCCTGTCGACGTTCCCTGCCCATCTTTGCCGATATCCACACGACCTTCTCAACTCAGTCCGTCGTCGTCGTGGGTGTCACGACCGACTCAGAAGAGGATCTCAAGGCCTACCTCGCCAAGCATCCCATCCCCTATCGTCTCGCCATCGACACCAACGCAACAACACCTCTTGCCTACATCGGTCCCGACTTCTCTATTCCTCATGCCTTCATCATCGACACCAACGGACTCATTGCCTGGAGTGGAAATCCTTTGGACGGCCTCGAGGAGGCACTGGCTCTCGTCCTGGGCGGGCAACCCGTACCAGATTCCATCACCGGCACCGACGAGCAAAGCCTCGCAGAACTCCAGCAACTCGTGATGGCAGGCGACCTCGACGCCGCCATCGAGAAAGTCGACGGGCTCATCACCAGCCATCCGCGCGAGCCAGACTACTACCAGATGAAGCTGGGACTCCTTGCACAAGCCGATCGAACAGCTGAGTTCAAGAAAGTCTATGTCGCCATGCTGGCTGCTTTTCAGGATGCCCCTGACAATCTCAATATGCTGGCATGGATTGCATCGACATCCCCTCCCGAGGCATGCGACCTCGCTATAGCTTGGGAAGCCATCACCAAGGCCTCTCTGCTGACGCAGGGCACCGACTCTTCTGTGCTGGACACCCTAGCACGCCTGTACTTCTCGGCTGGGCTCCTGGAGAAGGCTCTCGCCACCGAAAAGAAAGCTCTTGCGCAGTGTGAGGATCCCCGCGAGAAAGGCTCCATCCGCACCGCCATGGATTTCTACGAGTCCGCTCTCCGACTGCGGACTACGATAGAGGATCAGGAAAAGTCACAGGAGATCACACCGTGAGACACAGTTATCTTTGGATCCTTGTCACCATGCTCGCCGCATCATCCGCCTTCGGCCAGCAATCCCCTCCCACACCCAATTCCACCGCACAAAGCGTCAAGCTTCCTACGTCGTGGTTCAACAAGGCCAAGGGCTACGAGAAGGCCTTGGAGCTTCAGAAACAAACCGGCGCGGACATCTTCATATATTTCTCCCGGCAAGCGCCGGAAAATGAGAAGGGCCTCTGCAGTTGGTTTGAGGGCAAGGGATTGAACACATCGAAGGTGAAAGACTACCTGCGCGACTACATCAAGGTGGATATTCCCCTCCCCTCCAATCCTGACTGTCAGAAACTCGCGCAGGACTTCGATGTTCGCAAGTGCCCGGCTGTCTTTATTGTTCAACCGAGCGGACTGCGTAACTACTGCAAGGTATTCGATTGGCCGGGTGGCCGCCCGGAACTCTATAAACCCGAAGAACTCATCGAGTTCTTCCGCGCACGAAGCAGCGCCCGTTACCAACATCCGGCTGCCGCATCATCGGAAGACAGCACCCAATCCCCGCACTGAGAAACACGGAGGGCTTTCCCGCCTCTCGATGGGAAAGCCCTCGCTGAATCACTCAAAATCCGCTGCCTCAACAACCTCTACGCTTTGGCCGTCTTCTCCTTGGAAGCTTCCTTCCCCTCGGCCGCTTTCTTTGTCTTCTTGGCCTTCTTCTCGTCGTCCTTGGAGGCAACCTTCTTGTCGTCCTTCTTATCCTTCGTCTTCGGCGCCTTGGGAACGTAGTTGACCCACTCAAGGATCGCCATTTCTGCCCCGTCGCTTGCGCGACGCCCAAGCCGAACGATCCGCGTGTAGCCACCCGCACGATCCTTAAAGGCAGGAGCGATGGTCCCAAAGAGAATCTTCACCGCCTCCTGCTGTCGGAGTATGGAAACGGCACGACGCAAGGAGGAGATGTCGCCTCTCTTGCCCAACGTGACCATCTTCTCCGCCACGCTTCGAGCTGCCTTGGCCTTCTGCAATGTCGTCGTGATGCGATTCACACGCACCAGGTTGCAGACCAAGCTCGCAAACAGGGCGTCGCGATGTGCTGACGTCCGGCCCAATTTGATGGTTTTTTTACGATGTCGCATAGTGCACCCCAATCGGTCGTTTCAAGCCGCCATTAGATTTTCAGTATGTCGGAAGCTGGCGCCTTGGTCTTCAGCAAGTCTGAATCGAAGGTCATCCCCAGCGAGAGTCCAAGCTCTGAAAGCTTCTGCTTGATCTCGTTCAGGGACTTCTTGCCGAAGTTACGATACTTCAGCATCTCCGCTTCTGTCTTCTGAGCAAGTTCGCCCACGGTCGTGATGTTCGCGTTGTTGAGGCAGTTCGCCGCACGCACGCTCAACTCGATCTCGTTGACGCTGATGGACAGCTTGCGACGCAGTTCCTCGCGCTCAGGATCTTCCTGCTTCTCGCTCTCCTCAAACTCCACAAGATCCTTGTCGAAGTTAACGAAGACATCCAGATGATGCCGGAGAATTGCCGCCGAGAGCGTCAAGGCCTCATCCGGCGTCACCCGGCCATCCGTCCAAATCTCCAGGATGAGTTTGTCATAATCCGTGCGGCGGCCGACGCGCGTGTTCTCCACGGCATACTTCACGCGGCGGACAGGCGAATAGAGCGAGTCGATCGGAATCAGGCCAATAACCTGCTCTTCCTTCTTGTTCCAATCGGCGGGGCAATAACCGCGACCGATCTGGACCTCAAGCTCCGCTTCGAACTTCCCGTCCTTGTCCAATGTGGCAATGTGGTGATCCGGATTCAGCACAACCACGGTGCCATCCGTCTGAATGTCGCCGGCCGTCACTTCACCCGGGCCCTTGACGCTGATCTTGAGCTTGCGCGTCGACCGCGAGTACATCTTCAGCAGAACCTGCTTGAGGTTGAGGATAACATCCGTCACATCCTCGACCACACCTGGCAGGCTGCAGAACTCGTGTTCAGCGCCCTCAATCTTGACGGATGAAATCGCCGCTCCCTCGAGCGACGACAGCAACACGCGGCGCAGGGAATTTCCCAAGGTACGGCTGTAGCCGGCCTCGAACGGCTCCGCAATGAATTTCGCGTAGGTGGACGTGGCACCGGCATCATCTTTGACGATGCGCCGCGGCATTTCGAAACGACCCAATCGGATCGGCATAATAACCCTCCCAGAACCGGGCGTTAGCCGGCTCGTATGGTGTTCTCTGTTCTTCTACTTCGAGTACAACTCGACGATGAGTTGTTCTCGAACGACGGGACCGATTTCCTCGCGTGTCGGCACGCGGAGGATCTCGCCCTTCAAGTGTTCCTTATCGAGAGAAATCCACGGCACGAGGCCGCGGCTCTCAGCAATCTCAACAAATTTCGCGGCATAATCGCGGCTCTGCTTGCGGTCCTTCACCTGGACCACATCCCCCACCTTGAGCGCGATGGATGGCACATCCGCCTTATGACCGTTGATCATGATGTGCCCATGTCCGACAAACTGACGAGCGGCGCGACGAGAGGGCGCAAAACCCAAACGATAGACCACATTGTCCAGTCGCAACTCCAACGACTGCAGCAAAATCTCACCCGTGATACCACGCTGACGCAACGCACGGCGGAAGAAGAGGCGGAATTGGCCTTCCTGCATTCCATACATCCTGCGAAGACGCTGCTTCTCGCGAAGTTGAACGCCGTAATCCGACATCTTGCCGCGGCGCGTACCGTGCATACCCGGCGACGGACGCCCAGTCTCAATGGCGCACTTGGCCATGAAACAACGGTCGCCCTTCAGGAAGAGTTTCATTCCTTCCCGGCGGCAGAGCCGACAAACTGGTCCAGTATACCTACCCATAAATCATCTCCTCGACTTTCGCCGTTTTCCTAAACACGCCGCCGCTTCGGCGCACGACAACCGTTGTGCGCAACTGGTGTGATATCCTTGATGGCCGTAATATTAAGGCCCGCTGCTTGAATCGCACGTATGGCCGACTCACGCCCGGCGCCCGGCCCCTGAACACGCACTTCAACTTCATGCATGCCATGCCCCACAGCCTGCCTGCCAGCCTCTTGGGCTACCATCGTGGCTGCATATGCCGTACTCCGACGCGACCCCTTGAAGCCGCAGCGCCCCGCGGAACTCCAAGCCACCACAGCGCCTCGCATATCGGTGATCGTCACAATCGTATTGTTGAACGTGGCACGAATGAAAACGATGCCCACGGGAACGTTCTTGGCACCCTTCACCTTCCGCTTAACCGGTTTCCCGGCCTCTTCGCCGGGCACACCAGGTTGCGCAGGGGCACCCTCAGGCGGGGTTCCTGTCGCCACAGCCGCTGCGGGGGCAGAAGCCTTGGGCTGCTCATCCTTCTTCTCTTTGTCTTCTGACATGCGTCAATCTCCCGATACACTCGGTGTGCTGTTTCCGAAGCCTATTCTGCCTTTACTGCGGCGCGCGCATCTTTGCCGCGCACGGCACCTACTGTCTTGCGGGGTCCCTTGCGCGTACGCGCATTCGTGCTGGTCCGCTGACCGCGCACCGGCAACCCCTTGCGATGCCGGGTGCCACGGTATGACCCAATGGCAATCAGCCGCTTAATATTCTGCTGAACTTCCCGGCGAAGATCACCCTCCACCTTGAAGCTGGTCTGAAGCAGGTTGGCCAGCGACGTGACTTCTTCGTCAGTCAGGTCGTCGGCTTTCTTGGCTGGGTCGATATGCGCCTTTTCCACCAACTTGCGTGCCTGCGCACGACCAATGCCATAGATGTAGCGAAGCGAAAACTCCACTCGTTTCTTACCCGGAATATCAATACCAAAAACTCGCGGCATGAATCGTGCTCCTTACCCTTGACGCTGCTTGTGACGCGGGTTGCTGCAAATCACCCGAACTGTCCGCTTTCTGCGAACCACTTTGCAACGCTCACATATTCTCTTGACCGAACTTCTGACTTTCATGACTCCGCCCTTCTCTCCTCAAAAACCAATTGTCCGCTGGACATGTCATAAGGTGACATGTCCACCCGCACCCTGTCGCCCAAGCCTATGCCTATCGCTTTCTCCCTGTCTTCCCTGGCCGCATGGGCCACCACCTGATGCCCATTACCTAGTTCGGTGCGGAAGACCGCATCTGCTATCACACTCACGACCCTCGCGTCCAGTCGAATTATCTCTGTTTGACGCATGTCAGGATCTCTGACGTCCCTTCACCCACAGCTATCGAGTGCTCAAAATGCACCGATGGGCGACGGTCCCGCGTAACTACGGTCCATCCGTCCGACAGCACTTCAACCTCGTACGCCCCCATGTTTACCATGGGTTCCAAAGCAATGGTCATTCCGGGTTTCAGCTTCGGGCCACGCCCCGGAGGTCCGAAATTGGGAACCTGCGGGTCCTCGTGCATGCTCCGGCCAACCCCGTGTCCCACAAAGTCTCTCACGACGCTGAATCCGGCCCCCTCCACAACCTGCTGTATGGCATGCGACACGTCTGACAGTCGCGCCCCGGCCACGGCCTTCTCAACCGCCGTCTCCAAGGCCTTCCGGCCAACATTCGCCAATCGGACAACATCCGGATCCACGACACCCACCATCACAGTCGTCGCAGTGTCCCCCACAAACCCGTCATAGACCACGCCAACATCAACACTGACGAGGTCACCCATTCGAATCTTCCGGTTGCCCGGTATTCCATGGACGACTTCCTCGTTGACGGACACGCAGATGTGCCCCGGATAACCTCGATAACCAAAGAACGCGCTCTTCGCCCCCATCCCCGCAATCAGCTCCTGAGCATACTCGTCAAGCTCCACCGTTCTCACACCAGGGCTGACCTTCCGACCTACGGCATCGAGAACTTCAGCTGCCATCTGACCGCTGACCCGCATGCAGGCCAGCTCTTCGGCGGTCTTGATGATGATCATTTAACGGGCGTCAGCTTCCTAAGGATTCCCAGGATTTCAGCCTGAGTATCCTCTTTCCGTCCACCGGCCGCGATTCGCGCCAGCACACCTTTGCCTTCGTAGTATGCAATCAGACTCTCTGTCTGTTTCTTGAAAACCTCAAGCCGGTTCAACACGGTTTCCTCCGTGTCATCAGCCCGCTGGTACAACGGCCCCTTGCAAAGGTCGCAGACACCCTCGACTTTGGAAGGAATATTGCGCACATGATACACAGCACCGCAATTGCGGCACACACGCCGCCCCGAAAGCCGATCGACAAGGATATCTCTGGGCACGTCCAGCAAGAACACCTTCCGTACGGCGCCTCCATAAGAAAGCAGCACCTCGTCAAGCAACCGCGCCTGCTCACGCGTGCGGGGAAATCCATCAAACATGTAACGTGCATCACGCGGACCAGCCCCCAGACGTTCCTTCACGATCCGCATGATCACATCGTCCGGTACAAGCTCACCCTTCTCCATGTAGGACTTCGCCTCAAGCCCAACAGGTTTCCCCGCCTTCACCGCCGCACGCAGCATGTCCCCCGTCGACACGTGCGCAAAATCCGTCGAGGTCTTGATCCCCTCGGCCACGGTGCCCTTGCCTGCACCCGGCGCACCTAGAAGAATGATCGCATCCATATCAATCTCTATCCGCGGCGGCTGCGCAGATGGCCTTTCTTAAGAAATCCGTCGTAGTGGCGCATGATCAGGTGCGATTCGACCTGGCGCATGGTGTCCAACATGACACCCACGATAATGAGAAGGCTTGTTCCTCCGAAGAAGGACGCCACGATCCAGGGAATCCTGAACTGCTGGGCCATGAGACTCGGCAGTACGGCAATAACCGTCAGGAAAATCGCACCGGCCAAAGTAATGCGCGTCATGGTCTTGTCCAGAAACTCGGCGGTCGGTCGACCCGGCCGAATCCCGGGAACATAGCCCCCATACTTCTTCAGATCATCCGCAATCTGGATGGGGTTGAACTGCGTCGCCACCCAGAAGTAGGAGAAGAAGAGAATCATCACCGCGTACAGGCCCATGTAGAGCGGTGTGCCATATCCGACGGCTGCCGCAAGACGCTTGAAAACCTCACCCGGCATCATGCCGAGGAGTTTCGAGGGAAACATCAGGATGGCCTGCGCGAAGATGATCGGCATAACACCAGAATAGTTGACTCGCAGCGGCATGTACGTGCTCTGTCCACCGTACACCTTTCGACCGATGACCCGCTTTGCATACTGCACGGGAATCTTTCTCTGCGCCTGGGTCACCGCCACAACTGCGGCGATAACAAGGAAGATCATCACCAACAAGCCGATCAGATGGAAGATGCTGAACTGCGCAACGCCGTCGATCGGCTTGAACATGTTCATCGTGGCCTGTACCGCGCGGGGAAGCCTGCTGACGATGCTGATGGTAATGATGAGCGAAATACCGTTTCCTATACCGCGATCCGTTATCTGTTCACCCAGCCACATGAGCACCATGGTGCCTGTGGTCATGGTGATGACCGTCATGATGCGGAACCACCATCCTGGGAACATGACAATCTGCCGGGTGATTCCCAAGGCCTCGGGATGCTCCAACGTCAACGCCATGGCATAGCCTTGGATGATGCAAAGCGTAACCGTCAGATACCGCCCGTACTGCGTAATCTTCTGACGGCCTGCATCCCCCTCGCGCGCCAACTTTTCAAGCGCCGGGATGACGGCCGTAAGAAGTTGCAGGATGATCGATGCGCTGATGCTCGGCATGATGCCCAAGGCCCCAACAGCACAGTTCTCCAAAGCACCGCCACTGAACAGGTCGAACATTCCGAGGAATCCACCACCTGCCGATGCGCGGATCTGCGCGATGAACTCGCGCAAAGCAACGGCATCTACGCCCGGCGTAGGGATGGCGGCAACCACGCGGATGATGAAGATAAGCCCGAACGTAAAGAAGAGACGTTGTCTCAACTCGGGTATCTTTAGACTGTTGACAAAGGCAGATAGCATACCGGCATCCCTTCAACGCACCTAGCTGATCACTTCGCAGGACCCGCCGGCCGCTTCGATCTTGGACTTGGCGGAGGCACTGAACGCATTCGCCTTGACCACCAGTTTCTTCTTCAGATCGCCGTTACCGAGAATCTTGATCGCCTGGATGGGGCCACGCACCAGACCTGCTTTGCGCAGGACCTCTGCGGTCACTTCCGTCCCTGCATCAAACTGCTCAAGGGCTGTGACATTAACCGGCGCGTAGGCCACACGATTACGGTTTGTGAAACCGCGCTTCGGAATACGCCGAATAAGGCGCATCTGGCCGCCTTCAAACGTGGCCTTGCGCTTGTGACCCGTACGAGACATCTGGCCCTTGTGACCACGGCCGGAGGTCTTTCCTTTGCCGGATGAGCGCCCACGCCCCACCCGCATGCGGCGATGCTTGGCGCCCTTTGTGTTTTTAAGAGAATGCAGTGATATAGGCATGATTAAGCTTCCATCCTACGAGCTGCCTCAATTTCCTCTCGCGAGCGCAGATGCTCCAAGGCAGCAATTGTCGCCTTCACAACGTTGAGCGCATTTCTGGACCCCAATGACTTGGCAAGGACATCTCGAATCCCCGCAAGAGACAACACGGTCCGTACTCCACCGCCGGCAATAACCCCCGTACCGGCCGACGCCGGCTTCAGGAGGACCGTGGCCGCACCAAACTGGCCCGTAATCTCATGAGGAATAGTGCGATCCTTCATGATGATACTGAACATGTTACGCTTGGCCTGCTCGGTGGCCTTGCGGATCGCGTCCGCAACTTCATTGGCTTTGCCCAAGGCAAACCCAACGTGCCCCTTCTTGTCTCCCACGACCACCAAAGCACTGAAACTGAATCGGCGACCACCCTTAACCACCTTGGCGCATCGATTAACGTTTACAACACGTTCCTCGATGTCGCTCTGTGCCTCGGTGTCTCTTCTGGCTGTGTTCCTCACGCGTATTGCTCCTTCACATAGTCAATCTGTTAGAACTGCAACCCGCCTTCGCGGGCCGCCTCCGCCAGTGCCTTGACGCGCCCCTTGTAGGCGAATCCCCCGCGATCAAAGACGACACTCTTGATGCCCTTCTCTTGCGCCACCTTGGCAGCAATGACGCCCAACTGCTTGGCTACGATCGCATTGTTCTTGCCAGCCGACGTTCCCTTCAACTCCACCGTAGTCGATGCCGTGGCCATTGTACTACCCGCAACATCATCGATGAACTGCACGTACATGTGCTTGTTTGATACAAACACACTCATGCGCGGCCTCGCCGCTGTGCCCTGAACCTTCTGGCGCACCCGCAGATGACGCCGCACCCGATAGTCACTTCTTGTCTTAAGCTTCATATTAAGCCACCGTCTTGCCGACCTTGCGGCGGACATGTTCACCCTTGAATCTGATACCCTTGCCCTTGTAAGGCTCGGGCGGACGGAACGCCTTGATGCGCGCGCTCACCTGCCCCACCAGATGTTTGTCGGGACCGCTGACACTGATTGCCGTGCCATCAGCCACCTTCACCGTCACCCCATCCGGCACCGTGTATTCGACCGGGTGGGAAAAGCCCAACGCCATTACCAACTTCTTGCCTTGGAGCGTCGCGCGGAAGCCAACGCCCTGAATCTCAAGTTCCTTGGCGTAGCCAGCATGAACGCCGGCCACCATGTTCGCGATCAGACTGCGCGTCGTGCCATACGTTGCCCTGGCCTGCTTGTCCTCACGCTTGCAGGTAAGGACAACCTGGTTGTCCTTCAACACTGCTTGAAGGAACGCCGGGACAGCGTAAGAAAGCTCCCCCTTAGGCCCCTTCACCGTAACCTTTGCCCCCTGTACGGTGGCTGTAACCCCCGCAGGAATTGGAACTGGTTTCTTGCCGATTCTGGACATGATCAAATCCCCGATTCTATTTACCAAACATAGCAGAGTACTTCGCCACCCACCTTGGCAACCCGCGCTTCCTTATCCGTCATCACACCACGCGATGTGCTGAGCACGGCTATCCCCATGCCGCCCACCACGCGCGGGATCTTCGTTGCAGGAACATAACGCCGAAGACCGGGCTTGCTGATGCGACGGATGCCCCGAATGACCGGGGTTTCATCTACCCCATACTTGAGATGCACACACAGGACCTTCTTGCCCTCGTGCCCCTCGGTCACGAAATCCGTCACGTAGCCTTCCTTCTTCAAGACCCGCGCGATTTCGCTTCGCAGACTGGAGTGAGGCATCTGCACAACCTTTGCTCCGGCCTTCGAACTATTGCGGATCCGCGTCAACATATCAGATATAGGATCAGTCACACTCATGCTCGCTCCATAAACCGGTTACCAACTTGCCTTGATCACGCCGGCAATCTTTCCCTCAGACGCCAGCTCTCGGAAACAAATTCTGCACAGCTGGAACTTCCGGATGTAAGCACGAGGCCGCCCGCAACGGCGACACCGGCTATACTTGCGGGCGCTGAACTTCGGCGTCCGCTTCGACTTCACAATAATGGATGTCTTGGCCAATGCAGGTCCTCCCCATTCAACTAGGTATTCGCAAAGGGTATGCCCATCAACTGCAACAGTTCACGGGCTTCATCGTTCGTTTTCGCCGTCGTAACAATCGTGATATCCATGCCCTGGGAACGCTTGATCTGATCGGGCTGGATCTCCGGAAAGATCGTCTGTTCCTTCAACCCCAGCGTGTAATTGCCACGCCCATCAAAGGAACGTCTGGACACGCCACGAAAGTCACGGATACGCGGCAACGCCGCCCCGATGAATCGCTCCAGGAAATCGAACATCCGCGGACCGCGAAGCGTAACCTTGGCCCCGATGGCCATCCCCTCGCGCAGCTTGAAATTCGAGATGCTCTTGCGGGCCTGTGTGATGACCGGCTTCTGGCCGGAGATCTTCATAAGATCCTCAGCCACATGCTTCAGCGCGTCCTTGTCCGCGCTGGCACTGACGCTCATGTTGATGACCACCTTCAACAAGCGCGGCACCTGCATCGGGTTGGTATACTTGCCCGATTCACGCAGCTTATTGACGACTTCTTTCTTATACTTCTCTTGCAGTGTTGCCATGTTCTGATACCCACGCCCGTTATTTGGCGGGCGACTTTATAAAAACGTCATCCCTATTCGCCCTGCTTCGCGCCCTGACCGGTCTTGGCCGGCTTGCCGGACTTCTTTGCATCGCCCTCAGTTACCACCTTAAGGTTGGACACATGGAGCGTGGCTTCCTTCTCCACAATGCCACCCTTCGGGTTGTCCTGACTCTTGCGAAGATGTTTCTTGCAGTAATTAATGCCTTCTACAAGCGCCCGCGCCTCGGACGGGAATACCTGCAAGACCTTCCCGGTCTTGCCCTTGTCCTTGCCCGTCAGCACTTTGACAATGTCGCCGCGCTTGAAATGGACTTTCTTAACACCGGTCATCTTCTTCACTAGATCACCTCAGGGGCCAGGGAAATAATCTTCATGAAATTCTTCTCACGCAGCTCTCTGGCCACAGGACCAAAGATACGCGTACCACGGGGGTTCATCTGGTCATCCACCAGCACCACCGCATTGTGATCGAACTTCAACAGGGATCCATCAGGGCGGCGAATCGCCTGTTTTGTCCGTACAATCAGGGCGCTGTGCACCTCGCCCTTCTTCACCATGCCCGCGGGCTGAGCCTCCTTCACGGAGACCTTGATCACATCACCGATGTGGGCAAACCGCTTCCTCTGGCCCAGTACATGAATGCACTGTACCATCCTCGCGCCGGTATTATCGGCAACATCCAGATTAGTTCTCAGTGCTATCATTAGGACTCCCAGGGACTTCGCCCTTGCCTTTCTTTACAATTTCAACGAGACGCCACCGCTTCATACGGCTCAACGGCCGGGTCTCCACAATACGAACTACGTCGCCCGCGCGCGCCACATCCTTCTCGTCATGGACATAGCACTTCTTATGCTCGGTAAGTTCCTTGCCGTAGACGGGATGCCGATAGCGGCGCTCTACGCGAACCACCACGGTCTTATCCATGGCATCGCCGATCACCACGCCGACGCGCTCTTTCCTGACTCCGCGCTGTGTGCTGCTTTCCATAGTCACCTTCTACTTGGCCTCATCCCGCTGACGCATCATCGTAAGAATCCGTGCCACGTCACGCCGCAACTCGCGGATGCGGGAGGATTTTTCCATCTGGCCCGTCGACTGCTGCAATCGCAGATTGAACAACTCCTTCCTGGAGTCGTCACAACGCTGCTGCAGTTCCTCTTTTGTCAGATCTCTAAGTTCACTCGGTTTCATCGAACCATACCGCCCCGTGTTTATACGCCACGCTTCACGAACCGGGTGTGAATCGGCAGCTTCGTGGCTGCAATCCGAAGGGATTCACAAGCCATCTGCTCCGGAATGCCGTCCAGTTCAAACAGCATCCTCCCCGGACGCACCACAGCCACCCACGACTCCACATTCGCCTTACCCTTACCCATGCGAACCTCAAGCGGCTTCTTCGTCACGGGCTTGTCCGGGAATATCCGTATCCACATCTTCCCTTTGCGCTTCAGCGACCGGCTGATCGCCACGCGACAAGCTTCAATCTGAATATTGGTAATCCATGCGCGTTCCAGCGCCTGCAAACCATACTCACCAAAGGACAGTTTGTTCCCGGATTGCGCGAACCCCTTCCGGTTGCCGCGCTGCGCCTTCCGGTACTTCACCCTCTTAGGCATAAGGGGCATGAGTCTTCTCCTTGGAGGCTACTTCCTCCTCCTTCTTACAGATCCATACCTTGATGCCGATCTTGCCGGCCATCGTGTGTGCTTCGGCAAACCCATACTGGATATTGGCACGAAGCGTCTGCAGGGGAACCTTACCTTCTTTGTACCATTCGCGCCGGGCCAACTCTGACCCTCCCAACCGTCCCGCCGCAGCTACCTTCACTCCCAAGGCGCCCATATCCATCGCCATCTGCACCGCCCGCTTCATCGCCCGGCGGAAGGATACACGCCGCTCCAACTGAAGCGCTATGTTCTCGGCAACCAGTTGAGCATTCGTATCGGGATCCTTCACCTCCCGAATCTCAACATAGATCTCCTTGCCCGTTGCCGCCGCAATATCCTCGCGCAGACGCTCTATGTCTTGCCCCTTCCGGCCAATGACGATTCCAGGCCGGGCAGTAAAGATCGTTACCCGCGCGCGGTTGGCGTACCGTTCGATAATCACTTCCGGTACGGCAGCGTCCTTCAGACGCTTCTTCACGAGATCACGTATCAACAGATCTTCGTGCAGCAGGTTGCCGAATTCCTTCTTATCGGCATACCAGCGGGAGCGCCAATCCTTGTTGACGGTCACCCTCAGTCCAATTGGATTTGCTTTCTGGCCCAAGGCCGCTCTCCTTTCCTGCAAAAAGCCTGCTTATTTTGCCGACGGTTTCTTATCCGTCAATGTTATCTTGATGTGACTTGTACGTTTCAGAACAGGGCTGACCATGCCACGCGAACGGGGCCAGTGCCGCTTCAAGACCGGCCCCTGCCCAACTGCAACCTGGCTCACGAACAGCTTTTCAGCTGAAAGCTTCGAATTGTTTTCCGCATTGGCGATGGCTGACTTCAGCGTCTTCGTCAGATGGAAAGCACCCTTCCGTTCGCTGAACTCCACAACGCGCAAGGCGTCTGAAACTGGCAAGCCTCTCATCGCGCGCGCCAAATCTCTCACCTTCGACGGCGAAATTCTCACATATCGTGTTGTTGCCTTGATTTCCATATCTATGTCCCTCAATGCTCCGAAGCTCTCTGAGGTATCACCCGATCTCCCTGGATCGGTGGGCGCTGCATCTCCATATCCTCAATCACAGCGCCCGTCACCGTGTCGCGCACATCCACCGCCCTCAGGCGCGCCACATACCTTCCTTCTCTCAATACGTCAAAACCCATCCCCGGACGCACCCCCCGAAGAACCCCCGCGTCGATGACAACCATCCGCAGCGACCGATTGACATCAACAATCCCTATCTCGTCCTTCGCCAGCAATCCGGACGGCACCGAAAGCCCATCCACGCCAAGTTCGGCGTGGTCCATCTGAAGCCGAAGCTGATCGGACTCGACCCGAGCAGACGCAAACGCCACCGTCAACTGCCGAATCTGCTCCTCGAGTTCCAAGACTTCCTGGCGCAGGACCCTGTTCTGATCCGCCAGCGCCAACGTGGCCAGTCTCGCCTCCCGCGTCTCAACATCCGACCCGCGATCATATTGGCTTCCGCGATCCTGCCGCGGCTCCAAATATCGCAATGGCCCCGTCAAAGAACGTGTCCGTGCCCGGGGCCACAACCCCAGCACACCCAGAACCAACATCCCGCATGCGGCCCCAATCCCCAACAGAACGGCTGCCTTCAGGTACCCTGTTCTGGTCAGGTGCCCGCGCAGGTTCATGGTCCCCGCTGCTACTTCAGCGCGATGGCCTTATCAGTCGCATTGCCATGCTTGCGGAAGATACGCGTGGGGGAGAACTCACCCAGCCGATGCCCCACCATATTCTCCGTCACAAAAACAGATATGAAAGCCTTGCCATTGTGTACGGCAAATGTATGGCCCACAAATTCCGGGAGAATCATGGAACGCCGGGACCAAGTCTTGATCACATTCTTCAGCCCGGTCCGATTCATGCCATCCACTCGCTTGAGCAGCTTGGTGTCGACGAACGGGCCCTTCTTTATAGATCGTGTCATGGCTTATTTTCTCCGCTGAAGAATGAAGCGAGTCGAGGGCTTCCGCCGCGATCGCGTCTTCTTGCCCTTAGTCAAATGGCCCCACGGCGTCACAGGATGACCACCACCTGAGCTGCGGCCTTCGCCACCACCCATGGGATGATCGACAGGATTCATCGCCACACCACGCACAGTTGGGCGACGTCCGAGCCAGCGAGCTCTGCCCGCTTTGCCCAGCGAGATATTCTCATGATCCAGATTGCCAACCTGTCCGATGGTTGCATAGCACCTGGCATTGACCATCCGAATCTCCCCGGACGGTAGCTTGATATGCGCAAACTCCCCTTCTTTCGCCATAATCTGCGCACCAAGGCCAGCACCACGCACCAACTGCGCGCCCCGCCCCGGATACATCTCGATATTATGCACCGGCACGCCCAAGGGTATCCCGGAAAGAGGAAGCGCATTGCCTTCCACAGGCTCAACCTGAGGTCCCGCCACCACGGTGGCTCCAACCTTCAACCCAAGAGGAGCAAGAATATAGCGCTTCTCGCCGTCCACATAATTGAGCAACGCAATGCGGGCAGAACGGTTGGGATCATATTCGATCGCAGCAACCTTCGCTGCCACGTCATGCTTGTCCCGCTTGAAATCGATCTGACGATAGAATTTCTTATGACCGCCACCCTGATGCCTGGTGGTGACGCGCCCCGCATTGTTCCTGCCGGCCTTGGACTTCAGAGGAGTCCTCAACGACCTCTCCGGACGCTTCTTTGCCAACTCATCAGTAGACAGCAGGGCTGTGTATCTGAGTGACGGCGTCGTCGGCTTATATGTCTTCAAACCCATGGCTGCGACTCCCGTTAGGTAAGCTCAATCTTGAATCCTTCCTTGAGCGTGACGACAGCACGCTTCCAGGAAGAGGTCATACCGTAGTTCATGGTACGGAGGCGCTTGTGTTTACCCCTCCGGTTCATGGTGTTGACCCTGTCCACCTTCACGTTGAATATCTTTTCCACCGCGTTCTTGATTTCAATCTTGTTCGCGACAGGATCCACCTTGAAGAGATACTGATTCTGCTTCTCAGTCAGACCGGTGCCCTTTTCGGTCAAAAGCAATTTCTGAATGATGCTCCGAGGCTCTTTCATCACGCCTTACCCCCGCGCTTTTTCAGTCGGCCTTCCAAGATCGGCATTGCTGCCTTGCTCACAACCACCATGGGGTACTTGAGCATCTGGTATGTATGCACATCCGCCGCCGCCGCTACTTCAACTCGCACAAGGTTGCGCGAGGCGAGCACGATCTCCCGTGACAGCCGCTCCACAACAAGCAAAGCACCGCGATCAGCCTTCAACTTCTTCAACATTGCGGCGACATGCCGTGTTTTGGCTTCCGGCAACTCAATTTTCTCTACCACCACAACCTCGCCGGCAGCCACCTTCTCACTAAAAGCTCTGCAGAAGGCCAACTGCGACACCTTGCGGTTGATGGACTTGGCAAAACTTCTCGGTATCGGACCGAAAACCACGCCGCCACCCTTCCAGATCGGGGACCGGATCGTGCCAGCGCGCGCACGACCAGTGCCTTTCTGGCGCCAAGGCTTGGCACCTCCGCCGGAAACCTCTCCACGCTTCCGCGTGGAAGCCGTGCCACTCCGCAGTCCAGCGCGGTATGCCTGTACGGCATCCTGCACGGCCTGTGCGCCCCTCTTCAGTTCCAGCAGGTCGTCGGCCAGCTGTACGTCGCCGACGCGATCGCCCTGCATATTGCATACAGGTACCTTGCTCATGATTTCTTCGCCGCCTTCTTGATCGATTTCCGAACCATCACGATGGAACCCGTTGCCCCAGGAACCGCCCCACGCACGAGAATGACATGGTCTTCACCCCGGACAGCAACCACCTTCAGATTCTGTGTGGTTATCCGCGTGTTTCCCATATGTCCAGGCATTCTCTTGTTCTTGAATACCCGCGCAGGCCACGTGCGGTTACCCACAGCACCCGGCTGGCGATGAAAGCCCGAGCCATGCGCGGCCGGACCGCCGGCCATCTGATGGCGCTTCACAACGCCCTGAAACCCCTTGCCCTTCGTGACACCTATAATGTCAACGTACGGCACCCCCTCAAAGACGGCGACAGTCACCTGGTCGCCCACCTTGGCTTCTTCGCCCGGAGCCAGTGGCACTTCGCGGAGCACGCGCGGTATACCCACGTTGGCCTTCTTGAAATGACCCGCCTGCGGTTTCCTTACGCGGTGTTCCTTCTGCTCGAGGAATCCGAGTTGTACGGCCTCGTATCCATCCGTGGCCACATTCTTACGCTGAACGACAACGCAGGGCCCCACTTGAATGACCGTCACAGGTACGTGAACGCCCTGCTCGTCATACACCTGCGTCATCCCGATTTTTTTGCCGATTAAACCTTGCATGGTTCCACTCAGATCTTAATGGTGATGTCCACACCCGCGGGAAGGTTGAGCTTCTTCAGCTCATCCACCGTCTTGGCCGTCGGGTCAATGATATCCAGCAGCCGTTTATGCGTCCGGATTTCAAATTGTTCCATGGATTTCTTGTCAGCATGCGGACTGCGATTGACGCTGTACCGCTCCACGCGCGTCGGCAACGGGATAGGTCCCGCGACACGCGCGCCCGTACGTTTGGCTGTCTCCACGATATCCGTCGCGGATTGATCCAGCACCCTGTGGTCGTAGGCTTTCAGCCTGATTCGTATGCGTTGCCCGCTCATGCTCGTCCTTTAACGGTTTAGCAAACTCGCCTGTATGGTTTCCGGAACCGCCTCGAAGGCACGCGGTTCCATCGTGAAGCTCGCCCGGCCCTTGGTAAGCGACCGGAGGGCCGTTGTATATCCGAACAGCTCTGCAAGCGGCACGTCCGCCTTGATGATCTGCGCAGCCGCCCGCGCTTCCATCTCCCGCACTCTCCCACGTCTCCCGTTGACATCTCCCAACACTTCGCCCAGATACTCCTCCGGCGTGATGATCTCCATATCCATGACCGGCTCAAGCATCACGGGTTGTGCTGCACGAGCCGCATCGCGGACGGCCATCACCGCCGCCGAGCGAAATGCCACCTCCGTAGAATCCACGGGATGGAAGCTGCCATCCACTACCCTTACGAGAACATCCGTCATTGGGTAGTTTCCAACCACGCCCGTCAGCAAACCGTCACGAATGCCTTCTTCGACCGCGGGTTGAAATTCTGCCGGAATCTTGTCCGGCCGGACATCGATCTCAATCCTATTCCCCTCGCCTCGCGGCAGCGGCTGTATCTCGAGAACAACCCGACCATATTGGCCATGGCCGCCGATCTCTCTCTGGAAAAGGTGTTCTGCACGGCCAGGACCACTGACCGTTTCACGATAGGCCACCATCGGCTTGCCCGCGTTAGCCTGCACCTTGAACTCGCGCAGCATTCGATCCTTGATGATTTCCAAGTGTAGCTCGCCCATGCCCTTGATAATGGTCTGCCCTGTCTCCGCATCCGTAGAAATCTTGAATGTTGGATCTTCCTCTGCCATGGCACTGAGGGCATCACTCAATTTTTCACGATCCGCCTGCGTCTTGGGCTCAACCGCCATCGCCACCACAGGCTCAGGGAACAGAATCCTCTCGAGAACAACCGGCTGGTTTTCCGCACAGATCGTGTCGCCCGTTGTCACCATCTTCATGCCGACGGCTCCACCAATCTCGCCCGCAAACAGGCTGTCGACATCCTCGCGATGATTGGCGTGCAGAAGAACCAGGCGGCCAATGCGCTCCCGCTTATGGGTCCTGGAATTGTAGATGTTCTGTCCCTTCTTGAGGACGCCGGAATAGACACGCACAAAAACCAGCTTACCAACGTACGGATCGTTTGTTAGCTTAAACGCCAACGCTGCCAAGGGCTCAAAATCACTCGTCATCCGCACGACTTCCTTCAGCGTCTTAGGATGCTGCCCCACAACCGGGGGTACATCCAGAGGGGAAGGCAGATAATCGACCACGGCATCCAGAAGCGGCTGAACACCCTTGTTACGCAAGGATGAGCCACACAACACGGGAACAAGCGCACCACTGAGTGTAGCCCGGCGAAGTCCATCGCGGAGCAACTCGGCCGATACGTCAGCGTTCTCCAGATACGCGCGCAGCACCGCCTCATCTTTCTCGGCCACCTGCTCTACAAGGTGGGCTCGCGCCATCTCAGCCGCCGAAGCCATATCCGCAGGAATATCCTGCACAATCACCTGCGCGCCCAAGTCCTCTCCCGAGAACGTCAGCGCCTTCATGTTAACCAAATCAAGAACACCCTTGAACTGATCCTCTGCACCCCAAGGAAGCTCCAAGGCCACAGCCGGTGCCCCCAAACGCTCACGCATCTGTTGCACCACCCAGTCAAATCGCGCACCGGGCCGGTCCAACTTGTTGATGAAGGCCAAGCAAGGCACATGGTACTTCTTCGCCTGATGCCAGACGGTTTCGGACTGGGGCTGTACGCCGCCAACACCACAGAAGATTCCGATGGCGCCATCCAACACCCGTACCGAACGCTCAACTTCAACGGTAAAATCCACATGCCCCGGCGTATCGATGATGTTGATTTGATGATCGCGCCAGAAACACGTCGTGGCCGCACTAGTGATCGTGATGCCGCGCTCCTGCTCCTGAACCATCCAGTCCATGGTGGCCGTGCCCTCATGGACCTCCCCCATCTTGTAGACCTTGCCTGTGTAGTAGAGCATTCGTTCTGTCGTGGTGGTCTTACCGGCATCGATATGGGCAATGATACCGATGTTCCGAATCATGGACAGACCACGCCGGCGCCCTGCAGCTTCAAGCTTCGCAGGGTCCGATGTTTTCTGTTGCTGTTCCACCACGGTAACCATGAATGACTCTATTCGGGTCTACCAACGATAATGAGCAAAAGCCTTATTCGCTTGCGCCATCTTGTGCGTGTCATCACGCTTCTTGATCGCATTGCCCTGATTCTTGTAGGCATCGGTCATCTCCAGCGCCAATGCCTTCTGCATAGGCACACCCTTCCGTGCCTTCGAGTAGTCGATCAGCCACCGAAGCGCCAGCCCCACCTGACGATCTGGAGAAACTTCCACCGGCACTTGGTAGGTGGCGCCACCAACGCGGCGAGACTTCACCTCAAGCCTTGGCTTTACATTGTCAATCGCCTGATTCATCACAGCGATGGGCTCTTCGTTGGTGATCTCTTTGATCTGCTCCAACGCGCCGTAGACAATCCTCTCGGCGGTCGATTTCTTGCCGCGCTCCATCAGGCTGTTAACCATCTTGGCAATCAACTCGCTGCCGAACCGGCTGTCCGGCACCACGTTTCTCTTGTCAGCTCGACGCCTTCGCATAGCTGGTATCCTTTAAGCTTGCTTCTGGGCTTTCTTGGCCCCGTATTTCGAACGTCCACGTCTCCGGCTCTCCACACCCAGACAATCCAGCGTGCCCCGCACGATGTGGTAGCGCACGCCCGGAAGGTCCTTCACACGACCTCCCCGCACGAGCACCATGCTATGCTCCTGCAGGTTATGCCCCTCACCCGGAATGTAAGCCGTCACTTCAACACCATTCGTCAAACGAACACGCGCAACCTTGCGCAAGGCCGAATTGGGCTTCTTGGGTGTTTGCGTCTTGACCAGCAAACACACGCCGCGTCGCTGAGGGCACTTCATCAACGCAGGGGCCTTCCGTTTGGAATCCACCTTCTGACGGCCCTTGCGAACGAGTTGATTTATTGTCGGCATAACTGCTTCCTTCCCCAGACACACGAGCGCGACAAAATAACAGAGCGACGTGAGCCTGACAATAGCAACATTACGATTCCGTATTCCCCGCCGGCGGCTGAGCCAGGATGTTGTCCGAAAGGACATCCTCCACGGGGATCGGCTCGCCAAGCGGAACCAACTTGATATTCCTGTACATACCGAATCCCGAGCCCGCGGGAATCAGATGACCCATGATTACGTTTTCTTTGAAGCCGCGCAGATAATCCACACGACCCAGCGTAGCCGCTTCCGTCAACACGCGGGTCGTGTCCTGGAAGGATGCGGCGGAAATGAAGCTCTCTGTTTCCAGCGAGGCCTTCGTGATGCCCAGCAGCACCGGGGACGCTTCCGCGGGACGCTTGCCTTCCGCAATCGCCTTCTGGTTCTCGTCTTGGAACAGTTGCCGCTCTACCTGCTCGCCCCACAGGAAGTCCGTGTCGCCGGGGTCCGTGATACGGACCTTGCGCAACATCTGACGAACAATGATCTCGATATGTTTGTCGTTGATATCGACACCCTGCAGGCGATACACCTCTTGCACCTCGTTGACCAGATAGCGCTGCAGTTCCTGCGGGCCGCAGACCTCGAGAATTTCCTGCGGCACAACAGGGCCTTCCGTCAACTGTTGCCCCTTCTCCACGCGGTCGCCCTGGAAGACAACAACGTGCTTGCCCATCGGAATCAAATGCTCTTCCTGATCGCCCGTACCCGGGTCCTTGACCAGAAGTTTGCGCTTGCCGCGCGACGTGCCCGCAAATTCCACAATTCCGTCGATCTTCGCGATTTCCGCCGCGTCCTTGGGACGACGCGCCTCAAACAGCTCTGCCACTCGGGGCAGACCGCCGGTGATGTCCTTCGTGCGCACAACCTTCCGCGGAGTCTTTGCCAGCATCGCACCGGCGAGGACATCGCTGCCCTTGGTCACCATGACGTGGGCGCCGGACGGAATGGAGTAGTACGCCAACGCCTCGCGAGTCTTGGGGTCCTTCATGACGATCTGAGGATGCAGATCCTCCTTATGCTCCATCACGACTGTGCCTTCAAGACCCGTCGACTCATCCACTTCCTTGCGGACCGTGACGCCCTCAATGAAGTCGTGGAACTCGATGACACCTGACTGCTCGGAGAGAATCGGTACGCTGTAAGGATCCCACTTAACGAAGCTTTGGCCCTTCTTGACTGCACCGCCTTCAGGAACGGCAATCACGGCGCCGATCACTGCGCTGTGACGCTCGAGTTCACGGCCTTCCTTGTCATAGATGCTGACAAAGCCATTCTTGTTTAGCACGATGAAGTTGCCGTCCAAAGCCTGCACCACGCGCAACTCGATATACCGCACAAACCCATCGTGCTTCGCGATCAACTGCGGCTGCTTGAACACCGAACTCGCCGTACCACCGATGTGGAACGTACGCATCGTCAGCTGCGTGCCCGGCTCACCGATTGACTGTGCGGCGATAATGCCCGTGGCCTCACCCAACGCCACGGTCTTGCCCGTGGCCAGGTTCCGCCCATAGCATTTCGCACAGGCGCCACGACGCGATTCGCACGTCAGCACACTCCGGATCTTCACGGACTCCAGATCAGCACGGGTAATCTTCTCCACGGCCTTCTCGTCGATCTCCTGACCCGACGCGACGATGATTGTCCCCGTTGCGGGATCCTTGATATCGTCCAACGAGGTCCGGCCAAGCAACCGGGCGGCCAGCGGAACCAGCTCATCGTCCCCTTCGTTGATCGAGGTGACCGTGATACCGTTAAGCGTGTTGCAGTCCTGCTCAACGATGATCACATCCTGCGAGACATCCACCAACTTGCGCGTCAGGTAGCCGGAGTCGGCGGTCTTGAGCGCCGTATCTGCAAGACCCTTGCGCGCACCGTGCGTACTGATGAAGTACTCCAGCACGCTCAACCCCTCGCGGAAGTTCGACAAGATGGGACGCTCGATGATTTCGCCCGAGGGCTTGGCCATCAGACCTCGCATACCCGCCAGCTGACGGATCTGCTGCCGATTGCCACGTGCACCAGAATCCACCATCATGAATAGAGGATTAACGTCGGTGCGGCTTTCGTTGTACTCCATCGCCCGGAACATCGCCGCAGAAGTCTCCTCCGTTGCGTGCGTCCAGATATCGATGATCTTGTTGTAGCGCTCTCCGTCGGTGATGATACCTTTGCGGTACTGTACTTCCACCTCGGCGATCTGCTTCATCGCGGCCTCGATGATCTTCGCCTTCTCAGCGGGAATGATCATGTCTTCCATGCCGATGGAAATACCGGCCAGCGTTGCATGCTCAAACCCGAGCTCTTTCAGCCGGTCCAACACATGAACGGTCTCTTCGTGTCCGGAAATCTGGTAGCACTGCCAAATCAGTTCCTCGAGGCGCTTCTTGGTGACCGGTCCGTTAACGAAGCCCATTGCCTCCGGCCAGATCTCGTTGAAGAACACCCTGCCCGTCGTGGTGGTGATGGTGGCCGATTTCGAGTTTCCATACTTCGTCTCGCGGTGCCAATCGGGATTCCGGAAACGGATACGGTCGTGAATCTTCAGCACACCTTCGTCGAACGCCGTATGCACTTCCGAGGCACTGGCGAGAATCGGAAGATGATCCACCGCCGGCGCATCAGTCTTCAGCAGCTGCCGACGGCGAATACGATCCTTCTGTGACTCGATGGTCAGATAATAA